>JBAUXO010000172.1:0-42055 GCA_049584315.1 Candidatus Sulfotelmatobacter sp. | reverse complement strand
ATAGTTGCTTGATGAACGTCGAGCCCAATATACTTTTCACCGATCATTGAGGGTGCTCCTTTCGTAGGTGGTCATACGCGATGATGACAACCTACCCCAAGAGGGGCGCCCTTTTATAATGCGATTTCATCAACCATCCAGTAGTATCATTTGGCCGCCACTTCCTTGATCGCACACGATCAATATCGCGTCGCATTCGACCTATACCAGAAGGGCTTTCAATGGTGGTTTCCGGCATGTGGACTGGTTTTTGTAGCCATCGGTGGTGTAGTCCTATGGTTGAGGAGAACCCTCAATTGGCCGCTACCGCGTTCACGTAAGATCGCTGTATATCTCGTGATCGGTTTCGGTGCCTTATGGTCGGGAGTGACATTCCTGTCGACCTTCAAAGAGTATGTTGCGCTGCATACGGCGTATCGTCGCTCACAATTCTCAGTGGTCGAAGGGCGAGTCTCAAATTTTCGCCCCATGCCGTATGAAGGACATCAGGATGAATGCTTTTCTGTGCAGTCACAGACCTGTTGCTACTCGGACTTCGAAGTGACGGCAGGATTTAATAATTCCGCGTCGCATGGGGGGGCAATCCACGACGGCCTTCCCGTTCGCGTTTCCTACATCGGTAACAAGATCGTTAAGGAAGTTGTTGACTTGAAAGGAAGTGAATGGTGCGCCCGGAGAGATTCGAACTCCCGACCTATTGCTCCGGAGGCAATCGCTCTATCCAACTGAGCTACGGGCGCACACCGACGACATTCAGTTTACATGGGCGAGGCGAGAAGCTTCAATTGAGCCCCCTGCCGGGGAAGGGCCAGACCTTGGTACGTCCTCAATTCGAACCGTAGCGGGGATTCCTAAAGGCAGCAGTGCGACTACGGAAGGTAGGGCACCTTTCGGAGTCGAAAAGATCATCTCTCCCTCTGAACTTGCGGATTTCTACCAGCGGCCCCGGCCACCGCCACCCCCGCCGCGGCCACCACGGTCCCCCCCGCGATCTCCGCCACGCCCTCCGCGGTCTCGTCCCCCGCCTCCGCCGTGCTCGGTCTTGGGTCGCGCCTCGTTCACATTGAGCGTGCGCCCTCCCACCTGCGTGCCGTTCAAGGCAGTGATGGCCTTTTCTCCGTCTTCGTTGCTGGCCATTTCCACAAAGCCGAACCCGCGCGAGCGTCCCGTGTCGCGGTCCGTCATGATGCTGACTCGATCTACCTGCCCAAACGGTTCAAACATCTGGCGCAGTTCGTCCTCTGATGTGTTAAAGCTCAGATTCCCCACGAAAATATTCTTCACGCATCGCCCTCTGCATTGAGCTGTCGAAGTGCAAGCTCAATTCGGCAGGACTGGCAGGTTGGGGACACCTTCCTGAAAATCGAGACCGGAGCTGGCGGCAGTCGAATGCGGCCAGAAGTATAGCAGGTTTGTCAAGCGTGGCATGTTAAATCAGGGTAGATGCTCCTGCGGGAAGCGCGGCTAGCATTTGTCCACTTGCCAGTACCCTTCGCGGTGATAGCCCACTTGCAGTAGCCGGTTCTTGGGATCGTGCCGCTTGCCGCAACCCGGACAGATCATGTATCGGCTCCAGGCGGTGCCGCGATGGTCGTAGTTTTCCGTGACCGCGAACGTCGTGCCGCAACTACAAGGCACCAGAAACATTCGAAGCGGAGCCTCTGCGTTCGACTTCCCGATTTGCCCGCTAGATTTCACACTTCTTCCAGGGCTTCTTTTGCCCGCCTCTTGCGTCCGTTCGATTGCAAAATTTTCTTGCGCAATCGCAGTGATTTGGGAGTGATCTCGACGAACTCGTCATCCGCAATGAATTCAATCGCCTGTTCCAGATTCAGTTGCCGGAAAGGAACCAGCCGAATGGCCTCATCCGCGGTCGAAGCCCGCATATTGGTGAGTTTCTTTTCCCGCACCGCATTGACTTCCAGATCATCGTCTTTCGCGTTCTCTCCGATAATCATTCCTTCATACAACTCAACCCCAGGTGACACGAAGAGTTCTCCACGCTCCTGCAGGCCCCACAGCGCATATGCGGTTGAAGTGCCCGTACGATCTGCAATCAGCGCACCCGTAATTCGATGTGGAATTTCGCCCTGCCATTCCATATATCCATCGAACAGCGAATTCATGACGATCGTCCCACGCGTGTCGGTGAGCAACTGGCTGCGCAGCCCAATCAGACCACGGCTGGGCACGCGAAACTCAATTCGCACTCGCCCGTAGCCGTGGTTGTGCATGTTGACGACCTCGGCTTTGCGCGATCCCAACTGCTCCATCACCACGCCCACAAAACCTTCGGGAACATCCACCGTGAGATGCTCTACCGGTTCCATCAGCTTGCCATCGATGCGCTTGGTGACGATCTCTGGCTTGCCCACCATGAGCTCGTAGCCCTCGCGCCGCATCATTTCAATGGTAATAGAAAGCTGCAGTTCGCCGCGGCCGAGTACTTTGAACGAGTCGGTCGTGCCCATCTCCTCCACGCGCAAAGAAACGTTCGTGAGCAACTCCTTCGCCAGTCGTTCGCGCAGATTGCGCGAGGTAACGTAAGTTCCTTCGCGTCCCGCAAACGGCGAAGTATTCACCGTAAAGGTCATCGCTATGGTCGGCTCATCGATCACGATGGGCGGCAGCGGCGCAGGATTCACCGGATCCGTGATCGTCTCGCCGATCGTGATTCCTTCCACCCCTGCCACAGCAACAATATCGCCCAGCACTGTCTCTGTAATGTCTGTCCGCTTCAGCCCAGAAAAAGAAAACAGTTTCGTGATTTTGGTTTTGTGCATCGATCCATCGCGCTTGGCGATAACTACGTCTTCGCCCGTGTACATGGTTCCGTTGAATACACGCGCGATTGCCAGCCGTCCGAGAAAATCGCTGTAGTCGAGGTTAGCAACCAGAATCTGCAACGGACCTGCGGGATCGCCCTGAGGCAGGGGAATCGTTTTCAAAATCGCGTCAAACAAGGGCCGCAGATTCTCGCCTGCAACTTTGACGTCCGCCGACGCCGTTCCTTCTTTCGCATTTGTGTACAACACCGGAAAATCGAGCTGATCTTCCTTCGCGTCCAGATCGATAAACAGGTCGTAGATTTCGTTGAGCACTTCCTGCGGACGCGCATCGGGACGGTCGATCTTGTTGATCACCACGATGGGCGGCAACTTGGCCTCGAGCGCCTTGCTGAGCACGTAGCGCGTCTGCGGCAGCGGCCCTTCGCTGGCGTCCACCAGCAACATCACTCCATCTACCATTTTGAGGGCGCGCTCCACCTCGCCGCCGAAGTCGCTGTGACCGGGCGTGTCCACGATGTTGATCTTCACGTCGTGATAGAAGATGGCTGTGTTCTTGGCAAGAATCGTGATGCCGCGCTCGCGCTCCAGTTCGTTCGAATCCATCACGCGTTCGACGTGGTGCTCGTTGGAGCGAAAAATGCCGCTTTGTTGCAGCATGGCGTCCACGAGCGTGGTCTTGCCGTGGTCGACGTGCGCGATGATGGCGATGTTGCGAATGCTCAAATTCAAAATATGGTTGTCCTTTGTGGTAAAACCTGCCGGCGGGAGCTGACGGTATCCCCCGCCAAATGCCTACCTATAACTTTACTATGGGTTGCAGTTTCTCAGGAGATTACGTAGGACTTTCCCTTGGCGGGTTCAGGTCCGTGGGAGATTGAAACGCGAAAACTGAAAAACATTTTAGCCGGCAACCGCTGTCTGTTTCGGTGCAGGCCTTCCGGCCAAGCGTGCTTCTACTTGTTTCACGGCGCGTTGCGCCGCAAGAATCCCTTGATTGGTCGTCGATTCCGGGCCTTCCGAATCTGTGTTGGCAAAGAACACACGATCCATGGGATGCCGCGCCAGAGGCTGAACCTGCGTGTAAAGTCCGGGCGTAGACATATATAAAGGATGCCCGCGCCGGTAAATGTGCACTTCAACCGGATCGACATGAAGTGCCGGCATCAGCTTCTGAAAATCGCTCAACACGCTAGCAGCGATCTTGCGCGCTCCCGTTTCACTGAGCAACTGGCCGCGCTCCTCTTCTTTCAAGGGCGTGTAGCAGCTGAGTATGTTGAACCTCTGCTGATAGCCCGGCTGCTTCTGGATCACCCAGTCTGCGACCACAACGTCCGTAAAGCTGTTGCCGGGGCACCACGTGTCGTAGCCATGATTGAAGACCGGTTTGTCGAAAATCAAATTCACCACCGGATACGGAATGTAGCGAATCTGTTGCATGGCATCACTCTGCTTGTCGGGTAGTCCCGCGACGATGCGCCGCGTGATGAACTTGGGCGTCGCCATGATTACGGTTTTGGCCGCGACCGTCTTCAGTTCGCCGCCCAGCATATAAGTCACCAGCACCTTGTCTCTTTCCGAGGCCACGGCCACGGTTGTCGCGCCCGTCTGCATGCGGTCCGTGTACTTCGGCTGCAGAATGTCCGCAAGTTTCTTGGTGAGCGCCCCCAAACCTCCGGGCCAAGTGTAGCGATCGTCGACTCGACTCTCTCCCACCATTTCCTGCAGCGCATCAATGGCGATGCCGGCCGCTGTGTCTCCGCTGGTTGCACCCCAGTTGGAGGGCCCGAAGTTATCCCACCATTGCTTGAGTTCTTCGGGATGTCCCTGCAAGAAATCCGAAAATGGCTGATTGAAAAGCTCCTGGCCACGCTTCTCCACGTCAATCGCCAGCATTTCCTTCTTGAACTTCTTGAAGCTCTCGCGCACCGCAGTCGCGTAAGGCAGCCTATCGACGCCGTCGCCCCAGGTATCGAGAACCAACTCACCATGAATGATGGTGGCGTCCGGGCTGTTGACGGGCAAGGGCTCCAAGCCAATCTCCTGCGCGAAGTGGTAGGCATATTCATCCTTCGTCAAGAACGCCGAACCCGTCCCATAAACGCTGTCCCCATACTCCATTGCATAGGCATTGCCCCCCCAGTGCGGCTCTTTTTCTAGCAACAAGAAATCACGATGCTGCAGACGATAGGCTGCTGCTAAGCCGCTCACTCCGCCGCCGACAATCACCACGTCATGCCGCGTCGAGGCGGGAGGCTGTGTGAAAACCTTGCCATCGCGCACCTGGTGGCAGATTCGATTGTCTTCCCCGTCTACATCCGCGGCATCATTTTTCCCAGCGCCGTCGCTCTCAGCTGCCACCAAGGAAAGATCGATGGGGCATCCCGCCGTCACCGCGCCTGCCACCACAAACTTGATGAAGTCTCTGCGATTCGCGCTCATCCTGCATGCCCCTCCGCAGCTTCCACGATCTCGCTCCCAACGCCCGTCCGGCCTTCGCCACGCATGCGCAGGCGATACCACAGGACAATCGCCGCCAGCGAAAACACAAAGATAATCGTCGATACCGCGTTGATCTCCGGTGTGATCCCGCGCCGCAGCCGTCCCCATATTTCCAGTGGCAGCGTGTTGTCACGCCCGATCAAGAAGAAGCTGACGGCAATCTCGTCCATCGACAGTGTGAAGATGAGCAACCCCGCACCGATAATCGGCAGCTTCAGGTTCGGCACCGTGACCCGCCAAAATGTTTGCCAGTAATTCGCACCCAGATCGAGGGAAGCCTCTTCCTGCGCCCGATCGAGTTTCTGCAGGCCCGCGAATACTTCCGTAGTTGCTACGGAGATCAGCGCGGTTCCGTGTCCCAGGATGATCGTCACGAGGCTGAGCTTGGTGCCCACCACGTTAAACAGCATCAGCAACGAAAGCCCCGTAATAATCCCCGGCAGAATCAAAGGCAGCAATACTAAGCGCCGGAACAGGGTTTTGCCGGGAAACTGCGCGCGCTCGAGCGCCAACGCTGCCGGCACGCCGAACGCGAGCGAGATCACCATCGCGGCCACGGCCACCTGCACACTGTTGAGCACCGAATCCCAGATCGGCCCGTCGGCGAAAAGCGTGCGATACCAGTCCAGCGTCAGATGATGCGGCGGGAATCCGCCAACCCCCTCACCGTTGAACGAATAAAGAATAAGGATGGCGATCGGCGAATAGAGGAATACGAATACGGCTATCGCATGGAAGAGCAACCAGCGTGAGCTCGCCGCGAATGTCGTCTCGCTCATGAAAAGCTCCACTTGTTTTCCAGTCGCTCGGAGAAAAACAGCAGGGTTACTACCAGCGCTAACATACACAACGAAATTGCCGCGCCCAGCGGCCAGTTGAAAGCCGCGCCAAACAAGCTGACCACAATATTGGAAATCATGATGCCGCTTGGGCCGCCTAGCAGCAGAGGCGCAAGAAAATCGCCCAGGCTCAAAACGAAAGCAAACGTCGCTCCCGCCAGCACGCCCGGAATCGACAGCGGGAAAACCACCCTCCAGAATGTCTGCCCCGGGGTGGCACCCAGATCATGCGATGCCTCCACCAGATTGCGAGGAATATGCTCCAGGGCCGCGTAAATTGGCAGAAACGTAAATGGAGTGTAGATATGCGTTAGCGTCAGTACCACCGCAAACGGACTGTAGAGCAGGAATTCCAGCGGGTGCTTCGTCAAATGCACATACTGCAGGAGAGTATTCAGCACGCCGTCCGAGCCCAGGATCGTTTTCCACGCATAGGCGCGCACCAGGTAGCTGACCCACAAAGGAATAATCACCAGCTGATAGAGCAAGTCTCTTTTCTTTCCCGCATAAAAGGAAAGAAAATATGCCAGCGGATACCCGAGGAACAGAGAAAAGATGGTTACTCTTGCCGCGATCCACATGGAACGCAGCAGAGTCTGCCAGTAAACGTCCACGCGCAGCAGTTGCCGGTAATTATCGAGACTCCACGCGTGCACGATGGTTTGCGACGCTGACACCGACCAGAAGCTGTAGCAAAACATCAGCAGATACGGCATCAGCAGAAAAACCGTCACCCACAGCAATGGAGGCAGAGTGACCGCCGCTTTGTAAGTTCGAGAGAACATCAGGTTCTTTCCGGAGACTCGCGCACCAGCACAGCGTCGGCCGGAGAGAACTCCAGTTCGACATCGTCCAGCTTTCCGCCGCTGCCCGGAGTTCGCACCACCAGCACCAGCCCATCGCCGCATTCCACACGAATCAATTCGGTCGCCCCGTGAAAGGCCTGATGAAGGACCTTGCCGCGAACGCGTACGTTTTCTGCTGCCGGCGCGTTTCCCAAAGCCAATCGAACACTCTCCGGCCGCAAGGAGAACAGAGCCGGACCATTCGGAAGTGTCACCGTCCAGGTCAAGGAAGCGCAGCGTACCACCCCTCCCCGCACTTCGCCCTTTAAGAGATTCGTGTGCCCAATAAACTGCGCCGTATAGGCGGTGGCGGGCCGCTTGTAAATTTCGCGAGCAGTCGCGACCTGCTCCAGTTCTCCTGACCGCAGCAACGCGATTCGGTCCGACATCACCATTGCCTCTTCCTGGTCGTGAGTCACGAAGATGAACGAGATGCCGACTTCGCGTTGCAGTGATTTCAATTCCAGCTGCATCTGCCGCCGCAGATTCGCGTCCAACGCCGAGAGCGGCTCATCCAGCAACAGCAGACGCGGACGGTTCACTAGCGCCCGAGCCAGCGCGATCCGCTGCTGCTGTCCTCCGCTGATTTTGGATGGCTTCGATTTGGCGTGTGCCGACATCTTTACTTTCTCCAGCGCGTCCTGTACTCGAGATGCAATTTCCACCTCAGGCCGGTTCGCCACCCGCAGTCCATAGGCTACGTTTTGCTCCACGGTGAGGTGCGGAAACAACGCATAATGCTGGAAAACCGTGTTGACTCGCCGCCGATAGGGAGGTTGGCGATCCAGTCGCTCATTGCCCATCCACACTTCGCCGGCGCTCGCACTCTCAAAGCCCGCAATGATGCGCAACAGGGTGGTCTTGCCCGAGCCGCTTTCCCCCAGGATGGTGAGAAATTCGCCTTCCGCCACGTCCAAAGAAATGTCGCGCAGCACGACATTCTTGCCGAAACTCTTGGCGACATTCTGAATCCGGAGCAGCGGAGCTTGGGCCGGACTATCCGCCGACCTGGTAGCAGTTTCAGAAGTGGTCATCAATCCCAACGTTTCTCACCGATCCTGAATAAGCCAGAATCTGGCGGCCCCTCAGACTTCGGTCAGAGCAAACTCACCCGAAGCCCGTTTTACTGCGCCGCCTTCACTTCGTTCCAAATCTCGTTGTACTTGGCGCGCCGCGGCACGTTCTGCCAGAAATAAAGCCGCTTCTGGTAGTTGTCCACATCGTCAAGGTGCAAACTCTTCACTTCCGCGGGCGTCATGAATTGCGCAGCCTGGGGATTCGCTGGGGTGTATCCGGTAACATCCGTCACCTTTTTCTGGGTCTGCGCTTCAATCATGTACTCAAGAAATTCCTCGGCCAATTCCTTGTTCTCGCTGCCCGCGGTGATCATCAGGTGATCGATCCAGCCCGTGGTGTTTTCCTTCGGAATCGTCTCTCCCACCGGGAAGTTGATTTTGCGCAGCTGATTGGTCATCAGCGGCCATCCCATGGCGGCTACTACCTCGTGATTCTGAAAGAGATTCGTCAACTCCCCCCCGGTCGACCACATCTTGCGGACATTCGGTTTCAATTCCAGCAACTTTTTCTTCACTGCCTCAAGCTGTTCATCGCTTAAGTTGTAAAGCTGCGACGGATCGGGTTTGTCATAGCCGAGTACTTGCGCCGCCATATAGACGGTGGACAGATCGTCCCACACCGAAATCTTTCCGCGGTATTTCGGATCCCAAAGCACATTCCAGCTCTCGGGAGCCCGTGCAAATACCGTGGTGTCGTAGAGCAGGGGGTCCGGTCCCCACATGAACGGAACACCGTACACCTGGCCGTTCAGACGCACCAGGGGAAGGGAAACGAGCTGCGGAGAAAGCTGCGCATATGCGGGAATCTTGGAGAGATCGAGCGCAGCGGCAAATCCCTTCATCGCAATGGCAGTGGCCACATCGCTTGAGGGAGAGATGACGTCATAATTTGAGGCGGCTCCGCCGTTCAGCTTGGTGGTCAGCTCGTCGCTCGATCCCATGTACGACGCCGATACCTTGCAATGATGCTGTTCCTCAAAAGCCTTTACGAAGGAGGGATCGGCGTAGCCTTCCCACACCAGCAGATTTAACGTAGGCGTTTTCTTGGTGCACGACAAAGCGAAGAAAATTACGGTCAGCAGGAACGGCAGAACCATTCGGGGTCGCATCTTCACTTGTTCCTCCTCGCGGCTCGCAACGGCCACTCCCTGGGCCTTGAACGATGACCCGACTGTTCAGAAGGTCGGCGGCGTGTTCACCCACAGCACCCAGGTTTCCGCCCGCCCGGGATTTTTCCAATGATGCGGTGTCGCACTCTCAAAATAAAAACTGTCGCCCGCCTTGAGCCGGTATTGTTCTTTTTCGAGCGTGATCATCAACTCGCCCTGCAACACGTACAGGAACTCTTCGCCCTCGTGGGTATAGGAGTCGCCGCTGCCCGCTTCCGGCGCCACGCGAAACAGATGCGGTTCCATCACGGCATTTCCCCAGGCCAGCAACTCCATGCGAACGCCAGGGCCAGCCTCCAGCACTTTTCGTTGTTCCGGTTGCACCTGCCGACTGCTCGCTCCCGTCGCGTCAAAAAAATCCAAGATGTTGGTCTTATAAAATCGCGCCAGTTTGCGCAGCGTTCCCACCGACCCGGTCATCTGCGACCGCTCCAGAGCGCTCAGGAATCCCACCGAGATGCCCACCGCCTGTGCCACCTGCGCTAGCGGCAGTTTCCGCTTCGCCCGCAACCGCCGCAGGTGCGTTCCAATCGCTCCGGCGCCTCCGTCCGCCGCTGGGCGTGCCCGTCCTTCCCGTCGCAGTAACTCCACAATCGCCGCTGCGTTTAACCCCCGCACCTTCCGCAGAAAACGAGCCCGCTTGAGCAACTTCACGTCGTCGGCGGTGTACAGCCGGTACTTGCTTTCCGTGCGCCGGGGACGCGTCACGCCCAGGCTCTCCCATGATCGGATCACCGACGGCGAAACTCCCACGCGCCGCGCCACATCTCCGATCTTCAAGTACGCCTTGGCGCTGGGTGCGTTCATGGTTCGCCGGGAGGATGCCATTCAAGTTTTCTATGCGAAGGAACGCGTTTTTATCCTTGACAGTACGCGTACCTCTTCTCTAACCTTGCGGGATTATAGCAAGGTTGTGGCTGGACACAAGCTGTCGTTTTCAAGAAAAAAACTTCTGCCGAAAATGCCTGGAGGTTCCATGCCGTCACTGCGAGCCCGCTGGACCCTGATGTGTCTGAAAACGATTTGTGTCCTCGTCGCCCTCTCTCTTTTGTTGCCCGCGCTGCTCTCCGCCCAAAGCGTCAACGGCCGCATCGTGGGCCGTATCGCCGATCCCACTGGTGCCGTCCTCGCGGGTGCGAAAGTTACTCTGATTAACGAAGCAACCGGCCAGTCCCGCGACGCACTCACCAATGGCAGCGGCGACTACACTTTCGTCGAGGTCGCTCCCGGCACCTACACTGTCCAGTTTGAGTTAACCGGCTTTAAGAAAAATGTTCAGAAGAGCGTAATCGTCGACGTCAATCAGGTCGTAACCCTCAACTCCACCTTGCAAATCGGCGCCTCGCAGGAGACTGTGGAAGTAACTTCAGAAGCTCCCCAGGTTGATACCACCAGCACTCAGTTGGGCGCGGTGATCAATGATCGCTCGATCAACGAGCTGCCTCTGAACAGCCGTGATACCTACCAGTTCCTGCAACTTCAGCCCGGTGTGCAAGCTCAGCTGGGAAATGGCAACGGCAGCCTTTTCTATGGATCGCAGGATACCGGTTCCGTGTCGGTGAACGGTGGGCGCACACGCGCCAACAACTTCAGCGTCAACGGCGGGGACGCCAACGATCAGTTCGTGAACTCGCCCACCGTACAGCCCACTCCCGACAGTGTTGAGGAGTTCCGCGTCATCACCAACACCTTTGACGCCGAATATGGCCGCAACTCCGGCTCTGTTGTCAACGTGATCACCAAGTCCGGCGGTAATAGCTTTCATGGCGACATTTACGAGTACTTCCGCAATACCGTGCTCGACGCCAAGAACTACTTCGATGTCGAGGGACGGCCACAGTGGAACCAGAACCAGTATGGCGGCACTTTCGGCGGTCCCATAAAGAAGGACCGCACTTTTTTCTTTCTTTCGTATGAAGGGCGTCGAGTGCGGGAGGGACTGACCGGCGCCAGCGTGAACGTTCCCGCCGGCCAGCCATCGCTGACCGCGCCGACGGGAGAGTTCGCAGGGAACTTCTCCGCTCAAGGTCCCTTTTCCGGAAATGCTGCGAGTCCTTTTGTTGCGCAAGTACTCGATGGCCGCCCCGGATGTGACGCAGCTTTGGGCTACACAGTCGCTAGCTTGGGCGCCAGTCCGGCATGGTCTACGGTATTTCCCAACGCCGTGATTCCGGCGCCGTGCCAGGATCCGGTTGCCGCTAACCTGTTGCAGGAGTTTGTGCCTGCGGCAAACGTGGGCGGCAATCAGAATGTGTCCGTGCCCGTGAGCTCCGATAATGAGGATCAGTTTACCGTCCGCATTGATCACCGAATCAATAGCCATCAGAATTTTTCCGCCTACTACTACTTCAACGACGCGCGGCAGTTTCAACCCTACGATCAATTTGAGGCGGCGGGTGCGACCGTTCCCGGCTTTGGCAACTTTAACAACAGCCGTTTTCAACAATGGAACCTCAGCCACACCTGGACCATCAGCAATGCCGTGGTGAATGAAGCGCGCTTCACCTACATGCGCGAGGGGCAGCTTGGCTTCCTGAAACCGCAGACCACCGGCGCAGTCACCAGTTCGTGCACCGGCGCAGCGGCATCTTTCTGTTTCAACGGAACATCAGATTCTGCGGCCATCAATGGTCTTCTCACCAGTTCCGGCGTCCCTGCCGGGAAGGGCGGAATCACTCCCGGCCTGCCCGCGAATCTTACCGGCGTTCCCTACGTCGATATCGGCGGCGGCGCTGTGTTTGGCAACAATTTTGAGGGTGTGCTACCACAGGTCGGCAACAGCTTTCAATGGTCGGACGATTTGACCTGGGTGAAGGGCAGCCACACTTTCAAGTTTGGCGCCGATGTCCGTCGGGCCCGTTTTGACCAGTACTATTACTTCGACGTCAACGGCGAATTTTCCTTCGACAATAGCGGTTCCAACGCAATCCTCCCCGCGGACGGTGATAACTACGCGGAGTATCTTCTGGGTTTAACCGATACTTATACGCAGGGCTCTGGACAGCGGGAGGATATTCGCGGCACATCGTTTTATCCCTTCGCTCAAGATAGCTGGAAGATCAAGCCCAACCTGACGCTCAACTACGGCCTGCGCTGGGAGCTCGATACCCCGCTTACGGACATCAGTGGTCACGTGGAAACCTTCCGGCCGGGGCAGAACTCCAGCGTCTATCCGTGCGCGCTGTCGGCCTTGAGCCAAAGCTATTTTGGGGTGAGCAGCTCCAGTTGTAGCGCGGTGGGCGTTCAACCCACCGGTCTGGTGGTGCCAGGCGATCCTGGCGTCCCCGCCGGACTGACCTCAACCTACCACAAGGCCTTTGCCCCGCGGGCAGGCATTGCCTACAGTCCAGACTTCGGCGATGGCGTCCTGGGAAAGGTTTTTGGGAAGAATGGTACAACCAGCATTCACGCCGGATGGGGCCTGTTCTACAACCCGATCGAGGAACTGGTTTTGGCGCAATTCGGAGCTGAACCGCCGTTCGGCGGCAGTTCGTCGCTGTTCGATACCTTCTTTAACACTCCCTTCGTTTACCAGGCCGGAGGTTCGGTCGCACCGAATCCTTTCAATGGCATCCTGACGCCCACTCCCGGACAGCCAGTGGATTACTCTCTGTTTCGTCCGATTCTTCTTTACGGAGAGTTCCAGCCCCATCTACGCACCCAGTACACGTCTCAGTTTAACCTCACGATTCAGCGCCAGCTTACGAGAGATACGATGTTGCAGCTCGGATACGTAGGGTCCGAAGGCCATCGGTTGCTGGCCTCGCATGACATAAATCCATCGTCGCCGCAGACCTGCGTCGACATGGCCAACATCTACAGCCAAAACCAGAACAATGTGACCTCGTACGGAACGCCAACTCAGTGCGGTCCATTTCTGGAAGACAGCCAATGGAGCGTGACCGTTCCGAACGGCTATCCATTCCACTTGCCAAACGGCCAAGTCGTCAACGGCACCGGACAAACCCTGCAATTCGTTGGACTGCGTCCGTACTCCTCGCCGAGCTGCAACCCCGTCACGGGGAATGGCTGCCCCGCCGATGGCATCCCGGTGTTCAGCGATGTCTTCGCCGAAGACACCATTGCTAATTCCAGTTACAACGCATTCGAAGCGATGCTCGAAAAGCGCTTTTCGCGTGGGTTGCAGTTTCAGGCTTCCTATACTCTCAGCAAGTCACTCGACGATGGGTCTACGTTTGAAGAAACCCTCGATCCGTTCAACTACCGCGCCAGCCGCGGGCTGTCGCTGTTCAATTCCCACCAACGCTTTGTGGTCAGTTATGACTGGGAGCTGCCCATAAAGCAGCATCACGGCTTTGCCGGTAAGGTGTTGAATGAATGGGCCGTCTCCGGTATTGCCCAATTCCAGAGTGGGTTCCCCATCCGCCTGGACACCGAGGACGATACGGAGTTGATTGCCAGCATCTTCTTCCTGGGCACGGAGGCGCCGAGTTTGGTGGCGCCCTTCCAGAAACTAAATCCCCATAACACACTTACCGTTCCTGCGCTTGGCATTTCGTCGCCCAATTACTACTTTAATCCCGGTGACTTTGCCACCGCCGCAACCAATCCGCTGAATGCTTCAGTTCCGCCCCTCGGCCAGTTCAACAATGGCACACCGCGCAGCCTCTGCTGCGGTCCGGCGCTCGACGACTGGGACTTCTCCGTCCACAAGAAAATCTCCCTCAGCGAGCAACGGTATTTTCAGTTCCGGGCAGAGTTCTTCAACATTTTCAACCACACCAATTTCTACAACCCGGACGGCCACTTCTCCGATGGCACCACTCTATTTGGAAAGATTACGGAGGCTCAGGACCCGCGCCTGGTGCAGTTTGCTTTAAAGTTCTATTTCTAGCTTAAGGGACTAAACTTAACAACAGATGTCCCCGGGCGGCGAGCCGCCCGGCATTCTAATGGCCCGCTCACCAAGGTGACGACGGCCTGAGCTACCCCGGAGCAATTCGATGTATCCCGATCTGCAGAAGGAACTCGACACGTTCGAGCGCCGCACCCCCAAATCCGCCGCCGCCCACAAGAAGAATCTCAAACGCATCCCGCTCGGTGTGGCCAGCAACTATCGCCACTACGATCCCTGGCCCATTTTCGTGAAGGAAGCGAGCGGCAGCAGGTTCCGCGACCTCGATGGCAACGAATACATCGATCACAATCTGACCTTCGGCGCGCTCATGGCTGGACACTGCCATCCTGCGGTCATGAAAGCCGTTGAAAAACGTCTCTCCACTGGAACCATGTTCGGTATGCCGCACGATATGGAGTGGGAACTCGCCGAAGAAATCTGCAAACGCTTTCCGGTTGAGATGGTCCGATTCGGCAACAGCGGCACGGAAGCCACCATGCACGCCATCCGCCTTGCCCGCGCCGCCACCGGCCGCGACAAGATCATCAAGTTCGAAGGCGCCTACCACGGCTTGCACGATTCCGCTCTGGTCAGCGTAAAGCCGCAGGCTCCCGAATTCGGTGACATCGACGATCCCACATCCGTTCCCGGCGGCTTAGGCGTGCCACAATCGGCCGTCGCCGATGTGAAAATCGCGACCTTCAACAACCTCGCCACCGTCGAGCGCCGCTTTCAAGAAAATCCCGGCGAGATCGCCGCGATCATTCTCGAACCCATTCTGATGAATGTCGGGCTTTGCCTGCCGCAACCCGGCTTCCTGAAGAGTCTTCGCGATCTCGCCAGCAAACAGGGCGCGCTTCTGATCTTCGACGAGGTGAAAACCGGTGCCAAACTTGGATGGGGAGGCGCCAGCGAGTACTTCAACGTTCACCCAGACATGATCTGTCTCGCCAAGTCTATCGGCGGAGGCCTGCCGTTAGCCGCATTCGGTGCGAGCACGGCGGTAATGGACCTCATCTCGCAACACAAGGTTTTCCATGGCGGCACTTACAACACCAACCCGATTTCGATGGCTGCGGGTCTCGCCACATTTCGCGAAGTGCTTACGCGCGAGAACTACGCACAGGTCGACAAACTCGGCAAGAAACTCGCCGATGGATACCGCAAGACGATTGCGAAGGTCGGCCTGCAAGCCTACATCGCGCAAGCTGGAGCGAACGGCGCTCTCATGTTCTATCCCAAGGAAATTCGTAACTACCGCGATTGGACCACGATCGATATCGATCTCTGGCGCCACTATTGGTTCGCCATGGTCAACCGCGGTGTTATGGCCCAGCCCTATTGGTGGGATGAGCAGTGGACGATCTCGGTCCAACACACCGAGGCAGACATCGATAGGCATCTATCTGCCTTCGATGACATCGCCGCCTCGCTCGCGAAAGCTCAGCAAGAACGCGCAGGGCAGCCAGTATTAGCGGCGCACTGAATTTATAGATCCCAACGCTCGTGGGGGGACCGTCGCCCCCGGCTGTCCCCGCCGCGAGTCGAGGATTAAAAATACGGTTGTCAATCCGCACCGGGCGAAGCCCGGTGAGAGCTTGCCCTGAGCTAGTCAAAGGGAACCTGCTGGGTTGTAGCCAGCGAAGAGACTTTGTCCACCACCACCCAACCCGTGGTCCAGACTCACCTGATCCGCGCCCTCGGACGCCGCGATCTCGTTCTTCTTTTTGTCGTCGCTGTGTTCAACCTGAACGTGGTCCCCTCCATCGCCGCGAACGGCGGGGTAACCATCTGGCTGTGGATCGTCTCGCTCGTATTATTCTTCTGGCCGCAAGGCATCGCCGTCATCGAACTTGCCCACCGCTATCCTGGCGAGGGCGGAGTCTATCTCTGGGCCAAGGAAGTCTTCGGCGATTTTCACGGATTTCTCTCCGGCTGGTGCTACTGGACCAACAACATGCTCTACGTGCCGACCGTCATGCTCTATTTTGTCGGCGTCTCCGTCTACGTGCTTGGTCCTAGCCATCTCGGTCTCGCGGATAACAAAATCTTCGCCTCCACCACGTCGCTTTTCTTGCTCGCCCTGCTCACCGTTCTGAACATCGTCGGCCTCGGCGTTGGCAAGTGGATCAACAACCTCGGGGCCATCGGCACCTTTGTCGCCGCCGCGGTCTTGATCGGCCTCGGCATATTCATGTGGTCGCGCTTCGGTACCACCCTCACGCTCGCAGATTTCAAGATCCCATCCAATCCGCGCTTCGTCCTGAATTCGTTCGGTGTCATCTGCTTCGGCCTGGTCGGCCTCGAACTCGCTTCGGTCATGGGCGACGAAATTAAAGATCCGGCTCGCACGCTTCCCGGGGCGGTGGCCTGGGGCGGCGTCCTTTCCGGCGCCCTGTATGTCGGCGCGACTCTCACTCTCCTCATCGCCGTTGGGAAAAATGTCAACGTCCTCCAAGGGATCGTTCAGGCCGTCAGTCAAATGGCCGGCCGTGTCGGAGTTGCGTGGATCACCGTGCCCTTCGCACTCATGCTTAGCCTTTCCATTGCCGGCATCGGCTCGGCATGGATGGGCGGCTCCGCCCGCATCCCTTTCGTTGCCGGACTCGATTCCTACATGCCCTCGTGGCTCGGCAAAGTTCACCCGCTCTATGCCACCCCCTACGCCGCGCTGATGGTGCAGGGAATTGTGTCCGCTGTTCTGGTGATTCTGAACTTTGCTGGCGCCGGGGTGCAGGAAACGTTCCAGAAACTGCTGTCGCTCGCAGTCGTTCTTCAGCTCGTCCCATTCCTTTATATGTTCGGCGCGCTCATTCGATTTGCCGTGAGGGAAACCACGCCGCAAGGCCAGTACAGCCGCACCACGATGTTTCTGGCGGGTACCAGCGGCTTACTTACAACCGTGCTCGGTATCGCGCTGGTATTCTTTCCCGCCCAGCAGATTACCTCAATCTTCTGGTACGAGGTCTGGATGATAGGTATGACGCTGCTTTTCATCGGTCTCGCCGCGTTCTTCTTCTTCGTCTATGGCCGACATAAGGCACCTGAGGAGATCGTGAAAGACGCGAGCTCGGTCGTGCCAATGGCCGCCGACAAACTGTGATTTTGGGTGGACAGCATTTCCGCGCTGCCATAGCGCAGCAAAGACTGATGGCGGCTTTAGCCGCTGGGGAAGCAGGAGGTTGAAACCAAATGCCAGGCGGAGTCACTACCGAAGTCCGTACCTATCAGATGTACATCAACGGCGAGTGGGTGGCGAGCAAGTCTGCGAAAACCTTCCCGGTCTTCGACCCATCCACCGAAGAGGTTATCGCCCAGGTTCCTGAGGCCAGTGCCGATGACGTGAACCGCGCCGTTGCCGCCGCCAAAGCCGCCTTCGAAAACGGCCCATGGTCCACTTCAACCGCGCAAGAACGCGGCCGCGTCCTCTTCCGTCTCGCAGAAAAGATCCGTGCCAATCTTCCCGCCCTCGCCGAACTCGAATGCCGCAACACCGGTAAGCCCATCGTCGAAGCCGAGTTCGATATCAACGATGCCGCCACTTGCTTCGAATACTACGGCGGCCTGGCCACCAAAGTCGTCGGCTACGTGAATCCCATTCCCGACAACGCAATGTCCCTTTCGCTCAAGGAACCGGTTGGCATCGCCGGCCAAATTATTCCTTGGAATTATCCGTTGCTGATGGCGGCGTGGAAACTCGCGCCGGCAATCGCCGCAGGCTGCACCTGCGTCCTCAAGCCTGCCGAGCAAACGCCGCTTACCGCGCTCGAATTCGCGAACCATTTCGCGGACTGCGGCCTGCCTCCCGGCGTGGTCAACATCGTCACCGGTTTCGGAGAAAGCTGCGGCGCGCCGCTCGTCCAGCATGCTGACGTGAACAAGATCGCCTTCACCGGCAGCGCCGCCGTTGGCAAGATCATCGTCAAGCAGGCCGCTGACACGGTCAAACGCGTCACCCTCGAACTCGGCGGCAAATCTCCAAACATCTTCTTTGCCGACGCTGACTTCGAAGCCGCCATCGATGGCGCACTCTTCGGCGTTTTTATTAACCAGGGCGAAGTCTGTTCCGCCGGAAGCCGCGTCCTGGTACAAAAGTCGATCTACAAGAACTTTGTCGAAGCGATGACGGAGAAGGCCAAGAAGATTAAGCTCGGTCCGCCGCTCGAGCGCGAAACCAAGATGGGCCCGCTGATCAGCAAAGAACAATACGAGCGCGTGAACTCCTACATCGAAATCGGCAAGAAGGAGGCGACGCTCGCCTCGGGCGGCGGACGCCCTGAGAAGATTGGCAAAGGCTACTACGTCCAGCCCACGATTTTCTCCAACGTCACGAACTCCGCCCGCATAGCCCGCGAAGAAATTTTTGGCCCAGTTGCGGCCGTGATTCCGTTTGAAGACGAAAAAGATGCACTGAAGATCGCCAATGATTCTCCTTACGGCCTCGCCGCCGCCGTCTGGACTCGCGACATTTTCAAAGCCATGCGAGCGGTCAAAGCTTTGCGCGCAGGCATCGTTTGGGTGAATCATATGCAACCAACTTATGTAGAAGCTCCGTGGGGCGGTTACAAGCAATCTGGCTTTGGCCGCGAACTCGGCCCCTGGGGTATCGAAGAATATCTCGAAACCAAGCAGGTCTACATTAACCTCAACGAACAGGCAATCGGTTGGTACTGATGAAAGCATCTCCCAGGCCTGGTCATCCCGAGCGAGGATTCATCTTCGCGCCCAAGCGCGAAGATCAACCGCCGGCGAAGCACCCCTGCACCCTTTGCGCCAGCGCTGCCAATTCCAGGATTTCGCACGAGAAGCAAATATGAGTACCATTCACATCAAAACCCAAATCCCCGGCCCGAAGTCCAGAGCGCTCTCCGAGCGCCGCTCTCAAGCCGTGCCCCGCGGCCTCTCTCACGGTACGCCCGTCTATGTCGCCAAAGCCGAAGAGGCTTGGCTCGAAGACGTCGACGGCAACCGCTACATCGATTTCGCTGGCGGCATCGGCTGCGCGAACGCCGGTCATCGCCAGGCAGCCGTGGTCGACGCCATCCGCAGCCAGCTCGACAAATTCCTCCACACCTGTGTCCAGGTCACGCCCTACGAAGGCTACATTCGCCTCGCCGAGCGCATGAACGAAGTCACGCCCGGCAAGTTTCCAAAGAAAACCCTGTTTCTCAACAGTGGCGCCGAAGCCATCGAAAACGCAGTTAAGATCGCGCGCGCCTACAGCAAACGCCCCGCTATCATCGCCTTCGAAGACGCCTTCCATGGCCGCACTATGATGACGCTCGCGCTTACCAGCAAAACACATCCCTATAAAGCTGGCTTCGCGCCCTTCCCTGGCGAGGTGTACCGCGTTCCGTTTGCCTACTGCTATCGCTGCTCATACAACCTGAAATATCCATCCTGCGATCTCTACTGCGCGCGCCATCTCGAAGATAGTTTCAAGCGGGTCGTGGCTAATGAAGAAGTTGCCGCAGTTATTGCCGAACCGGTCTTGGGCGAAGGTGGATTCGTCGCCCCACCCCCCGACTACTTCAAAACCTTGATCGATCTCTGCCACCAGCACAGCATTCTCTTCATTGCCGACGAAGTCCAATCCGGCTTCGGACGTACTGGCGCACTCTTCGCCAGCGAACGTTATGGCATCGAGCCGGATCTCCTCGTTACTGCGAAATCGCTGGGCGGTGGCTTGCCGCTCGCTGCTGTCACTGGCCGTGCGGAAATCATGGACGCGCCCGGCCCCGGCGGTCTCGGCGGCACCTTCGCCGGCAACCCGCTCTCCTGTGCCGCCGCGCTCGCCGTGCTCGATTTGTTTGAAAAAGAAAATTTGCTAGCTCGGGGCAACGAACTCGGCGATCGCTTTCAGCGCCGTGCCCGAGATTGGCAGCGCCGCTGGCCCATCGTCGGCGACGTGCGCGGCCTCGGCGGCATGCAGGCCATCGAACTGGTTCAATCGCAAGAAACAAAACTTCCTGCATCCGAGGAGACGAAACAGATCACAAAGTATTGTTACGAGCACGGCCTGATCACCATCACTGCCGGTTCCTACTCTAACGTGATCCGCGTCCTGGTCCCACTGGTCGCCACCAACGAGCAAATGGACGAGGGCCTTGACGTGCTTGAATCCGCGCTCGCTACCGTAGGCGAGAAGAAAGGCGCCGTCGCCCAGTTAGTGTAATAATCTGAGTTACTCTTCGCGATAGCAGAGGCATGGTTATGACCGTCGCAGCACCTCCTGTCATCAAGCTCACCAACTACATCAACGGTCGTTGGACCGACTCGCAGGCCTCGGAATGGCGCGACGTCATCAATCCCGCGACTGGAGAAATTCTCGCCCAAGTTCCACTCGCCGAAGCGGCCGAGGTCGACCAGGCCGTGGATGCGGCATCCGCAGCTTTTCCGGACTGGCGACGCACTCCGCCTCAAGACCGCATCCAGCCTCTGTTTAAACTGAGGATGCTGCTCGAAGATCACCTCGACGACATCGCCCGCATCATCACCCAGGAAAACGGCAAGACCTTCACTGAAGCCAAAGCCGAGATGCGCCGCGCCATCGAGAATGTCGAAGTCGCCTGCGGCATTCCCATGATGATGCAAGGCTACAATCTCGAAGACGTTGCCCGCGGCATCGACGAGATGATGATCCGCCAACCTCTCGGTGTCACCGCCGCCATTGTGCCCTTCAACTTTCCGGGCATGATTGCATTCTGGTATCTGCCTTACGCGATCGCCACCGGCAACACCTTCATCCTCAAGCCCTCCGAGCGCGTACCGCTCACCATGCGCTACGTCTACGAAATGCTGGAGAAAACTGGACTGCCCAAAGGCGTAGTGAGCCTCGTGAACGGCGGAAAAGCGGTTGTCGACGCGCTCATTGATCACCCCAAAGTCCGCGCCATCAGCTTCGTTGGATCGACCCCCGTCGCACGCTACATCTACGTCCGCTCCGCTGAGAAAGGGAAGCGTTGCCAGTGCCAGGGCGGAGCGAAAAACCACGTCATCGTCCTCCCCGATGCCGACATGCCGATGGCCACGCAGATCATCAGCGACAGCGCTTTCGGATGCGCCGGCCAGCGCTGCCTCGCCGTATCTGTTGCTGTGACCATTGGCGAGGCGCAGAAGACATTTCGCGACGCTATCGCCGATGCCGCCTCCAAACTGAAAGTTGGCAACGGCCTGGACAAAGACGTGCAGATGGGACCGGTGATCACGCCGCAAAGCAGAGAGCGCGTTGAATCGCTGATCGGCCTCGGCGAGAAGCAGGGCGCGAAAGTTCTGCTCGATGGCCGCAACTCGAAGATTCCGAAATACGAATCCGGCAACTTCGTGAGGCCCACAATTCTCGATGATGTTCCCGCAACTAGCGATATCGCTGACACGGAAATCTTCGGTCCCGTCCTCAGCCTGGTCCACGCCGATAACATGGACGACGCACTCGCCTTCCTCGAGCGCAGCGCCTACGGCAACCAGGCATCGCTGTTCACTTCGAGCGGATCGGCGGCGCGCCGCTTCCGTTACGAGGCTCCGGCGGGCAATATCGGCATCAACATCGGCGTAGCCGCGCCCATGGCCTACTTCCCCTTCAGCGGATGGAAGAACAGCTTCTTCGGCGATCTCCACGGTCAGGGCCGCGACGCCATCGAGTTCTACACTGACAAGAAGGTCGTGGTCGAGCGCTGGGCCAAAGAGCACAGCCGCAAGTTCTAAAAGTCTATGCGTGCGCTTCCTTGACCCCGGTGATGAAGATTTTCCAGGGACGAAAGCGCCGCAAAGTTCAGGAGCCAGAAAACAAATGACGACCATCGCGAATCCCGCGACCCAAAGGATGTCCGGCAAGGAGATCGTCGATCTCTGCCGCAAGCACACCCTCTACGAATGGTCGGCCCAGTCGAAGGTCGATCCCATTCCAGTTGCTTCAGGCAAAGGGATTTATTTCTACACGCCGGAAGGGAAGCGCTTCATCGACTTCAACAGCCAGCTCATGTCCGTCAACATCGGACACGGCGACGAGCGCGTCATCCAGGCCATCCGCGAGCAGGCCGCAACGCTCGCCTATGCCAATCCGTTCATGGCGACAGAAGTTCGCGCTCGCCTCGGCGCAAAGCTCGCCGAGATTACGCCGGGCGATATCGATACTTTTTTCTTCACCAACGGAGGAGCCGAAGCCAACGAGAACGCGATCAAGATCGCACGCTTCTTCACCGGACGCCATAAGATCCTCGCGCGCTATCGTTCCTATCACGGTGCGACTGCGGGTGCGATGAGCCTTACCGGCGATCCGCGCAGATGGGCTGCGGAACCTGGCATTCCGGGTGTGGTGCACGTGCTCGATCCCTATCATGGCATCGAGCGCGGATGGGAATCGGCGGAATCTTCGCTCGCCATGATCGAGGAGACGATCGAGCTCGAAGGCACGCAGACGATTGCCGCGTTCCTGCTCGAACCGGTGACTGGAACCAATGGGGTTCTGGTTCCGCCCGAGGGATATCTCGAAGGCGTGCGCAAGCTCTGCGACAAGTATGGAATCCTGATGATCGCCGATGAAGTGATGGCTGGCTTCGGGCGCACCGGGGCGTGGTTCGCGGTCGATCATTGGAATGTGGTTCCGGATCTGCTTTGCATGGCGAAAGGATTGACCTCCAGCTATTTGCCGCTGGGAGCGGTTGGCATGCGGCATCACATCGCGCAGCATTTTCAGGACAAGGTATTTTATGGCGGACTGACTTACAACAGTCATCCCATGGGCTGCGCAGCGGCGGTGGCGACCATTCGCGTGTATGAAGAAGATGGACTAATCGACAACGCGAAAAAAATGGGTGTGATCCTGCAGCAGCTGGGTGCCGAGATGCAGGCCAAACATCCCTCGGTGGGCGCAGTGCGCTCGATTGGATTGTTCGGTATCTTCGAACTGATCCGCAATCGTAAGACGCGTCAGCCGATGGCGCCGTTCAATGGCACGTCGGATGAAATGGCCGCGCTCGGGCGCTTCTTCCGCGAGCAAGGGCTTTACACCTTCGTTCGCTGGAACACTTTCTTCACCAATCCTCCGCTGTGCATCAACCAGCAGCAGATGCGGGAAGCCTTCGCCATCATCGATCGCGGGCTCGAGATCACCGATAAGGCCGTCAGCTAGCTGCAAGCTTTCAGCGACGCCCCAGCTTGCGGGTGCCCCATTCGGGTCGCGTATCCTGCGACTGGGGTGGGGATTTTGATTTCGTATGGGGACAGCAGCTCCCTCACGCTGGCAGCGCGCTCGGATGACATCCCTAAACCCTCATGCTCTTGTGCAACTCGAACTTTCCAACCAGACTCGGCTATTGTTGTTGCTGCTGTTCGTGGTCGATGCAGTTGGCGCGTACCGCGGCGGGGGGGATTGGATGATGAGGGTGGGTGGGACCGGGATGGGCGGAGGAGCGTCGGAAGGGTGACGGTGACGGCAACCCTGAGGGCGCTTTGAGCTTCGCCTTTGTGGACGCCGCGGGTGGGGAGAAACGTCGGCATAGTCACGTCCGAGGGCGAGGCGGATGTGGCGGTCGGCGCCGATCAGATTGTTGGTCGGGTCGAAGGCGGCCCCTGGTTCCAGCGCCGCCGTAATTCCATCGAGCACGCCATGGAGATTTATCCCTGAAAGATAACTCGCAGGCTGGAAGCTGCGCTAATAAATTTATCGGGAGCCTCGTCGAACCTCTGCTTGTGTTCCTGCGAACAGAAATAATAGGTTTTGCCTTGGTAAACGGACTTCCACGAAGGATCGCCCTTCATCGCGCACACTGGGCAGAGGGGGTGTTCGTCGGTGGAGACGGGTGCCTTTGCATAGGCCGCGTTCGAGTCAGGATCCAGCCAACCTTGTCCCTGGTATTCCATCATGTCGGCTGTCTGCTCCGCTCGTGCGCGGCCGAAATAGCGCTCCACGACGCGCAGGGCGAGATCAATGCCGGAAGAAAGTCCGCCCGCGGAGGCGAGGTTTCCAACTTCCACGAACCGCGCTCCGCGCTTCAGTTGAATGTCCGGAAACTCCGTAGCGAATTCCTTGTAGGCACTGTGATGGGTGGTTGCGGCTTTGCCGGCCAACAATCCGGTCTTCGCAAGCACGTAAGCACCGGTGCAAACTGACATCGTGACGTCCGCGTTCTTTGCCGACTTGCGAATCCAGTCCAGCATCGCCGGGCTGTCTCCATTCTGTGCCGGGATGACGATCACCTTGGGCGCGGGAGCGGTTTGGAAGCTGTACTCAGGGACGATCTTCAGACCCGCGCTGGCAGTGACCGGCTTCGTTGTCTCGGCGACGGTATAGAGATTGAAGAATCCCACGCCTTCCGGGCTATGGACATCCTGGAAGACTTCCCACGGTCCTGCGAAGTCGATGACCACTGCGCCGTCAGAGACCACAAAGGCGACCGGAATAGCGCCCTGGGCGGGAGGCTGAAGCGGGTTAGGCCTGTCGGGTGGGTTGTTGTCTGCCCCACTCTCAGCTTTGGCCGCGGTCGCGCCGGTGTAGAACTTGACTGCCGCGAATGGTATTGCGGCGCCAAAGCCAAATACCGCCGATCTCTGGAGCCATTCTCTTCGGTTCATAATCTTTTCACTCCTATATTGGAATCAGTTGATTGTGGAATCCGTGAACCGGTGCCGGTAGTCGTTCGGAGGAACGTGGAGGACGCGAAGAAACGACCGGCGCAAAGTTTGGATCGAGCCAAAGCCGCAATCGTTCGCAACTTTTTCCAATTTGTCCCGCGACTCCTCCAGGCGTCGCCGCGCAGTCTCAACGCGCAGGCGCTCTACGAAGTGGGCTGGGGTTGTGCCCGTATCTTTGAGGAAGACGCGCGCAAAGTGACGCGGACTCATGCCTGCCTTGGCGGCAAGTTTCTCAACTGGCAGGTCTTGTTCAAGATTGTCGAGAATCCAGGAGCGAGTCTCCTCGATCTGTTGCCGATCGGAAGCTTGAAGGGAGAGAGCCGCACTGAACTGAGATTGGCCCCCGGCGCGGCGCAGATACAAGACCAGTTCACGCGCCACCTCCAAAGCCATTGGCGATCCAAGATCCTCCTCCACCAGAGCCAACGCCAGGTCCATTCCGGCGGTAACGCCGGCGGTGGTGTACGTGTTTCCATCGCGTATGTAAATTCGATCGGGGTCTACGGTTGTCTGCTTGAACTTATTCGCCAACTTGGCCGCCCATTTCCAGTGGGTTGCGGCGCGTTTGCCGTCCAGCAGTCCCGCCTCGGCGAGCAGAAAGGCTCCCGTACAGATAGAACCGATGCGGCGTACCCGTCGAGCGGTCTTTCGCAACCAAAAAAGCAAGTCTTCGTCTTGTGCGGCGTCTTCCACGCCGGATCCGCCGGCCACCAGCAGTGTGTCGATGGGTCCCCGAAGAGTGCGGAAAGTCTCGGTTCCGGTCAGTACCAATCCGCAGTTTGTGAGTACGGATCTGCGGCGGGTAGAACTTGCCAGCAGCACCTCATAGGGCGGCCTGTGCTTCGGATGCTTCCGCACGAAGATTTCTGCGGCCCTAACAAAGACTTGAAACGGCCCAGCCACGTCGAGGATCTGGGTGCTGGGCGCGGCAAGAAATACGATAGTTTTGCCGCGGCTTGCACCGGGTAGCGGCTTTCCGAGCTTGCTCATGACCTAATGCTAATGTCCGAGAGCGATGGCAGCAATGACAAAAGGACATCATTTTCTGCCATCCTCAGTTTATGCGGAATTGTCTTGAGGGATGGAGAAGCAGTCGGTTCAGCTGCGCCAGATGTGCTGCTGGACGTCGAGGGAAGAGAACATTACGGGCTCGTGATGGACGCTGGTGGCGTGCTGATTGATGGCGGTCGCGGCCTGCGTGCGGAGGTTGCCGTCGCGGGGGTCGAAGTCGAGCGTGCTGACGTTGTGGGCGCAGTGCGTGCAGGTGAACTTCATGCCGCCCTTGACCCGTCCGATGGTGTAGAGGCGTTTCACAAATTTGAGTGTAGTCTTTTGACGCCGGAGGGAAAGGCACGGTGGTGGGGCAGCGAAGGTAATGAGAGGGTAGGTGAGGGGAGTTCCAAAATGGAAATGCTCCCACGGGCTATTGTTCCAGGCGGTTGTACTTCTTTAACACCTGGCGAAGCCGGTCATGAGGGAGGGCGATGGCTTCGTGGTCGTCGATACCTTTCATGGTTTCGGCGGCGACCATGGCGTTGATGACGGCTTCTTCGGTGGCCTGGACTGTCGCCAGGAAAATTGGGTCGAGGGAATCGTTAGGGAGCATGGTGAGCTGGTGCAATCCCTTAGTGCCGACTGCCCCGGGATTGGCGGTGGAGAAAGCCAGAAAGATGTCGCCGGAACCATCGCCGGAATAGCTACCGTCGCGGCCGAGGCCGAGGGAGACTTTCTTGGCAACGCGCTTCAGTTGGGTGGGGATCAGGGGGGCGTCGGTGGCGACGATGACGATGATTGAGCCGACGTCCTTTCCTCCGATGGCGGAGCTTGCATTTTCGTCTTTGCCATAGGCGGGACGCTCGGGAATTTCTTTGCCCACGGGAACGCCCGCGATACGGAGTTGATCGCGGCGTCCGTAGTTGCATTGGACGAGGACGCCGACGCTATAGCCACCCGCTTTGGCGTCGAGTACGCGCGATGAGGTACCGATGCCGCCTTTAAATTCGTTGCAGATCATGCCAGTTCCGCCGCCGACGTTGCCTTCCTCGACCGGGCCGGAGTGAGCGACGTCGAGGGCGTGGAAAGCGTCTTCAGGGTGAACGTGGAACCCGTTAATGTCGTTGAGCCAGCCGTCCCAGGTTTCGGCAACGACGGGCAGCGACCACCAGTAGCCTTCCATGTCGGGCGTGCCGTGTTTTACCTTCCAGGCGATGACGGCGTCGCGGACGACGCCGACGCTGTGCGTGTTGGTGATCATGACGGGGCCGTTGAGGAAGCCGGAATCGTCGACCCAAGTGGTGCCGGTCATCTCGCCGTTACCGTTCAGGGTGAACCAGGCGGCGAAGACGGCGTCATTGCTGGCCTTGCCGCGGGGATGAATGGCGGTCACGCCGGTGCGGACCGGGCCCTTGCCGACTACGAGCTTGCCACCGCCGGAGATGAGTGTGGTGTGCCCGACTTCGACCCCTTTGACGTCTGTAATGGCATTGTTAGGGCCGGGGGTGCCGTCGAAAGGCACGCCGAGATCGCGGGCGCGGGGCTTCGATTGGGCGGAGGCGGCGACCGCCAGAGTGAGCATGGCTAGGAGAACAAGAGGACTTGGGCCTAGGAAACTGGCGGTTGAGTCGGCAATAGCGTGTGCTACGAAGCGGCGCGACATGATGCCTCCGAGAAGGACGCAAAAGTATAAAGGATAAACGGCGAGCGAATATTGGCGCGTCTGGTGCCGTCTACCGCTAGAGGTATCACAACGCGGAACAGAAAATCGGCATCGGAGAGATGTGAGCAAATGCAAAGGGAGCGGGGTACAATCGCGTGAAGAGAAAATTTCGTGAGGGAAACATGGAAGGCTGGAAGAAGGCAGTGGTGGCGGCTTCGGTTGGAGCAGCGACCGTTTTATTCGTGAAGAAAAGATATCCGGCAGGGGTGCTGGCGGGTGGAGTGGCACTGGCGATGCTGGCGGCGGAGTACCCGGAGAAGTTCGAGAACTTGCGGAAGCAGTTGCCGGATTATTTTGATCGCGGAATGCATGTAATGGAGATGGCGGCGCGCGCCGGCAAGCGCATCACGGAAGCAGCCGGGCAGAGCGCGATGGACGCCTGGGAGGAACTGTGAGAATAGAGAAGGCAAAAAGAAGAATGCAGAAGTTCAAAATGCAGGAGTGAAGATCGCGGCCAGTTCAGTCTTGCATTTTCACTTCTGCCTTCAATCGATGCCGAGCTGTTTCTTGGCGTCGGGGCTGAGACGCTCGGGAGTCCACGCCGGAGTCCAGACAACATTGACGGCGGCGTTGCGAATGCCGGGTAACTGCTCGAGGCGCGATCGTACTTGGGCGCTGATGTTGACGTGCTCGGGACAGCCCGGTGAAGTGAGGGTCATATCGACGGTCACGTCCTGTTTGGCCTGCTCCGGCGTGTCGCCGGGGACGGGCGCAAAGTTCACGGTATAGATGAGACCGAGGTCGACGATGTTGACCGGAATCTCCGGGTCGTAGCAACTCTTCAGCGCGCTGAGGACATCTTGTTCGGTGACTGGGGGCATAGACTTTACCCCTTTAGTTTACCTTAGGACGCCTTTTCCCGGGATGTGTCCGAAAATCTTCAATCCAGAGGACCCTCCGGCTGCGCTCAGGGCAGGCTGCAGAGGAACACAGGCTAAGGAATCGATCGCATGATGAGTGAAGAAGCGAAGAAGAGGATTCAGATTGCACTGGCGCTGGCCATTGTGGTGGCCGGAGTGCGCGCGGCATACATTCTTTACCAGCGGCATGAGGATTACGTTGCGGCGCAGAAGCAGGAGCAAGCGAAGAAAGCCGGCTACTCGAATGCGGATTACTATGTAACGCCGAAAAAGCTGTATCCCTATGACTTGAAGTCGGCGAAGCAACTGACGCTGCAGCCGGTTTGGGTGAAGGAAGGATATCGCTATACGTATTATGGGTACGTCCCCGTGGTAAACAGCGTCGATTTTGCACATGATGCAGGACTGTTGGGGCCGATCGAGCGGCTTGAGATAACAGACGTGATGGCGGTCGCTGCGCCGGGCGGTAGGAAGCAGGTGGTGGCGATGTTCGAGAAAGATCGACACAGCTACGCGGTGCCGATTGGATTCGAGGTGGATGGGCAGTACAAGATTTATTCCGATGAGATGTTTTATGTCGAAGATCCGCATGATTTGTACAAACACTGGCCGGTGGACGTGTGGCAGGCGATCGGGCAGCACGAAGTGAAGCCGGGCATGGACGAATTGCAGGCGGATTTTGCGGTGGGGATGGGCGTGCCGGATGCGGGCGCGTCGTCGGATGCGAAGACGGTGAGGTATCCGAATGGGGGGAAGCCATTGGTGGTGAGTTACAACGACGGGAAGGCTACGGAGATTAAGCCAGGGACTTAGGAGATCCAAGTCCCCACCCTCTCGCGAAACCGCGAGAAGGGTGGGGTGCCCGCTTCAGAAACTACTTCACTGCGGCTAAGGCTTTGGCGACCTCATCGATATCCGGGACTACGGGGATGTCGTAGTTTTTGTGCCAGGCGAGTTTGCCATCGCGGTCAATGATGGAGATGGCGCGTCCGGTGATGCCTTTGTCTTCGAGATAGACGCCGTACTTGGCGGCGACGGCGCCGCGCGGGTGAAAGTCGGCGAGCAGCGGGTAGTGGATGCCCATCTTATCGGCGTAGGCCTTGTGCGACCAGACGCTGTCTACGCTGAGGCCGAGGACTTGGGCGTCGAGCTGCTCGAATTGCTTCTTATCGTTGACCATGCAGGCGTGCTCTTTTGTGCAGACCGGGCTCCAGTCGAGCGGATAAAAAACGAGCACCACACGCTTCTTGCCGCGGTAGTCGCTGAGCTTTACTTCCTTCTGATCCTGATCTTTCAGGGTGAATTCGGGCGCGGGCGCGCCGATGGTTGCTGACATATTTCCTCCCTATTCTTTCAGCTCTGGGCGAGCGATTAATGCTGACTTGCCTTACCATTCAATCACAAATTGGCCATCCGGGAGTTGGGCCGCGAAAAATAGTCCGAGACTGAAGGTTCGCTACAACCGATCGCCGAACATGGTTTGGTAATGTCTGTACCCGTCGCTTGCCATCGTTCTTTCGGTTCATATTTGTTCTTTAGCGGCAGAAATCCTGCAAACTGTGGATAACAACTCTTGATCTGCTCCCGCGTGGTGTAGCGATGGTACGTGAGCTAATACGGGCCCTTGCGTTTCGCCGCCACGTCGATCAGTCTGCGGAAGGCATTGGCAAGGCGACCAAGGCCCTCTGGACTATGAACCGTGTGGAGATTGAAGATGACGCAGGCGTAGGGTTGCTCGGCCCACGGCAGGAAGCTTTCGTTGTCGCACGCGATGAGACGGACTGTGCCGTAAATCAGATCGACCTTGTCGGAGCGGAAGTCGGTGCGCACTTCGTCGAAGAACTCCTTCCGCGTTACGTCGATCTCGGTGATGATTTCGGTTGCCGGGTAGGCGGCATGGAGCTGCGCATCGATTTCAGGGTGATAGTTATCCGGGTAGAGGCTTAGCTGGTGCAGACCGGGGCGAGCCGATTCTCGGGGCGCTCGAAGCCTCGGCCAGCACGCGCCGGGGTGACTTCTAGCTATAACTGAAACAGGAAAGGGACGAGCCTCCAGGTTCGACTTACGTATTGCCGGTAGGGTTCCCCGATGGCGGTGGTGAGGGCGGCTTCTTCGACGGTTATGCGATAGGTGTAAGCGCAGGCCATGCCAAACAATGCGGTGGCGAGGCCGGCCCAGTTTCCGAGAGCTAGGCCGAATCCGATTAAAGTCAGGAGCGCTCCGCTGTAGGAAGGATGGCGGACATACCGATAGGGACCACTCTCAATCAATGAATGGCCGCTGTGTACGGCAACATCGAAGGTGAAGTATTTTCCCAATACCACGATCGAGTACTGCCGAAGGGTAATTCCGGAGAACATCAGGGCGATACCGATAGCAAATGCGAGCCGCCGCTCTCCCCATATGGAGGCCTGCGGCAGATGGAGAGAGAGCAGGAAATCGGCACCGATGCCGGCCCACCAGAGGATGACGATCAGCACGAGAGAGCCTCGATCATGGACCCGGGAGGAATCGGAGGCACGCTTGGTCTTGGAAGCGACGACTTCCAGCGTGATCCACACCATGAATGCGCACCAAAAAACCAAGGCGTAGACGGGTCCCCCGGAAAATGGCAAAGGGCGCAAAGGCAGACCTCTTGCCTACTCTACAGAATCGGGGACGAATGAGCCATATCTTCGTCGGGGTCAGATTATCTATTTCACAACGGGAGAATCAGCGTCGGCCGGTTTTTCTTCATCGGCGTGAATTTTGCCGTCGTCTTCGGCGTAGAAGGATCGGTGCTGTGGGTCAAGGTGCTGCGGCGTCATGACGAGCAGGAAGCTGTCTTTCTTGCCTTTGAAGCCAGCCGTGTAATCTCCACGATTGGGATCGACCATGCGTTTGGTGAAGGATCCGGAGTGGACCAGCTCGGCGAGCGACGTGGCAAAATGCCCGTACTGTTTTTCGAAGCGATGCTGGGCGCGGAGAACGACGCGCATGTAGGCGAGAGCGGCCGCTTCCGAGTCCGAGCGGGCGGGGTCGCCGGGAAATTTGGGCTGATAGGTAGAGCTCGCTTCCTGCGCGGCAAGCGCTGGAACCATCGCATATAGGGTACCAACGGCGAGTGCGACGCTTGTGATGACTGTCACAAAACGAAACGAGCGAATCTTCATGCTGAGTTTCTCCGCGAGCGGCACGCAGAGAATCAGCGCGCCATTTCCGTTTTAAGCAGGGTGTCCTGACCCTTTTTTTCATGTTACTCCCGTAATTCGACTTCGGTCACCTTCTCTTTGCAGGGCAGGGAAATGCCGCTATGCTCTAGCTACGAAACTACGCCCTACAGGGATACCTATGAAAGCAGCCGTAGCAAGAAAACCGATTATCAAGATTGCCGTGGTGGAGAGCGACCCGCTGAGGTTCGTGGGATTTCGCGCCCTGTTCGATACCGAACCCGAGTTCGAACTGATCTCCGCCGGATTGCCAGAGATTTCCACGTTGCAAGATGTGGACCTGATTCTTCTGGGAAATCGCTCCGGCCAAAACTTGTTCGATGTGATGGCGAGCCTGAAGGCGACGCGGCCGGATCTGCGCATTATCGTGACCGGCTCGGGAGTGGACGAAGAAACCATTCTGAAGGCGATCGCCTCGGGAGCCAAGGGGTATGTGGACGAAGCGGCCTCGCCGGCGGAATTTGCGCAGGCCATTCGCATCGTGAGTCAAGGATCGGTTTGGGCGCCGCGCCGAGTGCTTTCCATGTTCATCGAGCGGGTATCATCGGCGCCGGGCCGGATTTTCCCCGCCGGTCGTGTCACGTTCACCGACCGGGAAAAGGAAGTGCTGGAAATGTTGGTGGCCGGACGCTCCAACAAAGAGATTGGCTCACAACTTGGGATCGAAGAGCGCACGGTGAAGGCTCACGTGGCGAAGTTGATGCGCAAAGTGGGCGTGCAGAATCGGATCGCGCTGTCGGTGCACGCGATCACGCATTCTCTGGTGGCGGCGAAGTAAAACGGCTTCTGGCGGCTCGCCCCCAAGCTGGAGCTGCCCGGGCTGTCTTGGGGTGCTTAGTAACTCTGGGACGATGACCTCGGTAATCTTGTCGAAAAAACCGCTCTCCCGCATACTCGGTTTACCTACCACAGAACCTGGGAGACGGGGTTGAGAGTGGCGATTAGGGTCACTGCTTTCAGCCCCGATTTTTTGGGTTCTCGAAACTCCTCTCTCCTTCCGGATTTCCCAGCGGACCTTTTCCGTTAAGCGTTCCTGACACACGGCTGCGCGCTTCATTTACAATCCAAAGCATCAGATCCCAGAAAATTCTTGTGTGGTGAGGAACCATGAAAAAGTTCTTGCTGTTGATCCTAATTGTGTTTTTCTGTTCTTTCTCTTTTGCCGCGGATGAAGAAACGAAGGCGACGGAGCGCGTGCAGGCGGCGGCGGATGTGCTGAATGACATTCAGGGCGCACCGGATAAAGGTATCCCTCAGGAAGTGTTAGGGTCGGCGGAGTGTGTGGCCGTGGTGCCGTCGATGCTCAAAGGCGGATTTATTGTGGGCGCGAAGTACGGGCGCGGGCTGGCTAGTTGCCGCACCGAGAAGGGTTGGAGCGCCCCCGCATTTTTCGTGGTGACGGGTGGAAGCTTTGGCTTTCAGATCGGCGGGCAGGCGGTGGACCTGGTGATGCTGATCATGAACAAGGATGGCATGAAGCATCTGCTCTCGAGCGAGTTCGCCCTCGGGGCGGATGCCTCGGTTGCGGCGGGTCCAGTGGGGCGACATGCAGAAGGGAACACGGATTGGAAGATGCGCGCGGAGGTGCTGACCTATTCGCGCGCGCGTGGGCTGTTTGCCGGGATAAGTCTGAACGGAGCCGTCATCAAACAGGACAAGGACAGCACGCGGGAGTTCTACGGACGCATGGTGCCGTTCCGAACCGCTCTGATCGGGGAGATTGATCCGCCCGCGGGGGCAAATGCGTTTCTATCGTCCCTGACGCAGTGGGCGCAAGCGGCCGCGAAATAAGGCTGAACTGCGGGCAGAATCTTCACCCCTGAGGATGCAGAGGTTCCCAGGGTGGAGCTTGCGTCTTTCGCATTTCCTTACGTTTGACAAATAAATCTTGGCGGTTTACCGTCACGCTTCCCCCGATGCGGCAGCGACTTGAGTACGCGGCAGCCTGGCCGTTCATTAAAATCCTCGGTGGTTTGCCGCGGCCCTTGGCCCGCGCGGCCGGCATTGGGCTAGCCTGGGCGGTTTATCTTCTGCATGTGCGATTGCGGCAGGTGGGCCTGCGCAATCTCGCCATGGCGTTTCCAGAAAAAACTGAAGCGGAGCGAGCACGGATTCTGCGCGGGGAGTTCGCCTCGCTGGGGCGGCAACTCGCCGAGGTTTGCCACTTTCCCAAATTCACGCTGGAAAATGTTGAGCAGGTCGTGGTGTACGACGGGCTGGAGAATTACGAGCGGGCGCACGCGCGCGGCAAGGGAGTGCTGTTTCTGACCGCGCATTTTGGCGGGTGGGAGCTTTCCGCGTTCGCGCATTCCATGCACGGGCACTGGATGCATGTGGTCATGCGTCCTCTGGACAATGAGTATCTCGACCGTTTAATCCGCGATTATCGCACCATGCATGGCAACAAGGCCGTAGACAAAGACGATTTTGTGCGCCGGCTTCTCTCCGCGATGAAGGCGGGAGAAGTGGTGGGCATGCTGATGGATACGAACATGACTCCCCCGCAGGGGATCTTTGTGGATTTTTTCGGGGTTCAGGCTTGTACGGCGAGCGGGCTGGCGCGAATTGCGCTGCGCACCGATGCCGCCGTGGTGCCAACGTTCACCATCTGGGACGCGGAACTGGGGAAATACCGGCTGCGCTTTGATCCGGCAGTAGAGTTGGTACGCACGGGCGACCTAGAGGCCGATATAAAGGCCAACACGCAGAAATTTACGTCGATCATCGAAAAGTACGTGCGGCAATATCCGGAGCAGTGGTTGTGGGTACATCGGAGATGGAAGACGCGTCCGCCGGGGGAGAAGGGGCTGTATTGATCGGCTTCGAAGCGTAAGATCGGCAGTCAGCAATGCGGGTACAAGGTGGCGCAGCGAGACGTACAGGCGCGCGCGCGAGGGCTCTCTACTGACCAACGCCACAATGAACCCCGATACGGTGCGCAATGCCGACCTGAAGTTCGTCCGGAATTCACCGTTTGATGCGACGGGTGTCCCCTGATGGTGCCTTTGCGGTCCGTCGCAGCCACCGGGATAACGACAGGAAGGCGGTAGGGTTCACCTTGCCGGTCGCCGGCAAAGAACTGACCACGATGGGAAGCGACAGCGAAATCGATGCTGATGTGATGGCCGTTGCCCGAAGCGGTACGCTGATTGCCGACTACGTCGCGGAGAACATGAAAGGGAAAATTCCGCCGGAAAAGCTTGCCAGATTCAAATCAGAAAACGTGGACTACCCAGAAAATTTCCACCTGCCTCCGGGAAACTACATTCTGCGCTTTGTTGTGCGCGATAACCAACGCGGCAGAATGGGTAGCGTTCACTGCTCTCGTGACCGTGGATTGAGTTGGGAAGCTCTCGCAGATTCGAAGCGTCCAGCAGCCGCCTCGCCACTGGCGCGGAGTAGGCAGTAGCGCATCGGAGATAGAAGATGTGTCCGCCGGGGAAAAAGGGGCTGCATGGATCGGCTTCAAAGTCCCCCGCCCAAGCAACAAGCTTGAACGGGGTAGTCCGAGTTTTTGTCTTGGCCGGGCCGCGCGCCTAGCGGTGATGGAGGAACGCGTTATAACCCTCTCTGAAACCACGGCGGTAATCCTCAAAGGCCGCTGGCGGCACCGGAGGATTGCGGAATCGTGGGTGACGCTCGATATCCGGTGGTTTCCCCTCATCGACATCGCGCCGTGCGGCTGCGAATCCATCGTGAAAACCTTGGCGAGAAATCTCCGTGTAATCTGGAGGCGGAGGGGGCTCGGCATATACCGGTCGTGGATGAGAACATCCAGCCAGAGAGAGAGGCAGCAGCAATGCTGCCAGGGCAAGCCATTTCTTCATATCGTGTCCTTATCGTCGTATTTGATGTCTCGCCAATACGCCGGGCGCGACCTTCACAGATATTGAACCCCCGATCGGACAAAGGGTTGCGGCAGAGCCGGCCTGGGAGTTCTGTAGCGAGACACAGTCGGGAATGCCGCTACGCTTTTCAAAGGAAGCAAAGGGTGGACCTGCCTACAAATTCAACCTTCCGCGAGCCGGGGGCACTCATGTTCGTTGGCGTAAAACGCAAACGAGTGCGCCCTCCAGCTTTGCAAAACAGGCAAAGGGTGCGCCGTCCGCGGCCGCAGAAAATCCACAACTGCACTTCGTCTTGACCTGCGCCTCTTCCGGTAGAATCAAATCTTCCTATGAAAACATTCGAACAAATCGCAGAGCTGGAAAAGAAATACTTGCTGGGGACGTACAATCGCTATCCCATCGTGTTGACGCGGGGGAAGGGCGTATTTCTTTACGACCTGGATGACAAGCGCTATCTCGACTTTGTTTCGGGCTTGGGGGTAAATGCGTTGGGTCATGCGCATCCGCGGATCGTGAAGACGATTCGCGAGCAAGCGGCGAAGCTGATTCACGTCTCCAATCTTTATTACCACGAGTATCAGGGCGCGCTGGCGGAGAAGTTGTGCACGCTGTCGGGATTGGATCGCGCGTTTTTTCAGAATAGCGGGACGGAGGCGATTGAAGGGTCGATCAAGCTGGCGCGGCTGGCGGGACATCGCGCGGGCGGCGAGGGGAAATCGCGGCTGGTGGCGCTCGAGGGGTCGTATCACGGTCGGACGTTTGGAGCGCTGTCTCTGACCGGACAGGAGAAACATCGCAAGGGATTTGAGCCCATGCTGGAGGAAGTGACGTTTGTCGCGCAGAACGATGTGGAGGGGCTGCGGGCGGCGGTAAATGACAACACTTGCGCGATTGTGCTGGAGCCGATTTTTGGCGAAGGCGGAATTTATGAGTGTTCGGCGGAGTTTTTGCAAGAATGCCGGGCGGCAGCGAACCGGCATCGGACGGCGCTGATCTTTGACGAGATTCAGTGCGGGCTGGGGCGCACGGGGACGATGTTTGCCTTTCGAAGTTTTGGAGTGACTCCGGATATTGTGGCCATTGCCAAGCCGATCGCCGCTGGTCTGCCGCTGGGTGCGTTTCTCGCGAAAGAACAATTTGCCAACGCGATTGCGCCCGGGCAGCACGGGACAACGTTTGGAGGTGGTCCGCTGGCCTGCCGCGTGGCGCTGGAATTCTTGGCGATAGTCGAGGAAGAGAAGTTGCTCGACAACGTCAACAAAGTTGGAGCTTACCTGCAGCAGGAGCTAAAGGCGGTTGCGGAAAAAAGTGCGGCGGCAAAGGAAGTGCGCGGGCGCGGATTCATTCAAGGCATCAATCTGGAGATTCCGGCGCGGCCGATCGTGGATGAGGCTCTGGCCGAGGGCGTTCTGTTCAACAGCACGCACGATACCGTGGTGCGGTTTTTGCCTCCGTTCCTGCTGGAAGAGAAGCACGTGGATAAGGGGATTCGGGTGTTGAAGAACTTGCTGAGGAAGAAGCGGAAGGCGGCGTAATCGAGTTCCGGCTTCCGGGGTTCGCAAATTTGGAGCCGGAGGCCAAGCGCCCGACTCCGTTCATAAAAAACGGGGAGCCGAAGCTCCCCAAGTGAAGCGAACAGAGGCGATGTTCACTTAAATAGAATCCGACGGCGGCCAAAGAGTTGTCTTCGGCGAGAAGATTCGGAGCAGAAGAATTGGCGTTGATGACGGTAGACCGGGGAATCTCAGCCGCGCCCTTTCCCGGATTCAGTCCGGGCGTCGAAGAATGCTGGTTGGAGATGGATGGGGCGCACCTGCGGTATGTGCGCGCGGGTTCGGGACCGGCGCTGATTCTGCTGCATGGGCTGCTGGGATATTCGTTTTCGTGGCGCTACACCATGCCGGCTCTGGCGCCCTATGCCACGGTTTACGCGCCGGACATGATGGGGGCTGGATTTTCGGATCGCCCGGTGGGAATCGATCATTCGATGCGCGGAACCGCGCGGCGCGTTTTGCAGTTTGTCGCGAGGCTGGGAATCACTTCTTTTGATTTGCTGGGAACTTCGCGTGGCGGCGCGGTGGCGATGATGGCGGCTGCGGAATGCTTGAGCGGGAACGTCGGTCCGCATCTGAGGCGCTTGATACTGGTCGCGCCCGTGAATCCGTATTCGGCACACGGACGATGGCTGGCGCCGTTCGCCGGCAGCAACTTAGGCATGCCGTTGTTCCGCTTCGGACTGGGGCGCATGAGTTTCTTGTATCCCTATTTTCATGCCCGCCTCTATAGCGACCGCAGCCGGATTCCGGCCGGAACGCTGGAGGGATATACGGCTCCGCTGGCGAAGCCGGGATTGTTTGAACATGCCTTGAGCATCGTGCAGACCTGGACACGGGATCTGCGCGAATTGGAAGCGGCCCTGCCGACGTTGGCGGATATTCCCACGCTTTTCATGTGGGGGAGCGAGGATAGCGCGGTTTATGCTTCGTCGGCGAAGCCGCTGGGGAAATATTTCGCGAATTCCAAGTTGGTGGTTTTTCCTGGCATCGGGCATTTACCGTATGAAGAGTGTCCGCGGGAGTTTAACCGGGAGTTGATTGAATTCCTCACGCGTGAGAAGCTTCCAGCCTAGGACCCGTTTCGTAACACTCCACTCATGCCTCACCACATTGTGAATCTGCTGCGCGACGCCCTAGTGCACTACGGGTATTGGGCGGTAGCAGCCATGTTGCTATTGGAAAGCGCCGGGCTGCCGCTGCCGGGCGAGACCATACTGCTGCTGGCCAGTTTCCTGGCTTATTCCGAACACGAGTTGCGATTTCCCTGGGTCATCGTGGTCGGCATTGTGGCCACAACTCTCGGCGGAGAACTTGGTTTTGCCTTTGGTCGCCACGGAGGCCGCCCGCTGATCGAACGTTACCAGCATGTCTTCTCCATTCGCGCGGAGAGCTTGGCGCGGGGGGAACGGCTTTTCGAGCGGTACGGGGCGGCTACTGTTTTCCTGGCGCGGTTTCTTTTTGGGATGCGTGTGCTGGCCTCGCTGCTGGCGGGAGCGCTCCACATGCCATGGCGGAAGTTTGTCCTGTTCAACTTCCTGGGAGCCTCGGTCTGGGTGACTCTGATTTGCGGGGCGGGATATTCGTTTGGCCGCCATTGGGGCCGGCTAGCCTATGATCTGCGGCGCTTCGATCTGGCGGTAAGCATCGTGGTGGTGGTGGGCGCGTTGGGCTGGTGGTGGAGAAACCACAGGTCGCAGACCGGAAGTGCACCTTAACAGTCAACCTATACCAGGAGGATTCTAGGGACCCGCAGCTTATACTGTGCGGGTGTCACGGGCAGGTGAGCCGTGGGCATTGATCTTACTGGCGGCGTCCGCGCCGAAATTCGGACGAGGAGGAAGGGTATGAAGAAAATCGGGTTCTTGACTCTTTTGATCACGGCAATGCTCCTGTTGACGTTGGCCTTGACGGCGGCGGCAGCTGGACCGAAGGCGCCGGCGCCTGCAGTGGCGGCAGCTCCGGCCAATCCCGCAGTAGCGGCCCCCGCGCCCATGCCGCCCCACCCGCGGGTGGAACATGCTTTAGAAGCGTTGCGAAGCGCGCGGGACCATATGTCACATGCCGAGGGCGAGTTCCATGGCCATCGCGACAGGGCGATTGAGCACATAGACCAGGCGATCCACGAAGCTGAAATCTGCATGCAGGAACCGTAGAGTTTCGGAATCGATTCAACATCAGGAAAGGCAGCGTCGTGAGATGCTGCCTATTTTACTGCAGGCAACCCCGCGATTTACTGGGACCCGAAGGTATAGCCAAGCGAGGCGCCGACTCGAAACAGGTTGGGGGAGTTGAACTCGACGTTATTTTGGATGTGATAGTAGTGAACCTCGGGGCGGATGTAGATGTGCGCTAAGCGGTGCCAAACGTAATACCGCACGCCGCCACCAAGGTCTTCCATGAAGTGGTTGCTGCTGTTGAAGAAGGTGCATCCACCGGTCGGGATGCTGCAGGAAGTGGCTCCAGGGAGAGAGAAGCGGTAGCTGGCAACGCCGACGCCGCCGAACAGGTCGAGGCCAAATTTCTTGTTTAATCGCGGCTGAAACAGGGCGTTGAAGTCGGTCAGAAACGGCCGCACGGATTGCCCATTGTCAGGATAGTCGCGGCGTTTATACCTCCAGGAGGTTTCTGCGTTGAAGCCGAGGCGGTGTTTGAACTTGATGAGGTCGCCGCTGACGTTGAAGTAGGTGCCACCCTTTTCAGGCGGTGGTTGGAAGTTCACCGAGTCGTTATTCACCGTAGGGGACAGAAGGATGCTACCGCCGAGCATGATATCCCCCTGCTGGGCAGAAGCGAAATTTGTGAACGAAAGGACCGCACACGCGAGTACGAGCAGCGCGAATTTTCTCAATACATCCCCTTGTCAGTTCGTGCGGGTTTCTGCAATTGCACCCACTAGATTGGTGGCGCGCCGGTGCAGCAGCCGCGAACGGCTGCGGGAACACAATGATCCCGGCGATCGGAAGCGGTTCGTCCCGATGATATCAAACCCGTCGTATGCGCGGCGGGGTCCTCAGTCGTTGCCGATGGTATATCCGATGGAGGCGCCCACGCGGAATACGTTGTCAGTGCTGAAGCCACCGCTGTTCACGTTATTGTTACCATCGATGTGGTAGTAGTGAATCTCGGGCCGGACAAAGAAGTGGTGCCACACGTAATAGCGGATACCGCCGCCGAGATCCTGCATGAAGTGATCATTGGTGGTGTAATTGATGCAACCGGAGAAGTAGCTGCAAGACGTGGCATAGGGCACGTAGAAACGGGTGCTGGCGATGCCGATACCACCAAAAAGGTCGAGGCCCACTTTCTTTCCGAGCTTTGGCTGAAATACCGCATTGAAATCCGTGAGGATGGGACGGTAGCTTTCATAACCGAAGTAGCTCGCCTGGCTGGCTCTCCACGAGGTTTCAACGCCGAAGCCCAGGCGTCTCTTGAAGCCGATAACGTCCCCGCCAACGCCGAGGTAAGCCCCACCCTTTTCCGCGATATTGCCAAGGGCAAGTTCGTTGGAACTGGGAGAGGACGACATCAGGGTTCCACCGAAGAACATAATGTCGCCCTGTTGGGCGGCGGCGAAGTGGCAAGAGAACAATAGAGCGAAAAGCGGTGCGAGAAGAGCGACCTTTCTCAAGCGAAGCCTCCTATCAGTTCGTGGTAAGCGTTAAGATGCGCCTACGAAATCCTGCGGATGCAACAAAGTTGTTGACGACCCATCATAATTTCACGCTCGGACAGATTCAACTGGAGCCAAGTTCCTGTAAAGAAACGTCAACAGAGTGGCGAAGCCATTAACTCGGACACACTCACTGCAACGTCGATAAAACCCGGAAGCCGACAAAAAGTTGCGGGTCGAAACTAGGCCCCGACTCACACCTGGTGATCGGTAAGGGCGGGGAGTCCAGGACTCGGCGACTATTTGGACTTTCCGCCGCCACCGGGGGCGCGGATGTGATCGAAAGCCATCGGGCCGCCGCCGAAGAAAACGAGCGCGAAGGCCAGCGTGGCTAGGGCTAAGGGGAATTCGTAGCCGTGCTCGCCCATCAATCCATTGTGGAAGTGCACTTTCGCGATGGCCACCGACAAATCGATGCAGATGGCCAAGGCAGCAACGCGAGTAAACAGGCCAAGCAGGACGAGCAATCCGCCGAAAAACTCGGAGAAAGAAGAGAGATAGGCGGTCCAGGCAGGCAGTCCGAGACTGGCCACGAAGTGCGCATGCTGTTGAAGTCCGCCGAAAACCTTGTGGTATCCGTGCCCAACCATTACGGCACCCAGGGTGAGTCGCATGACGAACAGTGCGAGAGGTTGTAGCCGATCAAGATAGCGCAAGGAATTCCTCCTGGAAAGACAGCATAGATTACAGCAGCGGACAGGCAGAGGGAAGTCCTCCGCACAACAGGCATGGCTGTGGTGTTGAAGCGGCGCTTTACGGAGATAGGGAGAGTTCTAGGCGCAGCTGGTTCACAAAGGTTAAACAGGTTAAACACAGAATGATTGCGCGCGTGACGAAGTTCTGGTAACGTTTTTTCGCCCCATGATCGAGGTTGCCGATGACCTCCTGTGGCTACGGGATTTTGCATCCTGTGGCCTTTCCCCGGGGCCCTTGAAATTAATTTTCATTTAACGCGCGCGGAATTGGCGAGTTTTGTGTTTAGGGGAGACAGGATCCGGAGCCAGCTACTCAGGACGCACTCGAGGGCGTGTTTTCGGAATATAACTGCGGTGCAAGTTTTGATGCTCAGGAGGCAGTAATGAATCGCACTTCGACAAGAGAAGAGATTTTGCACAAGGGGCTGGTGCTTCTGCTTTCGTTAGTGGTTCCGGCATTGGCCTGGGGCCAGCACAAGCCGAGCGGGGGTGGAGGCGGTTCCCATCCCAGCGCGCCGGCGAAGTCAGCGCCGTCGCATACTTCGACTCCATCGCATGGCGCAAGCCAATCGCATAGTTCGACACCTTCCCATGGAACGACGACGGGCAGCCGCCCGAGTACGGCGGGTCACACGACGACAGGCAGTCGCCCCGGAACGACGGCGGGCCACACGACGGCGGGTAGCCGTCCGGGGACAACGGCGGGCCACACGACGGCGGGTAGCCGTCCGGGGACAACGGCGGGCCACACGACGGCGGGTAGCCGTCCGGGGACAACGGCGGGCCACACGACG
>JBAUXO010000171.1:0-9470 GCA_049584315.1 Candidatus Sulfotelmatobacter sp. | reverse complement strand
ATTTTCCTCCGAGAAAGCCGTTTTCGACTTTTTGACTTCAAATCGACAAAAAACAAAACCGCATTTAACCTCTTGCTCTGCATTGGATTAGCGGGATCTTTAAAGCCATCTTCCGGACAGTACTGATAAAGCGCACCCGACCGACGCCTCTCTGACATTTTCATTCTCATGGTGGACCGACCGGGCTGAGCGCTTCGCAGCGGAATCGTTCAGTCGTCTTTTTCACCATCTCTGAGCCGGAGTGGTTAGTCCAGGCGTTCCCTTCGAAACCCTGAAACAGATCAGACTGGTAATTCCCGAGATCGGATTATCAAACTGGGTAAACGGCGCTGGAATCAATGCCTAGAAAACGATGCTGGTTTATGGGTGAGTGGATAGGCCTACCGAAAGGCTGTTCCCGTAACCGCGAATACGGAAAAAGCTAAGACTGGGCAAGGCCGTAGAAAGTACGCCCTTGCCCAGTGCGGTTTTACTTAACCGTGACGGTGACGGCACTGGTATGACTGAGCGAGCCAGATGTACCGGTCACCATCAAGGTGGCCTGAGCCGCGGCGGGCGTGGTGGTGGTGGGGTTCGTTGATTTGCTGCCGCCGCATCCGAGGGCAAACAGTGAGATTAGGAGCAGCGAGCCCAACAGGCTTATCCACCCGATACTCTTGCGGGTGAGACGCTTCTTTCTCCGGGCGGTGAGAACGGTCCCGAACAGGCCCAGTCCAGGCAGCAGGGCAGCCACGCCGGGAGCGCTGTACCCGGTAGGGGGCGGGGTCGAATTGGCGGAAATTGTCAAAGTGGCGGCGGGAGCCCCTGGCGCAATCGTTGAAGGATTGAAGGAACAAGTTAAGCCAGACGGCGCAGAGCAGGTCAGCGAGATCTGACCGTTGAATCCTCCTACCGCAGCCGCGCTGACCATCAGGCTAGCGGTACCACCTGGGTTGACCGTGGCGCTTTGGGCAGATAGGTTCAGAGAGAAATTCGTGCTGCCGGCCGCGGTCGCCGGAATCAGGCTGGCGAACACGGCGGTCGTGCTGCCGCCAGCCGGGAAGTTGGGTTGGTTGCTGCCTCCGGCCGTGAGATAAAGCGTGCCTGCAGTGCCAGCGTTTGAGCTTCCGCCGAAGACCATCTCCCACAAGCCGGGATTGGCCAGGACGTTGCTGGAAGAGTCGGTGAGCTGACCCATAAAATTACCCTGCGCGTCGAAGGCGCTGATGGTGCCGTCGCCGAAATTTCCGACGAGGATATCGTTCGCGAACGTTCCGAAGCTAGCCGGAGCCTGCACCACGGCCCAAGGCGCGTTGAGATGGTTTGGAGTTTGCGCGCTGTAGGCAACGAAGGTCTTCATGAAGTTGCCGGTGGAATCAAAGATATCCACCTGTCCCAGGCCTGTGCCGGGCTGGGCATCGTGCTTGGGAGTATCCTGCATGGCATAGGCAACGTAGACCTGATTGTTGATGACGTGGATGCCGTGGGGAGCGAAGCCCGCGGGAAGGTTGGGATCGGTGAAGGAACCGGCCAACGTGGTGGGTTGAAAACTTTGATTGTAGACATCGACTTTGCCGCTGTTGAAGTTTGCCGCCAAGAGTGAAGTGCTGTTGAGCAGGGCCAGGCCTTTGTAGACGGCCCCGCTGGCGGAGTTATCGAAAGCGACGACCGCTTGTGTATTGTCGCTGGACTGCCAGCTCACGATCAGGCCATCTTCCGTGTCGAAGATGAATGATCCCCCGGTGAAGTAGCTGCTGGTGCCGTTGGCCACGGTTCCGGTAGGGCAACCGGGAGTGCAATTACCGTTGGGATTGCTCCCGGCTCCGGGTATGGTCACCACCAGTGAATTGGGGTGGCCATTGCCGTCGTAGAGGGTGGAAGTGCCGTTGTTGTTGTTGGCGATCCAGAAATCCTGGCCGGGAAGGGCCGAGATTCCCCAGGGGTTCACCAGATGGGAGTCAGTGGTAGTGGCTACTCCCGAAGTGTTTGAGACCAGGTTGGTCTGAGAATAGCCGCTCTGGGCTAGCACTGCTGATGGAATCACAAACGACCCGAGCAGCCCGAATAACAAAATTGCTTTTTTCATGTCGTGCTCCTTTTATTTAGCTTGTTGCGAATTACTCGGGACCGGCTCCGAACCGCTTCCTTCCGATGTGACGTTTCAGCCCGCTTCCGTATTGCAACCCGCTTACAGTTTGGAGATTAGCGACGGTGGCGAAAGCGGGTGTCACGACAATGTCCGAGGCTTGTAAAAGGTTATGTTGGAGTCATAAACGCTTTAGAAACAGTAGAGTAAAGATGGGGTGAGGATGGTTTTGCGACAAACCGCAACATCGGCGTCGGCTATAATGTGTTGTAACGCTGGTTGGGTTTTCCCGCCTCGCTCCCCGCAGTTCCGGAGGACGGATTCAGCCTCGTTATAGAAGACTGCTGAAGGGAGTCCACATGGCAATCGAGAAGTCGGAATACATTTGGCACAATGGCAAACTCATTCCCTGGGATGATGCGACGATCCACGTGATGTCGCACGTGGTGCACTATGGGTCGTCGGTGTTTGAGGGGATCCGCTGCTACGCGCCGCCTTCGGGGCCGGCGATTTTCCGCGCCCACGAGCACATTCAGCGCCTGCTCGATTCCGCGAAAGTCTACCGCATCGACGTGGATTACACGCGCGACCAGCTGGTGAAAGGCATGCTTGAGACCGTGGGCCAGAACGGGGCATGGCCTTGCTATGTGCGGCCCATCGTTCTGCGCGGGTACGGCGAGGCGGGAGTGAATCCGTTCAACTCGCCGACCGAGGTTTACATCATTAACTATCCATGGGGAAAGTATCTGGGCGGTGAGAGCGATGGGTGCGACGCGTGCGTTTCGTCGTGGACGCGGCTGGCGCCGAACACGCTACCGGCGATGGCGAAAGCGGGCGCGAATTACATGAACTCGCAGCTCATCAAGATGGAAGCCATCGTCAACGGCTACGCCGAAGGCATTGCGCTGGATGTGAATGGCTACGTCAGCGAAGGGTCGGGCGAGAATGTATTCCTGGTGCATCACGAGAAGTTGATCACGGCGCCGCTGGGCAACTCCGTGCTGCCGGGGATTACGCGCGATTCCGTGTTGCAGATTGCACGCGATTTGAGTGTCCCCATCGTCGAGCAGATGATTCCGCGCGAGATGCTTTACATTGCCGACGAAGCCTTCTTTACTGGCACGGCGGCGGAAGTCACGCCGATTCGCTCGGTCGACAAAATTAAAGTCGGCAAGGGCGGGGCTGGTCCGATCACGAAGGCGATCCAAAAAGAGTTTTACGCCATCGTGCGCGGGGAAAAAACAGATCGGCACGAGTGGCTCACGGCGGTACCGGTGAGGAGCAAGCAGCCTGTGACCGTGTAGGGTTTGGCTTGGTTAAATTTGAAGGGCGCGATTCGTCGCGCCCTTTTTCATTCTTGGGAACTCAGCACCGTCGAATTCGAGATCGCCTGTAGTATGCTTCGCAGCAAATGCCGAAATCATTTCCCATTTTTATTTCTGTGGCGGATGAAGATGCGGGCAAGCGGCTGGATCAGTTTTTGGCGGCCCGATTGGAGTCCGTCAGCCGGGCGCGGGTGCAGGAATTGATCGCCGACGGCAAGGTGGTGGTGAATGACGCGGCGGCGAAGGCTTCGCTCAAGCTGCGGGGCGGAGAGCGGGTCAGCCTGCTGGGCGAGGCGCAACGGGCGCCGCTGAAGGCTATTGCCGAGAAGATTCCGCTCGACCTTGTTTATGAGGACGAGGATCTTGCGGTGATCAACAAGCCGGCGGGCATGATGGTGCACGCGGGGGCGGGAGCGACCGACGATGCGCGCAATCGCGGGACGCTGGTGAATGCGCTGCTGCATCATCTGGCGAGTTTGTCGGGAGTGGGCGGAGAGTTGCGGCCGGGGATTGTGCATCGTCTGGATAAGGAGACGAGCGGGCTGATTGTGGTGGCGAAGAACGATGAGGCGCATCGCAAGCTGAGCGCGCAGTTTGCGGAGCGGGCGGTGAAGAAGAAGTATGTCGCGCTGGTGCATGGGTGGGTGAAAAAAGATTCGGGGACGCTGGCGCAGAGCATCAGCCGGGACCGGATCCGGCGTACCCGGATGACTACGCGGCTGGACGGCGGACGAGCGGCGGTGACGCATTATCGCGTGGCGCGGCGGCTGGATACGAAGGTTGGGAAGTTTACTTTGCTGGATGTGAAGATTGATACCGGGCGAACCCATCAGATTCGGGTGCATGTGGCGGCGATGGGGCATCCGGTGGTGGGAGATACGATGTATGGGGCGCCGGGGGAGATGCGGGAGTCAAATACCCCGCCCTCACGCAAAAAACGCGAGCCGGATGGGGCACCCGGGATTGGGTTGGGGAGGAATTTCCTGCATGCGGCAGAGTTGGAATTTCGGCATCCCCGAACCGGGCAGATCGTGGCGTTGAAGAGCGAAATGCCGGAGGAGTTGCGGGAATTCTTGAGGAAAGTGGAAGCGGAGTAAAGCCGCACTGTTTGGGGCGGGAACCAATTCAGAGCGGTTGCGGGGATAGATATAGGGGATAGATATAATAGATAATCAAATGAGGGGCATGGTCACGAGAGGCATCTTCCTGAGAACTTCAATCCTGGCGTGGGTAGCGGTTTTGCTGCCGGTGGCGGGAGCGCACCGGATTGGCATGGCGCAAGTTGGCGGAGCGCAACTTGGAGCGACGCCGGCTTCGTCGTCCTCGCGGTCTTCCGGGGAACCTTCTTCGCAGTCAACGAAGCGCGCAGCGGCAACGCCGCAAGCCTCGCCCACAGGAGAAAATGGCGCCGCCCCGGGGGCTGACACAGGGGATGTCCCGAAAATACGGGTGGGCATCAACGAAGTGAACGTGGTGTTCACGGTCACGGACAAGCACGGTAAGCGCGTGACGGACCTGAAGCAGAACGATTTTCGATTCGTAGATGACAACAAGCCGGCGACGGAGATTAGAAGCTTCCACGCGGAAACGAATTTGCCTCTGCAGGTGGGTTTGCTAATCGATGCCAGCAGTTCGGTGCGGGACCGGTTCAAGTTCGAGCAGGAATCAGCGATCGAGTTTTTGAATCAGACCGTGCGCAAGCGTTACGACCAGGCATTTGTGGTGGGATTCGATGCCACGCCGGAGGTGACCCAGGATTTTACCGATGATACGGAAAGGCTGGCGCGCGGCGTCCGCGAACTGCGGCCGGGAGGCGGGACGGCGCTGTACGATGCGCTGTATTACGCTTGCCGCGACAAGCTGCTGAAAGCGCCGCAGCTCGGGCCGTCGCGGCGAGCCATCATCCTGCTGAGTGATGGCGAGGACAATCAGAGCCACGTAACGCGCGAGGAATCGATCGAAATGGCGCAACGGGCGGAGGCCATCATCTACACCATCAGCACAAACGTGAGCGGCAGCAAGGGAGCAGGCGACAAGGTGCTCGAGCGCATGGCGGACGCGACTGGAGGGCGGGCATTTTTTCCCTTCCAGATTCGCGAGGTGTCGAATGCATTCGCCGAAATTCAGGACGAGTTGCGCAGCCAGTATGCCGTTTCCTATAAGCCGGCGGACTTGAAGCCGGACGGCCACTTCCGCACCATTGAGATTGTGGCGATTGACCGGAAAAACTTCCGGGTGAGGGCGCGGCGGGGATGGTACGCGCCGGTGCAGTAGGCCGGCTCTAGCTTCCGGTTTTCTGTTTCCAGTTTGAGTTCTCGCTTTCTCTCGAGCCAACAAACGTCAATGCCAGGATATTCGGGGACACCGCTTCCGAAAAAGTTGGGGATTAAGGCGGGGGCTCGGGCGCAATTTGCACACGCTCCGGCGGAAGTGCTCGCGGAATTGTCCGACGCGTTGGCGGAGTGCAAGGTTCTCCAGCAGGGCGACCGGCTGGATTTTGTAATGCTGTTCAGCAAGTCACGGGGGGAGCTGGCGAAGGAATTCCCGCGGCTGGCGAAGGCTCTTGCTCCGGCGGGAATGCTTTGGGTGAGCTGGCCGAAAAGGACTTCGGGCGTAGCGACCGACGTGGATGAAAACGTGGTGCGCGCAATCGGACTGGACGGGGGACTCGTGGATGTGAAAGTGTGCGCGGTGACCGAGGTATGGTCGGGTCTAAAGTTCGTGCGGCGCGTGAAGGATCGAAGGCCGAGCTAAAGATCGACCGCCGAACGGACGGCCAGGCCTTGCACGCTGACAGAGCCGGTTAGCTCGAGCGGGCAAGGCTGGCCTGCAAAATCTACGCCGGTCTTGACCCCAGCAGCAGGTGCGCCACAAATGAAATGACGGCGAACAGCAGCAGCAGATGAATCAGTCCGCTGGCTACGTGGAACATCAGAAAGCCGCCAGCCCAAAGAATGAGCAGCAGCAAAGAAATCACGAGAAACGGTCCGAATCGCATCCACGCCTCCTAAGACGTTAGCATTCCCAAGCTCGGCCCAGCAGCGTTCAACCGAGCAGCAGCAGAGCCTATTTTGCTTATACGGGGGAGCGCGGCAAGGCAATATCGGCAAAAGACTGTAAATCGCTGACGTTGCTGCGGTAGAGCGCACAGTGAAGATCAAGGAGTTCGTCATGGTGCGAGTGGGGTTGATTGGGTTCGGAATGGCGGGACAGGCGTTTCACGCGCCGGTAATTCGCGGCGTGCCGGGAATGGAGTTGGTTTGCATCCTGGAGCGCAGGGGAACGCGGGCGCAGGAAAAATATCCTGGGGTGCGAGTCGCGCGGACACTCGATGAATTGCTGGCGGACAAAGAAATCCAACTGTGCGTGATCGCTACTCCCAATGATTCGCACTTTGAAATGGCGCGGGCATGTTTGCTGGCCGGGCGGGAGGTGGTGGTGGATAAGCCGTTTGCGCCGACACTGGCGGAATCCGAACAACTGGTGCGGCTGGCGGCGGAGCGCGGGCGGCTGATCACGGTGTATCAGGACCGACGGTGGGATGGCGATTTTGAGACGGTCAAGAAGATTGTGCAGTCGGGACGGCTCGGGACGATCGTGGAATACGAATGCCGCTTTGACCGCTTTCGTCTGGAGCCGAAGGCGAATGCCTGGCGGGAAAGAGCGGATCAGCCGGGAGCGGGCGTGCTGTTTGACTTGGGGCCGCATGTGATTGATCAGGCGCTGGTGTTGTTTGGCGAGCCGCGGGCGATTACGGCGTCGGCATTCTGTGAGCGTGCGACATCGCAGGTCGACGACTCGTTTGATGTTTGTCTGGAGTATCCTCGGCTGCGGGCGATGGGACGGGCACGGATCATCGCGTATGCGCCGGGCCCACACTTTCTGATTCATGGAACGCAGGGATCATTTGTGAAGCATGGAATGGATCCGCAGGAGGCCCGGCTGCGCGGAGAGAATTGTCCGCAAGGCACGGACTGGGGCGCAGATTGGGGAGTGGAAGCGGAAGAGCTGTGGGGAACCCTAAATCTGGTGGGCGAGCCGAGTGTGAAAGTAAAGACGGAGCGCGGCGACTATCGCGGATTTTATGCGAATGTGCGGGTCGCGATCGAGCAGAAGGTACCGCTGGACGTAACTCCGGAGCAGGCGTTGCGCACCATGCGGGCGGTGATTCTGGCGCGCAAGAGCAGCCGGGAAAAGCGCACTGTGGAATGGGGAGAGCCGGCGGAGTGACGGAAAAGCAGTTGGTGAGTACTGAAAGCGAGAAGGCACGGCTCCATCTCCAGCAGCGCAAAGCCGCTACCATCGCCAACTTTCAGAGCCGGTTCGATCTTACTTCGTAGCCTACTTTGTGACTACGCCGCAGGCGATGCGGTCGCCGGAGTTGCCGGAGGGATCGGTCTTCATATCGTCGGCTTTGGCGTGGATGACGATCGCCGTGCCGCCGTTGCTGAAGAGCGAGTGCGCTCCATCGCCGAGGGTCACGTCTTTGTCCTCCAGGGTCGCGTCGGCTTTACCTTTCACGTCGATGGTGAAATTGAGCATGTCGCCGGCGTGGTGACCTTCGGGATTCTCGAATCCGTGTTTCTTGTTTTCCGGATTGAAGTGCGGGCCGGCGGACTTGAAGTCTGGCGGATCGCACTTGGGGTTCTGATGAAAGTGGATGGCGTGCTCGCCGGGCGGCAGATCGTGGAGATGAAGCTTGAGGCCGACGCCTGATCCTTGCGGCATCACGATGATCGTGCCGACGGCTTTGCCTTGGGAGTCCGTCATTTCGACCTTGGTCTTGGCTGCACTGGGAAGAGCGAAAGCTATCAGAGCAACAGCGGCAGCTAGCGTGGGGAGGGTTGTTTGTTTCATGCACCAAATTATAGCCAAAGCCACACCATGTTGGCACCAAGGAGCCATGCTCGATCCACAGGGAGGTGGAGTATACTTCGTGAAAGTTTGAAATCTTTCCAGGGAAGAGTGGCCTCATGGCGTTGAACGCGGCTGAGCAGGTGACGGAACAGGTTCCGGCAGACGATTTTCAGGCATTGGAAGAGAAGATTTATCGCACTATCGAGATATACAAAGCGGCGCGGCAAGCGCAGGCTACGGCGGAGCGCGACGCGGAGCGGGTGCGGCAGCAATTGGAGGAGCGTGAGGAACAACTGGTCACGCTGAGGCGTGAGGCGGTGCAGTTGCGGAAAGAACGCGAAGAGATTCGCGCACGCGTGGAGAAGATGCTGGAGCAGATCGAGACGATTGCAGAGGCAAGTTAGCACGGCAAGAAAATGGGGCGATTGAGTGATCGGGTAATGAAACCGGCCTAGGCCTTACGGCTGCAATCGCCGACTGCAGAATTGCTGAACGGATTGGTTATGGCAACGGCGGCTAAGGATTCCACATTGAAGGATGCGCAAAGCGGCAGCGTGCGGGTAGAGATTTTCGATCAGGCCTATAACTTGCGCGGGTCGGATCCGGAATACATTCTGAAGCTGGCGGAATATGTCGACTCGAAGATGCGAGCCGTGGCTGAGGCGACGAACACAATTGATACCGTGCGGTTGGCGGTGTTGGCGGCTCTGAACATCGCCGACGAGTATCACCTTTTGCGGCGGAAGCAGGAAAATGGGTCGATGGATTATCAGAAGCGCGCGCATATACTGGCAAGCGCGCTGGACGAAGTGTTGACCGAAAACCGCAAAGCGGGCTGAGCGGCGTAAAACCTTCGAAGTGTTCTTCCTCGTCGAAAAAAACAACTCCATGGGGTATGCCGCGGTCGCGGAATTTCCGCAGGAACAGCGATTCCGCTTTTGCACAAGGCCTGCCCCTAATTGCAAGGGCGGATTGTGAAAGCGGGATTACTTTGGTTGCAAGTGATCTGCCAACTATTTGCGCTTCCCCTATTGCTAATCCACGGGGAGTTCTCCTAGCATCACAGGTGAAAGTCGGCCTGCGGGGTTGGTGATGACGGTAACCGATTTTTGAACCAATGCTGAATGAACGGGGACTCGACTCGAACTAGGATCCGGTGTGCAACGCTCCGCCATGCGGAGATGCCTAAAGGGTCTCGGCGGGTTCCCAACGTCTACCTGACG
>JBAUXO010000170.1:0-9571 GCA_049584315.1 Candidatus Sulfotelmatobacter sp. | reverse complement strand
ATTTTCCTCCGAGAAAGCCGTTTTCGACTTTTTGACTTCAAATCGACAAAAAACAAAACCGCATTTAACCTCTTGCTCTGCATTGGATTAGCGGGATCTTTAAAGCCATCTTCCGGACAGTACTGATCCCAGTGTTAGTGGCGGTTTTTCGGCGAGCCGGGCAAAGACATCGGCTGACATTTCACCTGCAACCAACACCAGCGCCTTGAATTACAGCCTCTACACGCCGCAGGTGAGCGTCTCGTACGTGCCAGACGTTTTCGGCCTGAACCGGCGAACCGTTGAGTCGTTGCAAGCACAGGAACAACAAGCGCGTTTTGCCCTGGCGGCGACACACATCACGCTGAGCTCAAACGTCGCTGCCGCCGCCATTCAAGAAGCGCAATTGCGGGGGCAGATTGACGCGACCCATGAACTAGTCACCATCAACACCAATATGTTGCAGATTTTGCGGGACCAGTATGCGAAGGGGTATGCGAGTGAGCTCGATGTAGCGGCGGAGGAATCGCAGCTCGCGCAAGTCGCCGCCACCTTGCCTCCGCTGCTGAAGCAGTTGGCTCAACAACGGGATCTGCTGGCTGCGCTGTCGGGCGGATTCCCCAACCAGGATCTGACCGAGAAGTTTGAGCTGTCGAGTTTGCAACTGCCGCAGGAACTGCCAGTAAGCCTTCCTTCGCAACTCGTGGAGCAGCGTCCGGATGTGCGCCAAGCCGAGGAGAATCTACATTCCGCCAGCGCCCAGATTGGAATTGCGCGCGCCAATCGCCTGCCGAGCTTCGCGCTGACTGCGAATGCCGGCAGCATGGCGGTGGTCCTCGGCCATCTGTTCTCGGGAGGCAATGGCTTCTGGGATGTAGCGGCAGGCGTCACGCAGCCCATCTTTGACGGCGGTACGCTCAAGCATCGGGAGCGCGCCGCAAGAGCCGCTTATACCGAGGCCGATGAGCAATATCGCAGCACTGTCCTCACCGCGTTCCAGAATGTCGCGGACACCCTGAATGCGCTCCAACAGGACGCCGACGCCTTGAAAGCCGCAGCAGCCGCAAAAGATGCCGCCAGCATCACCCTCGACCTGACGAAGAAACAGCTTGAATCCGGCTACGCGAACTACCTCGCGCTCTTGAGCGCGGAACAAGCCTATCAGCAAGCCCTCATTAACCTTGTGCAGGCTCAGTCGAATCGTTATGCCGACACAGCCGCGTTGTTTCAGGCTCTTGGCGGCGGATGGTGGAACCGCAACGATATTCCGAAGAGCTAACTATGAAGGCGGGGTCGACGCAAGAGAACACGGATGCGTCAGCGCCCCCTTCGGGAATTAGCCAGAAGATAGCCTCGGACATTCTAAAGATGTCGCTAAAGTCCACAAGATAGGATTCTCAGTCTCCCGCACTCCGGTCTACAAAAATGGAATGTCTGGAGCAAACAGCAGTAAACCCACCACCACAATCGGGCGGCGGCTCAGGCAAAACGCAATGAGAGACTTGAACATGGGCTCGTCTTCTAATGAATTGAAAGTGGCATTAGGCCTAGTCGGTTGGTGGCGCCTGCAACATGTTGCTAAGAAATACTGCGTCGTCCGTTACCACCAGTTCTCCGCCGTGCAAACCATCGAGAACTTGAACCCGGTCGTCGTTTCGCAGGCCGATCTTGATGATTCTTTGTACAAAATGGTGGCGATCGGTTGTCACCCAAGCCGTCATCGTGCCATCGGCTTCGCGAACCACGCCATTAGCGGGTACAGCGATGGCTTCCACCGGGTCGTGGACGCGAATGACGAAGTTAGCGAGCATTCCGGGGCGCAGTTCATCGCGGGGGTCCGCGATCTCGGAACGTATCGTTACCCGATGAGTGTTCGGATCAACCGTGGCGTAGATCTTAGAGACCTTACCTTTGAACACGCGGTCGGGATAGGCCATCACTTTGACCTGAACCGGCTGGCCCAAGCGAAAAAGTGACAGCTCGCTTTCACTGACATTCGCCAGCATCCATTTAATTGTCACGTCGGCGACCGAGTAGGGCGCCGGCAGATTCCCCGGTTGCACCAAAAGCCCCGGTGGCCCGTTGAAGGATGTGACCTTGCCGGAAATGGGGCTGCGTACGACCAGCGCCGCATCTGTCTTGCGCGAAGCGATCATTTGATCGATTTCCGCATCCGTCTTACCAAAGACGAGGACTGCATCTCGTGCCGCTTTGAGGGCGCCCTCAGCGGTTTGTTGATCCGAGATTGCCTGTTCCTTCTCGCGCTCGGCAATGCCGCCAAGACCCTGGACGCGCGCCAGTTCCTTATTGGTCAGATCGAGAGTCGCCGCTGCGCCAATCAGGTTTGACTCCGCCTGAATGAGGTCGGGGCTTTTGATGGTATAGAGAGGTTGATCCCTCCGAACGCTGACGCCGAGTTCCACAAAACTCTTGATGATGGTCCCCTGATAAGCCGGGAAGACTTGAACTGACAGGTCGTCGGCAAAATCAATGTTGCCGACCGCTTCCTTCTCAACGGGAAAGAGGTAGCTTCCCACCGGCTCAATCTTGATCGAGTTTAGTTGGCTGGGCGAGAGGTCCAAGGCCGCTTCGGACGAGGAGGCCTTGGATTTTGCGCCTGATTGTTGTGGTGTATTCGCGTTTGCGGCCTGCCCACGACTGTGACCGAGTTCCAGAAGTCCCGTTACGACAATGATCGCTGCGGCCGTCACAAACACAACGACAGCTCTTCTTCTGATGTGAACCGGATATTTCATCATTTTCGTTCGACCTTCAAGCTTCCAGACGAACTCAGGTTCGAAGGATGCAGTACTGAATGTGGCTGTGATTATTCTGCAAGGCGCTCCGTGCGAAGGGAACCCTATCTTGAGGCTCCACCGTTATCTTTAGGCGAGCTGGGAGCCTATCTTTTGGCTAGTTCTTGAGAAGGCAGTTTCCTGATAGCCGAAGATAGCGCACCATTAGAATGGCCGTGAAAAGAATGGCCATGAGAGAACCTCTACCCAGCTACGCACCACCCGTGAAAGATCTACTGTCCATCTACGCACCGGCCAACCGCGTCAGGCTGATCGTCGTCGCTGGTCTCTTGATAGCAGCCATCGCGGTGGCCGACTGGGCGACGAAACCATACATTTCCCTAGGATTCCTTTACCTATTTCCCATCATGATTCTCGGTGGGTTCCTGTCAAGGACTCGGATCGTCGGGGTTGCACTGGTCTGTGCCGTTCTTCAGGAAGCGTTCAGCAATTTGCCCGAAAATGAAGCTGTGATTCGCATGCTGTTCAGCTCGGCAGGATTTGTCGGTACAGGACTGTTTATTTCGGAGTTGATCCGCAATCGCCGAATTACGATGACGCACGTCGAAGAACTCGAAGGGCAGATCAAGTTACGGGAGGACGCAGAGGAGCAATTGCGTTCCCTCGTCGAAAGCAGTCCAGCTGCGATCGTCACCATTGACTCGGGCGGAAACGTCTTATTGGCAAATGAAGCTGCGCAACACTTGCTCGCTCCTGAAGGGCAACCGTTGCAAGGCCAGGAAATCAATTCTTATCTCCCAGCCTTACAGACGGTTCTCAAAACCCAACAGCCGCGGGTATTTCGGACCACGCTGCAGTGCACAGGGAAAAGGGGCGATGGAGAAGTCTTTCTCGCCGGTGTCTGGTTTTCGACCTACAGCACGATATCGGGCCCGCGGTTGGCGGCCATCATCGTCGATCTTTCTGAGGATCTGCGGAATCGCGAGGATCTCAGCCTCGACTATCTATTGAAGAACACAAGAATTCTGATGAGCGCTGTGGCCCATGAAATTCGGAATCTCTGCGGTGCAGTGCTCGTCGTGCATAAGAACCTCTCCCGAGTGAAGGAGCTTGAATCGAATGAGGATTTCAAAGCCTTGGCGAACCTGATCCAGAGCCTCGAAAGAGTATCGGCATTGGAATTGGGTTCCGCCGCATCTCAGAACGGTGAGGTGGTTGAGCTTACGTCTGTACTGGACGAATTCCGGATACTGATCGAAACCGCCTATCACGAATCAAAGATCGAGATGCTGTGGGATGTTCAGGAATCATTGCCATTGGTTTGGGCCGACAGGTACGGACTGATTCAGGTTTTCCTAAATCTGGCAAAGAATAGTCGCCGCGCCATGACCTCTAGCGAGAAGAAGCAACTACGAATTGCTGCGCGAGAGGAGAAGGGGACGGTCACAATTCGATTCGAAGACACCGGAACGGGCATCGCTTCGCCGGAAAACCTTTTCCGGCCGTTTCAGCGTGGCGCGGAGTCCAGCGGTCTCGGGCTCTACGTTTCTAAGGCGATTATGCGGAGCTTCGGAGGGGAGCTTTCTTACGAGCCGAGATCGGAAGGCTGCTGCTTCGCTGCGGTCTTGCCCTTGGGTGTCGCACAGAAGGAGGTGGCAAATGCCTGAAACTGTGGCGGGCATCGTCCGCCTCTTGTTGTTAGACGATCACACCTTGTTTCGAGAGAGTGCAAGTCGGCTCCTCGCTGCTGAGCCCGGATTCGCGGTGGCTGCTCACTGCGGCACAATCGGAGAGGCTCTGCAGATTCTGCGGCGTAAGGCGATCGACGTCGTGCTCCTTGATTTCGATCTTGGCGAGGGCGACGGCCGACAGTTTCTCCGACTGGCGAAGGAACAGGGATTCCAGGGAAAGACTCTCGTTGTGACCGCAGGTGTGGATGTAGGCGTGGCTGCCGATCTGATCCGTTCTGGGATCTCTGGAGTTTTTCTAAAACACGACTCTGCCGCATTGCTGGCACAAGCAATTCGTGACGTAATGGCTCCTCGTGAGCTTGCCTATTTAGATTAACTATGGTTAACTATGAAAGATAATCACCAGTTAATCAGCCTGAAGTTTAACGTCGGGACGTTTGTGGCCTGTGAGGGAAACAAATGAGTCTGAAGACATGACGCACCTCCGTCGACTGGTGATCATTCTCGCGGTCGTCGCATCTCTACCTCCTTCTCTAGCACTGGCACAAGGCGAGACCACGAGTGCCATCGTTGGCCAAGTTCGGGATACAACCAACGCGGTCGTGCCGGGTGCCACAGTGGCGATCGCCAGCCTTGAGACTGGACTGAGGCGGAGCGCCAAGACCGATGACGCTGGCCGGTTCAACTTCCCACAGTTAAAGCCTGGAATCTACTCGGTCAAAGCGGAAGCGCAAGGCTTCGAGCCGCAGCAAAATGACAACGTCATTTCGGGTCTGGGCCAGAAGCAAACATTGAATTTCACTCTCAGGGTGGCCCGATCAAACGAGACAGTTGAGGTGAATAGCGAGGCTCCACTCATCAACCCGGACAATGCAAACACATCCACAACTCTGAATACTTCGGCGCTAGAGGACCTTCCGAATCCGGGCGGGGACCTAACCTACCCGCTGCAATTTTCGCCTGGAGCACTCATCAACACGGCCGGCAGCGGCAACGATTTCGTTGGCGGCACAAACGGCTATGGCAACGTGGAATTCAACGGGCTGCCCGCCCTCTCCAACGGCTACATCGTCGATGGGCTGGAAACGAACGACCCGCTCACGAATCTCAATAGCGGCCTCTCAACCAACCTTGTCCTGGGCTTGAATTCGATCTCCGAAGTGACTGTCAACACTCTTTCCTATTCCGTGGATCAGGGACGGTATGGAGCAGCCCAGGTCAACTATGTCACCAAGTCCGGTACGAATCAGTTTCACGGAAATCTGTATGAACTGTGGAATGGTTCGCTGCTGAATGCAGCGGACTACTTTACCAACGCGACGCCAGGAAACCACAAGCCGGGAGCGACCGTGAACCATTTTGGAGGCAGTGTCGGTGGGCCGATCGCGCACGACAAACTGTTCTTCTTCTTTGATAGCGAATGGGTGCGGATAGCACTGCCCATCGTCACGCCGACGATCGTTCCCAGTACGGCATTCCAAGCATACGTCTTGCAGCAACTTTCTGGGGGCCAAACGACCGGCTGCGGGTCCAGCGATCCGAACGAGAACTGTCTGTTCTATCAACAGATGTTCAACCTCTACGGAAATGCCGGCGGCACACCCACGGCGATACTTGGCTGCCCGCTTGGCGATGCCGGGGATGGTTGCGCCAACCGGCAGAGCGTCTCGCACTCTAGCGATGACCACGAGCAGGTCCAGACCGTCCGTCTCGACTACAACATCAACCCGAAAGATACGGCATGGCTTCGTTTCCAGTCGGACACAGGGCTGCAAGCCGCATACACGGATCCCATCAATCCAGTCTTCAATGCGCTTTCGCCGCAACCTCTTTACTCTTTCGCCGCAGGACACACGCACGTTTTCTCGCAGAACCTGGTGAACTACCTCAACCCGGCGTTCTCGTGGTACGAGAGCTTGTTTGGGCCGAGCAACCTCCAGAAGACCCTTTCGGCTTTCCCGATCGTATTGCAGGGTAGCGGGGCGAATGCCTTCACGCCCGTTGGAGGGCTCGACAACACTTGGGTACAAGGAAGGCGCGCATCCCGGTTTTTCATCAATGACAACCTCGCCTGGAGCCGCGGCGCCCACGAACTACGGTTTGGAACGAACATCCGCATCTTCCGCCTGAACGACTACGACTTCGGGGAAGGCACGGTTCCCACCGTGACCTACGCAAACCTGCAACAGTTTATCGATGGGGTGGCAAACACCGCATCGGAGACGTTCCCTTCGTACTTAAACGAGCCCTTCAACTTTCTCAATCTCGACGTATACGCGCAAGACACCTGGAAAGTGACTCGCACGCTGACCTGGACGTTCGGTGTGCGCGACACTTTCAACTCCAATCCGCTGAATCCACATGATCAAGTCGCCCGTCTCCGCGGTTCCTTCAGTTCCATTCCCCATGACAATCAACCGTTGAACACCGTTATTCAAACTCATCTCGGCAATCTGTTCTCGTCCGTACCGGTGGCTATTTTGCAGCCGAGAACGGCGATTGCGTGGCAGTTCGAGCCGAAATCAGTCCTCCGCACCGGCTTCGGCATTTTCAGCGATATCTTGCCGGGCACGGTGGCCGACTTGATCGGCACGAATCCTCCCTACGACAAGACGTTTCAGGGAGGAGTGCTGGGTACTGTGGGCGGCACAGCCATAGCGCCGGAAGCGCCCAACAGCGCAGTCGGCGCAATCGTTGCCGCCAATCAGACTTTTACTTCGGGATTTCCCCAGGGGCAGCCTTCTCTTCCACCGGTTGCGATCACAGCTATTCCTGATGGCAAACTCCACGCGCCGTACTTCATGGAGTGGAGCCTGGGAATCGAACATCAATTCGGAACGACGGCTAGCTTCCACGCACAATATGTCGGGACGCGCGCGGTGAACCAGCCCTACTCAACACAAGTCAACGGTTACCAGACCGTGTGTCAGGGCTGTTTTGCACCATTCCCCTATCTGCAACCTACCGATGCGCGATTCGCCGCGGTGACACAATTATCCACCGGTGCGAACAGCCACTACAACGGTCTTCAACTGACCGCGATGAAGCGACTCGGTCATGGCTTGCAAGGACAGGTCAACTACACCTGGAGCCGTTGCATGGATACGGTCTCGAACGGAGGATTCCTGCCGTTCTCTGCGGGAGGGATTCTTTCGCCTCTCCCCGGAGATCTGGCCCGCGATTATGGCCCTTGCGACTACGACATCCGGCACAATCTCAACGCGCAGTATGTGTATCAGTTGCCGATTAGAGTGCGGAGTCATTCTCTGGGCTACGCGCTCAACGGCTGGCAGATTTCCGGAACAGCGTTCTGGCACAGCGGAGTTCCGTTCTCGGTGCTGAGCACGCCCTATTCAGCTGTCGACCTAAACACTGGTCAGCAAGAAGGAATTGTGCAGGGCAGTGGGCCGCAGTTTGCCAGTGCCGTTCCGGGCGTTCCGCTCTACCAGCATCGTCCGATTCCGGGTGTAACTCAGGCGGGAACGATTCAGTGGCTTAATCCGGATGCATTTGTGTCGGCGGTCGATCCGAGTACAGGGCAGTGCTATGGTGGCGACAGCCCGCAGACTTGCCAATTCGGGAACCTCGGCCGCAATGCCCTGCGCGGTCCAGATTTTCTCTGGAGCGACTTCTACCTGACAAAATGGTTTCCCTTTAGCGAGCATGTGAAGCTGCGCTTTGAGGGGCAGTTTTTTAATGTCTTCAACCATCCGAATTTTGCGCTTCCAAACATGGTTCAGGCCGGCATTCCAGGAAATCATTCCACACAGAGTGGATTCGGAGCGCTCACGTACACGACCTCTCCGCCGACCGGCTTGCTGGGAGTCGGATTGGGTGGCGATAGCAGTCCACGCATGATCGCCTTTCAGGCGCGGTTGGAGTTCTGATCGTGCCCCGGCGTTTCTGGACAAACAGTCAGCAATCCTAAAGTAGTCTGCCCCGCCACACGAGATTAGTACTGGGAAGTCGGTTCATCGCCAGAAATGCACCGCTCACTGCTTGCGCGTTTATCGGGACCGAACCACAGGTGTCTGCAATGAAGGTTTGTTCGGTCGGACCGAGTCGAGCTACCTGAGATACGTCTTTACCATGTCGATCACCTCATCGGCTGCGTGAGTCTGCTCCGAATTCGGTTTCCGCTTCGGGTCAAGCACATGGTGCCGGATGTGGCCTTCCAAGAGCTCGGTCATCAGGCTGTTGACTGCACCTCTTGCTGCGCTGATGATCTGCAACACTTCGGAGCAATCGCGTCCCTCGTCGAGGACGCGCTCAAGAGCCTCAAATTGACCGCGGATGCGTTTGCTCCGCAAAATCAGCTTCCGTTTGTTCTTGATTGTATGACTCATTCGCAAACGAATCATATCATGCCAGAGCTTGCACTATACCTATGGGGGTATGTATGATGACTCATTCTTTGACGCGAGTTCATCATGTGGCAGCGAATGGCCTTCGTCATCACAGTTGTGCTTCTGGGAGTCAGTGGAGGCATCATCGCCCTTTTTGTTCGTGGCATACACGCGGAACGGGGCGCGGTAGCAGGTTTTTGTGTTGTTTCTGCGCTGGCTGTCGTGCAGAGCTGGATGGTTGCCTCTGAAATCGCCAGGGCGCGCAGGCTGTCTGGCGATATGCGAAATGCATGTTATCGAGGAGCGCAAGCAAAATTTCGAGCGGTTTCCCTCGTCGGACTGTGTGCAATTGCAACGGTTCTTCCCCTTGCATTCATGGGGTCAAACTTGGGGGCATCAGGTCGATTCGCCACCGTCATGTTAGGCGGTGTGGTGTTTTCCACTATCGCAGCGTTGACCGTGAAAAGCAACAACCGATGCAGCTGACCACCGATTTTCTAGGAGAGGACCGCCACGAGTTCGTGGCAAAACCAGCTTACACGCTTTGGGAACGGAGGCATCGTCCGTTCGGTTCACCTGAGGTTGACTGGTTCGCGGCGGAACAAGCTCTGTACTCGTCCTTGGTAGCGTCGGGTTCGGTTGCTCCCTCTCCGAATGCCGCGCAGCACATAGCAGAACGGCTTTACTGGTAATTTGCGGAGTGGGGTTGCGGCCATCGCTTTCGTTGGCCGAGCAGGCGAGGTTTGTAGCGAAAGTGCTTCCATGATTCCATGCGGGCAGACCGTACACGTGCTCAACT
>JBAUXO010000169.1:0-23564 GCA_049584315.1 Candidatus Sulfotelmatobacter sp. | reverse complement strand
CTCGCGAAGCTACCGACTCCGCGGCCTCCCTGTTCTACAACAGCATTTCCAGGGTCTCCAAATGGTTTTTCCTTCAGACTTTCTCAGAAAGCCCGTTCGAATCCTCATCTCTGTGCATTATCTAGGTGCTGTCGTAGAGAAAAACGCTGAAACCTTGAGTATCGAGATAATTCTTGTCGGTCACCTTCATGGCAAAATCGGTGCCGGACAGGCCTTGGGCCGAGATCAGGGTCAAGAGAAGACAAACTGTGATTCGCATGAACATAGATCGGGATTATTACTGCTCCTTTGCTCCAACATGATATGACATCCACACTTCTGGTGAGTTCGCCCAGGCGCCGGCAGTTCTGAGTGGGGTAGCAAAAGGATCAGCATCTGAGCAATCGAAGCTGGTAAGAGGGGAGTTTGCGACGCTTCTCTTGCTGAGTTAATTGAAGCTAAGATCCAGGTTGATGTGATGAGGGGGCGAACATTATTCGGAGGGCGTATGCATATTTGCCCGGAGCCTGGTCCGGAAGCCGCACTCGGAGACCATCGGCCCCCTGCTCAAACTGCAGCTTCGCCTCACTGCCTACCAAAATCACGGACCGAACGTGTTCGTTGCCAACGGCCGATGCGAGCGAGTGAATCACGGCCTCGCCATTAGTCGGCCAGCCCAGCCCAATCGCGTAGAGTACATCCCCTTTGGTCGTGAAACGAAAGTCTTCGGCTGTATAACGTGTAGTGTCGGTATCGTGAAAAGATCCGGCCGCTACCTTTGTTGGACCCTCACCATAGATCCTCCACGGTCGAGTGCCGTAGATCGACTCCCCATTCACATTCAGCCATGCACCGACGTCGAGAAGAACTTGCTGCACCTCCTCCGGGATCGTGCCGTCGGAGCGTGGACCGATGTTCATCAACAGATTGCCGTTCTTGCTGACGATATCGATCAGCTGATGAACCACGAATTCCGGCGACTTGAAGGTGTCGTCCTTGATGTAGCCCCAGGATTTATTACTTACCGAGGTGTCGGTCTGCCAGTAGAGAGGACGAATGTCGCCCAGTTGTCCGCGTTCCAGATCGAGCACGGCGGAGTGCTCCTGCATGGCGTAGTCTTTGTAATTGATTACTCCTACGTGGTCGCCGTATTTCAGAGAACTGTTGTAATAAAAAGCGGCAAACTTCGTAAGATTTGGCCGGATCGAAGCCTGTCCGATCCACCAATCGAAGTAGACGATGTCGGGATGATATTTCTCCACAAGTTCTGCACTTCGCGCGAGCCAGTCGTCGGCCCACGCTGAAGACACGTGAGTGAAATCATCGTTAAGAGGGACGCCCTGCGGGGCCGACAACCAGTTATGAGCTGGTCCGTAGAATGCTGCATATTGCGGATCGTTTACATCCGAGGGAATAGTACGGCCCACGCCGAGAAAAAAATTGTGTTCCACTCGGTGAGATGACACTCCAAAGTGCAGTCCTGCAGCCCGCACGGCTTTGCCCAGTTCTCCTGTAGTATCTCGATGCGGCCCCATTTTGGCTGCGGTCCAGTCGCTCAATCCGCTGTCATACATGGCAAAGCCATCGTGATGCTCAGCCACAGGTACAACGTACTTCGCCCCGGATTTCTTGAATAGCTCAGCCCACGCCGCCGGATCGAAGCGCTCCGCTTTGAACATCGGGATGAAGTCTTTATAGCCGAATTTACCCTGGGAGCCGTAGGTTGCGACGTGATGCTTGTATTCCGGCGATCCCTCCACGTACATATTTCTCGGATACCATTCGTTGCCGAACGCGGGGACGGAGTAGACACCCCAATGAATGAAAATGCCGAACTTCGCATCTTTGTACCATTCGGGCACCTCGTACTTCTGAAGCGACTCCCAGTCAGCCCGGAACGGGCCCTGGTGGTCCGCGCTCTCGACTCGTTTCAGCAAAGCGGCGCGCTCTGAATCGTATTCACCGCTCGCTTTCTGCCAGATTTGATCGATGCTAGCCGGCTCCTGAGTAGCGGTTGGAGCCGTGGCACTCTGGGCGTGCGCCATAGAAACCGCAGACGACAGTAACAAGATTGTGGCAACTTTAAGAATCAAGAATAGACGAGGTGAAAGCATTATTGCCCTTTCGTCAGACACGTCGTTCGATTTCTGCCGGATCAATTCAGCAGCAATTTCCTGGTCGAGCAGCAGCGCCGCTCTACAAAAAGAACATCAATCCATGCTCACCATAATCTTTCTGAAACGTGACGGATTATCGCTCCAGAAACACAGCGCATCCGCTGCTTGCTCAAGGGGCACAACCAGACTCACAGCTTGATCAACGGGGAACGTCTGCGCTTCCAGAAGTTTGATCACGGCCTCGAAATCCGCCGGTTGAGCATTTCTGGAGCCGACAATATCCAGTTCTTTTTGAACGAACAGCCTGGTTTCGTAACTGACCGGTTCCTTCGCATACCCGATGTACACTACGCGCCCGGTGAATGCGACCTCTTCGACCGCGGCTCGGAACGTAGCCGCGGTGCCGATCGCTTCGATGGCAACATCCGGTCCTCGGCCATCGGTCATTTCCAGCAATCGGTCGTGTAGCGGCTCTCGCGTGCTATTAATGGTGAGCTGAGCGCCGGCCATGCGCGCCAAGTCGAGCTTTTCGTCATCTACATCAATACAGATCGTTCGCGCAAGCCGGGAACTTGCGGCTGCTACGACACCAAGTCCTACGCCCCCACAACCCCAAATCGCAACCGTGTCGTTTGCGGTTACACGTCCACGTGTGACGGCATGAAATCCGACGGTAAGCGGTTCCACCAAGCACAACTCTTTCAGGGTCAGCTTAGCGGGATACAGTTTTTCTCGCGGCAGCACAATGAATTCGGTGAGGGCGCCATCCCTTTGCACACCGAGAGTCTGGTTGAACTGGCAAGCGTTCGGACGTCCGCGCAGACAGGAAGAGCATTGGCCGCAGTTCGTATATGGGGACACCGATACGTTCGTCCCCGCAGACAATGCGTCTTCACGTCCTGGGTCTTCCACCACCGTAGCCGATACTTCATGGCCCAGAATGCGGGGATACGTGACGAGTGGATTGAGTCCCCGGAACGAATTCAGATCACTGCCACAGAATCCGACCATGCGGACCCGGAGCAGCACGTTCGTATCTGTGGGTGCCGGATCAGCGATGGTCTCGAGATCGGCCTGACCCGGTTTGCGAAGCACGAGCGCCCTCATGTCTGCACTCCGTGGAAAATAATCGGTAAAGTTATCGATGTCAACAATAGAAGCCCGGGACAAAAACTGGGTTCTGTGGCAAGGTTCTATCCCGTTACACACCGACGCACGGGCAAGGACATTTCAAAAAAGGTGCACGCAAGCGTCAAGCGAATCCAAAGGCCTTAAAAAGCTCCTCGCGTGCACGGCTCTATCATTGCCTGGCATTTCCATTTCGAGTTCGTTACAGTTAGCGCTGCCGTTGTACGCACTTTTGACCGGATGAGATTAAACTTGCTTCCATCCAGGAGCTTCTGGACTTCTCTTTTTCTCGGCCTGTGCGGGCTCACCGGGACCGCGACACAGGCAACCGCCCAGCTGTGGGATGTGCCCCCACTACCCCCAGTCAAGTACGCGCAAGCTCGGGACGGTATGACGGCCACAATCGGAAACGAGAGCGTGCACATTTCCGTTTGCCGCTCCTTCGTCATTCATTTCGTCGCTGCGCCCGAGCCACCCGATACGATTCGCCAAAGCCAGCCATGGATGCTCGATTCAAAGCAGTCGTGTCCAGGCGCGAAGTTCCAGATTTCACATACATCCGATGCGGCGATCCTCACTACCGATGCATTGAAGATCGAACTCTCGCTCAAATGGGGCAACGTCCAATTCAGCACGGCTGCAGGCGAGGGTCTCTTACGCGAACGCAACTCGATTCCCCGGACCTACGAACCGGCTGAACTGAATGGAGAGAAGACATTTCACGTCGAAGACAGATTTGCTCCGGATTTCTCAGAAGGCTTCTACGGTTTGGGGCAACACCAGAACGGAATGTTCAACTACCGGGGCGCCACCGTCGAACTTGGGCAGAACAACACGGATGTAGCGATCCCTTTGCTGTTGTCAAGCAAAGGGTATGCTTTGATGTGGAACACCGCCTCGCTGACGCACGTCGATAATCGTTTCCCGCTGGAACTGAATCTGGATTCACTTGCTGGCCATGCCGTCGACTACTACTTCATTTATGGCCCGGAGATGGATCAACTCATCCATGAATATCGCAACCTTACCGGACACACCCCGCTCCTACCGAAATGGTCCTACGGATTCTTCCAGTCGAAGGACCGTTACATTTCGCAAGAAGAAGTGCTCGGAATCGCACATCGGTATCGTGATGAGCACATACCGCTCGACGCAATTGTTCAGGATTGGTTTTGGTGGAAAGCAGAAGGCGATCCGATCTTCAATTCGAACTTCCCTGATGTCCCCGGTGAGCTCAAACAACTCCACGATGAACACGTCCATGCCATGCTTTCGGTTTGGGGGCTGTTTGATTCGAAGTCTCAGAATTTCGCGGAGATGACGAAGCAACACCTGGAGGTTCCCAGCGCCCATGTTTACGACGCTACGAATCCGAAAGCGCGTGATTTCTATTGGAACAACCTTGCTGGCAAGCTCTTGTCGCTGGACTGGGACGCGTTCTGGCTCGACAGCGCCGAGCCCGAGGAATATTGGCCTCACATGGGTGACGCGATTCTTCAAAACAAGCAGATCGCCATCGGCAATGGCGCCGAATACACGAACATTTTCCCGTTCATGCACACGCTAGGGGTTCAGGAACACTGGAAAACAGCCACAGATCGCAAGCGAGTTTTCCTTCTCACGCGTTCCGCTTTTCTCGGGCAGCAACGAGTTGGAGCGGCAGTCTGGTCGGGTGACGTTTATGGCTCTTACTGGGGGCTACGCCATCAAGTGGCCGCCGGGTTGAATTTTGCGCTTTCCGGATATCCGTATTGGACAACCGATATCGGCGGCTATTGGCCGCCGCACGACAATCCGGTTGAGGACCCAAAGTTTCAGGAACTCTATGCACGCTGGTTCGAGTATGGAACCTTCTGCCCGATTTTCCGCACGCATGGGCACCGGCCGCAGAATGAGATTTGGGCCTTCAATAAAGTCGAACCGATTCTCATCAATTACGACAAGCTGCGCTACCGCCTGATGCCCTACATTTATTCGCTGGCGTGGCGTGTGACGAATGAGGACTACACGATCCAGCGTCCGCTAGTAATGGATTGGCGCACTGATCTCAGAGTTCGGGACATCGGTGATCAGTTCATGTTCGGTCCTGCGCTCCTCGTCAACCCGGTGCTTCAATCGGACGCCACTCGCCGAAGCTTGTACCTACCCGACGCACCGGTCTGGTACGACTTCTGGACGGGGGAATCGAGAGGCGGCAACCGGGAGATCGACGCGGACGCTCCTCTCGACCGTATTCCCCTCTATGTGCGTGCCGGTTCGATTCTTCCGCTGGGTCCTGAAATCGAATACGCGGATGAGAAACCCGCAGGACCGATTGAGCTAAGGATCTATCCCGGTGCGGATGGAGAATTCAACCTTTATGAGGATTCGGGCGACAGCTATGACTATGAGCACGGCGCACACTCCGTCATCCCGGTGCACTGGTCCGAGTCAAGCCGAACTTTGACGATTGGTAATCGAGAAGGGAATTACCCCGGAATGCCGGCAAGTATTGAGATGAAGATTGTGTTCGTAACCGCCGGGCACGGATCGGGCCTCGAATCAACCGCTAATCCCGACAAGCTGGTTGATTACGCGGGGGAGGCAACATCGGTTCACGCGCCGTAACATCGACGCTTGAAACCGTAGCAATTTGTTTGGGTACTCACAGGAGTCGAATGAACCATCCCAGAATCGTATTGCTGGCCGCACTCATCGTGATCATCGCCTTCGTCGCCCCCACTTCCTTCGCGCAAGACACCTCCAACTTCCCTTACATGAATCCCAAGCTCTCTCCTGAAGAGCGCGCGTCCGATCTCGTTCATCGCATGACGCTCGAAGAGAAGGCCTCACAGCTCGTGAATCAGGCACGCGCCGTCCCTCGCCTGAACATTCCTTCGTACGATTGGTGGAGCGAAGCCCTGCATGGCGTCATTTCCGATGGCGTGACGGAATTTCCCGAGCCCATCGGGCTTGCCGCCAGCTTCGATGTGCCCCGCATTCACGAGATGGCGACCGCCATCGGCGTTGAGGGCCGAATCAAGCACGCGCAGCATGAGCGCGCAGGTCACTCCAATATTTTCGAAGGCTTGGATTTCCGGGCACCCAACGTCAACATCTTTCGCGATCCGCGCTGGGGACGCGGCCAGGAAACCTATGGTGAAGATCCATTCCTGAGCGCTCGGTTAGCCGTCGCGTTTGTCACAGGCATGCAAGGCGATGATCCCCACTATTACCGTGCCATCTCCACACCCAAACATTATGCCGTTCACAGTGGCCCCGAACCCACTCGCCATTTCACCGATGTGGACGTCAGCAAGCACGACGAAGAAGACACCTACTTACCTGCATTTCGCGCGGCCGTCGTGGAAGGCCGTGCAGGGTCGGTTATGTGTGCTTACAACGCGATCAACGGTGAGCCTGCGTGCGCGAGTCAGTTTCTGTTGCAGCACACTCTTCGCGGAGCTTAGGACTTCCAGGGCTATGTAGTCTCTGACTGTGACGCCGTGCGCAACATCTTCAACGGCCATCATTACCGTCCGACGCAGCCGCAGGCATCTGCATCTCAATCATTCGGGGCATGGATAACGAATGCATCGACTTTGCGAAAGTGAACGACGACCACGATTACAAACCGTACATCGAGGCTGTGCAGCAGGGCTATCTTCCAGAAAGCTCGGTTGATACTGCGCTCATTCGTCTCTTCACGGCTCGCATCCGTCTCGGCATGTTCGATCCGCCGGCGACCGTGCCATACATGAACATCGACGAGAAACAATTGGACAGTCCCGCTCACCGCGAGCTTGCGCGTCGTATCGCCAATGAATCGATGGTTTTGCTCAAGAATGACGGCGTCCTGCCTCTGAAATCTGCCAAACGAGTCGCCTTGGTCGGCCCGCTCGCGGATCAAGCTGCGGTTCTGCTCGGCAACTACAACGGCAGTACCTCGCACACCGTCAGCGTGCTGGAAGGAATGAAGGCCGAGTTCCCAGAGGCAAAGATCACCTACGTGCCCGGCACTCAATTTCTTTCAAACAAGGCAGACCCCATGCCCGCATCTGTCCTGACCACTCCGGATGGCAAACCCGGCCTCAAAGCCGAATACAGTTCGCGGCCCAGCTTCGACGCCAAGCCGACTTCTCTTACCTCACGGGTCGAGTCCTCTGTGAACCTGAATGCGACCAATGTCCCTGAACAGGCGAAAGGAATTTCGGGCCTGTCGGTGCAATGGACTGGCTGGCTCAACCCAACTGCAACCGGCGACTATTTACTGGGACTCAGCGTCGACGGCTTCGGCCGCCTGTCAGTGGATGGAAGAGAGGTTACGACGCTCTGGGGCAAGAACATAAATCTAAGCCCGGTTCACCTCGAAAAAGGTCACCCTGTAAAAATCGAGATCCTCTACGGACGCAACGGGGAGGGTAAGCCGGAAGCGCAGCTCCTGTGGACTCCCGTGGATAACGCGCCCGATCCGGCGGCCGTGGCGGCTGCGAAGAATGCCGATGTCGTCGTCGCCGTAGTCGGCATCACCAGCCGTCTCGAAGGGGAAGAGATGCCTGTGAGCCAGCCCGGCTTTTCCGGCGGCGACCGCACCAGCCTTGATTTACCCAAACCCGAAGAAGCTCTGATCGAGGTTCTTGCAGGAAGTGGCAAGCCTCTCGTCATCGTGCTGATGAACGGGAGTGCGCTCGGCGTGAGCTGGGCGAAGGAGCACGCCAACGCCATCCTCGAATCCTGGTACTCCGGCGAAGAAGGAGGAGCCGCGATCGCGGAAACACTCAGCGGAAAGAACAACCCATCTGGACGTCTTCCTGTCACCTTCTACAAAGATGTTCACCAGCTTCCGAATTTCGAAGATTATTCAATGAAGGGGCGCACCTACTACTTCGAGGGCGAACCACTCTGGCCCTTCGGATACGGCCTCAGCTACACAGCGTTCACTTACAGCAATCTCAAGCTGCCCGACACACCACTGAACGCCGGAAATTCGCTGCATACATCCGTGACAGTTGCGAACACTGGAAAAGCTGCGGGAGACGAAGTCGTCGAACTCTACCTGCAGTTCCCTGACGTTTCCGGTGCCCCGCGCCGCGCACTTCGCGGATTTCAACGCGTCCATCTGGAGCCCGGGGCCAGCCACAACATCGAATTCCAGTTGAGCCCGCGTGACCTCAGCATGGTCACCGATCTCGGGGACATCATCATGGCGCAAGGCAAATACACAGTCTCAATTGGGAGCGGTCAACCTGGAACAGGAGTTCCGTCTGTGAGTGGGAACTTTGAGATCAATGGACAAATCATGCTGCCAGAATAGTCGTTGCGCTCCTTCTGATCGCGAAGGGATGCCAATTGTCGATGGATGGGAATGCGTCCCATCGGGGATGCCATTTTTGGTTGCTCCGTGATTCCAGTGCACGCGCGGCAGCCTAAGAGATTGAGGTGATATGCATTCGAGATTCTTAAGCAAGATGTTCTTGACATTGCTCTCGACCACTTGTGCTTGGGGGCAGCAATCAGGCTCCTGCGCGAACTTGGCAAAACTCAAAGCCGAGAATGTTGAAATCACCAAAGCGGCGGCCATTGCTGCCGGGACAACGGAGGCTATCCCCTGGAACCAGACTCGCAGCGCACCTCTGCCGGCGTATTGCCGGGTCGAAGGTGTGATAAACCGCCGCGCCGGAGTCGACGGAGAAGAGTTCGGAATCACTTTCGCATTAGCCATGCCCGACAAATGGAATGGCGATTTTCTTATGCAAGGTGGAGGCGGCAGCAACGGCGTTGTAATTCCGCCTCTTGGATTAAATGCTGCCGGAGACACGCCCGCTCTCATGCGCGGATTTGCTGTTGTAAGCACGGATTCGGGTCACAAGAGCCGCCATCCCGGATTTGATTTTGGCTTCAGGCGAGATCAGCAGGCATATCTGGATTTTGCTTATCTCGCTAACGCTGAAGTCGCCGCCTTGGCGAAACAACTCATGGCGCGACACTACGGAAAACCAGCAGCTTTTTCGTATTTTTCTGGATGCTCTACCGGCGGCCGCGAAGGCATGACTCTTTCGCAGCGTTATCCCACGGTTTTCAACGGCATTATCTCTGGCGATCCCGCGATGCGTACCGGGCTTTCTAATCTCGCGATCGGTCGCTGGATTCCCATTGCCTTCAATCAAATCGCTCCAAAAGATGCCAATGGCAAACCAATCATCGAGCAAGCCATTTCTGATGACGACCGCAAAGTCATCAAAGATGCGCTCATGAAAAGGTGCGATGACAAAGACGGCCTGGCCGATGGCTTGATCTCCGATCCTCTCGCGTGCGACTTCGACCCGGAGATGTTGGCGTGCAAGGGCGAAAAGAACGCTTCCTGCCTGGCTCCAGAAAAAGCGGCTGCCATCAAGAAAGCCCTCGCGGGTCCGAAGACCTCGAGTGGAACGCAGGTCTATGCCGGCTTCCTTTACGATACGGGCATTACGAATGGTCCGCCGTTCCGAGGATTGCTCTCCCCGGGACCCGGCATTTTCGGGCCCGCCACAACCGACATGTCAATGGATGTTGATAAAGAAGCTCTGGCGGACATCCAACCGCTGGTGGACTCTATGTCCACGAACTTGACGACCTTCTCGGCACACGGAGGGAAACTGATCTTCTACCACGGCGATAGCGACCCGTGGTTTTCGCCGCTCGATTCGTTCAACTATTACAAAGATATGGCGGCGGCCAACGGAGGCATGGACGCGGCGTTCAAGTGGAGCCAGTTTTATTTTGTCCCAGGTATGAGCCACTGCGGCGGAGGGCAGGCGCTGGATCAGTTTGATTTGTTGGGCGCAATGGTCAACTGGGTCGAGAAGGGAACGGCGCCGATGTCAGTAACCGCGACTGGCAAAGCCTTCCCTGGGCGCAGCCGACCGCTGTGTCCTTATCCGAAGCACGCACACTACAAGGGGCAAGGAGACACGGAAGACGCAGCCAACTTCGCTTGCCGTTAAGTTGTTATTTCTGCTTCAAAGGACATCGCTTCTTATGCGTTCACTTCTTGTCGGCTTCACGCTGATCGTTGTGGCTATCGCTGCGCCGATGATGGCTGCCCAGAAAGTTGAATTATCGATTGATGCATCCAAAACCGGTGCGAAGATCGACCGTAATATTTTCGGGCAGTTTGCAGAGCATCTCGGCCACGGCATTTACGAAGGCATTTGGGTCGGGCCCGATTCCAAGATTCCGAATACTCGCGGGATTCGCAACGATGTCGTGGGAGCCCTCAAAGCGATCAAGGTGCCGAACGTTCGTTGGCCCGGTGGCTGCTTTGCCGATGAATATCACTGGCGCAAGGGCATCGGCCCTCAACGATCAGTGACTCTCAACCCCAACTGGGGCGGAGTGACTGAGGCAAACACGTTTGGAACGCACGAATTCATGGACTTCATCGATCAGATCGGGGCGGAAGCGTATATCTCCGTCAATGTCGGTTCCGGTACTCCCCAGGAGGCAGCCGAGTGGCTGGAGTACATGACGGCCGCCGCACCGACCACGCTGGTAAAAGAACGGGCCGCGAACGGGCATCCAGTTCCATACAAAGTCGCATTGCTCGGCATCGGTAATGAAAGCTGGGATTGTGGGGGCAACATGACTGCTGACTACTACGTCAGCCAGATGAAGATCTACAGCCGCTTCGTAAGGAATTTCAATCCCGCGCAGCAGGAGAAGCAGCAGATGCTGAAGATCGCCGTCGGTCCGGGCGGCGATGGTCCGCGATGGACCGACTGGACGGAAACCGTCATGAAGGCTTATCAGCAACACACGTGGAGCTGGGACATCAACGGACTTTCAATGCACAACTACACGGTCGGTCACTGGCCGCCTTCCTATGCGTCGGTGGGATTTGGTGAAACTGAGTACAGCCAAATTCTCAAATCCACTTTGGAGATGGAAGGTCTCATCAGCAAGCACTCGGCGATCATGGACAAGTATGACCCCGACAAGAAGGTTGCGCTCGTGGTTGACGAATGGGGAGGCTGGTACGCGCCGTTGCCTGGCAGCAATCCGGGGTTCCTAGTCCAGCAGAACAGCCTGCGCGACGCCATTCTCGCGGCTCTGAACCTCAATATCTTTGTTCGTCATGCCGACCGGGTACGCGGCGCTAACATCGCACAGATGATCAATGTGCTGCAGGCAATGATCATCACGGACAAAGAGAAGATGGTCCGGACTCCAACCTATTATGTCTTCAAAATGTATGTACCATTCCACGACACCACTCTCGTACCCGTGAGCTTTGATGCCGGTTGGTATACACATGGGACCGTGGCACTGCCGCGGGTGGACGCGATCGCAGCGAAAGACACGAACGGCAAGTTGTGGCTGGAGATTACCAATCTCGATCCCAACGAACAAGTCGAAATCGAGGCGGGTTTGGATGGTATCTCAGGCAAATCAGCGACCGGAGAAACGCTGACCGCACCGAAAGTGGACAGTGCCAACACCTTCGACGCACCTAACACTGTCACGCCGAAGCCGATCTCAGCGAAGGTTGTGGGTGGCAAGCTAACTTTGAAACTGGAGCCTAAGTCTGTAACCGTCGTTTCCGTTGAGCAGTGATCCAAACTGGATCCTGCGACCGCGACGCCGAAGCTAACGAAAAGCTATCGCTCGACGGCGCTATGGTTCACATTCGATGGCAACGAAGGAGAACAACATGCGGAGATTCGCAATACTGGTCCTCTTGTCTTTGAGTTTTTGTTGGGCACAGGAATCAGGCAGTTTTCAGCCCTCTACGACGAATGTCTGGGCAGCGGAGTATCCACGGGTTGACAGCGCCGGCAGAGTACAGATTCGCGTGAAAGTTCCAGATGCTACGAAAGTCCGACTGAACTTCTGGAGCGGTCCGAAACTGGACATGGAGAAACAGCAGGATGGATTCTGGACCATCACCACTCCGCCGCTTGTTCCCGGTTTCCACTATTACACGCTGGTCATCGACGGTGCCGAGGTCAGTGACCCCAACACTCACGCCTTCTTCGGAGGAGGAAAGCCGGCAAGTGGGGTAGAAGTTCCGGAGCTGGGCTCTACATATTATTCGGTTCAAGACCTGCCCCACGGCCAGGTCCGGGAGGTTTGGTACAGCTCGAAGGTAACGGGTAGCTGGCGGCATGCACTGGTCTATCTGCCGCCGAATTACGATACGCAAACAAAAGAGCGCTATCCGGTGCTCTATTTACAGCACGGCGCCGGTGAGGACGAGACCGGCTGGGTGCGTCAGGGCAACGCGAATTTCATCCTGGACAACTTGATCGCGGCCAAGAGCTGCAAGCCGATGATCGTCGTGATGACCTACGGCTACGCGCACCGCGCCGGCGAGGTGCCTGTCGATTTGTTCGCAAAGGGGTTTGGGTCACCTGAAATGTTGAAGGCGATGCAGGATATGGCCGCGGCATTCGAAGATGATGTAACACAGGCTCTGATCCCATTCATTGATTCCACCTTCCGCACGTTATCCGACCGCGACCACCGCGCGATGGCAGGCCTCTCGATGGGTGGCATGCAGACCTTCCAGATCACACTGGAACATCTGGATCTCTTCTCTTACATCGGCGGCTTCAGCGGAGCGGGCGGGATGCTCGTGCTCGGGAATCGGAAACTGGATCCCAAGACCGACTACAACGGAGTGTTCGCTGATCCGGCAGCAGTCGCCAAGAAAGTGCACCTGCTCTGGCTTGGCGTAGGAACGAATGAGCCAGAAAGAATGCGCGCAGGACTCCAGAGACTGCACACGTCGCTTCAGGAAGCGAACATACAACATGTTTTCTACGAATCACCCGGCACCGACCACGAGTGGCAAACTTGGCGCCGCGATCTGAAAGATTTCGCACCGCGACTCTTCTGAACCAGAATCCCACCCATACAGATCAAGATGGCGGACAGTCGAGGCTGCTCGGATTATGGGTCCGATAAGCTCTTTAGAGCCCCTGATTGTACGAAACAAAAAGACGTCAGCCAAAACTGCTGATCCCAAACAAGTTGAGAGAGGCGGGTAGGAGCCCGCGCAAAATGCTAATGCTTCTAACTAATTGATAATAACCGAGATACTGGTGGAGGCGACGGGAGTTGAACTATTCGGCGTATTGATAACACATAACTTATTGATTCTAGGAACTGCCACAACGGCTAAAAAGGCCCCATTGCCCGATCCATTGTACGTTTATTGTACGAAAATGATTCCGCTCTGGAGTCCCGCAGACCCACATAGTGACCTCAGCATCGCACAAATCCGCCGGTCTGGATCGAGAAAACAACAATCCAGCTTCCTCCGATACGCAAGCCAGCGACTTGCCATTTCCTCGATGCGCCCGCCGCAATTAACCCCTCATTGCGGGCGCACCTCTGGGTTCGAGCTACCTTAGATACGTCTTCACCATATCGATAACTTCGTCGGCCGCATGCGTCTGCTCCGAATTCGGTTTTCGCTTTGGGTCAAGCACATGGTGCCGGATGTGACCTTCCAGCAGTTCAGTCATTAGGCTGTTGACTGCACCTCTTGCTGCGCTGATGATCTGCAACACCTCCGAGCAATCACGTCCCTCGTCGAGGATCCGCTCAAGAGCCTCGAATTGCCCGCGGATGCGTTTGCTCCGCAAAATCATCTTCTGTTTGTTCTTGATTGTATGACTCATTCGCAAACGAATGATATCGTGCCGATGCTTGCACTATACCTATGGGGGTATGTATCATGAACCATAATTTTGTGCGAGTTCATCATGTGGCAGCGCGTGGCCTTCGTCATAACCGTTGTGCTTCTTGGGTTTAGTGGAGGAGTGCTCGCCCTTTTTGTTCGGGGCATGCACGCTGGACGGAGTGCGGTAGCAGGTTTCTGTTTTGTTTCTGCGCTGGCTGTCGTGCAGGCTTGGCTGGTTGCCTCTGAGATCGCTAAGGCCCGCAGGCTGTGCGGCAACATTCGAAGTGCATGCTATAGAGGAGCTCAAGCGAAATTTCGCGCTGTTTCCCTCGTTGGACTGTGTGTAATCGTGGCGGTCCTTCCCCTCGCACTGATTGGGGAAGGCTTGGGAGCACAAGGCCGATTCGCCACTGTCATTTTAGGTGGTGTGGTGTTTTCCACTATCGCAGCGTTGACCGTGCTGCCTGTTGTCATTGCGCGGATCGCTGAGTGATATCGGTTCATTGCTCGGTTCCGTTATAGCGGCACCGGGCACAGTTTGTGCTGTCAGGCCATGAAGCGATCGAAATGGTCGAGTCTTGCTAGGAATATTGCTTTCGTACCACGGAGGGAAGGTCGCTATGAGTTCTTCGCCCATCATCGAAAAGTCGCTAGCCAACCCTCCGCATCGCAGCGAGACGCGGAATTCCCCGGAACCAAACGAGCCTGACCCTGGCTCCGAACGCGAAGAACACGGACACAGTGTGGAATGGGCTGAACTGGTCCGCATTGCTTTTGTGTTCTTAGCTGCGGTCGCGGTATGGTTTCGGCTTTGGGAGCCCTTTCCGCACATCAGCGTAATCGGCATCGCGGCCACCCTGATCGGCGGATATCCCATTTTCAAAGAAGCCTTCGAGAACATCGTTGAACGAAAGATGACGATGGAACTCTCGATGACCATCGCTCTTCTCTCGGCTTTGGCGATTGGAGAGTTCTTCACTGCTCTGGTCATCACCGGCTTCGTCCTTGCCGCCGAAGTGTTGGAGGGCCTCACAGTTGGCAGAGGCCGGCGGGCTATTCAGAGTCTGCTCGATTTTCTCCCGAGAAGCGTCGCAGTCCGCCGTAATGATCAGGTACTTGAGGTTGCGTCCGACCAAGTTCAGGTTGGTGACACGGTGATCGTGAAACCGGGTGGACGCATCCCGGTGGATGGTGTTGTGCTTGGGGGCCGCTCGTTCGTTGAACAAGCGGCAATCACTGGCGAAGCCATGCCGGTTGAGAAGAAACCCAGAGATGTGGTCTACGCCGGAACCATCAATCAATCTGGGGCGCTGGAAATCGGTGCTCAGAAACTCGGACGCGACACGACGTTCGGAAGAATCATTGAAGCTGTCGAACGCGCGGAGAAATCACGGGCTCCGATTCAGAAAACTGCGGATCGCCTGGCCGGTTACCTTGTGTACTTCGCACTCGGAGCAGCGGTTCTGACATTCATCATCACTCACAATGTCAGGTCAACCATTTCGGTCGTTATCGTTGCCGGAGCGTGCGGCATTGCGGCTGGAACCCCACTGGCAATCCTCGGAGCCATCGGACGGGCGGCTCATCAGGGAGCCATCATTAAAGGCGGCCTCTACCTGGAAGCGCTGTCTGCCGTGGACACGGTGCTCTTGGACAAAACTGGGACGCTAACTTTCGGTACACCGCAAGTCCGGGAAGTCATTTCAGCCAATGGCTTCGCCGAGCAACAAATCATAGCCGCCGCCAGTATTGCGGAGCGCAACTCCGAACATCCTCTCGCCAGGGCAGTTGTGGCACGGGCAGCGGAACTTGCCATTCCGCTCGTGGAGCCCGATGAATTCTCCTACACGCCCGGAAGAGGAGTCAGGGTGAGTTATCAAGGCGAGGAGATCCTGGTGGGTAGTCTGGCCCTCCTAGTGGAACATGGCATGACGAGGGGTTTGCCCCCAGATGGTAACGGCGCGGGCGGGGCGTCGGAAGTCTACGTCGCTCGTGCGGGGCAAGTTCTTGGGAGCATCCGAATTGCGGATGTGTTGCGGCCGGAAGCCAAGAATGCGGTTGCGGCAATGAGACAGATGGGTTTGAGAACTGTCCTGCTAAGCGGAGATACGCAAGCTGCGACTTCATCGGTTGGCCGCGATCTCGGAGTAGATGAAGCGGTGGGCGGACTCCTGCCGGAGCAGAAAGCAAAGTGGGTCACTGAGCTGCGTAGCAAAGGGCGGAATGTCGCGATGGTCGGTGACGGAATCAACGACGCTCCAGCCCTGGTAGAGGCCAATGTCGGCATCGCCATGGGATCGGGAACTGATGTTGCTCGGGAGAGCGCGGACGTGATTTTGATCGGAAGCGATCTCTCGAAACTAGTCGAAACTTTGCGGCTTGCTCGACGCTGTCGCGGGATCATCATGCAGAATTTTGTGGGCACGCTGGTCGTGGACAGCATAGGAGTAGGAATGGCAGCCCTTGGCTTCCTGAATCCGCTACTGGCCGCCTTTATTCACGTGACCTCAGAGTTGGCATTCATCCTCAATTCCACGAGATTGTTGCCCCGTGGTGCTGAATCCGGGCGATGAGTCGGCGGTTGGAGCGAATTTGAGTTGCGGGTATGCACTTTGCTCATGTGATCCAGAGTCGGAAAGTCAGAGCTTGGGCAATCCTAATCGCCCTGACGATCTTGGTGATTTTGATTGTGGCAGTTCTCTTACAGTCTCGCAGATCACCAAAACCGTTTGAAATGGACGACCTATATGGCTTGTTGGATTAAGTGGCTTCCAGAAGTCGGGACGGATCACCCGCTGTGAACGAGGATCGAGATTGTCCATTGAAAACGAAGCGCCTCATGGTGGGACCGATCACGATCTGTCGAGGCTGCTGTTGCGGCAATGTCGAGCGTGGTTTGCCAGAAGTTCCGGTGGAATGGCTGAAGAGTGAATGGCGGAAACGGGGACTGCTGAAGCGAGTTCAGCTGACTATCAGCGGCTGTGTTGGACCATGCGATGTGCCGAACGTGGTCGTGATTACAAGCTCATCGGGCACGGAATGGTTGGGAAATATTGTTACGTGCGACCAGTACCGAAGCCTGGTTGAGTGGGCTGTCCGGTGTCGGGATGCGGGCGAGATGCTAGCCCTGCCGCGCGAATTTCAAGAATGCAGGATCAGTCCATTTCATAGAGATTTGGGAAATACGTGAGGACCGTTGGTCTGAACATGCAGAGAGCACCACAACCAACGCTGCGGCATCCAGACGGATCGAGGCTTCCGTGGATTCGAGCGTTCCTGTTGGAGGCGCGACGCAGTGACCTCATGGTATCAATCTTCAAAAAGGGTCAGAACCGGAATAAGAGAGCGGGCGATAGGAAGGGGATAATCGAGCTGCTATTGATCATTCTGGGAGCAATAGTCGTCGTCATACTGGGCCTTTACGGGGGTCTCGCCTCGTCACACCACCACTAGCACTGGCGGCCCGGAAACACAAAACACCATTACGTTGTGCAGAAGAAAGATGACTTGTCGCGGCCAAGCAGAATTGGGCGGGTGTGTGTAGTACTGTGTGGATCAAACTCTGGTCGGCGTTGTAGAAGCAATACATACCTGGCTAGGTACTACGTCGTTGCATTCGTCTCCCTTCTTGGTATAGATTCAAACGAAGCTTCCATGGGGTAGCCTTCATGCGGTCGATATCGAAGCGGATAGCGTGTCTATGCGTGTTGCTGACCTTCTGGTCAGCATTAGCATTCGCCGCGCATCAGCATTCGAGCGATACCGAGTCGTCAACGTGCACGGTCTGTATCGCCGCCCATTCAGCTTCTCCGCAAACTGCCACCACCTTACCCAAGGTGATGTTCGTTTCTGTCTCCACCTTTCGGCCGGAGCCAGTTTCCGCCAAGCAACGCCTGACGATCTTCGTTCTGTGTGTCCGCCCCCCTCCTAGCGTCTAAAGATCAAATTTCAGCCCTGTGTAGGCTCGGTTTGTTTCGACGAACCGTTTCTTTGATCTTTTCGACTAAATTCTATGGAGGAATCATGCTGGCTTCTTACAAGAAGGCGCTTCGTCCGACTTTTTTGGTGGCTTTCCTATTAGCGCTCGGCATTCACACTTACGCGCAGTCGGGCAGCAACTCCGGTTCGATCAACGGTACCGTGCTTGACCCCACAGGCGCCGTCGTGCCCAATGCCACAGTGGAAATTCACAACCCGGTGAGTCACTTTGATCGGTCAACCACAACGGATAAGTCAGGAAATTTCAGTTTTTCTAATATCCCGTTCAATCCATATCATTTCTCGGTGACCGCAGCCGGATTCGCTCCGAATGCTCAGGATGTAGACATCCGGTCCATCGTGTCGGTCAGCCTGAAAATCAATCTTCACGTTTCGGGTTCGTCCACCACAGTGACTGTCGAGGCGGGCGGAGACTTGGTGGAGAATGATTCCACCTTCCACTCCGACATCGACAAAAGCTATTTCGACAAGCTTCCCCTGGAGAGCACTACATCGGGACTGAGTTCTCTGGTTACCCTCTCAACACCGGGAATTGCTGCCGATTCCAATGGCCTCTTCCACGGGATCGGCGACCACGCCTCGAATTCGTTCAGCATCGACGGCCAGCCAATTACTGACCAGCAGAGCAAGGTCTTTTCCAACCAGCTTCCCGTCGATTCGATCGAATCTTTGGAAGTGATCTCGGGGGCGCCGCCGGCGGAATACGGAGGCAAGACCAGCGTTGTGATTGTAGCGACCACGCGGTCTGGTCAGGGTGTGACCACGCCTCACGGCAGTGTGAGCACTTCTTACGGGACGTTCGGAACATCCAACGTGGAAGCCGAACTTGCGTACGGTGGCAAGAACTGGGGGAACTTCATCTCTGCAGGCGGTTTGAACACTGGCCGCTTTCTCGACCCTCCGGAATTCGTAGTGTTCCACGACAAGGGCAACGAAGAAAATTTGTTCGACCGCGTCGACTATCAACTCACGACCGCCGACTCGATTCACCTGAACTTCGGATACAGCCGGAGCTGGTTTCAGACGCCCAATAACCTGGACGCCGAAAACGCGACGCCCTGGAGTGGATTGTTCGGGATTGAGCCACAGATGGCGGCAGCTTTCGGCGCACCCGGCATAGGGCCGGACGGAAATCCGGTGGGACCAACCGACCAGGTTTCCAAAATTGGAACATTCAACATCGCGCCTTCGTGGACGCATGTCCTCAATACGAACGCCGTCTACACGTTGGGAGCGTTCATGCGCCGCGATGTCTACAACTACTATGGCAGTAAAGATCCGTTCGCGGACCTCGGGCCGCCGAGTCTTCAGAGACAGTCGGTGGGTCAGAACCGTTCGCTCACCAACGCGGGGCTGCGAACCGATCTCTCCTATGTCAAAGGCATTCACCAAATCAAGGCGGGAGCCGTCTACCAACAAACGTTTCTCAACGAGAACGAGCCCATCGGGATCGTTGATCCTACCTACAACGCACCCTGCATCACTAACGCTTACGGCACGAGTGCGGTGAACATATATCCGTGGGTCGCAGCTCCCGGACTCACTCCCGCGGACTGCCCCGGTGTTACCGGCCCGTTGCAGGCAAATATCGCTTCCAACCCGAACGCGCCCGGCAACGCTCTTTACCCTTATTACAGTACGACCCTGGCTCCGTACGACTTGACCCGTGGCGGAGTCTCCTACGTTTTCAGTGGCCACACCGACATCAAGGAACTCGCCCTGTACGTGCGAGATAACGTCACCGTAGGAAACTGGTCTTTGAACCTCGGACTACGCGGCGATCTCTACAACGGGATCACGAGCGGGAACCAAGTCGAGCCTCGGGTTGGGGTGGCCTACAACATCAAGAAGACCAACACGATTCTGCGGGTTTCCTACGCCCGTACTCTGGAATCTCCGTTCAACGAGAACCTCATCCTCTCCAGCATCGGATGCGGCAACCCTGTCCTAAACCCTCTGCTTCTCTGTTCTTCGTCGGCGACGAATCCTTTGAGCGTTGGCTTTCGCAACGAATTCCACGCTGGCCTAGAGCAGGCTTTCGGCAAGTACCTGGTCTTTTCCGGCGAGTGGATTTCGAAGTACACGCACAATGGCTTCGATTTCAGCGTGCTCGGCAACACGCCGATCACTTACCCCATTGAGTGGCACAACTCGAAAATTCCCGGGTATGCGGGCCGCCTGAGTGTGCCTGAAGTCCACGGCTTCTCGGCACTCATGGTCTTCTCCAGCGTGGCGGCACGTTTCTTCCCGCCGCAGATTGCCGGCGCGGGCGCGACTGTGGGGGCGCCAGGCACTCCCTTCCGCATTGACCACGATGAGAGATTCAACCAGACGACCCATTTCCAGTACCAACCCTGGAAACGCGGTCCCTGGATGGGCTTCAACTGGCGGTATGACACTGGACTGGTGGCAGGCGCAACTCCGTGCTACGGGATCAGTGCAAGCAACGATTGCCCGCAATCAGTCCTCATCGGCGGCGTGCCGAACGTGAGCATGATGGCTGCCAACGTGGGCCAGGTGCCGCTTTCAGCTGATCAAGAGGCGGAAGCCGGGTTCACGTGTAACGGAGTCCGCGCGACCCCGACGGTCCCACTGCCTTACAACTGCCCCGCATCAGCGTTCGGCTCTGCGCTGATAAACGTACCTCCACCAGGTACTGAGAACGACGACCATAAGCCCCCGCGCATCGCACACCGGAGCCTTTTCGATATGTCGGTGGGCCATGACAACATCTTTCACGGTGACAAATATAAGTGGAGTGTGCAATTGACGGCCATCAATCTGGCGAACAACTATGCGCTCTACAATTTCCTCTCAACTTTCAGCGGCACGCACTATGTCACGCCGCGGGCGCTGACAGCAGGGATCGGGTTTCACTTCTAGAAATGCTCCCCCACCAACGAGGGCGGTACGATCAAAACCGTACTGCCCTCCTTTGGACTCCTTCGGGTGAGGAAGTGTAGCCTAAGACCGATGCGAGGAGTCATCCGGAGATCTTTTGCGTTGACCCTCTGGTGGTCTACGTCGTCAAGGGTTATCGTTAATAGCTTGGATCGCGCAATTACAACACCGGCTTGCCTTATCGCATGGCTGTTGTGCGCGCTATTGGTGTGCATGGTAGTTCATCCCCCGCATTGCGATCTGTGCGATGGACCGCTCACTGGAATCTCTTCCTCGCCGCAAACTGTTGTCAACCAGCAGCAGCGGCCCGCCACCCCGGAGCATTGTAACGGCATCTGCTGGTGCTGTGGCTTTGACGGACTTCCGAATGCAAGTCCGAATCTGGGTCCGGTGAATACCGTGACCTCAAGTGTTCGTCCTGAACCGCTTTCGCCTGTTTTCACGCCGCACTTCTCCATCTTTCGACCTCCGCGTGCAACTGTCTTCTATTAGCTTGGCCATTCCGTGCCTTTAGCGCGGATGCTGGAACGCACAACTCATTCTGGAGACATCAATGCGTCTATACGTGTTCACGCTCACTGGAGCGTGCCTGTTTCTGTTTTTGTGTCCGCCTGCTCACGGGCAGACTCCTTCTAAGCCGCCCTGTGGCGATCCTCAAAAGGCCGCTGAGGACAAAGCCCCCATAGCCATTGTTGAGCTTGGCACAGCCACCAGCTGGAACCTCAGCGGAGGCGCAGCAACGTTCGCGCCGAATCTTGCCGCGGAGGTGACACCGATAGAGAACTGGCTGGAGCTTGAGGCAGGCGTGTCGCCCTTCTACACTCGTATGTCAACGGAATGGGACACCGACCTACTTTTCAAGAAGCCGTGGACCATATCACGGAAGGCAGAGTTCATGCTGGGCGTCGGTCCTGAATGGGTCCACTTTAGACAGAACGGGAAGCTGACGAACTCCATCTCTGGGGAGATAGCGGGAGACTTGATGTTCTGGCCGTCCGGCAAACACCGTTTCGGCTGGTTCCTCGAGCCGGCTTACGACTACAGTTTTGCCGGAGGCCACCAGCAATCCATCGGAATGAGCGTCGGTCTCCTCATCGGAATTCCTTGATAGTTGCGGGGCATGGGAATGCGCGCGTTATCGCCAGCTATCAGCCGCAGGCCAATTGTCACGTGACGACAACAGGCCGAAGCGCCTGCGTGACGTGCTCGCCAGTTCGATCACCTTCATTCTGGCAAGCCGTCAGCACGGGAGAGCTCGAAATCCACCGCGCAAGAAACTACCGAACGAGTTACCGTTTGCCAGCAAGCGCTGAATGGCATCTTTCGCTCCGCCAATCGCGTCACGGACGGGTCCGTCAGAATAAATCGGCTTGGGTGGAGCATCTTCCCAACGTGTTCCTGGCTGATATACCGCGATGTAGTCCCATACGACGGTTGACCGGTTCCGTTCTCCGAGCAAGTGAGACAACGCTCGACTCCTATCCCAATACTGCACCGCTCGTAGATCAGGAATGCGCGCGAGGGCAGCGGTCGAAGGCGCAGCAAAATCGGTGGGCAGCACCGGCTCCCAGATCGCAAAAACCCGTACGTTCTGGTTATTGATTTCCCGCAGCAATTGTCCGGTTGCAGAGGCCCCCTGCAGACAAACTGCTCAAGTGGGCGACAGCATAACGACAACGCGGATAGAGGACGCAGAAGAGTTGAACGCAGTTTTCAGCGGCGTAAGATCGCCTGAAGAAAAACTGCCCAGAGGCGGCTGTAGCTTCGGCGTCGAATGTCCGCCGTAAAAGTAATATACAGCCCCGAATACCAGCAGAAGGGCCATAACAAGAAGCATTCGCTTTCGGTTCATGATTTGCCTGCCAAAAGATCGGCCACCAGGTTGGCGATCACCTGTGGGAAGAAGATGAATGCGACGACCACAATCGCCGAAAACCACAAGAGAAAAGTGCTGATCCAACTAGGCCTGCAATTGCATTGCTTCGCTCGCCACGATCTGTAAAACCCAAAGGCAATGAGCAACACGGATAGAACAAGCAGGTACGGACGCAACCGGACGATAAAAGCGGATGTGCCCGCTGCTCCGGCAGCGAAGAGAAAAGGCAGCAGCGGCAGGCAGCAGCTTGACGCCACAATCACGCTGCCGAGAGCAGCCAGACTGGCAACCACGGTGCTCCTTGAATCGGATTTACCTGTCGCCTGATTTTCTTCCATTCGAGACATTTTTCTCGCCACTGAAGTCGATTATTCTGCCAAACTTCGTACATAGCAGATAGCAACCCTCAAACATAGCTTTGCGAGACGAGTCGATCACGACGTGGATCTTGTTCATTGTGAGGTGCTCCCAACCGATGCTGACCGGACTGCTTCGCGAATCAATTCGTGGGAAGGTATTCCGGTTGAGTATCTGCGGCACATCAACCCGAAATCCTTTCGTTCGCCCGCGTTCGGCTCAATGTCGAGGCCATTAACGCGAACTGTAGGTGAGCCTAAGAACCTCACGTTGTGCGCTGTCTCTACATCTGCAACCAGAACCTCTCTGACTTCTGCTTCGCAACCCTCTTCTCGGAGGACCTGGCGAATTCGTTCGAGCGTGGGAACGTGATTGGGACAATTGTCGAAATAGAGAACCTCGATCTTCATTCCTTTCAAACCTTCCTTCTGTAGCTGCCGAACGGGCCTTCAGCCAGGCAGGCGACGGCGGTAATGCCGAGAACAACACACAGAAATACGCCTGGACGCAACGGTGCCAGATTCAATGCGGAAAGCGCGACGTAGACTGCCGCGAGCAAATA
>JBAUXO010000168.1:0-53444 GCA_049584315.1 Candidatus Sulfotelmatobacter sp. | reverse complement strand
ATTTTCCTCCGAGAAAGCCGTTTTCGACTTTTTGACTTCAAATCGACAAAAAACAAAACCGCATTTAACCTCTTGCTCTGCATTGGATTAGCGGGATCTTTAAAGCCATCTTCCGGACAGTACTGTTCTGTGATGATAGGGCAGCGTATGAGCCGCACTCGGCGCGACAGGCGTGGGTATTGACGTTGGAGTTTCTCAGGTCGTGAACCGATGCGCGATACTTTTCGCAGCGTCAATCCCCATTTTGTCGATGGGAGCGACATGGCCGGTGCCGAGTTCAGGGGCTACGCGCTACCTCAAAAATCCTGCGCCTACCTTTTATAGGGATGTTCTTCCGATCCTCCAGGAAAAGTGCCAGGGTTGCCACCGCAGCGGTGAACCTGCGCCCATGCCGCTGGTGACGTATGAGCAAACCCGACCTTGGGCGGGGAAAATTGCGGCAGCGGTGGATATGAAAATGATGCCGCCGTGGTTTGCCGACCCACGGTACGGAAAGTTTGCCAATGATCCGTCGTTGAGTGCCGAGCAGATCAAGACAATCGGGGCATGGGCCGAGGCGGGAGCACCTGCGGGGAATGCGAGGGATGCGCCCCCGCCACCGAAGTGGAGCGCAGGGTGGAACATTCCGCGGCCGGATGTGGTGGTGAAGATGCCGAAGCCGGTCGAGATTCCGGCTCGGGGCGAAGTGGAATACACCTACGTAATTGTGCCCAGTCATTTTACCGAGGACAGGTGGGTGCAGATGGTGGAGGTGCGGCCTTCGAGCCCGGCGCATGTGCACCATGCCGTGGTGTATATACGGCCTCCGGATTCGCCGTGGCTGCGGCACGCGCCGCTGGGCGAGGCTTTCACGGCGTCGATGTTGAGCGATCCGGAAGAGCGCCGGCAGGCGCATGAGACCACCAGCGATCTCCTGCTGGTTTATGCGCCCGGGAGTGCGCCGGACCGGTGGGCGGAGGGCATGGCGAAGTTCGTGCCGGCGGGATCGGATCTGGTGTTTCAGATGCACTACACGACCAACGGCGAGGCGGCGAGCGATGAGACGAGCGTGGGGCTGGCGTTCGCGAAAAGTCCGCCGCGGCAGAGGGTGGTCACGCTGCAGTTGAATAATCATGCGCTGATGATTCCACCCGGAGTGGATGATTTTCGCGTGGAAGTGCAGGGTACGCTGCCAAACGATGCGCTCCTGCTGAGTTTGTTTCCACACATGCATCTGCGCGGAAAGCGCTTCGAATATGACATTGTGCACGAGGATGGCAGCGTGGAACCGTTGCTGCGGGTGAACTATCACTTTCACTGGCAGTTGAGCTACAAGCTGGCCCAGCCGCGCGAGCTGAAGGCTGGGACAAAATTGCGGGCGGTGGCCTGGTATGACAATTCGAAAAATAATCCGCACAATCCGGATCCGGATAAGCTGGTGACGTGGGGCGACCAGACGTCGCAGGAAATGATGGTGGGTTTTTTTGATGTGGCGATTCCGGCTGGCATGGACAAGTGGCAGTTCTTTATCCGGCGCAATGCGGGCCAGCCGTGAGCGTTGGCGAGACCCTTTGATACACTTCCCAGATTCCAAGCTGAGGCGAAAATAATGCCGGGAAAGTCATGCGCAGTCATGGTGGGGATTGCAGCAGTGCTGGTAACTTGCGGAGTCGTGATCGGCGGCGCGAGGGCGCAACCCCGCCTAGGTTCGCAAGCCGCGGCTTCTTCAGGGCCGAAGACTGCGGTGCAGCAGTTCAAGAACATCCAGGTATTGAAAGACATCCCGGCCGACCAGTTGATTCCGGCGATGCAATTCATTACCGCTTCGCTCGGCGTGGAGTGCGAGTTCTGCCACGTGGAAGGAGCGTTTGAGAAGGACGACAAGAAGCCGAAGGTGACCGCGCGGAGGATGATGGAGATGATGATCACCATCAACCAGGACAACTTCGACGGCCATCGCGAGGTGACTTGTTATTCGTGCCACCGGGGCAGTACCGCTCCGGTGGCGAAGCCGGTGGTGATGGCGGCGGAGTCGAAGCCGGGAATGGCGGAGCCGCAGGAAAGCGACGACGCAGAGGCGCAGGCGACGGGTGGACCAACCGCCGAACAGTTGTTTGATAAATACGTCAAAGCGGTGGGTGGGAGCGCCGCGGTCGACAAAATTACCAGCCGGGTGATGAAGGGCACGGTCACGTTCGGCGACAGAAATGTTCCGATCGAGATTTACTCGAAGGAGCCGGACAAGCGGGCATCGTTCACGCATACGCCCGATGGAGACAGCGTCACTGCCTTCGACGGACATGAAGGCTGGCTAGGCATTCTCGGACACCCGCTGCACGATATGCACGGGCCGGATATCGATGGCGCTTCAATGGATGCCGACCTTCACTTTGCCGCGCATTTGAACGCGATGTTCAGTGCGGCGAAGGCGCGGGGGACCGAGAAGGTCGATGGCCATGACGCCTACGTGGTGGTGGGGCCTCGCCCGGGGAAGACGCCGCTGCGACTTTATTTTGACGAGCAATCGGGGCTGCTGGTCCGACTGGTGCGGCTGGGAGAAACCCCGCTGGGAGAGTTGCCAACGCAGATCGATTATGCCGACTACCGGGAAGTGGACGGAGTAAGAATTCCCTTTCGCTGGACGCTCGCCCGGCCGAGCGGACGGTTCACGATTCAGGTTGCCGACGTGAAGCAGAACGTCCCGGTGGATGACGCGAAATTCGCCAAGCTTGCGGCGCCTCCGCAGGAACAAAAAGGTCCGGCAAAATGATGGTGGTTGGCGAATCGCGGTTACCTTGGTGAGCCGTTGCCGGCGAACTTTCGATAGGCCGTAAGCGAGAGAAAAAGGAAAGATACGGGTTAAGATTCAGCAGGGAGATGGACATGCGAATCATGCTGCGGCTGGCGGCTGTCTTGATCCTCGGACTGGCGGCGCTTCTTATGGCACAAGCGCAAACCGGCGGAAATACGGCAGAGCAGGAATTGTTATCGGCCGTAAACCGGGCGCGCCGGGCGCAGGGACTGCCGGCATTGAAGTGGAACGAGGCGCTGGCCGTGGCGGCGCATCGGCATGCCGCATTGATGGCGCAGCATGGCGCGGCGGAGCATGGATTCCCCGGCGAGCCTGGGCTCGCTTCGCGAGCCACGCAGGCGGGAGCGCATTTTGTATGGCTCTCGGAGAACGTGATTCAGGGCTCCAGCGTCGAAACCATTCAGGCTGAGTTTCTGCGGTCGCCCAACCATCGCGCCAATATGCTGGATTCGGATATGGATTCGATCGGAGTCGGAGTTGTCGAGCGCGGCGGACAGCTTTTCGCTGTGGAAGACTTTTCCAAGGCAAAGTAAAACCATTTCTTCTGATCCACGCTCAATCCTTGTAGTTCTCTGCACGTCCGAGGTGATACCATCCCGTACTGAAAATATGATCAAGCGTTGGTCGTCCCTAACTTTGTGGATGGTGCTGGTCGTCCTGCTGGGGGGGCTGATTGTAGCGGCGCAGACCGAAACCCAGCCGGCCACGCCGCACGCGACTGTGCTGCACGCGGCTCGTCTACTCGATGTGAAGAACGGACGCATCCTGAAGCCGGGCGAAGTACTGGTGCAGGGCGAACGCATTGTAGAGGTGGGCGCGTCGGTAAAGCATCCGGCGGGCGCGGAGGTGATCGATCTTGGTGACCGGACGCTATTGCCGGGACTGATCGACGCGCACGTGCATCTGTTCCTGCATCCTGGTGCGGAGGACTTGCAGACGGTGCAGGAGTCGGTGCCGCAGCGCACGATTCAGGCTCTTTTGGCGGCGCGCGACGATCTGATGGCTGGCTTTACTGCCGAGCGGGATATGGGGACCGAGGGCGCAGGATCAGCCGATACCGCCGTGCGCAACGCCATCGATGCAGGCTTCGCTCCAGGACCGCGGATGCGGGTCAGCGGGAACGCCATCAACATTCTCGGCGGACATGAAGACGCGATCGGCTTCAACCCCGCGCAGCATGTGCTTGCGAACGCTGACTACGCGAACAATGGCACCGAGTTGGTTGCGGTCATGCGCCAGCAATATAAGGAGGGGGCGGACTTCACCAAGATTTATGAGACCGGGCCGGATGCAGTGAAGGAGGGGAAGTTTCATACCGTCTATCAATACACCGAGGCGGAGTTGAGTGCGGCGGTGGCGGAGGCGGCGCGGGTTGGCAAGCGTGTGGCGGTGCATGCGACCGGTGAGCCAGGGACACTGTTTGCAGCGCAGGCGGGGGTTGCATCGATTGACCATGCCAATCAACTGGGCGATGAAACCATGCGGCTGATGCGGGAGCAGGAAATTTATGCGGTGCCGACGTTCACTATTTTTGAATATTTTGCGGAGCATGCGGAGACTCCGGCGCGGGCCGCTCGCGAACATGCCATGCTGGATTTGAAGGTGGAGGATTTCCGCAAGCAGGTTGCGGCGCGCGTTCCGATGGCGGTGGGGTCGGATGTGGGGCCATTTCCGCATGGGACGCAGGCGCGGGAGTTTGTGCTGATGGTGAAATACGGGATGTCGCCGCTGGCGGTGATGCAGGCGGACTTGCTGCATGGCGCGAAGTTGCTCGGCTGGGACGGGCAAATCGGTGCGTTGGAGCCGGGTTACCTGGCCGACTTCGTTGCGGTGCCGGGTGATCCGCTCGAGGACATCAGTGTGCTGGAACATGTGTCGTGGGTGATGAAGGGCGGGGTGGTTTACAAGAAGTAAGTTCGGGCTGTGGAAAAGGGCCTGGCTCTCTGGCCTTAGAGAGGGCAAAGGGATGCTTCGACCACACAGGGTCCCCTTTCAGACGATTCTACTTTGCTCCTGAGGACAGGGGTTCCGGAAGAAATTCTACCAATCGTTGCGGGAGTTACCGCGATTCCAATTGGTGTCGGATTGGGCGACATCGTTGCGAGTCTGATTGCGTTTGCGATAGCAGACGAACACTAGGCCGATGCTCATGAAAGTTGGCGGAGCGATGAGGATCAGGATGCCACTCTTCAAGGCCTGAATCATTCGTGAGCCCGAGGCGGCGGCTTGGGTATAGCAGAGCGCGCAGCTCTGTGCATAGGCCGGCATCGGCGCCAGCAGGATGATCAGACCCACCAGCACGACGCCCAGAATCGCGATAGGCCGGTAACCTTTCATGTTTGCTTTGATCACTTTGCCCATGGTACGCCATCGGTAAGGCGGAAGCTGTCGGTCCATCCATACTGCATGGCGAGCAGCACAAAAACCGTGAAAATTACGAAGAACCACAATAAGCCGCGATTCTCCGCCAAGTGCATGAAGAACAAAAGCGCCAGCAGTGCCTCTACGACGGCGACTGACAGCATGCGAACCAACATCTGGGACGCGCTAATATCCTGATAGGCTATAACGAACTGTAGCCCTACCAGGGCCAACAGGCAAACGTAGACGATCAGATCTCTGGTCATCCCACCCTTCTTGGGTGTGTCTGCGGTGGTCATAGTAGTTGCCTCTTTCCCGTCTTAGTGAGACAGATTCATCAGATAGACCAGCGGCACCACAAACATCCAAACCAGGTCGACAAAGTGCCAGTAAAGGCCCGTGACTTCGAGGTCATCGGCGTGGTAGCGTCCACCCTGGTAGCGCAGCCCTACCGCGATTAGAGCGATCACGCCGCAGGTTACGTGCAGCAGGTGCAAGCCGGTGACGCTGAAAAACATCGAGCCGAACAGAGGCGTGCCCCAGGGGTTATGGAAGAGGGTTACTCCTTCTCCAACCAATCCTATCCATTCCTTAATGTGCAGCGCGGCAAACACGATTCCGCAAACCGCGGTGATCATGGTCCAGCGGAAGGCTTTGGCCTTGTCGCCGTTCTCGGCCGAGCGTACGCCTATGAGCATGGTCAAGCTGCTGGTGAGAAGAACGAGCGTCATGAGCGCCACGTTGATGATGCTGTGAAAAGGCCTTGGCCAGTTGGGAGTGGCGTTGCGGGTAAATCCGTAAGCGAAGAGACAACCGGCGAAGGTAGCGGTGTCTGCGATGATGAACAGCCACATCGCCATTTTCTTGGCAGGGACCGAGAATGCGGGCGCGGTCATTATCTCGGTCGCGCTGGTTCGCGACACCTGCCCGTGAATGGAAAGATCGGCTTGGCTCACGTTGCCTCCTACCTTTGTTGGGTTAGAGCTTCATCCAAAGCAGCAAAAGCAGATACAACCACAGCACACCCATGAAATGCCAATAACGCGAAGTGGCGTCCAGAGTGCTCCTTCGCAGGACAGACCGATTCAGTTTCCAGATCACTCGTACAAGACCGCCGAGCCCCCCGGACACGTGCAGAGCATGAGCTACGGTCAGCACATAAAAGAACGAGTAGCTCACATTGGTGGCGAGTCCAAATCCCCGGGAGCGGAGTTGCATCCAGGCAAAGGTTTGGCCGGCGACAAAGAGCAGTCCCAGGAACAAGGTGATATACAGCCACTGGGCTGGATTCGCCTGGGCGTGGTCCTTGTCCTTCACGCCCCCCATGAAAGTTGCAATCCGGCGGCGGGCAAGCTCCAGGGTGACACTGCTGGCAATGATCACCAGAGTATTGAGGTACAAAACCGGGGGCAGCGTGAAGTGCCGCCAATCCTGCGCAGCGCCCTGGCGAACGACCAGGGCGCTGGTAAAGGCGGCAAAACTCATGGTGATCGCCGCCAGACCCACCCAGATACCGGTGCTGGCGGGAGGCGGAGAGGAATCCTTGAGACGGCGCAAGTCTCCGTCGGCAGGAACTAGATTCCGCCAACCCCCGTTGCCGGAGCCCTGACCCGGCAAACGGTCGAGTTCGATTTTCGGCGGTTCGTGGACCGTGGTCGCCATACTGCTGACTCTCCCTTGGGGAACCGGCTGCCCTGCCCGAAGATTACTTTTCTTCGTCGGGGCTATGAATTGTCTCCGGCGAGGTTTGCATTATGTATTCGCTGCTTGCACCCTCAACGCTGTACTGATAAGGATCGTGATAAACCACCGGCATCTTGTCGCCAAAGTTGTTGTGGGGCGGCGGCGTGGCCGTGCTCCATTCCAGGGTAGTGCCTTCCCACGGATTATCCGGCGCCGGCGCGCCCTTGAACCGGCTGTGGATCAAGTTATAAACGAAAATAAGTTGGGCAGCTCCCGTGCACAGCGCGGCAACCGTGATGAACTTATGCACGGGAATCAGCGGGATCAGGTAATCATCGGTGAAAGCCTGGTAGCGGCGCACGTTGCCGGCGATTCCGAGGTAGTGGAAGGGCATAAAGATGCAGTAGGCACCGACGAAGCTCAGCCAGAAGTGGAGCTTGCCCAGAGTTTCGTCCATCATGCGACCAGCCATCTTGGGGAACCAGAAGTACGTCCCGGCGAAGATGCCGAAGATGGCCGCGACTGCCATTACGAGGTGAAAATGCCCGACGACAAAATAGGTGGCGTGCAACATGATGTCAATCGAAGGCTGAGCCAGGAAGAATCCACTCACGCCGCCGCTGATAAACATGGAAATGAAGCCCAGAGCGAACAGCGACGCCGAGTTGATTCGCAACTTAGAGCCATACAGGCTGCCCAGCCAGATCAGCACAATAATCGTGGAGGGAATGGTGATGATCAGCGTTGGAAACGAAAAGGCCAACGAAGAGATCGGATTCATTCCGCTGACGAACATGTGGTGGCCATAGACCATGTAGCTGAGGACGACCAGAGATCCCATGGAATAAATGAGCACTCTGTGGCTCAGCATCGGCTTGCGCATATTGGTGATGAGAACGTGGGAAACGATACCCATTCCCGGGACGATTGCAATGTAGACCTCGGGATGCCCGAAGAACCAGAACAGGTGCTGCCAGAGCAGGGTCGATCCACCGGAATGAGGCAACACCTGACTGTTGATCACCAGATTCGAGGCCACGAAGAAGCTGGTCCCGGCAACGTGATCGAGAATGAGCAGAATGCAGGCCGGCATCAGCACCGCGAATGCCGCTAAGCCCATGATCGAGGTAAGGAACCAGGCCCAGGCGGTCAGCGGGAGGCGCATCAATGACATCCCTCTACATCGCATGTCAAGCGTTGTGGTGATGAAGTTCAAAGAGCCCAGCAACTGGCCTATGCAGAAAAGGCCAATCGAGGTTGCCCAAAGAATCACGCCCAAACCCTGGCCGGGGCCGGAAATGGACCCTACCGCGCTCAGTGGTGCGTACTGCGTCCAACCACCTAGAGTAGGCCCATCGCTGAGGAAGAACGAGGAGACGAGAACCAGGAAGGCCGCGCAGGTGACCCAGAACGACATCATGTTGAAATGGGGGAATGGCATGTCTTCGGCGCCGGTCTGGATGGGCAAGAAGAAATTGCCGAACGCGGCGAACGGGGCGGTTGTGAGCACGAAGAAGACCATGATCGTTCCGTGCATGGTCATCAGTTGGAGGTAATACTCCGGCGTCATCACGTCACCCGGAGCACCGGTCTTGGAAAGCAGGTGCAGACCAGGAATCGCAAAATTGGCGAATCCAAGATGGAGGCGCATGAGCCAGGAAAGCACCATGCCGACCAAGACGGCTACCAATGCCAGCGCGTAATACTGTTTGCCGATGACTTTATGATCGAGACTGAAGACATGCTTCCGAATGAAGCTAGTCGGGGCTCCGTGTTGCGCTGCGTGTGCCGACATGTCGTGCATTTGCTCACCTCAAACGAAATGTATTAGCCCGTAAAAGATCCGGCACAAAAACTACTGCAGCGCCGCCTGCTGCTTCAGCCAGGCATCGTAATCTGCCGAGGACATCACTTCCAGATACGCCTTCATGTTGTAATGGCCGAGGCCACAAAGCTGGGTGCAGACGATTTCGTACTTGCCGACCTTGGTGGCGGTGAAATGAATGGAGAGATCCAACCCCGGGACGAAATCCTGGTGGACCCGCAATTCGGGGACATAGAAAGAGTGCCCCAAGTCCCTCGCATGCATCAGCAGGTGGATTTCCCGGTTTACGGGAATGGCCATCTCAGCGGTTACGATGTCGTCTTTGGAATCCTGGTCGTGCGTGGTGTCAAGACCGTAGAAATTGCCTGCAGCTTCGTTGATCTGATCGGGGTGAATGGGGCCGAACTTTCCATCCGGGCCAGGGTAGCGGAAGTAAAAAGCAAACTGCTGCGCCTGGATCTGGATTGGCAATGCATCCGCCGCCGGGGGAGTGAAATATACTTGGCCCCAGGCCTTGGCGCCAAACACACCCAGAGCCAAGACCTCCGTGCCCACCAACAGGAAGGCAGCGATTACCAATCCCGCGGCGCCACCGGGGAAACTCTTAACCTTGTCGCCGGGTTTGGGGCTCGAGAACTTCCAGATGAAGAAGGCCAGCAGGAGCTGGGAAACCAGAAACGAAATACCCGCCTCGGCCATGGTATCCGCATACTGCTCATCAATCAGGTGACCGTGGGTGGAGATGTCCTGTGGCATGGGCCACATGTGCATCACGATGGGAATCGCCGAAGCAATTGCGATCACTACGATTGTCACCGCTAGCAACTTCGCCATTGCGCCCCGCCTTTTGGCCGGGATGGATCCGGCCTTATCTCGAAATCGCCGCAGGTGCAAGGCTACGGCGATTCAGTGATTCGGTGGTTCTGTCCCAATCGCCTTGCAGCTCTCCTGGTTCCTTACTTCCCGTTCTTTACTTCGCCTTAAACGTGAAATCGGCAGTTGCCGCCGCTCCGGCGGCCACCGTCACTTTTTGGGTTTGTGTACCAGACTGCTCCTGCCACGCAGTCACCGTATAGCTGCCGGGCGGCACGTTGTTGATGGTGTAGGAGCCGTTCGCATCGGTGGTTGCGTAAGGCCCTTTGACCACAACAAACCAACCGTGCATCCAGGGATGGATGTTGCATTGCACCGGGATAACTTCCGTAGCTTTCCAGCTCTTCTCGATCGGCACCGCCCCGGGAGGTTGAGATTGATTCCACGGAATGTTGCCCGTCATCGGGTTAGGCAGCGGATGTATGTTGTGGGTAGTTTGATCACTGGTTTCCACCTTGAATGTCTGGCCCACGTCCATCGCCAGCACGTGTGGCGTGTACATGCAATTCTTTTGATCGAATACCGGGACGGCCGTCGATACCAGGGCGCTGCCGCTCCAGTCGGAGATGTAGAGGACCACGTTTTCCAGTCCTCCGCTGGCCCCAACCACATAGGTTTCGAGGTGGCCGGGATCGTTGGCGTGTTGCTTCACGCAGTACGGATCCTTCGACATGTCGATGCCCCGCATGTGAGGAGCGGTGCCGTCGAGTTTCACTGTGCCGGTGATCTTGCCTTCCCCGGCGGCGCTAACCTTCGGGTTCAGAAGCAGTGCGCCACAACTTAGCAGAACTACCGCCGCTAGTACAGCAGCCGGATTGTATACACTTCTCATAGATCTTTCTCCTTGAAGCTGCAAACTGAAAGCGTTGCTGCGATGCCGTTCTAGTCCCTACTGTTGGCCCGACGGTGGCGGCGCATTGGGATCGACTGGCTTCAGGTTAAGCTGCTTCGCCATTTCTTTTTCCTTGCTGTGCTCGCGCATAAAGGTCCGCAGATAGAAAACCAAGTCCCAGGCCTCGTCGGGCTTGATATTGTCGGCAAACGACGGCATGGGAGTACCATCCAGGCCGGTCATGAAGATGCGGTAGATATCCTGATCCGTATCTCCACACTTGGGGCGCGAGCCTTCGGTGAAGTTGAAGGTGGCAATCGGCCGCCCGAGGTCGTCGGTGAGAGTGGAAGCAGAAGGACCATTGGCCATGCCCTGCACACCGTGGCACTTCCAGCACTGGACGCGGGCAAATACCTCGCGACCTGCCTTGATGCGCTCCGGAGTAACTTCCGGCTCGGGAGGAATGGTGATTGGGGTTCCCGGCTTTTCGTTTGCCCAACGCGGAGAGAAATGCTTCACCCAGGCCACGAGGTCAGCGCGCTCCTGCTTGGTGAAGGTGCTCCACTGCGGCATACTCGAGCGGTCCAGACCGCGAGCGATGGTATCGAAAAGATCCTGATCCGTGGGCAAAGTCCCGGTCGGGGTGGAGCGACACTTGAAAATACCCAATTGGAAATCGCGGGGCTTGGGGTACATCGGGGGATCGAGCCATTGCGCGACTTCGCCGGTGCCATCACCCAGCTCGCCATGGCAGCCGACGCAATACCTGCGGTAATCGCCGGCGGCATCTTTCGCATGTCCAGTGATGTTGCCGATGTGACTGACGGCGGTCGGCGCGGTCTCCCACGCCTTGAGCTGCTCGCTTGAGAGCTGCCCCCATGAAGTCAGCGGGAGCGCCAAAAATGGAGCCGCACCCAACCAAAGCGACCACTTTTCGAATCCTGTCCGCATATCGATCCCTCGCAAAATTACAGCTTAGAAATCAAAGTCAAATCCGAGCAGCAGTTCGCTTGTGTTGATGTTGGCGGCATTGAGGCCCAGAGTTGGGCCGGTGCCGTCCTGGTGCAGCCAGTTGTACTCGTTGTGCCAGGCAAAACCGGCGCGGCTGGTCATGAACGGGTTGTAGCGGTAGCCGATGGTATAGGTCGAAATGTTGCCGAGGGTCTGAGCCGTTCCCGGAGTCGACTGTTGCGACATCCGGATGGTCTCAAATCGCCCGATGAAGATAAGCTGCGGACTGTAAACGTAGTGCGGCTCGAACAGCACGCCGTTCCAGCTGGGCGCGCGTGATCCCGGCGGAAGGGCTGTTCCCGGCACATTGTTCAACGGGCAACCGGGAGCAGGACTCGAGCAGGTTGCAGTCGTTCCCCCATTGCCATCGCTTTGGATTGCGTTGCCGTAACCCTGGCCGAACCAGGCGCTATCCGATCCATGCTGGGTGACCACTTGGACGTCGAAATGCGGGCCGAAGTAGAACTGCCCGACGAAGCCCTCGCGGCTGAATCCCTTGTTGCTGATTCCAGTGCCCCCAAGGGGAACCCCTCCAGAAGTCAGATAGTACGTGGCTGCCTCTCCCACCATGGCGTAGAACCCGACACGTTCCACTCCCAGCTTGCCGGCATCAAAAGCCTGGCTCCCGGTAAAGAACCCGGTGTAAGCGTTCGCCGAGGTAGACAGATTCACGTTTCCGTCGCTCGAACTGAGGAGTGAGGCAGAGTAGCGGGTACGGTCGTTCCAGCTGTGGCCCATCACCTCAAGGCCGAGTTGGTTATCGCCAATCTGGCCAAAGATGTTGTTATCGCCCACCGGTATGAAATGATAGAGCTGATAGATTCCGCCGTTGCCAGTGAGGGTAAGGATTCGTTTTTCAGAGAGCAGATTGTCGAGTTCGAATCTGCCCAGCTTCACGTTAAGCCAGGAACTGCCGAACAAGTTATCGAGCCGCCCCATGACCGTTTCAAAGTGGAAAGCAGCGGTCGGGTCGGAAGAGGGCAGCACATAGAACGAGATGTTCTTTTCGAGCGTTCCACCGGTGTGGAAGTCGAGGCCGCTCAGGTCAAAGCCCGAAGAGGTTACGCGCTGGACTGCCTGTCCGGTAAGCACCCCACCCGCGTATGTATCTACCAGCACCTTGCCGGTGCTCAAGCGGTGCCAGATGGGCGTGATGCGGAAGGTGACCGGCCAGTAGCCGGGATTCTGCCAGATGGGAGCGTCCCGGTCGTTCATCAGCTGATAGCCGTTATCTTTGAACTTTTGTCCAAAGTAGTTCAGCATCGGCCACGACTCGTGGCAAGCCGAGCAGCGCAGGCCGTACTTACGGGCGAAGGCGGGGAGCGCGTTCGCCGGCTGGCTGCAAGTAGCAACCAGGAAAACAAGAACTAGGGAAACAGCGGACAGGGATGTGGCAAAGGGAGCGAGGTTTCGAATCTGCAAACGCCTCGTAACGCGCATGGCCGGACTCCTCGGCATCAAATCGAGATCAGTTTTTGTTGAACCGCATTCCCACAGACAGCGATAAGGCGCAGATAATACGAGATGAAAAAGGCACAGACAGCAAACCCTTCCTTGTTTCCGCCTGCGAAGCAAGACTAAAATTTAAGGTCCTACCATCGTACCGGGGATGAATGCTACTACGGCCCTGATAAGAAATTCAAGTAGGTTCCGTCCTTTTTTTTTACATTTTTTTTTACAATGTCAAACCCAATTTGCCGGGGATGCCCAATCGCTCGGCCGTGTTGACAGGTTTGCATCACTCGTACGAGACTCGGTGGCAGGAATCGGAGACGAGGTGGCTTGGCGGATGGGTTTTCGAAGGCGCCGGCTGATTTTGTGGCCCATGAAGACTGAGACTGTTCATAACTTCGTCGCTCGACACGATTGGCCTGTATTTGTGCGGCTTGGCTCGGCCACTCCGGCTTTGATGGCCCTCCTGCTCTTCCTCTTGGCGGTTGCCATTCCTCTTATGGCGCGCACCAAAGAAAAGATCACCTATGGCGAAGGCCTGATCATCAACATCCCCATGCCGGAAAGCGAAGTTGAGCAAGTAGTGGAGGACGTTGCCGGGAACGGTCTGATCCGGGGAACCAGAGAATACAACAAAGACGAATTCATCGCCGGCGCGAAGCCCGCCGCTTCCTGCCATGTGTTTCCGCCCTGGGACCAGGGGGGAAAGGTTTTCTACAAAGTCCGGATGGGAGCGATCGACCCGCGCAACTTTAAAGACGGCGGCGATGTGGGGACGCTGGCCGTACGCTACGTGGTGCAGCCCCAGGGCGAGAAGAACACAGTGCTGCGCATCGATGCCCTTTTTGAGGAAGACTTCCGCAAGACCGTGCACCAGTCCGACGGATCGGTGGAAAGCGCCGAGTACAAGGACATTCGGGAGCACCTGGACACCATCGAGGTGATGAAGGCGCAGAATGCCGAGGCGGCGGAAGAGCGGCTGGAAAGATTGCGGAAGAAGCAGAATCTGGCGATGCAGAATAGTCAGACGCCGCAGCTTACGGACCAGTCGTCGTCCCAACCGCTTCCCCCGGTCGCGACGAGTGAGCCGGATTCAACCCCCGCGCCAGCACCGCAAGAACCGGCGGGATCGAGTCTAGCGGCGCCCGCAGGCCAGACACTCGAAGAACGCGTGAGGGATTTGCGCAAGCAGGTCGAGCGCCTGGTGAAATCGCCTGGTGCCCCGCTGAAGTCAGCGCCGTTTCATACCGCCAGCACGCTGCAGTTGTTGAGTACGGGCACGGAGGTCCTGATCGTGATATCGACGCCTTATTGGTACGGGGTGGAAACCCACGAAGGACAGCACGGATGGATGCAGCGCGATCAGCTGGAGCAACTGCCATGACCCGAGGCGCTCCCGTATTTCGAGGCGCAGCGCCTGGGCGCGCAATCTTCCCCGTGCTGCTGGGGGTGGCGATCTGTTGCAGCGCTATCGGCAGTCAGGCGCAAGCAACTGGATACGAGCGCACCTTTCCGCAATCGAAAGCCACGGTGGAAAAAGTCCTGAACGAGATGCAGGCTGCGACTGCGGGACGCCTTCCGGTTCTCGCCGGCTTCGCGACTTCGGCTTCGGCGGATCATCCCCTGGAGCGCTATCGACGCGGCTATTACCAGTCCAAGTTCCAGGTGAGCGCAGCCCCGTCGGGAGGAGCGGTGGTGCGCGTGAGCGTGCAGGTTACGGCCTGGTACGCCGACCCGGTAGCGGCGACATCTGGATATCAACTGCTCACCTCGAATGGCCGTCTCGAGGCAGACCTGCTCGATCAACTGTCGGATCAACTGGCCGCCATTGCTCCACGCACGAACCGGAGCGCTCCCGTAACGGCGGAGGCGAGGCCGCCGAAGGCGCCAGCTTCCGTCCCGGCCCCGGAGGAACCGGCGATCTCCGCTCCGGTGCCCAGGCTTCCGGATGTCAACCGCAGTTACTCCTCGTCGTTGGCCCAGAGCCTTTCGGCGCAGGAGCAAGCCGCATCGCAAAGCGGGGCGAAAAAAATTGAGGAGAAGGACGGCGGTCCGCTCGCAACCGAAGCCGAAAGCCTGGAAGAGATTCTCAAGAACCAGGCTCACCCCAAGAATCTTGTGGCCGTGAAGAAATCTGGCACTCCTGTAGTTGCCAAGGCGAGTTTGACCGCCAAGATTCTGTTTCTGGCAAGCGTGCACGATGAGTTCGAGATGCTGGATTTCAACCGCGATTGGGTGCACGTGCGGATTTCCGGATTGTCGCGCGGCTGGATCTGGCGCAATAACCTCGAATTGCCGGACAGCGTTCCGGACAGCGATGCTCCCCCGAATGCGGCAGCTTTGCCCACCGCTGCGGAGGTGTTCCACGTCTCGCGGGAAGAGATCGCGCCTTTCCCGGGAGATTGGGCGCCGCTTCGCGGACAGAGGGTGAAAATCGTTTCGGTCGAACAGACGGATGAGAACGCCAAGGATTCGGGCCCGCGTCTCAGACTGGAATTCGTCAAGTCGGTACTCGATAAGGACTATGCGGAGATCGCGCAGAAATCTCAGGAGCTGGCAGGAATCGTGGTAATCTTTGACTCCGCCGACGGAGGAATGATCGCCGCCACGCTTCCAACCTTGCAACAGTGGAAAGCAGGTACGTTGTCGGACGCCGCTCTGTGGCATCAATGTTTTTTTGATCCGCCGGAAACCTTCACGGAATCCGGGGCGGCGGGAGGCCATTAGCGCGGCTTTGATTCAGCAGAATGGATGCCGCTTGGCGGCAGCGCCGGAGTTTGGGCTTGACTTTCGAAAGCTGAAAGAGTACCTATGCAATTCTTGGGGTGGTCCTGTGGACCGACCCTTTTTGGTCGTCTCGCAAAGCTTTTCTCAGTCGTGCAAAGGAATGCCGAGAGAGCCCCTGCAGGAGCGGTACGACAACCACACCACTGTTAGACGATGAGCGCGATGACCCAACCCTTCTTGTTACTTCGCAGGCAGGCAAGCTCGCTGCTGCGCGACTACGCCGAATTGATGAAAGCACGCGTGACCACGCTGATTGTGATGACCGCGTGGTGTGGTTATTATTTCGGCGCGCAGAAAGCCGGCGTCTCGGCGCTCTCGTGGGGACTTTTTCACGCGCTGCTGGGAATTGGACTGGTCTCGAGTGGAACCGCTGCGCTGAATGAGGTGCTGGAATACAAGGTGGACGGACACATGCGGCGCACCGCGCAACGCCCGCTGCCCACGGGACGCATGAGTTTGCTGCACGCCACGATCGCGGGCCTGGTCGCAACGCTGGGCGGATCCATTTACTTGGCGATGCTTACCAATCCTTTGACCGGTCTGCTGACCTGCCTCACCTCGGTGGTCTATCTTGCCGCTTACACGCCCCTGAAACGCGTCTCGCCGATCTGCACTTTCGTCGGCGCTTTTCCAGGAGCTATGCCAGGAGTTTTAGGGTGGACAGCGGCGCGCGGCCAACTGGAGTGGAGCACGCTAATCCTTTTCGGCATCCTGTTCGTTTGGCAGTTCCCGCACTTCTTTTCCATCGCATGGCTCTACCGGGAAGATTATGCGGCGGGCGGAATTCGCATGTTGCCGGTGGTCGAAGAGGATGGGCGATCTACGGCACGCCGCATTGTCGCCTACTCTCTCATCTTGATTCCGCTCAGCGTTCTGCCCGGTGTTTTCGGCATGGCCGGAAAGATTTATATGGTGGGAGCAGTCATCCTGGGCGTTGCTCTTTTCTACTTCGGAGCGCGTCTCGCGTTTCTCAAGATGCCCCCGAACAGCGCTCGATCCAAAATGCTGGCCCGCCATGTGCTGCAAGCCACGGTGATCTATCTTCCTCTGTTGTTTGCCTTGATGATGAGCAACTCCCTGAAGCCCTGAACCGGTAGCCGGGAAGTCTCCGCCACGCCGGCCGGGCACATCTCGAAACTTCATTTACCCAGAGCTATTGTAAAGAAATAGGCCCGCAGGAAACGCGGGGCCTCAGGAGGACAGTGGAGAAAGCTGGTGGATTTTCGGGTCGCAGCGGGCGTTCGGGCGGAGCGGTTCTCAACTATTGGATCGAGCTGCCCACGTTCGAGAAAACGTTGTTGGCATTCGATCCGATCAGCCGGACGGTGCCCACCACGATCACCAGGACCACGGCGAGCATCACGGAATATTCAGCGATGTCCTGACCGTCCTCGTCGGACCAAAGCTTTTTCAGAAAGTCGTTCATGATTCCCCCTTGATTTATGCCGCCCCCGAAACCGCCGAGGCCTGCACCCCCGGCTGCACGGCGGCGTGACCGACACCCAGTCCCCACGGATCGCTTTCCTGCGCCACCATCTCCAGGCCAACCTGATGCTCGCCACGTTCATCCAGCCGCCTGCTCCATACCACGCTGAACTCGACCCGGCGCTGGCGGAAGAGAACGACCAGGGTGTCCAGAGTTTTCACCTGGTGACGAATTGCGCCCAGCCGCGCCCCCGTTGCCGTGAGGTCGAGCGTGTGCGCCAGTTCTTCAAACATTGCACCGGACGCGTCTTTCCCACGCACGCGTACCGGCAGCACTCCTGGAATGCGATTTTGTTGACGCCTGTTTATTTTTATTTTCTGTCGCATGAGATTGCTCGGGAACGAATTGCCCAAGAACAGTGTGCCGCAAGCGCGAGCAAACTGGAATGGCTCCGAGGTGTGAGCTTCGCGGCACGGATGTTCGAGGCACGAAGGTAACCAGCCGGCTTTGACGTGGCGAAAGGCGCTACGCAATCGCTTGGCACGGGCGTGGCGGAGGCCTTCACCAAAGGCGAAGCGCATCGCTTGCAACAGCGGCCGGGGGGTCGCGCTGTACTCGGGGTAAGCTCCGACATGACATGGTGGAGGAAGCGTATAGTCGGTCCGTTATGAATAGACGCTGCTTCATTGCCAGCGCAATTGGCGCCGCGGTCGCAGGGTCACTCCCTGCCCCAGCATCTGGTATTTCGAACCGCTTAAATCTTGGAGCGATGGGAGTGACGGATTCGCAAGCCGCTCTGGCGAGCCGGACTCTCGCGCTGGATCGGCATCGCTTTGGCGTGAACTATACGCCGTCGAAGAACTGGTGGTTCTGCTGGAACGAGTGGGATGCGGATTCGATCAAGCGAGATCTGGATGCGACCGCGGCGTTGGGCGCGGATCATCTGCGCATTCTGCTGATCTGGCCATATTTTCAGCCGAATCCAAAGTGGGTGAGTCAGCTGCATCTGGAGCGGTTGGATCAACTGCTTACGCTCATGGGCGAACGCGATCTGGATGCGGTTGTAACGGCGTTCACCGGGCAGTTAAGTGGATGGTTCTTTCTGCCTCCATTCAACAAAGCTGGATCTGCTTTCTATTCTGATGACGCGATGTGGAGTGCGCAGGAAATTTTCATTCGCGCATTGGCCGGCGTGATGAAGGGGAAGAACAACCTCATCGGCTTCGATTTTGGCAATGAGATCAACACCTGCTGGAGCGCGGAGCCGAAGGTCGGCGATGCCTGGATGACGAAAATGTTTTCCCTGATGGAGAGGGTTTCGTCCGATCACATTCACGTGAATGGAGTGGACGAAATGCCGTGGTTTGAGACGACCACATTTTCTCCGCAGGCGCTGGCGGCGCGGCCGATGCCGACGATGCATTGTTATCCCTACTGGTCCGGGTCGCTAAGGTTTGGTGGGGCGATGGACCCGCCGAGCGTCAAGCTGATGGCGGCCAACGCAACCCTGATTCGGTCGTATGCGGGCGACCCGCGAAAACCGGTATGGGCGGAAGAGTTTAACACCTGCATCGAAGCGCTCAACCAAAAGCAGCAGGCGGAGTGGCTGGAGAAAGCCGTGCTGGCGGCGATCGATTCCGGAGTGAGCTGGTTCACCTATTGGGATAGCCACGACGTGGACCGGAAGTTCGACTTCAACTCGCTCGAGTACAGCCTCGGACTGCTCACGAATGATGGCCAGGTGAAGGAACAGGGCCGGGTGTTCAGGCAGCTGGCCGATGGCTATCGGGGAAAGGCGGTGAAGTTTCCTAGGCAGCCTTTGCCGCCGCCGCCGGTGCATCGCGATCATGAGGGTACTTGGCGCTGGATGCTGGATTGGATGGGGTCGAAGGGGAACGCCTAGAGGGGCGGCAGGGCAGAAACTGTGCCCTTGCAAAGTCATTCGCCCGGGCCCGCTAGTGTATAAAAGATAAAGTCATGTCGCAGGCAGCGCCAGCTATAACGCGGAGCCCCGCGGATGTGGTCCGGATGACGCCGGTTTCGCAGGCGCCAAACGGGGTGTGCTACGCCGCGGCGGGCGAGACGTCCCTCAGCTCCTTTGACCTGGAGCGCATGGTTGCGGCGGTGCCGACCAAGGCTGCGGCTGCGCTCAAGCGCAAAGCTTATTATTTTGTGCCCCTGACGGTGACGCAAGGCGACGAGATCCTGATTGCGGACCGCTATGATGTGGCGCTCAGCGACAATGCGGTATGCCATCGCAACCTGCATCTGGGCGATTCGCTGTGCGTGTTTATCTCCACGCGATTGATGGACGATAAGTTCTCCGTGGCCTTCGAGTTTTATATCAATGTGGGGCACGCGCTGGTCGAAGAGGCGGGCGTTTCCAAGGAGTTCAGTGAGTTGGCGTGGAAGCAGGTGGAGGGAGGTACGCGCGGGGAAACGTCGCTGGATGCTTGGGAGGCGCGCAAGCTGGCCTTGGCCGGCGGTCCGGATGCCGAGCGCTTCAGGAACGAATACTTTGAAGCCACGTTTGCCGACACGATTTCGATTTACTTGCTGTCTTTATATCTAGACGTGGATTACTACGATCTGCGGGAGCGGGACTATCCGCTGCTCGTGCCTTCCGCGTTGGCGGAACGGTTGCGAAAAGTGGCGGAGCTATTTCCGGCCAATGCAGGGTATGAGTTTGCCGTGCTGTACAAGCGGCGCAGCTGAGAAGCCTTTGCCGGGGATCAACTGGGATTCAAGTTCCGGCTAAAGCGTTCGCCTGACCCCCGCCTGACGGCACGACTAAAATCGCGCCCCTCCCGAACTCTCCAAGCTAGGTCCTATTTATTTCCAATCGCGAAGTTGACGGTGGTCGGCTCATTCGCGTTTACCGTGACGGATCGCAACCAGGTTTTCGGTTCGGTGAAGACGGGGCGCTCGACGGCGCGCTCGGTGAGCACGTCGTAGGCCTTTTCCCTGCCAGCCAGTCCCCAGCCTTCATGCCAGGCGACAATCTCATAGGCCCCCGGTGGAACGCCGGTGAATTCGAAACGTCCACTCTCGTCGGTGACGGCGTAGTACGGATGTTCGACCACCATCATTTCGGCATTCATCCAGACATGGCCGCCGTTGCAGCGCAGGTTGACCAGGCCGGGCGTTCCCATGTTACGGGAGCTGATTTGATTCGGGAAGGGGAAGGGCAGGTTATAGCTGGCGGCTCCGTCCATGTGGATCGTATGCAGGGTGGTGTCGGAGCTCTGCATCCGGAGTTCGGCGTTCTGCGGCACTAGAAGAATGTGGGGAATGTAGCGGCAGTTCTTCTGATCGAGGTGCCGTCTCTGCTCCGGCAAGTCCATGGCTTTCCCGGCGGAGATGTTCTTCAGATAGACGACCGTATTGGCGACGCCGCCCTCGGGACCAAGGATCAGGCGCTCGAGGCTAACGCTCTTCTTGCTCTCCGGATCGCAAATCTGGGGATCTTTGGTGACCGGGAAATCTAGTTGGTGCGGCACCGGTCCGGACCATTTGACGGTTCCGGAGATGGATCCACCGTCAGCGACGGGGATAACTTTATAGCTACCGCTTTGCCCCGCGGCCAGGGTTGTGACCACAAGCAAAGCCGGCAAAAGGGAACAAATTGAACTGCGCATACAACACCCCTGATAGCCCACCGCCGGTGAAAGGCGGCCCAAGGGCGCTCGATGTGGAACGCGGGCCGAAATTTGGGTCGATCTTCCTCCGCAGGCCACGTCTTTCCCCCGACTCGCGGGACAGTGCTCCCAGGGGATCCCCCTGGCCAGGGAGAGCACTCGGGTTTGCGGTCCGTGCGCGATTCCAAAATGGGGAGGATCGTGGTTAGACGGTTCGTGTGATTGGAATCACAAATTCACAAGATTAAGGTGCTCTAATCGAAACTGGGTGTCGAGATTACCAAGGTGGTGGACCGGGTGGGTAAGCCGGTCGGCGATCATGATGCAATTCGGCCGATTCGGACTCGGCTTGTGAAATGCCTCAGGGAACAACGGCCACGGCTTCAATTTCGACCAGGCAATCATCCCGGAACAGCGCCTGGACCCCCGCCAGCGTACTCGCCGGGCGATGCTCTTTAGCGATGAAACGATCCCGGACCTCGCGCAGCGCCAAAAGCCGATCCGGGTTGAGACCGACTACGTAATAATTCAGCTTCACAATGTTCTCCGGGCAAGCACCTACGGCCGCCAACACAGCCTTCAGATTGGTGAACGCCTGCGTCGCCTGCGCGCGAAAATCGTCCTTACTGACGATCTGACCCGCCTTGTTCAATCCGACCTGGCCGGAGAAAAAGATTGTCTTACCGCCGCTAACGACGGCGGCATGACTGTATCCCGGTGCCGGCGCCAGATCCGTGGCAGTTACGAATTGCACCGGCCCGCTCGTATTCTGGTTTTCCTGTGCATCGATTGTAGAAAGGGGCAGTAGAAGCCCCGATCAGAAGCATCTGCGCAATTGATCTCATGCGATTCTCCATCTTGCAAAGTAATTTTACCGATAGCCATGGATATTGATTGACTGGGCTGACGCCGAGGTGTCTGAATAATGTTCGCCAGCCCATCGAAAATGTTCGGGCAAAACCTTACAATCATCCTCCCATGACTGTTACCGTACGTTCGTTCGCCAAAATCAACCTTGGGCTGCGCATTGGCGCTGCGCGGGCGGATGGCTTTCATGAACTGCTCACGCTCTACCAGACGATTGGGCTGCACGATGTGATTGGTGTGAGTTTGAGCCCTGGCAACGGGATTGAGATTCGATGCTCGGACCCGAGAGTTCCGAAGGATGAATCGAATACCTGCTATCGCGTCGTCGAGAAAGCGATGCGGGCGCTCGAGGCTAAGGGGCGGCTTCTCATCGCAATCGAGAAGCGTTTGCCGGTGCAAGGTGGGATGGGTGGAGCTTCGGCGAATGCGGTAGCTACATTGCTGGCATTAGAGAAGGTAGTAAAGAAACGCCTGTCTGCGCCGGAGCGGCTGCGGATTGCGGCGGAAGTGGGCTCCGACCTGCCGCTGTTTCTAGTGGGCGGGACGGTGTTGGGAGTAGGCCGCGGGGAGCAAGTGTATCCTCTGGCAGACTTGCCTGAGACGGCTTGCGTGGTGGTAACCCCCCCGGTGGGAGTCTCCACGCCCAACGCCTTTGGTGAGTGGGATCGACGGACGCAGGGCGCTGGAACCTCCGCCTTGGTAGGGCTGTCGGCTGCCGGGGGGAAAGGCAAGCTGCGACAATTGACCCTCCCGGGACCATCCGATAGAATGGTTGAGCTTGGCTGTGAGCTTTCGGCGTGGCTGAGCGAAAGTTACTCCGGTGCTCCTTTTCGAAGGGGCCGGGCCGAGAATCCGCTTCTCGCGCTTGTCCGGGCCGGGATCAAGAACGACTTTGAAGAAGTCGTCTTTCCTGAGTATCCCGAGCTGAGTGAAGGTAAGCGCGCCTTGGAGCGCGCGGGCGCAAGGTACGCGTCGCTGTCGGGCTCCGGCTCGACGTTGTACGGTTTGTTCGCTTCGAAAGCAGCGGCGCGGGCGGCGGCGGCGAAGCTCCGCAGGCAGGGGTGGAGGGCGCAGGCCACGGTTACCCTGACGCGGCAGAAGTATTGGGCAAAGTTTCTTGTTCCCAGTTTCTAGTTTCTGGTTGTTTAATAGGGTGATCACTTTCACCCGACCCGGTTTGCGGGAAACTGGAAACCGGAAACTTGAAGCAGCGGTACTGGGCCGTCGACTAATGGTAGGTCAAGTGCCTTTGGAGCACTTTGTCTAGGTTCGAATCCTAGCGGCCCAGCCAGAAATCAGCTGTCAGCCTCCCGCTATCAGCTCTCCGCCTGCGCGAGAGAGCGGGCCAGACTGACCGCCGAGAGCTGACAGTTGAGAGCTAAAACCTATGGCCACTTTGGTGACGCCGACGGAAAAGACGGAGAAAGCCGAGAAGCAGGCCCCTCCCACGCCCGAGGAAAAACCGGAACGCAAGGCACGTGCACGGGTGGACGAGAAGTTCAAGATTTTCGGCGGCACGGCGAATGCGCCCCTCGCTGATGAAGTCTGTAATTTTCTCGGGATGCCGCGTGGCCAGGCGATGGTGAAGCGTTTTGCCGACGGCGAAGTATACATCCAGATCCAGGAAAACGTACGGGGCTGCGATGTGTTTGTGATGCAGCCAACTTGCCGGCCGGTGGACGAACACCTGATGGAGCTGCTACTGATGATCGACGCGTTCAAGCGCGCGTCGGCGCGGCGCATTACGGCGGTGATGCCTTACTTTGGCTACGCGCGGCAGGATCGCAAGGATAAGCCGCGGGTGCCGATCTCGGCGAAGCTGGTGGCGGATTTGCTTACCACGGCGGGTGCGGACCGGGCGCTGATCGTCGATCCCCACACGCCGCAGATACAAGGATTTTTTAATATCCCGGTCGATCACCTGTTTGCATCGCCGGTGCTGGTGGATCATTTTAAGAAGTTGAATTTACCCAACCTGACCGTGGTTTCGCCGGATGCGGGCGGCGTGGAGCGGGCACGGTTTTTTGCCAAGAAAGTGGACGCGGCGCTGGCGATCGTTGACAAACGGCGCGTGGAAATGAACGTGGCCGAAATCATGCACGTGATCGGCGACGTGAACGGTCGCTCCTGTTTGATCATTGACGATCTGATCGATACGGCGGGAACGACGGTGAAGACGGCGGCGGCGCTCCTGGAAAATGGAGCTACCTCGGTTTATGCGTGCGCGTCGCATGCCGTGCTTTCGGGTCCGGCGGTGGAAAATATTCACAACTCCGCCATCGAGCACGTAGTGATCACCAACACGATCCCGCTCACCGCCGAGGCGCAGGGTGAGTCCAAGATCATGGTGCTCTCCATTGCGGGATTGATTGGCCGAGCCATTCAGTCCATTCACGAAGAGACGTCAGTCAGCAAATTATTCATGTAAGGCAGGAATTGAAATTATGGCAACTACATTGGAACAAAATGTTTTGGAAGCGCAGACGCGGCAAGCAGGCACCAAGAATCATGCGCGGCGCGTGCGGCGGGAGGGCAAAATTCCCGCCGTAGTGTATGGCGCGGGCAAGGATGCCGTGCCGGTCAGCGTGGATCCGCGGCATGTGCTGCGCATTCTGCGCTCGGAGAGCGGCCACAACACGATTTTTGATCTCGCGCTGAATGGTGGCGAGAATGCCAAGACCGAGACTGCCAAGGCCATGATCGTGGATTGGCAATATGAACCCATCAAGGGCCACTTGCTGCACATCGATCTGAAGCGCATCGCCATGGACAAGGCTTTGCGCGTGAGCGTTCCCGTCGTGCTCGAGGGCGTGCCGGCCGGGGTGAAAACCGAAGGCGGAATTCTCGAGCAGATGCTGCGCGAGGTTGAGATCGAGTGCTTGCCGGGGGACATTCCTGGCCATATCGATGTCGATGTCTCCCATCTGACCTTCGGCAAAGTGCTGCGCGTGTCGGATTTGCCGCACAACGAAAAGCTGAAATTTCTATCGGATGCGAATCAGCCCGTAGCTCACGTCACCAGCGTGAAGGAAGAAGTCGTGGCTGCGCCGGAAGCGGTGGCCGCAGAAGTGGGAGCTGCGCCGGCCGAGCCCGAAGTCATTAAGAAGGGCAAGGTGGAGAGCGAAGAAGAGGGCGCCGAGGCTGCTGCCGAAAAGCCGGAAAAGAAGGCCGAGAAGAAGGAGAAGAAATAACTTCTTACGGGATGGTGGCGTGAAACTGATCGTCGGTCTTGGCAATCCTGGCATCGAGTATCAGTTTTCGCCGCATAACGCGGGCTTTCTTGCGGTGGATCGCATCGCGAGCAACCTGGGCATTGAGGTTCGAAACCGGAACTGCCGGGCGCTTACGGCGCGGGCGGTGATTGGCGGCGAGACGGTTCTGCTGGCCAAGCCCGAGACCTACATGAACCTGAGTGGCATGTCGGTGCGGGAGTTGGTGGCGGAGTACGAGGCGAGGCCGGAATCAGATCTGATGGTGATTCAGGACGAACTGGATTTTCCGCTGGGCACGCTGCGGATTCATACGCGACGTAGTTCGGCGGGGCATAACGGAATCGATTCGATCATCGGGACCTTGGGCACCCAGGATTTCTTGCGCATCCGGATTGGCGTAGCTCCGGAGCACAAAATCGAAGATGGCCGGCGCTACCTGCTGGCGCCGCTTCGCAAGGCAGATCTTGCGGTACTGGATGGAGTGCTCGATACCGCGGAAGAAGCGGTGAAAGTGATTTTGACGGAAGGTCCGGCGGCGGCGATGAACCGCTTCAACCGCAAGGACAGAGAAGACAGAGAAGAAGGTAGGGCCAGTGATCAGTAATCAGTGTTCAGTGGCCAGATGTAAAGAAAAGACTTTGCCGGCCACTGGTCACTGATCGCTGGCCACGGCTTAAGATTTGGAGACTGAAATGAATCGTACGTATGAGTTGATGTTTATTGTCCGGCCGGATATGGCGGACGAAGATTTAGAGAAGCTGGTTTCGAATTTGGAAACCACCGTGACCTCAGCCGCCGGCACCGTAAAAAGTGTGGATCGCATGGGCAAACGACGTCTGGCCTACACGGTGCGCAAGTTCCGTGAAGGTATCTACATCTTGATGACGATCGAAGGCGCGGGAACCGTGATCCACGAACTCGAGCGCCGTCTGCGCGTCACCGAGCAGGTGATCAAGTTCCTCACGGTGCGCATCGATGAAGAACAGAAACGCCTGGAGAAGATCAAGAAGCTTCGCGATGCGCGCAAGAAGGTGAGCGCGCAGCCCGCGGCACCCGCGGAAGAAGCACCTACCGCGGAAGCTCCTACTGCTGACGTCCCGGCAGCGACGGTCTAGCTGGACGGAACGCGCCGTTCTTCTGAAGAACGGAGAACCGAGAACTGGGAACTGAAGATCAGGAAGGAACATTATGACTGAAGAGACGAAAGCACCAGCGGCAACCGAGCGGCCCTCGCGGCCGTCCGGGGATGGGCCGCGTTCTGGAGGAGATCGTCCGCGATTCGGGGGCGGTGGCGGGGGGCGTTCCGGCCCCGGCGGTCCTCCGCGCGAAGGGGGACGGAAGTTTTTCCGGCGCAAGAAAGTTTGCAAGTTCTGCACGGAAAAAATCGCCGACATCAACTACAAGGATTACCGGTTGCTCGGCCAGTTCGTGGCGGAGAGCGGCAAGATCGTCCCTCGGCGTTTGACCGGCGTCTGTTCGCCGCACCAACACCGGCTGGCCTCGGCCATCAAGCAGGCCCGCAACATCGCCCTGCTGCCCTTTGCCGGGCGGGCGTCGTAATAGTCGTAATAAAGGAGCGGTCAGCGATCGGCTTCGGCTTTCAGCCGGTTGGGTGGAGAGCCTTGAATTTGCCGAAGCTGAGAGCTGACCGCACAAAGAGCTAGGAGCCATCATGGAAGTCATTCTCAAAGAAGATGTAAGCAAGCTGGGTGCGCGCGGCGACGTGGTGAAGGTTGCCGAAGGATATGGACGTAACTTTCTTTTGCCGCGTAAGCTGGCCATTGAGGCCAACGCCGGCAACAAGGCTGTGGTCGCGCAGATGAAGGCGGCCTCGGTCCGGCGCTCGGCCAAGGAGAAGTCGCAGGCCGAAGAGCTGGCCAAGCAGTTTGAGGGGCTCTCGGTATCCTTCGCACGCCGTTCGGGCGAGAACGATCAGTTGTTCGGCTCGGTCACTTCCGGCGACATTGCCGATGCCGCGGTGAAGAAAGGAATCAACCTGGATCGGAAGCAGATCCAGCTCCACGAGCCGCTGAAGACGTTGGGCGAGTTCACCGTCTCGGTGAAGCTGCACAAGGAGGTAACCGCGCATTTGAAAGTGGTTATCGAGAAGGAAGGGGTCGCGGAATAACCCGCTAGAAGGTCATCGCCCGGGCGCATCTGCCCGGGTTTTCCCTTGTCCGAGCCTTCGAAGGAGTAAGTCAGGTGTCCTTGGCAAGTTTTGAGAAGCAGGAAGTGGAGCAGTTCATCCGTAGGTTTGAGTCACTGTTCTACAGGGGCGATGCAGCGGCCATGGCCTCCTTCTACGCGGACGACGCCAAGCTTATGGCGGAAGACACGGAGCCGATCGAGGGGCGCAACGCAATCGAGCGCTTCTGGCGGGTCGCGTGCGACGGGGCAAGGACGGCAAAGGCTAGGCGCACCATCGCTCTTGACGAAGTCGCGGCCTCGGGAGATCTCGGCTACGGGCTGGGCACCGTTACGCTGCGCATTCCCCAGAACACAGGTCAGGAACGTGAGGTGACATTCAAGTACGCCACCATCTGGCGGCGGGAGGGCGATGGGCGGTGGCGACTGGTGGTGGATATCTCCAACCGGAACCCGCCTCGGTGAGACGATCAACCTTCTGTGCGCTTGTTCTGTCTCCCGCTAACCCATTCCAAAAGAATCACCTAGCCCCCATAAATTCTTCCATCCAGCCTATAATTTCTGCTCACGGTTCTCCTGATTCGCCGTCTATTCTTAGGCAAGCCCGGGTACGGCATCGACACCGGGCGGTATAGGAAAACGACACGAACATGCCGGCCGATGTTTGGGCAGTCACACTTGCGGTTGGTACACAAGCCCACTCGAGAACAGAGCGCGACAGAGTGGAGAGAGTCAGCGAGAACCGGGACCCCACGCGGGACCGCATGGCTGGGCAAGAACGCCGCATAGACGATACGATCCTCATCCGCGAGGCGCAACACGGGAACCGTGCCGCCTTCGAGGAACTGGTGCGTCACTACGATCAGTCGGTGTTGCGGCTGGCGCTGCATCTTACCGGCACCGAGCACGACGCGCAGGATGTGTATCAGGACGCCTTCCTCAAGGCCTACAAGAACATCGGAAGTTTTCGCTTCGAGTGCTCGTTCTATACCTGGATTTATCGCATCGTAACGAATCTTTGCCTCGATCATCTGCGCAAGAAGAATGTGCGCAAGGAAGATGCGCCGGTGGTGAAGGACGGTAACGGCGGAGAGTATGACCTGCTCGATCAGGTGCCGGACGGGCGGGCCGGAGCGAATCCCGAGCGCGATTTGATGCGGCGGCAACTGGGCGCCAGGATTTCTGGTGCGCTGGAAAGGTTAACCCCACGCGAACGCATGGTGTTTGAGTTGAAGCATTACCACGGATTGAAGTTGCGTACCGTGGGCGAGATTTTGCATACGACGGAAGAGACGGCAAAGAACACGTTGTTCAGGGCGACGCAGAAATTGCGTGGCCAGTTGGCGGATATGAGATAGCTCTTAGGTCGTAGGTTCTGGGTTCTTAGACCCAATCCCTAAGATCTGGCACTTGAGGCCCAGGATTTAAAAGGTGGAACTATGAAGTGCGAATGGGTACGAGAAAACATCACGCTGCATGTTTATGGTGAGCTGGCCGATGACGCTCGTCATGAACTGGAGCAGCACGTTGCGCGCTGCGCGGACTGCGCGGCCGAACTAAAGACGGAGCAAGAATTTCACGCTCTGCTATCCGAGGAGCGAGAGGCCGAGCCAACCCCGAATCTCCTGGCTGCCTCGCGCATGAAGCTGCAGGAAGCGCTGGAAACGGCCGAGCAGGGCGGGTTCTGGCGGCGGCTGGCCTTTGATCCGACGAACTGGCTGCGGCAGGTAAGTTTTTCGCCTGCGCTGGCCTCCGCGATTCTGATTCTCGGCTTCGCCGGCGGCCTGGGAACATCCTACGAGGTATTTGGTCATCAGGCGGGCACACCGACCACACCAGCCACCACCAAAGCTCCAGCTCCCGCCGAAGCTTCCATCACCGGCATCCAGTCCATCACGCAAGAGCCGGGAACCAATCAGATCGACATCAAATACAACACGGTTTCCACGCTGGAGACGCAGGGATCATTGAACGATCAACGCATCCAGCAGCTGCTGCTTTTTGCCGCCCGCAACAACTACAATTCCGGCGTGCGCATGGATTCGGTGGATTTGCTGACCAAAAAGCCGGATGTCTTGCAGGTGCGCGACGCCCTGATCTACGCGCTGCAATATGACACCAATCCCGGAGTCCGGTTGAAGGCTCTCGATGGCCTCGGCGGCTTCGTGAAGGACGATGTGCAGGTCCGCGACGCCGTGCTGCAGGCGTTGGTCAGCGATTCGAACCCGGGCGTGCGCACCGAGGCGATGCGGCTGATCGAGCCGGTAAAGGCCGACGGCAGCGTGCGCGGCGTGTTGATGACGCTGGCCGCGAAAGATCAAAGCCAGTACATCAAGTCGCAAGCTCGCACCATGCTCGCGCAGTTGCCCGAGATTGATTGAAGCCATACCAGAGAAACTGAGGTGGTTTATTTGAAAGGTTCGCCACAATTCGTCGGCCTGCTGGGCGTGCTGGCCCTACTTGCACCCCTGGCGCTGGCACAGGAAACACAGATATCGCGCGAAGGCGGGGCATGGGGCCAGGTGCTAAGCGGATCGCTGGCCGGAGTCAAGAACCTGCGGGTCAAGCTGGACATGGGCTCGGTGGTGGTACGAGGCGCACAGCAGTCGGGCATTGATTATACGTTTCATATGCGTTCGCAAGCCTCCTTGGAGCAAGATGCGCGGCGCCAGTTCGAAAGCTTTAAAGTGAGCGCTTACGTGAAAGGAGATACGGCCTGGGTGGTGGGGGAGTGGCAAGGTCACAGTGTTCATGTCGGCGGGGCGTACCTGAGGATTGAAAAGGGCTCGGGGCACAAGTTCTCGGGTGAGTTTGCCATCAAAGTGCCGCGAGAGATTAACTTGGTGAAGATTGAAACCGACGGCGGCAACATTGACACCACGGGAGTTGCCGGCCGGGTGGAGGCCGAAAGCGGTGGCGGCTGTATGCACCTCGATGACATTGGCGGCGGCGCGCATGTGGATACGGGCGGCGGCTCGATCGATGTGGGAACAATTAACGGCGACATCGGTTTGCACACCGGCGGAGGCTCCATCGAAGTGCACCACGCCAACGGAAAAATCATCGCGGAAACCGGCGGCGGCAGCGTCGAAATTGTTTCCGCCACGCAGGAAGCCAGCATCGAGACCGGTGGGGGCAGCATTGAGGTCCGTCAGTGCATGGGCAAGGTGAAGGCGCAAACCGGCGGCGGCAGCATTGATCTGGGGGATATTGGCGGCCCGGCGGAAATTGACACCGGCGGCGGCAGCATTCATCTCGCATCCGCCAAAGGCAATGTACACGCCCAGACTGGCGGCGGCGGGATCGAACTCTACGGAGTACCCTCGGCGCGGGTCGAGACGAGCGCTGGCGGCATCGTGGTGAAGCTGATAAAAACCGGCGCTCCGCCCATCGATTCCCGGCTTGAAACTTCCGCTGGAGACATTACCGTTTACATCGCGTCGGAGGTTGCCGTTTCCGTGCGCGCCAGCGTCGACTTGGGCAACGGACACCACATTACCTCCGAGTTCCCTGACATTCATGTCGCCAGCGAAGGCGATCAGTGGGGTCCGAGATCGCTTACGGCTGAAGGTAGGTTGAACGGAGGTGGTCCCGTGCTGAAGGTTCGGACGACCACCGGCAATATCTGGTTCAAGCGCGCAAATTAATCGATCGAGGAGGGGCTATGCGCAGACGGATGGTGACGACGATCTCCTTACTGCCGCTGCTACTCACGTTGTCGCATGCTGCGCAAAGTGCGCAAAGATGGACGGTTGAGTCCTCGGAACCATTCGGCATTCCCAGCGAGGATTCCGGCGCGAGTTCGTATCTGGGCGTAGACATCGCGGATATAACCGCCGATCGGCTGGGGGTCCTGAAGCTGAAGGAAGAAAAGGGCGTGGAAGTGACCATGGTCGATCAGGACGCTCCTGCGGGCAAAGTGGGGATCAAGGAGCACGACGTCATCCTGACGATGAACGGATCGCCGGTCGAAAGCAAGACACAGTTGCACCGCATGATCCACGAAACGCCGCCGGGACGCGTGGTCACGCTGGGAATAAGCCGCGATGGGCAGCCCCTGACCATCAAGGTGCAACTGGCCGACCGCAGCAAGGAATGGCCGATGGAGAAGGGCGTCCATGTCCAAATTCCGCCCATCCCCAGCATTCCTCCGATTCCGAGCATGCCGGATTTTGACGTTCCCAATATCAGCGTGGTCTATGTTCATTCTTCGGCACGAAGCGGCCTGATGGTGGAGAACCTAACGCCCCAGCTGGGCGAATTCTTTGGCGCAAAAGACGGAAATGGGGTACTGGTGCGGTCGGTGGAACGGGGCAGCCGCGCGGAAAAGGCTGGGATGCGCGCGGGCGACGTGATTACTCGGGTGGCTGATCAGGCGATTCATGACACCAGCGATTTCAGTCATGCCTTGCATTCTCGCGGTACCGGATCAGTGAGCGTGAACGTGATCCGCGACAAGAAGGAGCTCACCCTCACTCTCACCTTGCCCGGCAGTAAGGAATCGGGCGAGATGATTGAGGAAAGTTTTGACCTGCCCGAACTGAACGCTGAGGCGCAGGACGAATTAACCGAAATTCGCGATGAAGTTGCCAAGCTTCAGCCGCAGCTGAGGATGGCGGAGCGGGAAGTCCGCAAGGCCTCGACGGAAATGCAGAAGTCTCTTTGCTCGCAGCATCAACACCTGCGGGAGCAAGCGCAGAAGCTGAGGCTCCAGCAACAACTCGAGAAGGGCCGCGAGAAACTGCAGCAGCAGATGGAACGGCTGCGTCAGCAGATGCAGGGCAGTTGGCTCGATATCTAGTTTGCGGAGTGGCGGCGCGCCAACTGCGGAGCCAACTGGGCCAGACGAACCGCATTGCGTCCCGCCTGCTTCGCCGCGTAAAGCGCAGAGTCTGCCGCCTTTACCAATTCGTCGCGGGAGGTGCCGTGTTCGGGAAGGGCGGCGGCGCCGGCGCTAATGGTCACGGTTCGGGGAACACCCGGGAACTGCCAGCTTTCCACCATCTTCCGCAGTTTTTCCGCCACGCCCATGGCCTGCTGGGCGCTGACTTGCGTCAGCAGGATGCCAAATTCCTCGCCTCCGTAGCGGCACACGACGTCTATTTTTCGTACCTGCTGGTTGAATAACGACGAAGTCTGCCGCAGAACTTCATCCCCCAGCACGTGCCCGAACTCATCATTCAATCGCTTGAACTGATCGATATCCGCCATGATGACGGCCATCCCCGCACCGTAGCGCCGGGCGCGTTCGATCTCCTCCAAAATGCGCATCTCGAAAAATCTCCGGTTAAAAATACCCGTGAGACCGTCGACGTAAGCCAACTGCTTCACGCGATCGACATAATGCGCGTTCTGGATGGCGGTAGCACAAATGTCGGCTACCGATTCCAGCGACTGCTGATCGCCGTCGCGAAAAGCGTCGGCCTTGGCGCTGTCCAGCGCGAGCACACCCAGCGTTTGCCCGAACGAAATCAGAGGAATGCACATGCGCGATGCTGTCTCTGCGAAGAACTTTACCCGCGCCGGCTCTTGGCCAAGATTCGATTCCGTCGCGGTACAACTGTCGGCGAGAATCTTCGCCCAGGGTTCGGTATCGGAGGGGAAGCGGCCACCTTCCGGAATGCAAGGGGTAAGCGTTCCGTGATGAGCCCGCAGCACCAGGTCGTGATCTTCCCGCAGGAAAAGCGAGACGTGCGATACCCGGAATGCGTCCTGAATCAGCCCGCACACTCTGCCCAGTAATTGTTCCAGATCCAGAACGGCGGTAGTTTGTTGGGCAATCGCGTTGATGGCCTGCAGTTGCCGCGCGCGCTGCTGCTCCAGCGAGTACAGCCGCGCATTCTGCAAGGCGATCGAAGCCTGCGTGGAAAACAGGGTGAGCAGATCGATGGTCTCCGCATCAAAATGATCGAGCCGGTCGCTTTGGCAGTCCAGCACGCCAACCACTCCATCCTGAACCATCAGAGGGATGGCGAGTTCGGACCGCGTGGATTTGGCGGAGCAGAAATAGCGCGAGTCTTTGCTGACATCGGGCGCATACACCGGCTGTTTCTTGAGGGCTGCAACTCCGGTAATCCCCTGGCCGAGAGGCAGTCGAACTTTATCCAGACCTTCGTCCCAGCCAATTTGCGAGCGGACGTACAACTCTTTCGACTGCTGGTCGAGCAGCACAATCGCCACGTTTCGCAGATGAAAATAGTCTCGCGCGATCGCGAGGATGCGCTGCAACACCTCGTCCAGATCAAAGGTGGAGAGCACTGCTTGTCCAGCGTCGTACAGGACCGCAATTTTGTTCATAACTCAGGGGATATGGTAACCGAGCGACGGAGGTTACACAGGTTCCGAAAGTAACTGAAATTTCCGCCGGAATTGCGACCTCCTACTTCCATTTTCTGGCAGTACGGATCAATCCGTAAGCCACCGCGCAAAACCAGAAATCCACGATCAGCCCCCAATCCGGCTGAAAGGGCCGGTGTCGCGGTAGGTGAAGGGATGGAGCGAGCAGGAAGTAGGCGAGGTTTCCGAGTACGACGGCGAAGAAAGCCTGGATAAAATTGACCAGCACAACTAGATTAGACGCCGGTTTGGGGCGGTGCGGCTAGCCCGGGGGCGACGCACACGGGGGAAATATAACCCGGTATCCAGTGCCAGGAGGGAATTGGGACCCAACCGGGGCAAGGCCAATGATGTCCTGATCGCTGGGCCCTACCGATCCGGCACCAACCATGACCCGGATTTGATCCGGAAGAACCTTCAAGATATGGAGTCCTGCGCCGTGCCCATCTTTCGCACCCGACACATTCCCCTTCTAGGTGAGTGGCTCGCCCTCCCGCTGGCTGAACTCGTCGGCTCACGAGATCTTTCATCCAATCGCGATTCGGCTTGTGGAGAAGCGTGATGGTGTGCTTGGTGTGGGAGGGCCCTCGGCCGGCGCCGACGAGAGGGTCCGTGTTGGACGCGGCCTCGGGCTCAAGATCTACGCTGCGCCGGCAGAGATTCGGAAGGTCCAGTGACTTGCAAAATGTCATAGGTCAGTCCGCGGGCTTCGGCGACGTGCGCTCGGTTTTACGGGACAACTTGCTGCTAACATTCCTCCGTAGTCTCCCATGCTCGAACTCACCACGCCCGTCCAGTACGTCAAAGGAATCGGTCCGAAACTGGCGGAGATCCTTGCCACCAAGGGCATCTCCACGGTGGACGACCTGCTGAGCTATCTGCCGTTTCGTTATGAAGACCGGCTGAATCCGCGCGGGATCGCGGAGTTGCGTCCCGGCGAAATGGCCACCGTGATTGGCGAGGTGCGCAACTCGGGCCTGTTTCGCACCCGCCGTATGCCTATATTCCAGCTGACTGTGGGGCAAGGGGGATCGCGCCTGCGCTGCCTGTGGTTCAACGCCACTTACCTGCAGGATAAATTCAAGGCCGGTGAGTTGATCGCGCTCTACGGTAAAGTGGAGCAGGATCCGAAGAGTGGCGAGCTGCAGATTATTCAGCCACAGTTTGAAATGCTGGGGGATGCCGCCGCGGAAGACGCAGACGACAAGGCTGCCGCGTCGCTCGAAGTCGGACGTATCGTACCCATCTACGAATCGGCGGGACAGGGCCGCGTAACCGCGCGCTGGTTCCGGCGAGTCATTCGCAAAGCTCTCGACGATCTCACTCCCGATCTCGCCGAAACCATTCCCGCCGCCGTGCGCGGGCGTCTGGCGCTGCTTTCATCGCGCGAGGCGTTGTGGAGAGTGCACTGGCCGGAGGCAGGCGAGAGCTTCGAGGATTTGCAGTCATCGCGCACGCCGGCCCACATCCGATTGATTTTTGAAGAACTATTCTTCCTCGAGCTCGGGCTGGAACTTAAGCGCCGCCAGCAAAAAACGGAGACCGGATTCGCTTTCCGTCTGGACGACCGCGTGCGTCAGGCGATCAAGAAAATTCTGCCCTTCCACCCCACGACGGCGCAGAAGCGGGTTCTGAAAGAGATTGCCGACGACATGCAAAAGCCTTATCCCATGCGGCGTTTGCTGCAGGGGGATGTAGGTTCGGGAAAAACCATCATCAGCTTTCAAGCCGCGGTCATCGCCATTGAAAACGGATACCAGGTTGCGCTCATGGCGCCCACCGAAATTCTGGCGCAGCAGCATTACTTTTCCGCGCGCCGAATTCTGGAGAACGCTGGCTATCGCATCGTCCTGCTGACCGGCTCGCTCCAGGCCGACCGCAAGCGCGAACTCCGCCGTCACATCGCGCAGGGAAACGCGCAGCTGGTCATCGGTACGCATGCTCTGCTGGAGGAGAAAGTTGAGTTTGCCAGACCCGGCCTGGTCATCGTCGACGAGCAACACCGCTTCGGGGTTTTGCAGCGCCTCAAGTTGATGAAGAAATCGGGCGAAGGCAATGATCCGCAGAGTCCGGCCGAGCCGGATGTTCTCGTCATGACGGCCACGCCCATCCCCCGCACGCTGGCGCTTACGCTGTATGGCGACCTCGACATCAGTGTGCTCGACGAACTTCCCCCCGGCCGCACTCCGATCGTTACGCGCAGAATCAGTGACGACGAATCGCCAAAAGTGTGGGACTTTGTGCGCCAGCAGGTCGCGGCGGGGCATCAGGCGTATGTGGTCTATCCCGTCATCGCGGAAAGCGAGGAGACCGAACTCAAAGCCGCGATCAAGATGTACCGCGAGCTGAGCAGTAAAATCTTCGCCGACCTGAAAGTTGGCCTGCTCCATGGCCGGCTCGACGCCGATTTGAAAGATCAGGTCATGCACATGTTTCAGAAGGGCGAGCTGCAGATTCTGGTCGCGACCACGGTCATTGAAGTTGGCGTCGATGTACCGACGGCAAGCGTGATGGTGATTGAGCACGCCGAGCGTTTCGGTCTGGCGCAACTGCACCAGCTGCGCGGGAGGATCGGACGCGGCGCCGCGAAATCTTTTTGCATATTGATGACCGGCGGCAAGGTTACGGAAGAAGGCGAGCGCCGCCTCAACGCCATGGTCCGCACCAGTGACGGCTTCCAGATCGCCGAGCTCGATCTCGAACTGCGCGGGCCGGGCGAATTTTTCGGCACGCGGCAGTCCGGGATGCCGAGTTTTCGCGTGGCCAACCTTATCCGCGATCGGCAGTTACTGGAACTTGCTAAGCGCGAGGCCGCGGCGGTGATCGCCGGGCCGAATTCTGAAATCACGCAGGCCGAAATCAGCCGGGCCCTGGTGGCCCTGCGCACCCGCTGGCGGCACACCTACGGCCTGGTCGAGGTCGGCTGAACTGGTAGAATCGAGGGATAGAAACGATCACCATAAAGATGGCCGGTACTTCCCAACTGATTCAGATCGAACTCACCCCGCCACTTCGCCTGCCGAAGCCGGAGTGGCTGCGGGCCAAAGCGCCCGTCGGCGACAATTTTCATAATCTCAAGAAGCTGGCGCGCGGGCTGGGATTGCATACGGTTTGCGAGTCAGCGCAGTGTCCGAACATCGGCGAATGCTGGAATCATAAGACCGCGACCTTCATGCTTTTGGGCGACATCTGCACCCGGCGCTGCGGCTTCTGTGCCGTGCCCAAAGGTCGTCCCGAGCCCATCGATGGGGACGAACCGCGGCGCGTGGCGGAGGCGGTCGCCAGGCTGGGCCTGAAGCACGCGGTCGTGACCAGCGTGAATCGCGACGATGACAACGTGGGGGGCGCCAAAATTTTCGCCGAGACCATCCGCGAGATTCGCGAGCTCACGCCGGATTGCCGCATCGAGGTGTTGATCCCGGATTTTCAAGGCCTGGAAGAGCCGTTGAAAATTGTGCTGGAAGCGCGGCCCGACGTTCTCAATCACAATACCGAAACCGTGCCGCGTCTCTATCGCTCCGTGCGTTCCGGAGCCCGTTACCAGCGCACGCTCACTCTGCTCGAAAACGCCAAGAGGTTCTCCCCCGGAATGGTGACCAAGAGTGGCGTGATGGTAGGACTGGGTGAATCCACCGACGAACTCATCGAGGTGTTCCGCGATCTCGGCGGTCGCGGCGTGGACATTCTTACCGTGGGCCAGTATCTGCGTCCCTCACGCGACCATCTGCCGATTGCTCGCTTCTATACGCCGGAAGAGTTCCACCAGTTGCGCAATGAGGCATTGCGCTTCGGCTTCCGCCACGTTGAGTCCGGCCCCATGGTGCGCTCCAGCTATCATGCACACGAACAGGCGGAGTCCACGTCCGGCCCTCGCGTCGCTCAGTAGCCCCTTCCTGGCTCGCCCTACGCTCTCGGAATCAGAAGATGTGCAGCTTGATGCTCAGATACTTCTTGGGATTTTCGCGGATGGCCTTGATCAGGCCCTGAGACTCAACCAGCATCTGGTTGGCATTGTTATAGAGCGAGTCGTCCTTGAACAGTCTCCCGGCCGTTCCCCGGCCAGCCTCCAGATCGCTGGTGAGCGCCGCCAGCTTGGTGACCGTCGTGTTGATCTTGTCGGCAAGTTCCTCGTCCTTGGTCAGCCTGCCCAGAGTCCCCTTGCCGGCGTTGATGTCTTCAGTCACCTTCTTCAGGTTTGCGACGGTATCGTTGGCATTGTTGTAGAAAGACGGATCTTTCAGAAATTTTCCCGCCGTACCTTTGCCGGCTTGAATGTCGTCGACTACTCCGTTGATCTTGTCGAGAGTCGCGAGGAACTTGTTATAGGCGTCGTTGCTGTTGATGAGGGCACCCAGGCTGCCCTGGCCCTTGGCAATCTGATTTACGATTCCCTGAAAATCGGCCACCGTATCCGAGAAGCGGTTATACAGCGTGGGATCGTAAATCAATTTTCCGATCGAGCCCTTGCCGCTCTCCGCAAAGGCGAGGATGCGGTCCGCGCGCTTGAGCAGCGCGTCCATATTCTGCAGCGTACTCTGGCTGGAGCGCACCACTTCGTTGAAGTCAGGATGCACCTGCGTGGGAAGAGTATCGCCATCTTTCGCCGGCGCGCCGATGGCTTGCGCGCTGTCGATGTCCAGGTAAGTCTCTCCGAGCACTCCGGCCGTATCCAGGGAGGTCACAGAATCGCGCCGCAGATTAAAGCCGTACTTGGTGCTGACCTTCATGATCACTTCGACGGGCGTGATCTGCTTATCCTTGTCGGGCACTACGCGAATGGCCGCGACGTTGCCGATATCCACACCGCTGAGCCGCACCGGCGCGCCCACACGCAATCCGCTGGCATTATCGAAGAAGGAGACGAGGGTGATACGGTGCGAGAGGAAGCCGCCCGTCCCGGACATCAGGAACAGAAGCAGCGCCAGAATCAAGCTGGCGAAAATTACCGTCAGGCCAACCCGCAGTTGCGACCATTTGAGTTGCTTCTGACTCGGCAAATGACTCCCTCAAACCAGGATTGGCTCGGAGGTTCAGGGAACAAACCCGGGCACCGCCGCCGCCCCACGCAGCATGATAACAAACCGGAGCCGGTTAAGGCTGTGGCGGGTGGAGAACTGGCAGCAGTACAAGAGCGAGCAGATAGGCAACCAGTCCACCGGCCAGGGTCACCGTCAAGCCAAACTGAATCGCGATGACCATTGCCAGTACCGAACCCAACACACTGGCGGACGCGTTCATCGCCCACGCCCACTCCACGGCATTGTCGTCGTTGGCTGCGGCAGTAGAGATGCCGAGATCCGGCCCCGCCGCCAGGGCGCGCAAACCCGTGGGAAACGGCATTCCCATCACAAATCCAAGTGGAGCCAGTAACAGGGCGCTTACCAGAAGTCGATAGTAAAAGCCTAATCCCACCCATGCCGCCAGCCCATGGGGCAGAAAAACCACGTCCACGAGAAGGGCGAGGATGACCAGCGTGATCGGCATCCAGGCCCGCTCGGTGCGAGGCAGCCACCTCCGGGAAAACAAGCTGCCCGCGCCGCTTGAAAGCATCAGCAGAAAAATGACCACGGTCAGGGCATATGTGGGATGTCCCAGGAAAAGCACGAATCTTTGAATGAAGGCGATCTCCACCAGAATGTAGCCCAACCCGACCGCAACAAAATAGAGCAGAGGCAAGGCTGCGTGGCGCAGCCGGCCAGAGCGCAAGGCCAACGGCAGGATCAGGAACACCGCGACGGCAACCAGAGAGATTACCAGCACCAGCAACAGAACCAGCACTCCCAAGTTAACCTTCCAGTCCACGGCAGCTTTCAGATCTTTTTGGCCGAGAATTTGGCCGAGTTTCAAAGTAAAAAAGAAGAACGGAGCATTGTCGTTGACGGGCGCGACGTTAAAGGCGTACTGCCGGGCAAAAGCATAAGGATCGTTGCTGGCGATCAGATGACCAAATGGATTGTTCCCGGGCTCCGAAGGAAGGTACAGCGACCGCAGGCCTGGGTAGCGCGCCAAGTGCGCTTTCACTTCCGCTTCTTCCTCCAGCGTGAAAGGCGTCTTCTTCGCCAGCACCGTGACCGGGATGCCGTCTTCGTCAAGCGCTCCCAGGGAGACTACGATGAGGTTGCGGGCTGGATTGGCGACGCCCAGGCGATGCAACGCGTCCATGGCGACGGCCACCACGCGCAAGGCTTCCCGCGGCTGGCGAAACTCCCAGCGCGTGATGGCGATCATTCCCTCCCGCCGGAGATGTTCGAAGTACTCGCGAAACGCCTCGACCGTATAGAGATTGTTTTCGCTGAGCGCGAAAGCTCCGGCAGCGGTGGAAGCCCAGGTATCCACCAAGGTCATCTGAAGAACATCGAACTGCTGCTGGCTTGAGCGCAGATAAGATCGGCCATCGGTCACATGCAGGTGGACATCGGGGCGCTGGTAAAGATGTTTGGAATAGGTCGCGTAGCGGCCGCGCATGATGGTGTCGGCGATGATGGGATTGATCTCGATTCCGGTCACGCTGGGGCTGCCGCTGGCCAGCGCGCTCAGCACGTCAATTCCGCCGCCCGGACCGATGATGGCGAAGTCTCCGTGGGGCCGCAGAACATTGGCCAGGGCTGGCGGCCGGGACATGAGAATCGGCTCCCACGGCGTGCCCCACACGTGCTCGGGCTCAACATTCATGATGTAGGTCGACGCATCGGCGTCAATCACCACCACCTTGGACTGCCCCCAGAGATCCACTTCCACCCGGGAAAGAGCGTTCCAACGGGCGAACTCCACCCATGCCGGGTTGCGAAAGATTCCCTTGGCATAAACCACATCGATCAGGCGATCCGAAAGGTTGCCGGCGATGAGCATGAGGAACGCAGCCAGCAAACCAGCGCCGATCCTGCGTCCAGTTGGCGTAGGCGCCCAAACCACCGCCGCGACGGTCAACGCCACGCTGGCCATCAGAATCGTGTTCGGGCCTCCGATCCAGTTGAGCAGCGGCACCACCGCCAGGCAGGCCAGCGCACCACCGCCCAAGTCGGCGCCGTATAGCAGCGGAATCCGCCGCGCCTCGCGCGCGAAGACCACGGAGAACAACACGCCCGTCAGGAAGAAAGGGATGGCAGCGGCGAGATACAGAACGGTCAGCCGCAAGAAATTCATCCCGGTTACTTCGAGCGCCACCGGAACGTGCAGCACGGTTTCCAGCACCAGAAGAACCATCACCGAGTTCACCATGCAAAGCCCGGCGCCCAGGGAACGGGTTTCGAATCGACCAAGCCAGCGCTTCAGCATGTAAGCGAAAACCCCGCCCGCGCCCAGTCCCAGCAGCGCAATCGAGATGGCGAGGAAGGCGAAGTGATAGAACAGAACCACCGAAAACAGTCGCGTCAGCGCCAGTTCCAGCAGGAGGGCGGCGAGACTCGTCAGACCCAGGCCCGCAAGCAGAATTGGCTCAGAAACTTCCTGCGACAGAGGTGGGGCAGCAGCCTGGATCGTGGCAGACATAAATAGAGTGGGACGGACAAGTCTAGCAGAAGGGCTCGCGGGCGCGCCCATAGCTTTTGCGCTGCCTAGTCCTCGAGAATGACCTGCGCGATCGCCTGCTCTGCCGTATGGGAAAGTGACAAGGCGGCATTCTTGACGCCCAGCCGGGCGGCAAATTCTCCGGCTTTTCCATGAAAAGAAATACTCGGTCGTCCACCCGGCAGGCGCACCACCTCGCAATCGCGCCAGCCGACCCCATGACTCCAACCCGTGCCCAAGGCCTTCATGGCCGCTTCTTTGGCGGCGAAGCGGGCCGCGTAGCGCTCCGCGCGATTTGCCTTGGAGTCGCAATACCGGATTTCCCCTGCCGTATAGACGCGCTGCAGAAAGCGATCGCCGAAGCGTTCGATCGATTGCCGGATGCGCGGAACCTCCGCGATGTCAATGCCTGTGCCGACGATCATATTCGTTAGACCCTACAACTTCGTGGGACCACTACAAGAGCCGGTCGCCGCGGTAAATCACTTCGCCATCCACCATGCGGGCCTCCGCGGTGAGGCGGTGAGGTTTCACCGGGCCGATCCCGTCGATGTGCATGACCTCGTGTCCCTGCGCCACCAGCCAGTCCGAAACCAGCATGCGGTGGCAGCGGAAGTATACGCGCTCAGCGCACATATATGCGGTGCGCCAGGTCTCGGCCCGCGTCACCAGTTCCGCCATCGCACTTCGAAATTCCCCGGTCAGCATGTAGTCGGCGTAGTTCCGGAAGCTGTCATTGCGCAGAGCAATGTGAGGAGAATCCTCGCGAATTTTCTTGCGATAGCCGCCCAAAGCGGGCATCCCTAGGTAACGAATTCCAGCCTCCGGCAAACTGTTCTCCAGGGCTTCACGATTGAATTGCGGCAGCCTCCGCGACATGGGGAACGCGCGGATATCCACCAGGGCTTGAATGGAGTGCGCCTGCAGCGCCGCGATCAATTCGGCGAGGGCGCGAGTTGAATGTCCGACGGTGTAAAGGATCGCCAACACCGCTTCGATGCAAAACCATCAGGCTGCGATGCGGGCCAATGCCGAGGCGATTTCGGAATCTTGCTCTGGAAAAACCGTCCTCAAATCCAGCAAGACGCGGCCTTCGTCAACCCGGGCAATGATGGGAGGGTCTGAGCGGCGCAGGTAGGTAGTGAGTTGGTCGACACTCAGCCCTTCGCCAGTCAGGGCCAAAAGGCGCGTCGGCAGAACGGCAGAAGGCGCGGCGCCGCCGCCCAGTATCGACTCGCCGTCCACGATTTCCACATTCCATTTCGCGCCGGCAATTTGCCGCCCTAGGGCTTCTGCCCGACGGCCGATTTCTTCTTTCGAAAGCCGCATCATGCGCAGCGTGGGAATCGCATCGTGATCGCGCCGGATATAGTCTAAGAGGGTTGCTTCCAAAGCAGCGTAGATCAGCTTGTCCACGCGCAAGGCCCGAAACAGCGAGTTCGATCGCATACGCGCGATCAGCAAGGCGCTGCCGCTGATCAGCCCCGCCTGCGGACCGCCCAGCAACTTGTCGCCGCTATAGGTGACGACGTCCAGGCCCGCGCGCAGACCATCCAGCACGCCCGTCTCACCTTCAATTCCGACCGAGCGCAGGTCGAAGAGTGCGCCGCTGCCCAGATCCTCCATGAGGGGAATGCCACGCTTGTGGGCTAGCGCCACCAGTTCCGCGGTGGTGGCTTGCTCGGTAAATCCTGTGATCTCGAAGTTCGAGCGGTGTACGCGCAGCAGCAGGCGCGTCCGTTCGGTGATGGCCTGTTCATAGTCGGAAACCCGGGTGCGGTTTGTCGTCCCAACTTCGCGCAGGATCGCCCCCGACTTCGCCATCACATCCGGAATGCGGAACGATCCGCCAATTTCCACCAGTTCGCCGCGCGAGACGACAACTTCTCCGCCCTCCGCCAACGTGTTCAGCGCAAGTAACACCGCGGCCGCATTATTGTTGACCACGATGGTGGAAATGGCCTCGCCACTGTTTGCTTCTATTTCTTCGCTCAGCAAGCGCCGCAACATCCGATCCACATGCACATCCCGTTTGCCGCGCGCACCCGCGGCCAGATCGAACTCCAGGTTGGAATAACTTGCCGCCGTCTCACGAATGTGCTCGATGGCCGCATCCCCCAGCGGGGCGCGGCCAAGGTTGGTATGCAGGATCACTCCCGTGGCATTGATGAGCGGCCGCAGAGAGTGGCCCATGGCCCGGCGAAGTTCGTTCTCCACCGCGCCCATCAGCCCGGTGAGGGCCAGCTCCAGCGCATCGTCGTCCAGTAATCCGGAGCTGATTTCTTGCCGTAACCTGGCCAGCACGGCGCGCGTGGCGTCTGCCACAGCGTCGTGTCCGTAGCTCTCCGCAAGCGATGTGGCCGCCGGAGGGCGCAGCACATCATCTACCGAAGGCAGCTTGCGAAAAAGGTCTGACCGCGCGGCATTTTTCACCGGAGGATTATCCCATGAAGAATTTGGCTACGCATCACGATTCAGCCCCCTCACAGCGTGTGCAGGTACGCGAGCAAATCTTGAATATCCTGCTGGCTCAGAGTTTGGCTATAGCCCGGCATATCCGGACGGCCATTGCGAATGATGTCGCTGACGCGCTCGTCATTCGCCGGCAGCCCGCTGAGCGAAAGATACTGATGCTGAAATGTGCCCTTCAGGCCGGGCCCCTTCTTGCCCTTCGTGGAATAAGGCCGGTGGCAGCGGTCGCAGTAGTTATCGTAGATCTTGCGCCCCGCAGCCTGTTGCGGATTGAGGCCGAGTTCGGCGTCTGATCTACGGCGCTCGACATCGCACCCCGTGAGTGATGCCAATGCCAGCCATGTGCCGTAAGTCACGACGACCAGCCAGACGAGGCTGAGCCTGCGCCCACACTGTGTTTCGGCCCTTCCCAGTTTCATCGTTCCCATGCTTCCATATCCATTCTCACCTGGTTTTCCCACAGACATTGCGCCGTCGCTGCACTTACAATGATAGAGCATAGCCATGCCAGTGGCCGTGAAGCGAGTGTACGAAGCGGTAGCGCCTTCTGACGGAGCCCGCGTCCTGGTAGACCGGTTGTGGCCGCGCGGCCTGCGCAAGTCAGACGTTGCCGCCGTCGTGTGGCTGCGAGATCTCGCTCCCTCCAATGAACTCCGCAAATGGTTCCACCCGCAGCCGGAAAACTGGCGACTTTTTCGCAAGCGTTATCTGAAAGAGCTCGCCCGTCCGGAAGCCGAAAAAGACTTGCTGACGCTCTATCGTCTGGCCCACAAAAGAAAGCGTCTCACGCTTCTGTTTGCGTCGAAAAACGAAACCAACAACAACGCAACCGTGCTCAAAGATTTGCTCGATGGAATGCGCAAACCTCCAACCGGCACCGGACCAGGCGCGCTTCGATCGGCGCGCCCACGCGAGGCAGCGGTTCGACGCCGGTAGCCGATGCGGGACCTTCATTTAGAATCGCCCCATGAGGACAGTCTTTCAATGGAATCTGGGTAAGCGCGCGCTCGAACTGGGCAAGCGCACGCTCATCATGGGCGTCGTCAACGTGACCCCGGACTCTTTTTTCGATGGCGGCCGTTATCTGGACTCCGGCAAAGCCGCTGCCCATGGGTTGCAGCTGCTCGAGGATGGCGCCGACATCATCGACGTGGGGGGAGAATCCACCCGCCCCGGTGCCAGCGTCGCCGTCACATCTCCATCGGCGGAAGATCGAAATCAGGCAGCAGAACAAAAGCAGGAGGGTCGCATCCCGAAGGTGGCGGTGAGCGCGGAAGAAGAGTTGCGCCGCGTGCTGCCGGTGATCGCCGAGCTGAAAAAACTCCGTCCTGATGCGGTCCTCTCCATCGACACGTACAAAGCCAGCGTGGCGCGTGCCGCGGTGGCTGCGGGCGCCGAAATCGTCAACGATGTCAGCGGCCTCCGCTGGGATCCGCAAATGACCAGTACGGTCGCCGAATTAAAGTGTGGCGCCATCCTGATGCACATGCGCGGCCGCCCCGAGCAGTGGCGCACTCTGCCCCCGCCTGTCGATGTCGTTCTCCAGGTGAAACGCGAACTGCGCGAATGGGCGGAAGCCGCTATCCTGGCGGGTGTGCGGCGGGAAAGAATCGTGCTTGATCCCGGCTTCGGCTTCGGAAAAAACTTCGAGCAGAACTATCCGATGCTGGCGCGCTTCCAGGAATTGCAGTCGTTGGGATATCCCCTGTTGGCCGGCACATCGAGAAAGTCATTTGTCGGCCGTATGCTGGCGAAGGACGGAAACGACGCAATTCCTGCCGGCCGGCTCTACGGAAATCTCGCCGCTCACACTGTCCTGATTCTGAAAGGTGCGCACATCTTGCGCACCCACGACGTGAAGGCCGCAGTCGAAGCAGCGCGGGTGACCGACGCCATCCTCGCGCCGCATTAACAGGAAAGTATTTCGCCCATGTCCGCTCCGCGGAAGCTCCCGGAGAACCCGCGAGTGACCGTCCGCCGCGCCGCTGCGCCCGACCCGAGGGCACCTGCGTGGCTATGGGATGCAACGCGCCCAGCGCGGGATCGACCATGCAGCTCTGGATGTAGCGACCGCCAACGACGTGCGCAAGCCGGTGGTCATGTTCTTCGCGCCACTTCCCTTCTCCCCGAATGCCCATCTTCGCCACTACCATTTTCTGGCGGAAGGCATTTCTGACCTTGCCCGGGCGGCGAAGAAACGAAACATCGGCTTCGTCCTCGGCCGCTTCTCCGAATCCCGCCTGCTGCGATTCTGCGACGAAGCAAACCCGCGCTGGTGGTTGGCGACGAGAATCCCATGCGCGAGCGGGAAGCACGGCGCCTCAGAGCTGCCAGAAAATTAGGCGTGCCCCTGTGGACCGTCGATGCCGATGTGATCGTCCCATCGAAATTGTTAAGTGCCACTCCCCGGACCGCTGACGCACGCCGTGTGGCGTTTGATTTCCAACAAACCTGCGTCTAAACTTTTGGGGATTGACTATCGTGCACTGCTCTCTGCCGCCATGGAGGATTGCAGATTGAGGTGAGTTATCATGCGTCAGCTTCTTCGGTCGCTTCTAGTCCCCCTTCTGCTTCTCTACCCCTCCTCTGGGCAAAACAACCCGCAGCCCCAACTTCAACCCCGCACCGCCGAGCCGGCGAAACCGAGCGGTCCGGATCGCGAAATCTCACTCGACGTGCAGGTCACGGATAAATCTGGCGCGCCGGTTCGAGGCCTGCAGCAACAAGACTTCGCTGTGCTCGACGATAAGCGGCCGCAGAATATTCTTTCCTTTCACGCGGTCGACAACGGAGGGGATTCGACCACCGACCCGGTACAAGTTGTTCTGGTAGTGGATGCCGTCAATACCGCCTACAACTCGATCTCCTACGCGCGAGGCGAACTCAGGAAGTTCTTGCTGCAAGATGGCGGCAAACTTGCCCAGCCGGTGTCGCTCGTTATCTTTACCGACACCGGGGCTAAGATGCAGCAGGGTTCTTCGCGCGATGGCAACGCCTTGGCGGCGCTCTACGACCAATACGAAACCGGGCTCCGGATTATCAACCGTTCTCAGGGCTTCTATGGCGCAACCGAGCGTTTTGATCTGTCGCTCAAAACCATGAACCAACTCATCGAATACGAACACACCCAGCCCGGCAGAAAGCTGATGGTTTGGTTCAGTCCGGGATGGCCCCTGCTCTCGGGACCAAACGTGCAGCTGACCTATAAGGAATCCCAGCAGCTGTTCAACGCGGTCGTGGGGCTCTCGACCGGCCTCCGCGACTCTCGCATTACTCTTTATGCCATCGATCCACTCGGCTTGGCCGATGCAGGTGGAGTCCGGATTGGCTATTATCAGGAATTCTTGAAAGGCGTTACCTCGCCTTCAAAGCTTAACCTGGGCAACTTGGGCCTGCAGGTACTGGCCGTTCAAACCGGAGGCCGGGTGCTGAACTCGAGCAATGACCTCACCATCGAAATCGCAAAGTGCACCGCCGATGCCACTTCTTTTTATGTCCTATCGTTCAACGCCGCCCGAGCCGATCGGGCGAACGAGTACCACGCGATCGGAATCAAGGTTGATAAGCCCGGGATCACAGCTCGCACCCGCACCGGCTACTACGCCCAGCCCTGAATCGACACTTTCTAAGATCCCTAGAACCCCTTCCCCGAATCCAGCAGAATCGTCACCGGCCCCTCGTTGGCCAACTCCACTTTCATGATTTGCTGAAAGCGTCCAGTCTCGCAGTGCAACCCACGTGCGCGAACTTGCTCGACAAAGAACTCATAAAGCTGGCGCGCTTTTTCTGGCGGTGCGGCCGCATCGAACGACGGCCGTTTGCCTCGCCTCACGTCGCCGTACAAGGTAAACTGCGAAACTGCCAGCACGCTGCCACCAACTTCCTCCAGACTACGGTTCATCTTTCCCTGGGCATCTTCAAAGACTCGCAAGCCACAGATTTTTTCCGCCAGATAGGTAGCGTCGGCCTCGGTATCGTCGCGGCCCACGCCCAGCAGAACCAGCAGTCCCAAGCCAATCTCGCCTGTAATCTCTGTATTCACCGAAACTTGGGCGCGACTGACTCGCTGCACAACGGCACGCATGTGGTTTGACCGCTACGAGCGGCCACGTTTAGGATGCTGAAGGTATACCACAGCTTCGGCCTGATGAGTCCGGCGCTTCCTTTACAGCCATTTGCCGGGACCGTTACACTACACGTTCGCCTTTTTCCGTTGCAGTGGCATCTGACACGCTGGCCGAAAAGAGAAGGCGGCGATCTAAATTTGGCGATCTAGCTTGGGCGATCGTGAGTCCAGGATATCGAATTTCAAATCTAATCGAGTTTAAGCGAGGAGAAACATGGCAGCCGTTGACGACAAGGTAAAACAGATTATCGTGGAGCAGTTGGGTGTGGACGAAGGCGAGGTCACTTCTAGCGCTTCGTTCGTGGATGACCTGGGCGCGGATTCATTGGACACCGTCGAACTGGTCATGGCTTTCGAAGAAGGTTTCGACATCGAGATTCCGGACGAAGACGCCGAAAAAATCCGCACCGTGCAGGACGCCATCGATTACATCTCCAAGCATTCGAAAGGCGGCAAGTAGTTTGGGACGCAGGGTCGTAGTTACCGGCATCGGCCTGATCTGTGGCGTGGGCAATACCACCGGAGAAGTGTGGCAGGCCGTACTCGCCGGCAAGAGCGGCGTGGCGCGCATCACTCAGTTCGACTGCAGCAACTTCGCCTGCCAGATCGCCGCCGAGGTCAAGAACTTCGATCCACTCAACTTCATTGAAAAAAAAGAAGTCAAGAAGATGGGACGCTTCATCCACCTGGCGCTGGCCGCCGCGGATGAAGCGTTCAAAATGTCAGGCTTGAAGATCACTCCCGAAAATGCCGAGCGCGTGGGCGTGCACATCGGCTCCGGCATCGGCGGATTCGATATCATCGAACGCGAACACGCCGCGCTTCTCGAAGGCGGACCGCGCAAGATCTCGCCTTTCTTTATTCCCGCCGCGATCGTCAACCTTGCCGCCGGCCACGTGTCCATGCGCTTCGGCGCCCAGGGGCCGAACGAGGCCACGGCCACGGCCTGCACCACCAGCGCCCACTCCATCGGAGATTCTTTCCGTATCATTCAGCACAATGACGCCGACGTGATGATCGCCGGCGGCTCCGAGGCCGCCATCACCGCAATGGGGGTTGGGGGATTCGCCGCCATGCGAGCGCTTTCCACTCGCAATGACGACCCGGAAAAAGCCAGCCGTCCCTGGGACCTGGATCGCGATGGCTTTGTGATGGGCGAGGGCGCCGGCATTCTGATGCTCGAAGAACTCGAACACGCGAAGAAACGAGGCGCGACCATCCTCGCCGAAGTTGCCGGCTACGGCATGTCGGGTGACGCCTATCACATGACCCAGCCCGCTCCCGAGCACGAAGGCGGGTTCCGGGTTATGCGAAATGCTGTGCGCGATGCCGGTATCAGCCCCGACAAAGTGGACTACGTGAACGCTCACGGAACTTCCACGCCCATCGGCGACACGCTTGAGGCGCACGCGATCCGCAACTTTTTTGGCCTGCGCAAGATTCCCGTCAGCTCCACCAAGTCCATGACCGGCCATCTCCTCGGTGGCGCCGGGGGCCTTGAGGCCGGGATCACCGTCCTCGCCCTGCGCGACCAGATTCTGCCGCCCACCATCAACCTCTTCCATCAAGATCCGGAAACCAACGCGATGGATTTCGTCCCCAACCACGCCCGCAAAGCCAAGCTTGAATACGCCATGTCGAATTCCTTTGGCTTCGGCGGGACCAATGGCGCGCTCCTGTTCCGCCGCTGGTCCGAGTCGTAACCCGTCCTCGCATCTATCCTCTGAGAATCGGTTGCTCCTGTGGTCGCCAGTCGTCGCAGGTGAGCCCGCACGGAAGCAACCATTGCCGCGGAACAAGAAACTAAATCTGCGGTAGACACACTCGAGTTGCCCAACCGCGAGGAAGCGCCCTTGACTCGTTCAGCCTTGGCATCGCTTTTTGTCCTCGCAATTTGCGCAACCGCATTCCTCCTGACCCAGAACGGCTGCGGCGCAACCCCCAACACGATTCAACACGTCGTCATCGTATTCCAGGAGAACCGCACGCCGGATAACTTGTTTCAGGATCCGGTGCTGATCTCTCGCGGCGCCGACATTGTGAACCACGGAGTGGACACGGCCGGCCACACCATCCCACTTAGCCCAATCGATCTTGGCACAAACGGCAGCAATCCGGATTATTACGATCTAGGTCACGCCCACAACGCCTTTGTCCAAATGTGCGATAGGGACAGTTCCAGAGGGGTATGTGCAATGGATGGAGCGAACCTGATTTGGACCGGTTGCAGCGATGGGGTCCGGTTTTGCTTGCCGGAACATCCCCAGTTCAAGTATGTGAAGGCTGATGATGTCCAGCCTTACTTCCAGTTAGCCGAGCAGTATACGTTCGCCGATCGCATGTTCCAGACCAACCAGGGTCCAAGTTTTCCCGCGCATCAATTTATTATCTCGGGAACGTCGGCTCCGGCGGTAGGCAGCAAGCTATTTGTGGCGGAGAATCCGGGGGGGTTAAACAATGCGAACAGCGATACGGGTTGCACTTCTCCCCCAACCGAATATGTTGACGTGATCGATTCCAAGGGAAATGAAGCGCCGATCTATCCCTGCTTTGAGCATCCCACGCTGACCGACCTGCTCAATACCAAGGGCGTGAGCTGGCGCTACTATGCTCCGGGAGCGGGATCTATCTGGACCGCTCCCAATGCCATTCAGCACATGTGCGGACCCAACGCTACCCCGCCCGATGCCACCGCCTGCGTTGGATCGGATTGGACCAACCATGTGGTATTGGCCACTAGGCAAAATCCCGCGCCGGTGCTGACAGACATTGCCAACGGACGGCTTCCCAGCGTGAGCTGGGTCATTCCTAACGGCCAAGATTCCGACCACCCCTCCGGCAACGACGGCTCCGGCCCGTCCTGGGTCGCTTCCATTGTCAACGCCATCGGACACAGTCCCTATTGGCCAAATACGGTGATCCTCATTACATGGGACGACTGGGGCGGATGGTACGATCATGTTCCGCCGCCGAAGATGCTCAATTCCTACGAGTACGGATTCCGCGTACCCATGATTGTAGTGTCGCGTTACACAAAACGGGCTTACATTTCCCACTCCACGCACGACTTTGGCAGCATTCTGAAATTTGTCGAAGAGATATTCGGTCTGCCTTCCCTGGGCTACGCCGACGTACCTGCCGACGACCTCTCCGACTGCTTCGACTTTAACCAGACGCCCGTCCCGTTTCAAACCATTGCTGCGCCTTTGTCTGCGGAGCACTTCCTGAACGATAGACGCCCGCCCACCGATCCCGACGACGACTGAAGATGACGACGGAATTGCGTTGAAGCGAAACACGTTCGATTAGCGTAGGCGCGAGTGGCTTGGCATCGACGCGGCAAGACAAATCGGGAAATAAAGCACTGAATTTCCAGTAGGGTTCGGCTTGCTCTCCTACTCGCCAGTCCACTCCCCGGTAATGACCCTCTGGTACTTCGCGCCTTGCCCCTTAGGGTTCTTTGCATCCCTTGCCCGGCGCGCCACAATAAACTTTCGTACTGGAAATCATCCCCGACCTTATGCAAAAAGCCTTTGGCACTGCCCTGGCACCGGTTCTACCCACCAAGAAGGTAGCAGCTCGAGCCGCCTTGGTCGACCTCGACGAACCTTCTAACTCCTTGCTAACCGAGTGTTTCCGGCAGTTTGGAATCGAGACCACACCCGTGTCTTTGATCGCAGCCCAACGCCTGCACCTGGAGAAGTTCGAAGCCTGCGTGACCAATCTGGGCCCGGGCGCTGAAGCCGTTATGGAGGCTGCCCGAACTTCCCCTTCCAACAGCCGACTCATACTTTATGTGATCGGCGGCAAAGCGCAGGAAGCGATGCGCTACTCCAAGTACGGGATTAACGCAGTTTTCCAGGCGCCCCTGGAGCGTCCTTCCGCGCTCAAACTGGTGCGCGCCACTCACATGCTGGTCCGCCACGAATTCCGCCGTTATGCGCGCATCCCGATCATGACCGAAGTCACCGTCGTCAGTTCCGATGGTCACCGCATCAGCACCTCCAGCATCGACCTCAGCTCCGGCGGCATGTCGCTGAAGAGCGCCGAGGATCTGCCTGCGGGAACCAACCTGGAGGTATCCTTTTCCTTGCTCACGCTTCCCCGCGTGAACCTCCGAGGAGTCGTGACCTGGCGCAAGAGCAAGTCATTCGGACTGCGCTTCGACCCCGCCGACGACCGCCGGCAAAGAGTCAGAGAGTGGATCGACGCTTACCTCGAAAGCTAGAAGCGGCCGCCTTGCAACCGGCAATTTAGGGACAACCGCCCTCCTCTGTCCGGCCTCGGCAAGCGAGGCGCCCTCCCCACGACACCATTACAATAGCTTCGTGACGGAAGCGACCACGCACGAAACTCCCAGCGGTACCGCCGATGCCACTCTCGGTCTTCGCCGCTTCACCCTCCGTCAAAGGATCGTCCTCCGCATCATCATCGCCGCCGGATACTGGTTCATTCGCCTGATTGGCCCTACCCTGCGCGTGTGCGTCTCCCGCGAAGAGGGCGCGCAGGAAACTGTCGACCAGCGGCCGGTCATCGCGTGCTTTTGGCATGCCAGCATCCTTCCTGCAACCTACCTGTGCCGCGATCTCGGCGTCCGCGTCATGAGCAGCAACAGCTACGACGGCGAGTACATGGGACGCATCATTCACAAATTCGGTTTCGTCGCCGTCAAAGGCTCCAGCAGCCGCAACGCCGTGCGCGCCCTGCTCGGCCTGCGCCGCGCCCTCGAAGACGGCTGGACCGTCGCCTTCAGCCTCGACGGTCCTCGCGGCCCCCGCCACAAAGTGAAGCCCGGCCCGGTCGCCCTCGCGCGCTCTTCCGGCGTTCCCTTGAGCTCGTTCAACATGGCCCTGGACCGCGCCTGGGTCCTCAACACCTGGGACCGCCTCATCATTCCTAAACCTTTTTCGCGTGTGCTGATGCGCTTCGGCAAACTCATCGTCGTCCCAACCGATGCGCGTGACGAAGACCTGGCAGGCTACCAACAGCAGTTGCAAGATTCCCTCGACCGCGTGCAGGAGTTCGCAGAGAAGAATGTGCAGGGAGTGGGAACGGCAGAATTTCGTTACTACGACCGGACCTGAGGGGCATGGTTCTCCTCCTTGCGCGCCATGGATCGTATGACAGGGTATATAGGGTGTTTCTGGACTCTACTTGGCGGGGCAAGCAGGAGATTGGGTTTTCGTTTCCGGGCAAATCAGGCCACTTCCCATCCCGGCCTCCAGTAAATGAGTGCAGAACCGTGTGTTTGCCCTTGGCATCAATCGGGAACACGCTCCCGTGTCCGTGCGGTGGCATCCTGCGAAACAGCCACCCGCTGAAGCGCAAGAATGAACCCAACTGTGGATAGGGTCAGGTAGGCCATCCCCAGGGCTCTGGACTTCATAAACCGCTCCTCCATCGTGCCGCTTTGTTCTGACGGCAGACGAGAGCGGAGGACGCAGCCACGCTATTACGAAGTCGGATCGCGGTTTGTCATATCAGCGTAAAGGGATTGTCACTGCCAGCGTCAAGTCTCTACTCAAACTGAGCCACGACCAAGCCACACGGTTGACTTCCACAGCACCCGCCCGGTAAATTTCTCACACTACTGATTTTCCGTTCTTTGAAAAGTCCTTCGGTTTGCGCGTCTTTGCCTTGTGGCGAAGACAGGGAAGCGGGTGCAATTCCCGCGCTGCCGCGCAACTGTAAGCGAGAAAAACGCATCCGGTCACTGGGAGCAATCCCGGGAAGGCCGCCTGCAAATTTCGGATGCCAGAGCCAACGGCGAATTGCCATTTGCTTTTTCATCCTCACTCGCAAAGCCAGGAGACCGGCGTAAACCGTCCACCTTAACCCCTTTCGCGTGAAAAGGAGGATGGTTATGCGCGCACTTCGCGCTTCGTTGTTGCTCTTCGTACTTCTCGCGGCAGCTTCCGCTGCCGACCTCAAAGTCAAAGTAATCGACCCTCAATCCGCCACCGTCGCCGGCGCTCAAGTTTCCGTGTTCTTAAAAGGCACGGACACGGCTATAAAAATTGTCTTGTCCTCAGCCGAGGGAATCGCCACGTTCCCTGACGTTCCTTCCGGCAGCTTTCAAATTCAAGTCCTCGCCCCAGGCT
>JBAUXO010000167.1:0-44972 GCA_049584315.1 Candidatus Sulfotelmatobacter sp. | reverse complement strand
TTCTCAGCGTCACGCTTTTCGAGAAAGTGCCCGTTTTACAGGCTCTCGAAGCATCTTCCTTCCAGGAAGACTTACCCCAAGACTCCAACCAGTTGATTCTGTTCAACTTCTAACCGGACACTATTGGCGCTTTATCATTCATACTTCATCTGTTACTTTTGTTGCGTTATGGACTGAGTGCCGATCCGCCGGTCGTGGGGCGCAGGCTCAGAGAACGACGTCCGGAGATTCAAGGCTGTCAAATAAGAGACGCAGGTAGCAACGCCCCGAAGCCCACTGGGCCGCGTCGTTAAGAGTGGCCTCTTCTCCAACGAAGTCGTACAGGAGTTCCGCCTCTTCACGAATTCCTACGGCGCGGAACAGGGACGCGCCGTCAGCGCCGTCGGAAACGCGGTCAACCAAGTCCGGCCACTGGCACGGCTCGGGCCCGTACTACCTTCGCGACAGGGGGGGTAGGCGCCGCCGATCCCACGATGACCCTCAAGCCGCTGTCGGCCGTCCGGGGAGCGAAGATTAACAAGGCTTTCACGCCCGTGTAGATGAAATTGCACCTGCACCTCTTCCACCGCTACAATTTCTCGGGGGCGCTCGAAGAAAGGATACGTATGAAAAAACTGGTCGGACTTCTCGCAGTCTTCTTTTTGTTTTCCGGCATAGCCTTGGCCCAGCATCGTGCCGAAGTCGGCGGTGACGCAAGGAACATTCCCTCTCACGGTCCAGCTCCGGCCCGTGCTTCCCATCCTGCGCCCGCGCAGGCAGCCCCGCATTTCGCCGACAAAGCCGGCCATCCCGACGCTCCTCACGTCCACTCCAACGGCAAGTGGATCGGCCACGATACCGGTCGCGACGATCCTCACTACCATCTCGATCATCCCTGGGAGCACGGTCGCTTCACCGGCGGCTTTGGCCGCGGCCACGTCTGGCATCTCGCCGGGGGCGGTCCTAGCCGCTTCTGGTTCGGCGGCTTCTACTTCAGCGTCGCCCCCTACGACATCGGTTTCTGCGGCGACTGGCTCTGGGACAGCGATGACATTGTGATTTACGAAGATCCCGACCACGACGGCTGGTACCTGGCCTACAACGTAAGGCTAGGAACCTACGTCCACGTTATGTACCTCGGAACGTAGCTAGCTCCTTCAAGCAGCAGCAAGAAAGATGGGTACCCCATCCTTGCGCGTTTTCTGCGCAAGGGTGGGACTACCGTGGCGCACCCTCTTCTAACCTTTTCTAACCTTCTGGCGTACGCCAAATGTTGCAAAGTTTTTCACTTTCTCTGCTTGACTTCCAGTCAAATCCTTGTAATAAATAATCGGTCCTACAGGACGGGTTTGGGGGTGTATTGGTTTGGCGGAAATTCGACTGCAGGAGGGCGAATCCCTCGAGAACGCGCTACGCCGTTTCAAGCGCAAAGTGCAGCAGGAAGACATCATCAAGGAAGTCAAGCGTCACTCCTTTTACCTGAAACCCGGTGAGAAAAAGCGCGTGAAGGCCGCGCTCGCTCGCAAGCGTGCTCGCAAAAAGGTTCGCAAAGAGCAAGAGTAAGGAGTAAAGATTGAGGCATGAAAGGGTCGCCCCCTTCCCGGGGCGGCCTTGCTCCTTCTGGTCCCCACCAGGAGGAGTTGCATCTGGGATTATTTCAACGCTCATCATTCTTCGGCATTTTAAGTGGAGCAGTTGTACCCACGCCCCGTTCCAGGTGCGTGGCGGGCCGAGTCCAGGGGCAGTTTGAGGGGGGATGTACACAACCTGTGTTTGCTTTTTCGCCACCGCCTTCCCCGCGGGTTGGCTGGAGCGCACAGGCACAAGGGAGCCATCCTCAAGGGAGCCATCCTCAATGGAATTTCAGGATAAGGTACTGACTTGCATCGACTGCGGTGCCGACTTTGTCTTCACCGCCGGGGAACAACTGTTTTTTCACGACAAGCAATTCCGCAACGAACCGAAGCGCTGCAAAACCTGCAAGTCCAAGCGCGTGGCCGTCCTCTCCGCCCCGCAAACTCAGGGGAACGCTCACCATTTCTCACGCGTCGAAACCCGCGCCACCTGCTCGCAATGCGGTAAGGAAACCACCGTCCCGTTCCGGCCAACACAGGGCAGGCCGATTTTTTGCCGGGAGTGTTTCACGCAGAAGAAAAGCGTGGCGACGGCCTGAACGGCTTCGCTTCTTCTATCAGCGGTCACGAGCGGTGAGCTGAGGTCGCGGCGCATAAATCCGGCACTTGCGCTACGATAAATCTGTGCCCACTTTTCACGTGGAAAACTTCGGATGCCGTGCCACGCAAGCCGACGGCGCGGCCCTCGAACGCCAGTTCGAGGCGCGCGGGTTGGCGCGCGCGTCCGCCGATCACGCCGACTTCGTGATTGTGAATTCCTGTACCGTCACGAACTCCGCAGATCGGGATGCACGCGCCGCGATTCGGCGAGTGCAGCGGCAGAATCCGCTGGCGAAAATTATTGTTACGGGATGTTATGCGCAGCGTGCGCCGGAGGAAGTTGCGGCGCTGCCCGGCGTCACGACCGTCGTCGGCAATTCGCACAAGCATCGGCTCGCCGGACTCGTGCTCGACGAATACCGTCGCGAAGATAAGACGTTCCTGCCGCTTTCCGTTCTGACTGAGAAGCGCGGGTTGCAAAACGAAAACTCCATCTTCGTTTCCGACATCTTCGCGCATACCGAGTTGCTCGCGGCGCCTGTGTTTGAATCGGCCAGCGGCGCTGGAGCTCACGAGAACGATCGCACGCGTCCGAATCTCAAAGTTCAGGATGGGTGCGACAATCGCTGCTCGTTCTGCGTGATTCCGAGCGTGCGCGGGCAGAGCCGTTCGCTTCCCGCGTGGCAAGTGATTCGCGAGCTGAATGCGCTGGTGGCCGCTGGCTATCGTGAGGTCGTGATCAGCGGGATCAATCTCGGAAGGTGGGGACGCGATCTGAATGTCGAGGACAGGGGCTTTCGGCTTCCGGCGTCCGCACGGCGGCAGCCGCGTTTCGAGAATCTCGTCCGCGCCGTCCTCGCCGAGACACGACTGGAAAAACTGCGCATCTCTTCGGTCGAGCCGATGGATTGGTTGGACGAGTTGATCGCGCTCGTGGCGTCGTCGCCGCGCATTGCCAAGCATGCGCATGTTCCGCTGCAATCGGGGAGTGACGCGGTTTTGCGGCGCATGCATCGGAAATACCGGCCATGGAATTATCGCGAGAAGATTGAAAAGATTCGCGCAGCCATGCCGGCAGCTGCTATCGGCGCTGATGTGATGGTGGGATTTCCGGGCGAGACCGATGCCGAGTTTGAATGCACGCGAAGGTTCATCGAAGAACTGCCATTCACCTATTTGCACGTCTTTACCTACTCGGCGCGTCCGGGCACGCCAGCCGCGGCGATGACCGAACAAGTTCCGGTTCAGGTGGCGCGGGAGCGCAATAAAATTCTGCGCGATCTCGCTGCCTCGAAGAAGGAAGCGTTCCTGCAGTCGTTCGTGGGCGAATCACTCGATGCGATCACACTCAGCGCGGTGCACGACGGGCCCGAGGGAGATTTTACGGAAGCGCTTACCGACAACTATCAGAAGCTTTTTCTGAAGGGATGTCACCAGGCGAACCGCTGGATTCCGGTGCAGATCGAAGCAGTCAGAAACGGCGCGCTGGTGGGGAACTCGACCACCGAGACGGCAATGCCGGTGCCGGTTTTTGCGCGCCGTGAAAGAACCCACTTCACAGAAGTGTGACGGCGATTGGTGGTGAATCGATTTGGATTGCGTTGCGGCTTTCTTGTCTTCCGTCCGTTTTTCCGTACAGGCTTACGTTCGACCTCGCCCGTAGTTTGCGAAAGGCTGGGCTGATTCTTGTCCTCCTCCCCATTGCCGCCGCAAATACCAGGACTCCAGGTACCGGTCGCAGCGTGCGCCCCCGTTTCCGGGGAGAGAGCCGGATGGATCACTTTCTGCTGACGCACGGTTCCGACGAGAATGATCTACCAGACGTCGGCTGGGATCACGTACGCGGCGCTAAAATCGACCTCCTTGAGCAGACGGAGCACTCTTTTTTCGCTGGGTAATCCACAGGAGTAGGAGCACGGTCCGACGCGAGGGATGGTGGATTTCACCTGAACGCGATAGACCAAGCCGTCGCGCTCCGCCGTCAGCTCATAGGGGCGGAGTTTCCCGTGGCTTGGAGACGCGAAAACGTTGTTCGACGGCGCGCGCCAGAAAGCGGTGTTCCTGAACTGCTCGGACCATAGACTCATGGTTGTGATGCCTTCCCAAACACAAAAGGCGGGACCCAGGGGCCGCGCAATTTATTACTCTCTATCGGTAGCACATCCATTGACAAAGCGCGATGCGGACAGGTTTGCTGTAAATCTTTTAGTCTTGGTTGCTAGGAGGGGCGATCGTGTAAGTCCTGCAGATTGACAAGGAATTGAGAGGGGCAGGGATCGTTCGACTTCGCAAACCAGTTCGCGAGGCCAAATCGGTCTACCGCGCTCAGGATGACAAGGCAATTGACGGAAGTCAGATTTCTTCTGGTTCGTCGGGATCGGGTTCGCGGACGGGAGCGTCGGGATTCTCTGGTGGAGAGGGCGGTTCCTTGATTGGGGGAGGCATGGGCTCGGCGGGGGTGCGGAGACCAAAGGGTGGGAGTGCCGGCCGCACGAGATTCGTGTCGAGATGCATGGCATTCAGATGCAGGAGTTGGGCCAGGGGTTCGGAGGTCTTAAGCCTCAGAGGGATAGGAGCGTGCAATCCCGCTCGCTTCGGCTCCGCTCCGGGCGGGCTCTTTCGCAAAGCACGCGAAAGGATGGGCCCTCTCTCTTTACGTAATCTTGTCTCTTCGAAGCAGTTCGTCGAGGCGGCGGGCGAGGAACCGGCGGGCGGGCTCAGGGCGGGCCAGGGTGAGGGCGCGCTCGTAGGAGGCTTGGGCTTCGGCGGTTCGTCCGAGGCGGCGACAGAGGTCGGCGCGGGCGGAGTGGGCGAGGTAGTAGTCGGTGAGATCGCCGCGCTCGAGGATGGCCTCAATCAGGGCGAGGCCGGCGGAAGGTTCGTCCCGCATGGCAACGGCCGCGGCGCGATTCAGTTCGACTACGGGTGATGGATTGGCGCGGGCGAGGACGTCGTAGAGGCCGACGATTTGAACCCAGTCAGTGGCGGCGGCGGTGGGCGCTTCGGCATGAACGGCGGCGATGGCGGCCTGGATCGTGTAGGGGCCGAAGCGGCGCGTGGACAGGGCGCGTTCGGCGAGCGCCAGTCCTTCGGCAATCTGGTCGCGGTTCCAGAGCGAACGGTCTTGGTCTTCGAGCAGGATTAATTCGCCATCGGGCGCGGTGCGGGCGCCGCGTCGCGATTCGTGCAAGAGCATCAAGGCCAGGAGGCCAAGGTTCTCGGCTTCGGGGAGCAACTCGACGAGCAAGCGACCAAGACGAATGGCTTCGCCGGAAATATCAGGCCGGGTGAGGGAGTCGCCGGAGGAGGCGGAGTAGCCTTCGGTGAAGACCAGATAGATGACGTGCAGCACGCTATCGAGGCGCTCGGGCAGATCGGCGCGCACCGGGACCTCGTAGGGAATGTGAGCGTCGCGGATTTTGGCCTTGGCGCGGACAATGCGCTTGGCCACGGTGGGCGCGGAGGTGAGATAGGCGCGCGCGATCTCTTCCGTAGTGAGACCGCAGACTTCGCGCAAGGTTAATGCCAGCTGGGCATCGGGCGGCAGGGCGGGATGGCAGCAGGTGAAGATGAGCCGCAGGCGGTCGTCCTCGACAGGGGGCTCATCGTAATCAGTGGGCGTGGAGGGCGCGGCGTCGAATTGCCGCGCAAGCTCAGCCAGGGAGGCGTCAAAGCGAGCGCGGCGACGAAGGCCGGTGATAGCTTTGAAGCGTCCCGTGGAAACCAGCCACGCACGGGGATTGGCGGGCACACCATCGCTTGCCCATTGCTCGATGGCCGCGGCGAAGGCGTCGTGCAAAGCTTCCTCGGCAAGGTCGAAGTCGCCGAGGAGGCGAATCAGGGTGGCGAGAACACGACGCGAGTCGGTGCGGTAGATGCGATCTACGGTCTCTCGCGCGGATTTCGTCGTGTTCTTGTCCATGGTGGCTCGTCGGTTTTTTCGTCGATCGTCTTTTCGCAATCGTCTTCTCGTCGGGCAGGTTTGCGCGGGAACGATTCGACATCAGTTCTTGGCGCAGCCGCAGGAAGCCTGGGTGTTTGCAGCTACATAGCGCCCGGTTGCATCGACGGATCCGGCAGCGTCGTAACGATCGTGATGACGCACCCAGTCGGTCAGATTGTAACGGGGACCAGTTTCATTGCGGCCCTGGGGCGTGAGATCAAGATACATGTAGGTAGTGACCAACATCTCATCGCCGCGTCCGTAGGTGGAATAGGTGTGGAAGATGTCGCCCGATTCGTGCCGGTAGAAGACGCTGAGGCCGGAGAGCTCCTCGCTGACGAAATCGCAAAGCTCGTAGTTGTATTCCACCTTGCCGGTTGCAATCTCCTCTTCGGTGAATGAAACGCGATAGTCGTGGTTAAAGTCGGTGTGGTTGGACGAGAGCCACTTGAAGCGCCATCCCATGCGGTGTTTGAAGGCTTCAATCTCGGCCAGGGGTGCACGCGAAATGGTGACCAGGGAAACGTCGTGCTGTTCGAGATGGACGAGCGCGCCCTCGACATGGTCGGAGCGGAACGAGCAGCCGACGCAGCCCTCCGTCCAGCCGGGGGCGAACATGAAGTGCGAGATGATGAGCTGGGTACGGCCGGCGAAGAGATCGGCGAGCGTCTCCGGGCCGTGGGAACCGTCGAACACGTAGTTCTTCTCGACTTTGACCCAGGGCAATTCGCGGCGGCGGCGATTGATCTCATCGCGCTGACGCGTGAGTTGTTTCTCCTGCGCCAGCAATTCCTTGCGGGCTCGGAGCCAGTCTTCTCGGGATGCGACTTTGGGTAGGGTTTTTCGAATGCTGGTCATGACGAACTTTTCTCCTCTGCTTCGGATTGGAATGGCTTAGGGAAGGCTCGAACAAAGTTTCTTAGAAACAGCAGGGTGACGGAGGCGATGGAGCTTGCGCCGGCAACCATCAGGGTGAAAGTTGGAATGCATTCGGGGCACATGGAATTCTCCTACTCGGTTTTGTTGCGGTCGACGCTGGAAGTGAGTTCCTTGATTGGCCGGACTTCGATACCGCCCAAACGGATCGGAGGGATCTTCGAGGCGACCTGAATGGCTTCGTTGAGATCTCGGGCTTCGATGAGGATGAAACCACCGATCTGCTCGGTGGTCTCGGCGAAAGGGCCGTCGGTGACAAAGGGCTTGCCGTTTCGGATCCGGACCGTGGTGGCAGAGTGTACCGACTCAAGGGCTTGTGCCGCGATGAAATGGCCGCCCTGCCGAAGAGTCGAGTCGTAGGCCAGGCTTTCGTCCGTTAAGGCCTGCGAGTCTGAGGTGGACAAAGCTTCCAGCTTCTTTTCGTCATAAAAAACCATGCACAAGTACTTCATGCTTCCTCCTATACCAGGCGTTTCCGCTTCGTTAGATAGTCGCCGAAGATGGTGGAAGATGGACAATGTTTTTCGCCGGGGCTGCAAAAAAGATGGATTCCCGGATGAGCGGGCCCCGGAGGCTGGTTTTCAGATAACGCCGAGGAATTTGTTGGGGAACTCGATTTGGGATAGACGCGCCATGCAGGAAAGCGCATCTAACGCCTGTTCCTGGACCATGCACGGCTCGGTCCTGGTTTGGACTCTACGAAGACGAACAGTGTCAGCGGACCGGCGGAGGGTATTAGGCGGTGACATTCAGATTTTTACTGTTTCTCTGAATCGAGCCAACATTCTACCTACACCGGTCCTTGAGTCCAATTACCGGCGGGTTGCCATTTCATGGAAGGCGATACCTTGAACGACACACAGAATCCGGCGGAAAAAGGGAAGGCCAAATTCGATTGGGTCAGCCAGCGTCATTCCTGCTCGCTGCCCGCCGTATTTAAAGAGCTGAGAACGCAGGTTGAACAGGATGTGAAGACTCGCAACGGGCTGCGGCCCAACAACGCTCCGTACGAATTCTCGCTGGCGGATCATAATGGCGGCTTCCGGGTTGCTCTGCGGGGCCAAGATTTGGAGATGGGAGTCAGCTTCAGCCTGGCCGAGCACGCGATTTTAGTGCGGGATGATAAAGGGATTGAGATGTTTGCGGTGACTCTGACGTTTAATGATCACGGCGAGTGCAGGCTAAGTGTGAACGGCGAAGAGCGCGATTACTGGCAGGTGAGGCGCGTCGCCCTGGAAGAACTGATGTTCCACCGCTATTAGAAGAGGGAAGCGATGACATTCCGTTCCGATTCCGCATGCTATAATCATTTATTCTCAGTCGCTTAGAGCGCGGAGGACCGTATCGATAAACGTTTTATCCGAACCAATGACCGTATTCGAGCGCGCGAGATTCGCGTGATTGGCGATGAAGGGGAGCAGATTGGTGTCATGCCCCCGTTTGAAGCGCTCAAATTGGCCCGCAGCAAGAATCTGGATCTGGTCGAGATTTCACCCACCGCTCAGCCTCCCGTGTGCCGCATCATGGACTACGGGAAGTATTTGTACCAGCAGGAAAAGAAGGAGCGCGAGGCCAAGAAGCACCAGAAAACGATCACCGTAAAAGAGGTCAAGTTCCGCATCAACGTGGACGACCACGATTACGAAACGAAGAAAAATCACGTGCTGCGGTTTCTGGATGGAGGAGACAAGGTAAAGGCAACCATCTTCTTCCGCGGGCGCGAAATGACGCGAACCGGGCTGGGGCGAACGATTCTGGAGCGCTTGATCAAGGACGTGGAACCGCAGAGCATTGTGGAGTTCCGGCCACGGCAGGAAGGCAACACGCTGCACGCGATTCTGGCGCCGAAGAAATCGGCGGCGGAGCGGGAGAAGGAAAAAGAGAAAGCGGCCAAGCAGAAAGCCAAGGCCGAGAGACAGGAAAAGATGTTGCAGGAAAAGATAGCGCAGGGCAAGCTGGCGCCGGAGAAAAAGGATGAGCCGGCGGCCCAGGCGGCCGCCGTAGCGTCGGAGGCTGCGAATCCTGGGTCTCAAGCTTAGCCTGCGGGCTTAAGAGGTTCGTCGAGGACGGACGTGAATCGCGTCCGCGATTCCAGAGCAATTGAATAGTAGAATTGAAACTCAGGGCTGGCGGCCTGCGGCTGGCAGCTGATTCCGAGGAACTATGCCGAAATTGAAATCGCACAAGGGCGCATCGAAGCGCTTCAAGATGACGGCCAGCGGCAAGGTGAAGCGGGGACATTCCGGCCTGCGTCACATGCTAAGTTCGAAGGCCAAGAAACGGAAACGCAAGTTGGGTACGGCCACGCTGGTCAGCGATGGCGATCTCCGCAAAGTGAAGCGGATGATTCCGTACCAGTAGAGAAATTCCCCCCTTCGTGTAGTTCGTGGCACGAAGGAGTGCGGACCGAGAATGTCCGCACAGCGGGCTGAGTTCGGGCCTGCAGGCGCGTGAAGAGGTCGTGAGATCGCCGCAATGGCGAATCGTCCTTGCCTCCAGCCGCCAGTACATAGAAAGCAAAAAGGAGAAAAGCAATGCCTCGTGTAAAACGCGGAACCAAACGCCGCGCCAAACGCAAAAAGATTTTAGACCGCGCGAGCGGATACTTCCTCACCAAATCAAAACTGTACCGCTCGGCGAAAGAAGCAGTCGACCGCGGGCTGAAGTTCGCATTTTCCGGCCGAAAGCAGCGGAAGCGGCAGTATCGCTCGTTGTGGATCGTGCGGATTGGAGCGGCGGCGAAGCTGAACGGATTGAGCTACAACCAGTTCATTCACGGCTTGAAGAAAGCCGGAGTGGAACTGGACCGCAAAATTCTGGCGGACTTGGCGGTGAAGGACGCGGTAGCGTTTAAGAACCTGGTAGAACAGGCGAAGGGCGCGCTGGCGTAGAGCTTCCGGCACTCAGCTTCCGGCTGTCAGCTACTGTTCGGGCCGATCTTTTCTGATTTCATTTGTGAGAATCGAAATCCCCGCCCTGTCCCTCCAAAGAACGGCGAGACAAGCACGGGGCACTCGCATTGCGATGCGCTCGGAACAAGCGTGGCATACAACGTCCCAAAATTGACAGATTATTCGCCGTCGGCGCTGAACAAGGCTGCTGCGGAGTGCGCTCGTGCGTGTGCGGAGGAAGCGGCGTCAGTTCGGAGCGAGGCGGAGCTGAAAACATTCCGGGACCGATGGGTCGGACGGAAGAACGGGCTCCTCGCTCAGATCAATGACTTGTGGTTGAAGGGCGCTTCCCAAGAGGCGAAGCGCGAGGCCGGGATTCGCGTCAATGAACTGAAGGCTCGGATTCAGGAACTGGTGGAAGGAGCGCACGTCGACCAGGACCATAGCGTTGCCGGAGCAGAGCAAGTCGACATTACGCTTCCGGGTATTCGCCGCTCAATCGGCGCGGAACATCCCGTGGTTAAGACGACGAATGACATGGTTCGCGTCTTTCAGAAGCTTGGCTACTCGGTGGCTGATGGGCCTGTGGTCGAAACGGATTACTACAATTTCGAGGCGCTGAATTTTCCGCCGAATCATCCGGCGCGAGACACACAGGATACGTTGTTCATCGCGGGGCAACAGGGAAAGGCGCAGCGCGAGCGGTTGCTGTTGCGGACGCATACTTCTCCGGTGCAGATTCGCACGATGGAGAAGATGCGGCCGCCAATTCGGATTGTGATTCCCGGGACGGTGCATCGCAACGATCCGCCGGACGCGAGCCACTCGCCGATGTTTCATCAGATCGAAGGACTGGCCGTCGATACCAATATTAGGTTTGGGGATTTGAAGGGGACGCTCGATCATGCGATGAAGGAATTTTTTGGTTCGAGCGTGAAGACGAGTTTTCGTCCATCGTTTTTTCCGTTCACCGAGCCCAGCGCGGAGATGTTTGTTTCGTGCTTCATCTGTGGCGGAGGCGGAAGGCGCGGGGCGGACCCTTGCCGTCCCTGCAAGCAGACGGGATGGATTGAGATTCTGGGATGCGGCATGGTCGATCCGAACGTGTTTGAGTTTGTGAGGGACAACGGGTACGACCCGAAGAAGGTTTCGGGATTTGCGTTTGGCATGGGCGCGGATAGGATCGCGCTGCTCAAGTATGGCGTGGATGATTTGCAGTTATTTTTTCAGGGGGATGTGAGGTTTTTGGAGCAGTGGAGGTAGCTGTCAGCATCAGCCAGCCAAAACCTGCGAAGCCGTCGCGAGAACTCCTCGATCCGCCGTTTTTGGTGTCTAAGTGCATGAGCTCCTGGGGTGCGAAGAACGCGCCTCAGGGTGACAGAGCGCAGGTAACGCGGGACAGCCGGAGGGACGCCGGCGCTACACCATGAAACTTTCTTCGCAATGGATTCGTGACTTTGTCGAACTGACGGTCGATGACCGGCGACTGGCGGAGGATTTGACCGCGGCGGGGATTGCGGTGGAGGGGATCACCGGGGCGGGTGTGGACACCGTGTTCGAGATGGAGATTGGGACGAACCGTCCCGATGCGATGAATCATTATGGTGTGGCGCGGGAGGCGGCGGCGATTTATGACTTGCCACTAAAACAGCTCTCCGCTTTCAGCTCTCAGCCATCAGCTGCGACCGGCGAGGATGCGGCCTTCCCGATTAGGGTGAAGGAGCCGCAGCTTTGTCCGCGGTTTTCGGCACGGGTCATACGCGGAACGAGGATCAAAGCGTCCCCTGAGAAAATTTCCCACCGGTTGCAGTTGCTGGATCAGCGGCCCATTAGCAACGCCGTGGATGCGACGAACTATGTTTTATGGGAGATGGGGAAACCGACGCATGTGTTCGATATGGATTTGCTCGAGGGCGGGCGGCTGATCGTTCGAAAAGCCAAGAATGGCGAAAAGCTGAAGACGCTGGATGGCGTGGAGCGCACGCTGACTGCGGAAGACTTGGTGGTGGCTGACGCGAAACGGGCGGTCGGCCTGGCAGGAGTGATGGGCGGCTTCGACACCATGATCACCGACAAGACGCGGAATATTTTGATCGAGTCGGCGTGGTGGGATCCGGTGACGGTGCGGAAAAGCTCGCGACGGCACGGAATTCATACGGATGCGTCGCACCGGTTTGAACGCGGAGCGGATTTCGAGTCGACGATTTTGTCGTGCGATCTGGTGGCGGCTCTAATTCTGGAATCGGGCGGCGGAGAACTGGTGGGCGATGTCGTTGATGTGGTGTCGATAAAATTGGACCAGGCACCGGTGGTGCTGCGAATTTCGGAAGTGCAGCGCATCTTGGGTGGAAATCTCACGGGCGGGCAGATTTTTCGCATTCTGAAGAAACTTGGATTTGGTTTGATTCCCGAGGGTCAGGAAGACGCGAAGCTTCGAGTAGAGATCCCGAGCTGGCGGCTGGATGTGGAACGCGAGATCGATGTGATCGAAGAAATCGCGCGGCTGCATGGTTACGATAAGTTCGAGAATACTTTGCCAGCGTACAGCGGCGCGGTGGTGGAAGCGCCGCACGCGGCGATCGACGCTAAGTTTCGCGAGCGGTCTTTGGCTCTGGGATACGACGAGGCGGTGTCGCTGACATTTGTTTCGCACGCCGACGCGGAGACGTTTTCGTCGGCGAAAGTGCTGGAGCTCGAAAATCCGCTGAGCGAAGAATCGTCGGTGATGCGGACATCGATGGCTCCGGGGATGCTCGACATGCTGGCGTGGAATTTGAATCGGGATTCGGAAAGCGTCCGGATATTTGAGATGGGGCGAGTTTACGAAATGCGCGGCGGGGAGCGGGTAGAACCGGCGCGCGCGTGCCTGGGGACGACAACCGCGGCGGTGAACAGTTCACTGCCTGCGGGCGGAGTGCTAGATGTGAGCAAAGGCGAACAGGCGGCGGCGGCGGAGGCGTTTCGATCGATGAAAGGCGATGTGGAGAATCTGCTGGAGCCGTTTGCGTACCGCGACCTGAGCTTTGATCGCGAGACGGCAGGATATTTTCATCCGGGACGATCGGCGCGGGCGCTGATGGGTGGCGAGGTGGTGGCGCAGTTTGGGCAGATTGCGGAAGAGGTGAAGTCGCAGCGGAAGTTGCGCCAGCATGTTTTTCTGGCGGAGATCGATCTGGAAGTGTTGCATGCGCGCGGACTGCGGACGGTAAAGTATGCGCCGCTGGCGAAGTATCCGGCGGTGGAGCGGGATTTCTCCTTCGTGTTTGGCGATGAAGTGGAGTTTGAGGCGATGCGGCGCGCGGTCCGGGGACTGCGACTGGCAGCGCTGCGTGAATTCAAGCCGGTGGAGATTTTTCGCGGCGGGTCGATTGCTGCGGGCAAGTATTCGATTCTGCTGCGGGCGAAGCTACAGTCGGATGAGGGGACGCTGCGGGATGAGCAGATTGCGCAGTGGGCCGGGCAGATTGTCGAGGCGCTGCAGGGGTTGGGGGGAGCGCAGCGGGCGTAGGGCAATCGTCCCGCAGCCTCAGGGGCTAAACCGCCGATATCAATGAAATCAGTTAGCGTCGTGCTGAAAGCGCTGCGCCACTCAAAATCTCCCGCTCCCCAATTGTGAATCTGGCCTATCGTGTGTGCTAATCTGCCTGCTATGGCGGACGTTATTTCTTCCTTATCCTCTGGCAGAAAACATTTTCTCAGCGAGAAGGTGTCGCAATTTACCGAGTCGGTGATTCGGGAGATGACTCGGCAGGCGATGCTCTATGGGGCGGTGAATCTGGCGCAGGGGTTTCCGGATTTTTCGGCTCCGGCGGAGATCAAGGCGGCGGCGCGGGCGGCAATTGATGGCGATGTGAATCAGTATGCGATTACCTGGGGCGCGAAGAATTTGCGGAACGCGATTGCGCGGCAGATGGGCGTCTGGCAAGGGATTACGGTTGATCCCGAAAAAGAAATCACGGTGTGTTGCGGATCGACGGAGGCGATGATTTCGACTTTGCTGGCGGTTTCGAACGCAGGCGATGAGGTCGTCATCTTCGAACCGTTTTATGAGAACTACGGGCCGGATTCGGTGCTGAGCGGCGCGCGGCCGCGGTTCGTGAAGCTGCGTCCTCCGGCGGGTGAAAATGACGAGTGGACATTCGACGAAAAAGAATTGCGCGCTGCGTTTGACAAGCACACGAAAGCCATCATTCTTAATACCCCGAATAACCCTACGGGGAAGGTCTTCACGCGGGCGGAGCTGGAGCTGATTCGCGATCTGTGCATCGAGTTTGATGTGCTGGCGATTACCGATGAAATTTACGAACACATTTTGTATGACGGTACGGAGCACATTTCGATGGCGTCGCTGGCGGGGATGCGGGAGCGCACGGTGACGATCAATGGCATGTCGAAGACGTACAGTGTGACGGGATGGCGCGTGGGGTGGGCGGTTGCGCCGGAGAAGATCACGAATGCGATCCGCAAGGTGCACGATTTTTTGACCGTGGGAGCACCAGCTCCGCTGCAGGAGGCGGGCGCGGCGGCGTTGAGTTTGCCGGTGGAATATTATGCCAAACTGGCGGAGGGATATCGAGTGCGACGGGACCATTTGATCCCGGCGCTGGAGACGGCCGGGTTCAAGTGTTTTCGTCCGCGCGGCGCGTATTACGTGATGACGGATATTTCATGTTTTGGGTTTGAGGATGATGTGGAGTTTACGAAGCATCTTGTGAAAGAGGTTGGAGTGGCCGCGGTGCCGGGGTCGAGTTTTTATCGGGATGCGCGGGACGGGGCGGGGCAGGTGCGCTTTGCGTTCTGCAAAAAGCTGGAGACGCTGGACGCGGCGGCGGAGAAATTGGGGAAGCTGCGAACGCGATAATCAAGTTCCTAAAATTCCTGCCTGTCTTCTCTTCTTCGGCAAAGTCTGCTTCGAGCAAGGGCAGGCCCGACGCTCGCGGACAGCAGGGTCCGCTCCACACAATTCCTTCTAACTATTGTGGCTGGTCGTGGGCGATGGCGTAGTATCCGGCGCGGGTTTGGATTTTGTAGCCCTGTTTGGATTTGACCTCCAGTTTGCGGTAGCTGCCATCGAGCGCGGTATTGGTGGAGGTATAACCGATGTTGTACTGGCTTCGCAGTTCGGCGGAGATCTGGTCGAAGGCTTCTTTCAGTTTGTCGAACTTGTTCCCGACGTTGATCACGCGGCCGCCGGTAGCTTCGGTGAGCTTGCGCATCTCTCCTTCACCGCTGTAGCTCATGCCCATGCTGTAATAGCCGCCGCGATCGGCACAGAGCAGGACATAGACAATAGCATCGGCTTTCTGGGCGGCCTCGATGGCATCTCTGATTTTAAGTTTGCTGCCCTCGTCCTCACCGTCGGTGAGCAGGATCATGGCCTTGCGGCCTACTTCTTTGGCCAGCATGTCGTGGGCGGAAAGATAAACCGCATCATAGAGGACGGTGCCGGGAGCGTTATGCACCGGAACCGGGCCTTGCCCGAGGCCGGGAATTCCGCTGCCGCCGCTGGAGACGCCGCTGTTGATTTTTACTTTGTTCAGCGCGGCCTGCAGGCGGTGAACGTCGCTGGTGTAGTCCTGAATCAACTCAGAGTCGACGTCGAAGTCGATTACGTAAGCCTCGTCCTTCGGGGTGAGAACCTGGCGCAAGAAAGCTCCGCCGACTTCTTTTTCCATGTCGAGGACCCGGACCTGGCTGCCGGATGTATCGATCATGATGCCGAGCGTGAGCGGGAGATTGGATTCGGCGGTAAAGTATTTGATGGTCTGGGGTTTGCCGTCTTCAAAGACCTCGAAGTCGTCTTTGGTTTGATTGGGGATCAGGGCACCGTGCTTATCCTTGACGTTGAAAAATACGCCGACCACGTTGACGTTGACCTTCAGGGTTTGGTCCGACTTTTCGGTGTCGGATTGTCCGGCATTGGATTGGGAGGGTTTAGAGTCCTGAGCCGAGGCGGAAGGAAAGCCTGCCATGGCAGCTATCAGGAGAAGTACCGAGACAACGATACCGTTCGGCAAGAATCTGCGTATAGCGGATGGATTGGACACGAATGATTCCCTCGCGAGGTTTTTGTTAGTCTAGTCCTTGGGAGTTAGATGCACCAAATGGGGTGGCTCAGCATCCCAAGCTGAAAGAGTAGTTCTATTTTTTATACGGCCGGGAAGTATGGATTTCTGGACGTGATTTCTGGACCAGGAACGGAAGGTGACTGTGAGGAACAAAACCGAGGCTCAAAAGAGACCACGGACGACCATAGCCGGATGGATGGCCACCGTTCTAGTTGCCGGATGTGTCGGCGGATTCCTTGGCCTGGGCGCTCGCGGGGCTGCGGCGCAATCTTCCGCAGGGCAACCGCAGCCGAGCCAGCCGGCGCCGAACCAGCCAGGGCAAGGCCAGCCAGCGCCAAATCAGCCAGCGCAGAGTGACGAGATCCCGGATGCGCCGACGGTGCAACCCTCGGCGACGCCGGCAGAGCCACCTCCGATTCCAAAGCCGGAAGAGAAGAAACCGGCCACCGAGGACAAGAACCCGTGGACGAAGCAGCCGAATACCAAGCCGGCCGAGGCAAACCCATTTCCCGAGGACGACAATACGCCGGCGCCAGCGATGCCTCCGGTCAAGACAGTGCCGCCGGGTACTTCGGCGAAACCGTCTCCGCGGGCCCAGGAGCAGCTTTACACCTTTGTGGTGCACACCAACTTTGTGCAGGTACCGGTGACGGTGAAAGACCGCGAGGGGAGGATGGTGGATGGGCTTCTGCCCACCGACTTCAGCGTCAAGGAAAATGGGATGCTGCAAAAATTAAGCTTTTTCAGCAGCGATCCGTTCGCGCTGTCGGTGGCGATTGTGCTCGATCTGGGCATGCCGGATGCGGATGTCCAGAAGGTGAACCAGACCTTTCCGGCGCTGGTGGGTGCGTTCGCGCCGTATGACGAAATCGCGCTTTACACCTACAGCAGCACGGTGAGCGAGGTCAGCGATTTTGCCGGGGCCGGCCGAAAACTGACGCAGTTATTGAATCAAATGAAGGCGGAACGCGGGCGCAACAATGGCGTTCCGGTGATGAGCGGTCCGCTGGCGCCGAATGGACCGATTGTGAACGGCGTCCCGGTGGGTAGTCCGACGCAGCCTGTCTATACGCCGCCGAAGGAATCGCACGTATTAAACGACGCCATTCTGAGGGCGGCGCTCGACCTGAGCAAACGGGATCGCACCCGGCGGAAGATCATTTTTGTGATCAGCGACGGACGGGAATATGGCAGCGAGGCCAGCTACCGGGACGTGCTGCGGGTATTGCTCTCGAATGAGATCCAGGTGAAGGCGGTGGCTCTGGATAGCGGGGCACTGCCGGGGTACAGCAAAATAGAACGGCTGCACTTGCCGCACGAGGGCTATAGCGACATCCTGCCGAAATATACCGCGGCCACCGGCGGGGGACTGCCTTTTAAGGAGCTTACGCAAAGCGCGATTGAAGACAGCTACGCTCGGGCCATGGGAGACGCCCGCAACCAATACACGCTGGGCTACACGCCGGCCCGGCCGAAGACTCCGACGGCCTCGCCGTACCGGAGCATCGAGGTACTGGTGAACCGGCCGGGGCTCAAGATCTACGCCAGGGATGGATATTATCCCGCTCCGGCGGCGCGGTAGGGTACGGATTTCTGAAAAATTCCCCAAGATTGGCCTGCTTTCGAACCGCTTTTGGCCGGGGGGTCACCTGAGTAACCTGCCGGGTACCGCGCGTGTGTGATATAAAAGCCGCGAGCCCCCAAAGGGATATTTTTGCGCGCGGAAGCCATCTACCAAGGTGTGCGATCGGCGCATATTGAGGAAAGCCTTGAGTTTCATCAACTTCGCAGCCCGTGAGATTAATTGCAAAATCGTATATTACGGCGCCGGGCTGGGCGGCAAGACCACGAACCTGCAGGTGATCTACCAGAAGACTGCGGAGCAGCAGAAGGGGAAGATGATCTCCCTGGCCACGGAAACGGAGAGGACGTTGTTCTTCGATTTTCTGCCGCTCGATCTGGGCTCGGTGCGGGGGTTCAAAACACGAATCCATCTTTATACGGTGCCCGGGCAAGTTTTCTATGATGCCAGCCGCAAGCTGATTCTGCGGGGAGTCGATGGCATCGTCTTCGTGGCAGATTCGCAGGAACAGCGCATGGACGCCAACGTGGAGGCGCTCGACAATCTGATGTCGAACCTGCAAGAGCACGGCTACGACTTCAACAAGATTCCCTACGTGCTGCAGCTGAACAAGCGGGACCTGCCCAATATTCTCTCGCCCGAAGCGCTCAACAAAGAGCTGCGCAAGAAGAATGAGGCGGTTGTCGAGGCGGTTGCGTTTCAAGGGATAGGCGTGTTTGAGACGCTGAAAGAAATTGCCAAGCAGGTACTGACGGAGTTGAAGGCTGGCGGATAGAGCGGCGAGCCGGCGGCGGGCGCAGATGGCTCCACGTTGGAACTGAGTTGCGTGGAGGAAAGCATGCTGAAAATCCTTCGCCGAGCGCGTATGGGACTGGCTTTGGCGGCGGCGCTAGCATTCGTTCCCGTCTTGAAAGCGCAACCATCAGCGATGCGGCCGCGCCAAAACCCGCGCAGATACTGACGGCCAGAACGATTTTCGTTTCCAACGCCTTCGAAGAATGCCCTTCGCTCTACTGCGGTTCACCCGACCGGCCTTGCAACCAGCTCTATGCCAGCTTGAAGACTTGGGGGCGATATGAACTGATGGCGTCCCCAGCGCAAGCCGGCTTGATCTTCGAAATACGCTTCTTCCCCGCTTAGGTTGCTGCGGCGCTCACCGCTGGGCCTGCGATTCGTCTAGAATGGCAGCCGCACGCCGCTTCAGGTTGTTCCCAGATTCGTTGCAAAGGGGCCATCATGCGTAGAGTAACCACTTTTTTGTTCGTCATTCTGTTCTTTTCCTGGTTCTTGTTCTTGCAGATTTCGTTTTCGCAGAACAGTTCACAGCACGGAATTGACCTCACCGATTTGGATCGGAAGGCGGATCCTTGCACCGATTTCTACCAGTTCGCCAATGGTACGTGGCGAGCGCACAATCCGATTCCGGCATCGATGACGCGCTGGAGCAAGCGATGGGCGGCAGGCGAGTCGTCCAAAGACAAGTTGAAGGAAATTCTGGAGACGGCGGCTGCCGACAAGAGTGCGGCGAAGGGCAGCACGGAGCAGATTATTGGCGACTACTACGGTGCGTGCATGGATGAGTCGCGGGTGAATGCGCGCGGTATGGAGCCGCTCAAGCCATGGTTCGCACGCATCGATGCTGCCAGTGATACGGCCGACTTGCAGCGGGTTATGGAAGAGATGCACGACATACTGGTGGCCGATCCGTTTGCGTTTGGCAGCCAGCAGGATCCGCATAAGCCCTCGTGGGTGCTGGCCGATATGGGCGCGAATGGGCTCGGGCTGCCCGACCGCGATTATTACTTGAAGCCGGAAGCGCGCTTCCAGGAAGCCCGAGAAAAATATGTCGTGCACATTGCCGCGATGTTCAAGCTGGCGGGGTGGGACGAGAAAACTTCAGCGGCGGCGGCGCAGACCATCATGGGGATGGAAACGAAGTTGGCCGAGGCTTCGCTCGATAACGTGACCCTGCGCGATCCGGCCGCCACCGACCACAACACGACGTTTGCCCAGTTGCAGGCGATGGCTCCGCATATCGACTGGGCGGAATATTTCAAGCATAAACAGATCCCGCAAGATGTCGACATGAACGTGGATCAGCCGAAGTTTATGCAGGAACTCGACCGGCAGATCCACGAAGATTCTTTGGCGGATTGGAAAGTTTACTTGAAGTGGCATCTGTTGCACTCGATGGCGAGTTCGCTATCGGCGGCTTTCGTGGAGGAAGACTTCGCGTTCAACGGAAAGTATTTAAGCGGCACCACCGAGATGAAGCCGCGCTGGAAGCGCTGCGTGGAGTCGACGGATCGGTATCTGGGGGAGGCGTTGGGGCAAAAGTATGTGGAGAAATATTTTCCGCCGGAGGCCAAGGCGCGCACGCAGGAGATGGTGCGGAATCTGCTGGCCGCGATGCGGGATGACATCTTGAGCCGGCCGTGGATGAGCGATGACACCAAAGAAAAAGCCATGGCGAAGATTGCGACGTTCAATCCAAAGATCGGGTATCCGGACAAGTGGAAGGACTACAGCCATGTGGAGATCCGGCGCGACGCGTTCTTCGAGGATGTGATTGCGGGAAGAAAGTTTGTGGAACAGGACGATCGTTTGACGATTGGCAAGCCTGTGGATCGCGGGCGCTGGGGAATGACGCCGCCGACCTCCGATGCCTATTACAATCCGCTGCTGAATGAGATTGTTTTCCCGGCGGGAATTTTGCAGCCTCCGGCGTTTGATATGAAGGCGGTGGATGCGGTGAACTACGGCGCGATTGGGGTGGTGATCGGGCACGAAATTTCGCACGGGTTCGATGATCAGGGCGCGCAATTTGACTATCTGGGCCGGCTGCGCAACTGGTGGACGGATGCGGACTTGAAACAGTTTCAGGCGCGGGCGGCGTGCGTAGCCGATCAGTTCGATAATTACTTCATCGAACCGGGCGTGCATCATAACGGCAAACTGGTACTGGGCGAAAGCATTGGCGATCTGGGCGGAGCGAAGGTCGCATTTCTGGCCTATGAGAAGTCGCTAGAGGGCAAGCCGCGTCCGGCGGACATGGATGGCTTCACGCCGGAGCAACAGTTTTATATCGCATGGGGACAGTTCCGCGGCGATGAGACCCGGATCGAGGCGCAGCGGCTGATGATCCAGACCGATCCGCATCCGATTGCGAAGTACCGGGTGATCGGGCCACTCTCAAATCTGCCCGACTTCCAGAAAGCGTGGAGCTGCAAGGCAGACTCGGCCATGGTGCGGGCTGAGGGAAACCGATGCGATGTGTGGTGAGGGTGGGAGCCACATTGCACTTAAGCTCGTAGCCATACCTTGTAGCGGTATTTGATTATTTTTTCCTCTCCGGCTTTCAGGGTGAGTTCCCAAGTGAGCCGGGAGAGCGGGTTATCGACGGCGATGGCCTCGGCCAATTTGTCTGCCTTGCCGTCGTCGGTTTGCGATTCCACGGTTCCGCGAACGCGATCGGCAATGCTCAATCGCACTTCTTTGCTCTTATAGTTCTTGACGGTGAGAGTGCCCTCGACCATGACTTCGTCGTAGTTGTGGTTGCGCCGCCGCTGGATATCTTTTTGGCGATCGACTTCGTTTTCTTCATGGGAGGCGCGAATGTCGGTGGCGATGGTCAGCTTCAGACTGGAAGTGGCGTTCTTGGGGGTGTAGGGCAAGGTGTCCTGTGCGAGGGGCTTGGTGCCGGAGATCACCATGGTGGGCGCGCTGGTCCAGGGAAATTTTCCCGTGTTCTTCAGGCGCAGGGAGTGCCAGATATTGTCCGTGGGAGAGCGGTCCGTTCCCGGATTCGGGATGTTCTGAGGATTGCCGAACCCGTCGACGCGCGCCTGCTCTTCCAGGTTCCACTCATAGATGTGTTCGTAGGTCACGGTTTCGGAAAAGACGTTATAAGTTGCGCGCTCACCTCGCGCCAGGGTCACATTTTTTCGGTTATACAAAAAGAGATCTTCTTCCTGGGCCCCCTGTAGTTCTTCGAGCCCAGAGGTGAAACCCGGCCCGGCTGCGGCTGCGTCAAAACCAACGACCCCGCCGATCATTTGTCCCTTGAGCGCATTGGAGTAGAGTCCACTTGTGTCATTCTTGCGCGAGGCCGCTTGCATGAACTCAAGCAAGCTCTGCTCGAGCGCCATCGGGGAAGGAATATTGGCGTAGGCGAAATTCGGGACACCCACCACGAAGAAGAGTTCCGCATCTTTCAAATCCTCGGCGTCATTGACCAGCACGGATTGCATTGTGATCCGCGCCGTCTTGTCATCCTGCAGGGAGAGGAGGTACGAAGGAGTCCAGCCTAAGCCGTGTTCCAGATAGCCCATGGTGAGGTTGGTATGTCCTGTAGCGCCTTTGATTTTGAAGCTCAGCGCCTTGCGCTCTTCTTCCTGCGGTTTGTCGAGGATGGGTTTCTCGGGCAGAATGACGCGCGCGATGTTGTGGAAGTAGAGAGCCAAAAGCTTGCCTTCGGATTTCAGCAGCAAGTATTCAGGCATGGCCGGCTGAGGTGGAGGCACGGGGATCGGATAGAGACTCTGATCCGATGGCCCCGGCGTCGGTGGTGCGGTTGATTTCTCGGTTTGCCGAACCCCGACGATCTCGCCCGTGTATTCTTTTTGACCGTTATCGACAACCGTGACCACCCTGCCGGGGTTCGCGAGCAATACTTCGGCGAGGACCGTGAGGCTCTGTTGCCGTGAAACTTTGTAGCGGTGAGCGACCAGTTCGTCCAGGGATGTCCCCGCGTCATTCGGTGCGATCCACAGCGAGCCCAGGGTTGCATTCGGGACAGGTGAAAGATTGCCGACGCCGTTTTCCAGGCTCGCGTCTCCCTGCTTTACGATGAAGGCCAAGCCATTCTTGAAGGCAGCGACCGCCGTTGTCTTAAGATCGGTTTCCGGCGCCTCTCCGGAATAAGCGGCGAGGGCCCAGGCAAGACATGGGCATGCGACCAGAGCGAAGTGGCGGGGAAATTTCATCGAGACCTCCGGAGAAGCAATCGACCATGATTATGGGTTGGGAACAGAAGGAGAGCGAGAGGCAAGTAAGGTTCTGCCTGGGTAGAGCAAGAAAAAAGGCTGCTTGAGGAGCGTCCTCGAACTGGCCGATTCATCCATATACCTGGAACGGTGTTTCGGGTGCTGGGGCTAAATTGACAGGAGAAATGCACGATGAAGGATTCACCTTCCGGCGAGCCGGAGAGAGGGCAAGAGCCTGATTGGAAAAACCACGGTCTGCGGATCATTCGCGGCGGCGCACTGGACACCAATACGCCGCAGACGCCGGGAATGACCAGAGCCGAAGCGATCTCGCACGCCAAAGTCGGCGCCCAGAAGCTATGGGCGGGGACCGTGGTGGTGCAACCCAATGCCAGGACCGGGCCGCATCATCATGGCGAACTGGAAACGGTGATCTACGTGGTGCGGGGACGGGCGCGCTTCCGGTGGGGAAATCAACTGGAGTTCGTGGATGAAGCGGGTCCGGGAGATTTTGTTTACGTTCCGCCCTACGTTCCGCATCAGGAACTGAACGCACGGAAAGACCAGCCGGTGGAGGCTGTGATCGTGCGCAGTGGACAGAAGCCGGTGGTGGTTAACCTGGATATTCCGAGTCCGGAGGACGCTAGGGAGACGCCGCAGGACGATCCGTTTCACTCCGCGCCGGGGAAGAGCTGAGGGATTACGAGTTTCCGCCAAGCTCAACGCGTGGGATCGCCGAGAGCCTGCTTAATGATTACCGCCGTACCGACTCTTTCGGGCCATTCCCCTCAACCCCCACCTGGCCTACGATCAATCTGCCCGAATTTGTCGAGCGATTACGTTTTTGGGGAAGGAAGCATCGAGCATTGTTTATGGAATACACAGAGTTCGTAATGAGGCCGGTGACCGACCGAAACATTATCATCAAACCCGAGCCGCGTACGGTGCGGCCATTGAGAACGACAGCGGTTCCTGAGGGAGGATCTACGATATTGTTCGTGTTGGCAGCGCTTACCGCAATGGTATGGGCTGCCGCCAAACGATATGACGTAAGTGTTGGCGGAAAAAACTAGACGATCTGTTTTCGCTTCGCGAACGGAAGAGCTGAGCGGGCGGCGACGACCAGCCAGTGATCTCGCTGTTTAGGCTGAGCTCTTTCGAGTTGCGGCAGATATTTGCGCACCACCGCGACGTCCTCGGGATCGGTGGCGAATTTCCAATATTCCCGCCACTGAGCAGTCGCATCGGGACGATCACCCTTCTGCCATGTAGATTTGCGCGAGCAAGAAGTGAACCCGTGGATCGGTGTTGTTGCGATCGATCGCGGTAGCCTGCAGAGCACTCTTTTTGCTTCAATTAAATGATGCAGGTGCGGGTGGCCGCTGCGTTATAGACACAGGCTGCCGTATCGACCGGTGAGGTCAAGTTCGAGAGCGCCGAGCGCCGAGCGCCGAGCGCTGAGCTTTAGCACGTCGGGCCAATTCTGGGAGCGAGCGGAAATATCGGTCCAGGCAAAGGTAAGCGGGCAGGTAGTGGGACCTGACGGTTAGCGGGCGCGAACACGCGTCCTGGGCTTCTTCAACTCCTCCTGCGCTTCCTCCCCACCCGGGAGACGTCAACCATTTAGCGGGCAGTAAAAAAGGCGCCGGAAGTTCCGGCGCCACGAGGCTCGCGAGATGCGGTCAAGCGAGCTGGTAAATTCCAAGAAGTCTATTTGCTCTCCGCGACGGGGCTGGCGCCGTAGTCGCGGCGATTATTGACGGCGGTGCGCGCGGCGCGGGCGGTCGGCATATTGGCGGCCGCGGCTCCGTAGCGCTCCAGCAGGACGGGCGCCATGGTGTTTTCCGCTTCCTTGACGAAGATCATTTTGTTCTCCGAAGCCATATCGACGCGGACGAAATCACCCAGCTTCACCTGTCCGGTAGCGACCAGATTGGCCAGCGGGAAAACCAAATGTCGTTCGATCGCCCGCTTCAGGTGACGCGCGCCGTAGCGGGGGTCGGTGCCTTCCTTCAGCAGGAACTGCTTGACGCCGGAGGTGCAATTGAAGACAAACTGGTTGGCGCCGGCGGCCATCAGAACGCGCTGCTGCACCATGCCGAGTTCGATTTCGAGAATCTGGGCGAGGTGCTCGTCGCGCAGGGTCTTGAAGACGACCGTCTTATCGATGCGGTTCATGAACTCCGGCGTGAACTTGCGGCGAGCGGCTTCGACGGCGGTGCGCTGAATCTTGTCGTCGAAATTATTGTCAACTTCCACGGCTCTGGGCGCGAAGCCGAAGCCACCATCGATTAAATCAGTCATCTCGCTGGCGCCCAGATTCGAGGTCAGGATGATGATGCATTGCGAAAGATCGACGCGGCGATTGTCGCCGAGCGTGAGCGTGGCCTTGTCGAGAATGCCGAGCAGCAGTTGCCAGAGCGAGTCGCTGGCTTTCTCGATTTCGTCGAAGAGCAGAATCGAGAGCTTTAGCTTCTCGGTGAACCACTGGTTCAAAGCTTCCTGCGTGAGAAGCGGATGAGTCTCGCGATGGCCGAGGTATCCCGGAGGCGAACCGATCAGCTTGGCGATCTCGTGGGAGTGCTGGAACTCGGCGCAATCGATCTTGATGCAGGCGTGCGAATCGCCGAAGAGAGCTTCGGCCATGGCTTCCACCACGCGGGTTTTGCCCGACCCCGTAGGCCCGAGGAAAAGCAGGTTGCCCACAGGACGTCCGGGAGCGTTCAGGCCGGCCAGAAACATCTGATAGATTTCGGCGACCTTTTCGACGGCCTGATCCTGGCCGACGATCTTCCGGCGCAGGGCGGCTTCAAACTCTCCAGCATCGTTGCTGCGGCGGTTCGGATCGAGGACGGTAGCGAGATTCGTTCTCATAAGGTCTTTGGTCCGGCTTGCACCGGGCGTTTCGTTCCTTTTCTAGGCCGTATCCTCGGCCTTTGCCTGCGTTCAAGGATCCGGACCCTTGTTTGCGACTCCCCCGTCTCCTGTAGATGACAAAATATGTCACTTGGAAACTTGGCGCCCGTCAGGCCCGATGGCGCGTCCCTGATGCCTCAGGAATAAGCAAGCCGCTGGCCATGGTGGAAGGCTGGATTGCAGAAGCGAAAACTCTCTATCGGCAGGAGTTACGTGCCCGGCCCCAAGATTAGAACAGGCGCCAACGAAAAGATAAAGAGGGTTAAGAGAAATACTTTGCGCATCAGGGAAGGGACTGTTCCGGGCTCACCCGAGAGACGGGAGACCTGCCGCGGACAGCTTTTTGGAATCCGTCTGGCCTCTATCTGTTTTTCCCCCGCTTAAGAAAGAGTCTGGCATCTTCAGCTCGTTTTCGGCAGCTCGAACAACCGGGAGATGACCGCTAGTAACTAGCAGGTCCGGAGGGGTGCGCGATAGCATCGCGATTGGGGCGTTCTCGGAGGATTTCTTGCGTCGCTCGTCGATTCTTACCATCTCAGCCGTTTCCTGTGTCCTGTTCGGCGTGGCCGCGATGCGGCTGAATTTGCGCTTCTCGTCGGCTCAAGCAGCAGCGCAAACCGCACCACCGATTCCGGCGGTCGCCACCGGGACGCCGCCGGGCGAGCATCTGGAAGCAGTCAAAGCGACGCTGCCGACCAGTTTGAAAGCAGCAGATATTGCTTCACCGCAGGTTTCATCTGCCCCCGGAACGCTGGTCTACAGTGCGAAGCGCGGAGACACGATTCCCGGCGTCGCTCATCAGTACTTAAAGAGTACTTCTTATCTGACGTCATCCGAACTCGCGGAAGCGATCCGCGGCGCGAACGGCAATCGCCCTGGCAACATGCTGAAGGCGGGGGAGCAGATCTCCATTCCGGGGATTCTTCCCGCGCCGATGGTCGAGAAAACCGTACCCGTGACCAAGGATTTTGAAGTGCGGGCTATCTACCTGACGGGTATCATGGCGGCCAGCGATCACGGAATTCGCATCATCCGGCACTGGCGCGAAGTGGGCGGCAACGCCGTGGTCTTCGACATCAAGGATTCCGACGGCAGCGTGAATATTCCCTTCGAGCATCCGCTGCTGGGCAAGCATCAGGTGTACATCCACGATTTACCGAAGTTCGTTCACTTTCTGCACTCCGAGAACATGCATGCCATCGCCCGCATTGCCATCTTCCGCGACGAGCGCATGGTGGTTGAGCATCCCGAACTGGCGGTACAGTCGAAGAAAACCAAGCAGCCGTGGCGCGAGAACGGCAAGCTAGTATGGACTGATCCTGCGCAACCGAAGGTGCAGGAGTTCGACATCGCGCTCGCGAAATTCGTGGCGCAATCCGGGGCGGATGAGATTCAGTTCGATTACGTTCGTTTTCCGGCCGAAGGCGATCAGAAAGATGCCAGCTTCGTGTTCCAAAACGAGCACCCGAAGTGGCAGCGGTCGGATGTGATCACCGACTTCCTGAAGCAAGCTTATGCCGAACTGCGTCCCACCGGCGTTCTGCTCTCGCTGGATGTTTTTGGCGTGATGGCCTGGCAGCGCTCTGTCGATCTCTCGCACACCGGGCAGGACATCGTCGGGATGGCGAAATATTGCGACGTGCTCTCCCCCATGATTTATCCCTCGCACTTCTTCGGCATGGATAACATCGAGCACCCGGGTGACGCGCCGGAGCACTTCATCGGCGAATCGATGGAGCGGTTCGAGTTGATCACGAAGGGTAGTGGAGTGGTTATCCGGCCGTGGCTGCAGGCCTTCCACTGGCGCACCAAGACCTACTCGCCCGACTACATCAAGGTGCAGGTTGCCACCGCGAAGGAAAAAGGCGGCATCGGATTCTTGTTCTGGAATGCGGCCAACGACTACAGCAAGCCGTATGTGGCCATGCCGGAGATGAAGGCGGCGAAGGAGAGGTATTTTCGGGGCGATGAATTGTCCGGCACCGCAGTGAAGGCGAGCCTGACTCCTGCCGTTGTTCCAGCTGCGCAATAACCGCAATCTGTTGACAGTTCCCGGGAAGAGCGATTAGCTCTTCGCTTTTCTTATTGAGATGCCCAGGTCGCGCAATTGTGCGTCGCTGACCGGTGTCGGTGCGTCGACCATCAAGTCGACGGCGCGAGCGGTCTTGGGAAAGGGAACCACTTCGCGCAGACTCTCGGCGCCGGCAATGATCATGACGATGCGGTCGAGGCCGAGGGCGATTCCACCATGCGGAGGAGTGCCGTACTCGAGGGCTTCGAGAAAGAATCCGAAGCGGGCACGGGCTTCGTCTTCGGTCATGCCCAGGGCGCGGAAGATTCGGCTCTGCACGTCCTGGCGGTGAATACGAATCGATCCCGAGCCCAGTTCCGTGCCGTTCAGCACGACGTCATAGGCGAGGGCGCGGACGGCGCTCAGCGGCGACCGCGGATCAGTTAAGGACTCGACGCCGGCTTCGAGTAACTTCATATCTTCTTCATGCGGCGAGGTGAAGGGATGGTGCGCGGCGTTCCAGCGCTTGTCACCTTCGTCCCACTCGAACATGGGAAAGTTTGTCACCCAGAGGAAACGGAAATCCTGGGCGGGGTCGCCGGTTTTTTCGAAAATTCGGTGGCGATCGGCGTATTTCTGCGCCAACGCCAGACGCAACAGGCCGGCGGAAGCGTAGATGGCGAGTTCCTGCGGCGTGACTTTGCGGTGCGCGGACATGGCGGTTTGTGGGCCCGACTGCGCGGAGCCGGCGACGAGGAGGATGAGATCGCCTTCCACGGTGCCGGTTTTCTTGGTGATCGCGGCGGCGGCTTCGGGATATTTGTTGGCGATGCGTTTGAAGTCTTCGAAAATCTTCGCGCCACCTTTGGAGTGGAACATCGGTTTGATATCGTCGCGCTCTTTGCGCGAAAGTTCGCCGACTTTGGGCGTGCGGATGGCGATCAGCGGCAGATTCGGGCTGACGGCTAGTTCCTGCAGGTTCTCGGGGGTGAAACATTCGCGGACATCGGTGAAGGCGGGCAGGCGCAGATCGGGCTTGTCGATGCCGTAGAGGCGGATGGCTTCGTCGTAATCCATGCGCGGGAATGGAGTTTTGATCTCGGATCCGGCGGCGCGGAAGGCGGCGGTTAGAAATCCTTCGACCACTTCCCAGACGCGTTCGGGCTGGGGATAGGACATTTCCAGATCGATCTGGGTGAACTCGGGCTGCCGGTCGGCGCGGAGATCTTCGTCGCGGAAGCAGCGGACGATCTGAAAATATTTGTCGAAGCCGGAGATCATGAGGATCTGCTTGAAGAGCTGTGGCGATTGCGGCAGAGCGTAGAACGTGCCCGGCTGCACGCGGCTGGGGACTAGATAATCACGGGCGCCCTCGGGCGTAGAACGGGTCAGGAACGGGGTTTCTATCTCGAAAAATCCCTGCGCGGAAAGATAGTCGCGAATGGCTTTTGCGACCTTGTGGCGTGTCTCGATGTTGAACTGCATGACGTCGCGGCGAAGATCGATGTAGCGATACTTCAGGCGCGTCTCTTCGTTGGTGAGGGCGGTGTCGCTGGGCAAAAAGGGCGGCAGCTTCGACTCGTTGAGGATGCGCAACTCTTCCGCTACCAGCTCCACTTCGCCGGTCGGCATATTGCGGTTTACGGTGTTGGGATCGCGCAGCTTGACCGTACCGGTGACGGCGATGACGTATTCGTTGCGCAGAGCGGCGGATTTTTCGTGGATGGCCGCGTCGCGCTCGGCGTTGATGACCACCTGGGTGACGCCAGTGCGATCGCGCAGGTCGATGAAAAGCAGGTTGCCGTGGTCGCGGCGGCGGTTGACCCAGCCCATGAGAACGGCCTTTTTGGCGGAGTCGGAAGCGCGGAGGGCTCCGCACATATGAGTTCGTCGAAGATCGCCTAGGAAGTCGAGCAAAGTGTGTCCTTACAGTGAGAAATGCGGATGAATGCTGAACCAAGGATTATAAACGGTAGGTAGCTGGTCGATCCTCTTCCTTCGCCCGTTTGGGGCCTGTTCCCGTCCCAAATCCTAACCCCGCGGCTTGTGTCCCTTCGACGGGCTCAGGGCAGGCTGTGGGCTGCATTCTTCCGGCGCTCCCTGCCTCCGCGTAAGATTGACGATTTTATTTCTTGCTGGCTTTTCCGTCCATCACCGTCGACCACTTGGTTCCATCCGATGACATGTCGAAGGTGAAGTTGTAGGAGGTGGCCGAGGTGATCTTCATGATGAAGCGGCCCTTCATGGTCATGCCTTCCATTTTTTCGTCGCTGGTCCAAGTCCAGGTATCGCCGTCGACCGTGCCTCGGGAGTCGTCGAATTCACCGAAGCTGTTGAACTCACGGTAGGTGTAGGCCTTGTCGTCGGTGGAGTATCCCAGCACGGACAGGCCGACGCCGTTTCCCATCGAGCTTTTGTAATCGGAGTGGCAGACGACGTAGAAGCCGCCCTCCATCCACTCGCACGTTTCGTTTTCGGTCATCGAGCCGCCGGGGCCCATCATGCCCGGCTTCATGGTGCCGTCGAGAGTCCAGGTACCGGCAAATATGTCCAGCTTCTTGAGTTCGGGGCCGGGCTTGGGAGGCGGCGTCTGGGCCGAGGCCGCGGCGGACACGAGGACTGCCGTGAGAATGATTCCGAGTGTTTTCATGGGTGCCTCCTGAGTGCCTTGGCACTCATCGGTTCGACGGCAGCGACATTCTACCGTTAGCGAGGGAAAGGTCAATCGGAAAATCGGACTGTTCCGTGCGGGCTCCGCGCGGTTCCTTCAGGGAAGCTGACGGCTGCCGATATCGTTTACCAGTCTCCCCAATGCGCGGCGGTGGCCTGCTGAAACTTCAGTTTCCATTGATCTCCGTGCTTCACCCACACCGAACTAAAGTGCTGATAGCGCGGCGGGGGGCCCTGATCTTCTTCGGGGGCTTCGCGAACGATTGCATCGTAGGTGACGATGGCTCCGTCGTCGCCAAGCGCTACCACTTTGACGTCGTAGGGCGTCAGTTCCACCAGGCCTGAATCGCCAAGATTGTCAGCTGCCTCCTGGCCTTCGAGCAGTCTGCCATCGACCCCGACGAGCGAGAAATCCTGGCTTAGAGTGCGCTTGAAGAACGGGCCATCGTCTTTTTTCTTGGCCTCGATTAGAGTCTTCTCGTTCGCGATTGCGGTCTGCTCTAGCATGCTGGGAACTTTGGTGGCGGCTGGAGTCTGCGCCCCGGCTTGGGTGGCGGCGACACTGCAAAGTAGAAAGGCGTAGCAAAGCTGGGAAGATTTCACACGACCCCCTTCGATCGAGCTCTAAACTGAGATTCCGGGAAACCCATCGAGACCGCACCCGTTCTTCCGTTCCCGATAAACTTTCAGACCCTCCGGTCCCTGGTTGCCGGCCCATCGGGTGAGCTGTTCGCGCTCGCCATCATAGTTGAAAATGGGAACGCCGTAGCCGCATGAGTCGGTGAGGGGGGTGAGTTCAACGACGATGACGGAGCGAGCCTTCTGGTGGGCGGGAAATTCTTGTCCCCGTACCGCGAATTTTTCCTGGTGCGGTTCGACGACGCGGCCGTGGCCGTACCGGCGAAAAATATTCGGCGGGCCTTGAAAGGCGCAGAACATCCGAACGATTCTTTCGTTCTCTTTCAGGTAAGCCATGGTCTCGACGCCGCTGCCCTCGAAATCGATGGAAACGACCGTGGTCGGGCCCAGGATGCGAAATGTGTCCAGGCCTTTCGCGGACAGGTTTACGGGACCGGCGCCATCGAGCGGCGCCGACGCAACGAAAAATATGCGCTGCGCTTCGATGAAACGCCGGGCGGCATCGTCGAGCATGGAACCGGTTTGGCCCATGGTTAGTCGCGGATCTTCTGCCCCAGGTCTGCGCGCGGAACCGAAACCTGCTCGCTGGTCGCCAGATTCTTCAGTGCGAACCTATCGGCCTGCACTTCATTCTCGCCAACAATCAAAATGTATTTTGCTCCCGCCTTGGTTGCGGCCTCAAAGGATTTTTTCAGGCGAAAGTTCTCATCTCCCAGATCGACGACGATATCTTGACGACGTAATTCGCGCGCCAGGCGGGCGGCTTGGGGGTTCATGCCCGCGCCCAGAGGGGCCACATAGACCTCCGGTTTCTTAACTACACTGTCCGCTGGAGTGGATTCCTCGAGCGACATGACCAGGCGGTCCTCACCGATGGCGAAACCGATGCCGGGAGCTGCGGGGCCACCGAGAGCTTCGGAAAGCCCGTCGTAGCGGCCGCCGCCGAGGATTGCATTCTGGGCGCCCAGGGCTCCGTGGGTGAATTCGAACGCGGTGCGGGTGTAGTAATCGAGGCCGCGCACCAGGCGGTCGTTCAAGGTGAAGGGAACACCGACCGCGGTTAAGATTTTCTTTACCGCGTCAAAATGTGTGCGGCACGCTTCATCGAGAAACTGGCTGATGCGCGGGAGCGTGTCGATGATGGGCTGATCCTCCCGAACTTTGCAATCGAAGACGCGCAGGGGATTGGTGACGGCGCGGCGCTGGCAATCGACGCACATCCTGCCAACGACCGGCTCCAAAGCCTTGCGCAGCGCGTCATTGAAGGCGGCGCGATCGTTCGCACAGCCGACGGAGTTCAACTCGAGAGTCCAGCCCTTGATTCCGAGACGATCAAGGAGCGTGGCCAGCATTTCGAGCACTTCCGCGTCGCGTGCGGGAGAGTCGCTGCCCGCCGACGCGGGACCGATGACCTCGGCGTCAATTTGATAGAACTGACGATAGCGGCCCTTTTGCGGGCGTTCGCGGCGAAACATGGGGCCGATGCAGTAGAGCTTGTTCAGTCCGCGATCCCAGAGCTTGTGCTCGATATAGGCGCGGACGATGCCGGCGGTGGCTTCGGGGCGCAGGGTGAGGGATTGTCCCTTGTCGCTTTCGGCGCGGCCGCGGTCTTCCCAGGTGAACATTTCTTTGGCGACGATGTCCGTCTCTTCGCCCACGCCGCGGGCGAAGAGTTCGGTCGACTCGAAAATCGGCGTGCGAATTTCCTGGAAGTTGTAAGCGCGGAAGACATCGCGGGCGGCCGACTCCACGAAGTTCCAGAGCCCCGTGTCGGGGGGCAGAAGGTCTCGGGTTCCTCGAACGGCTTTGATCATTTATCAAGTTCTCGGTTCTCAGTCTTGTCAAAAATATTTTGCGTTGCAGGGATCCTTCGACTGCACGGGACAGTGCGCTTCGCTCCCTGTCAATTCCGCTCAGCATGACCGAGGGTGAGGTCAGCGTTCCCGCAGGTAATCCTCTTTGTATCCCAGATAGTTTGCGGCGTAGCGCATGATGGTCTCGTCTTCGCCTTCCTCCAGTTTGCGGCGGAGTTTTCCGGGAGAGCCCATCCATAGCGACCCGGGTTCGACCACCGTGCGCTCGGGAATCAGCGTACCGGCTGCGATGATGGAGCCAGCGCCGATCTTGGCACCGTTCAGAATGACGGAGCCCATACCGATCAGGCAGCGGTCCTCAATGACACAGCCATGCAAAGTTACCGAATGGCCTACGGTGACAAACTCGCCGACCGTGACGCCGTAGATGTTTTTCATGCCGTGCAATACGCTGCAATCCTGAATGTTCGAATGTGCGCCGACGCGAATGGCGTAGACGTCACCGCGCAGGACCGCGTTCATCCACACCGAAGCATGCTCGCCGAGCACGACATCGCCGATGACCTGCGCCGAGCGGTCGACGTAGCAGCTGGCGGGGATCGTTGGCTGCAGGCCTTTAAAGGAGCGAATCATCCCATCGTCCCTTCAACCAAATCGACATTAGGAGACAAGAATAAATAGTACCAGCACTCGTGCTTCATGCTTCTCTCCGGCACGTCTTTGCCTTCCGCCGTGGCATCTGCGAAACTGACCTATCCCCGATACCTGAGAACCGAGACCCGGGAACTGCCACATGGGCCGCATTCACTTACTTTCCGAGCAGGTGGCCAACAAAATCGCCGCGGGCGAGGTGGTCGAGCGCCCTGCGTCGGTGGTGAAGGAGTTGCTGGAGAACGCGCTGGACGCGGGTGCGACGCGCATCAAGATCAGCGTGGAGGCGGGCGGGAAAAAGCTCATTCAGATTACGGACAACGGCTGCGGCATGGTGCGGGACGACGCGATGCTGGCGTTTGAGCGGCATGCGACTTCAAAGATTAAAGATGCAGAAGATTTGCTGAGCGTGACTACCCTGGGATTTCGCGGGGAGGCGCTGCCTTCGATTGCGTCGGTCTCGCGGCTGCGACTGGAGACGTGTGCGGCGGAATCCGGGAGTCCGGTGGCGGGAACGGTGATCGAGATCAATGGCGGGAAGATGGCACAGGTCGAGGAGGCAGGGCTGCCGCGGGGGACTTCGATCACGGTGCGGGATTTGTTCTTTAATACTCCAGCGCGGAAGAAATTCTTGAAGGCGGAGTCGACGGAGTTGTCGCACATCGCTTCGCTGGTCACGCACTATGCGCTGGCGCATCCGGAAAAACATTTTGAGTTGCATTCGGCGACCAACGCCATGCTGGTGGCGCCTGCGGTGGAGGGATACAGCGAGCGCGTGTATCAGGTGTTTGGCAAGGAGACGCTCGACCAGTTGATCGCAGTGGCGGCGGTGCGACGGTTGGAGCATGTGGGATTGCCGCAGCCTCCGCCCTGGAGAAGACAGGAAGTGGAGGACGAGGAGGAAAGCGAGCGCGGCGCGGGCGCTACGCCCGGGGAGATGCGGCTGCACGGGTTTGTGTCGAAGCCGGAGATTCAGAAACTAAATCGCAATTCGATTTATGTGTTCGTGAACGGCCGGTTGATTCGCGACCGGCTGGTGCAGCATGGGCTGACGGAGGCTTATCGAAATATTATTCCACCGACGGTGTATCCGGTGGTTCTGCTGTTTCTGGAGTTGCCGGCGGGCGAGGTGGACGTGAATGTGCATCCTTCGAAGACGGAGGTGCGGTTTCGGCAGTCGACGGTGCTGCATGATTTTGTGCGAGATACGGCGCGGGCGGCGCTGATGAAAGCGCGTCCCGCGCCGCAGTTCACGACCGAGATTCACGCCCACGCGACGGCGAGTGCGGGGCTGACGCCGGGAGCACGGGAGCGGGTGCCGATGTCTGACATCGTTCCCGAGTCGGGAACGCGAGCATTTTATGAGCCGGCGGGAGGAGCTGGATTCGTGCTGCAAGCGCCGGTGGCCCCCCCCGTCTCGGCGCGATTTCAATTCGAAGGCAGGATTGCGGTGGAGGCGAATGCCGCGATTTCGGTGGCGCGGGGACTGGGAAGTCAGTTCGCTGAAGCGATTCCGGATAACGGTTGTGCTCCAGAACTCGATGTTCCAGAGGAAGAGCCTACGCTGGCGGCGCTGGCGACGCTACGGCCGCTGGGACAGATTCGCAATTCCTTCCTTCTGGCGGTGAATGAAAATGGATTGTGGATTGTCGATCAGCATGTGGCGCACGAGCGGGTGCTGTTTGAGCGGGTGCTGAAGCAGCGCGCGGCGCAGAAAGTGGAGAGCCAGCGGTTGCTGATGCCGATTGTGCTGGAGCTATCTCCGGCGCAGCAGGCGGTGTTTGCCGAGATTGCCGACGAGCTGCAGCACAACGGATTCGAGGCCGAGCCCTTTGGGGCGCGCAGCCTGGCGGTGAAAGTTGCGCCGGCGGGAGTGGATGCGGCGGCCGTGGAGAACATGCTGCATGAGTTGCTCGACCAGATTTCGCGCGAGGAGCAATCGTTGAATCTGGAAAAGATTCGCGGGCGCATTGCGGCGTCGATTGCGTGCCATGCGGCGATCAAGGTCAACATGCCGCTGGCGCAAAATAAAATGGAGTGGCTGCTGGCGGAACTGGCGAAGACGGATCATCCCATGTCGTGCCCGCATGGCAGACCGGTGGTGCTGCGGTATTCTGTAAAGGATATTCAGAAGGCGTTTAAGAGAATCTGAGATGCGCCATCGGACATCCGAGCTCCGGCTTCCGGCTCTCGCTGAACCTATGACCGAACAGGATCTACAGCAATTGCGGCGCGAGAAGTGGCGGCTGGATGGGCAGGCCATCCGGACGATTGAGCAGGCGCGCGCCTTTGTGGAGGGCGTGGGATTTTGCCTGATGTATCCCGTGCGTCCGGCGATGCCGGTGCCGACGTTTATTGGAGCGTTCGTGGGCTCGGACAACCGTTTGCCGACGTGGCAGCATGCGTTTTCCGATCCGCGGGCGGCCGACGCAACGGAATTGATGGTGCGGCTGCTACGCGAGCGGTCGGCGTATGAAGCGAATCTGTTTGAGGAGAACAACGCCTTTCTGGTTGCGGCTTCGGTGTTTCCTTATTTTTATGCGCTGGTGGGCGAGCGCAACCCCAAGTTGGCGCCGAAGCCAGGTCCGCGCTCCGGCTACTCGCAGCTGGCTTGCGATGCGTTTGAGTTGATCCGTCGCGATGGGCCGATTTCAAAGCACAAACTGCAGGAGGCCCTGGGTGGCAGCGTTTCGCTGGCGGTGCTCGACAAGGCATTGGGTGAATTGCTGGCGAAACTGCGCATCACGCGTGTGGATTACAAGGGGAATGAGGGCTCGTACTGGGATGTGCTCTATCGCTGGTCGCCGGATGCGGTGCGCGAAGGGGTGGGATTCTCGGTGCAGCAGGCGCTCTCGGGGCTGCTCTCGAAATATCTGGATTGCGTGGTCGCGGCCGAGCAAACCGAGCTGGAAGCTTTCTTCGGAAGATTTGTGGCGCGGTCGCGGGTGAAAGAGGCGGTGAATGCGCTGCTGGCGGCGCGGGAGTTGAGCTTCGTGCATGTGAGTGGACGATCGATGGTGCAGATTACGCCGGAGAAGGAAGCGGCGGCGACTGCCCTCAGGCCGCATCGAGCGACGAAGTAGACTGCCCGTCCGTCGCGGCCTTCCGTGTACAATCTAGTCGCAAAATGACTGAGAATCCTGACGCTCCACATTCCCCACATAAACTCATCATTGCCATTGACGGGCCGGCGGGCGCGGGCAAGAGCACGATCGCATCGCGGCTGGCGCGCAAGCTGGGCTATGTGAACCTGGAGAGCGGAGCGATGTACCGGGCACTGGCACTGAAAGCGATCGAACAGGACACGTCGTTCGACGATGAGGGCGCGTTGGTCAAGCTGGCGCACCAGTCGCGGATTCAGCTGGAGCCCACGCGGGACGGAAACCGGACGCTTGTGAATGGACACGACGTTTCGGCGCGGATTCGGGAGCGCGATGTGACAGAGGCGGCGTCGCGGGTATCGGTGCATCCCGGCGTGCGGGAGTGGATGGTGGTGCGGCAGCGGGAGATGGGCGAGGGCGGCGGCGTGGTGATGGAAGGGCGCGACATCGGGACGAAGGTTTTTCCGGATGCCGATTTGAAAATTTTTCTGGATGCCGACCCGGTGGTGCGCGAGCAGAGGCGGATGGAGCAACAGAAGATCAAAGGCGTGGTGGCGGCGAATGTGGCGGCCGACTTGCGCGAGCGCGATCACCGCGACCGGACTCGCGCCGCATCGCCGCTGGTGGCGGCGGCGGATGCGGTGGTGATTGACTCCTCGAAATTGAGTGAGGATGAGGTACTAGCGCAGGTGGAAGAGCTGGCGATCAGGAAATTGGCCGAGTGAGGCAGGTGCTTAACCATCTGCTGAGAGAGTAAGCACGACCACAGGGCTTAAGGCCGCGCCCTGACTCCGAAGCTTTTACGCGGCGCTGGAGCCCCGCTCTTCCACGTCACCGCCAGCATTCTCGGTGGTTCCAGTCTCTTTCAATTGTCTGTCGGTTCCACTTTTGCTTTGGGCGCGGGCAAGGACTTGGCCGGCTTGGCCGGGGTTGCGGGAGCCGCGGGAGTCGCCGGTGGAGCGCTGGCTGAAAGCTTGCGAATCTCGATGCCATCGTGGTCGTTGTTGATCACGATATGAGAGGTTCCGTTTCCCACGCTGCCGGTGGCGGTACCTTCGTGGTCTCCATTTTCGATTTTCAACTCCGGAAAGTCCGATTGGATTTCGCCGTCGCGCGCCCTCGCATCCACCCGGAAGGTAGCTTTATCAGGCACGTTTAGCTGGACGTCACCGTTGCGGCTGTCAATCTGCACGTTTCCCAGCGAACGCATCGATACGTCAATACCGCCGTTGGAATCCTCCACGTGCACGTCGCCAGATACGTCTTCCAGGCGGATCTGCTTGGAGCGAGTGGTCAAGTGGACGGGTCCGGCGATCTTAGCGGCGTGCAGGTCATCGGAGTCGAGATCGAGCTCGCCATCGAGCCGCGAGAATTCCATATCCGTGCGGGAAGACTTGAAGGCCACGGTCTTGCTGATGCGGGCGAGCTTGACGCTCTCCTGAAATTCGCCGTCGAGTTGAGCGGAGCCTTTCACGTCGGTGACGGAGACTTCGTTCAGGCGGCCATCGATATGTACGTCGCCGGTGATTTGTTCGACCTTGGCGGAGCTTTTTTCCAGATTGAGTTTCACGTTGCCTTTGACGTCTTCCACGGAAACTTCGCCATGCTGGTTGGCAATTTCCACATCGCCATCGCGGCCAGTGACGGAGACATCGCCTCGGCGTCCGGTGATGTGCAGTTCCATTTTCCGAGGAAGCGAGATATCGAGATCGGTTTGTACGGAGTGGTCGCCGGCGGCCTGGGTCTTGGCATCGAGGACCATCGCATTGCCGGCCACGGTGATCTCGGGCTTGGTCTGCTGGTCGTATTTGTCGGCGTCACTCTGGCTCTCGGCGCCTACGCGTTTGCGGACTACGACACTGATCTGATTGTCGTTGGCGACGCTGATGCGCACTGCACCGTGATCGTCATTGACGCGCAGACTGGTGACGGCGGGCGGAATGTCTTGTTGGAGGTGGTCGTCGAAGTTGTGGGTCTCGCCGAACATGTTATCGAAGTCTCCTTCGTCGATGTTCATGTTGTCGCGGATTTCGCCCCAGTTGAAGCGCGTGGCCTGGGTAGCGATGAGTCCGCAGACGACGATGCAGATGATGAGAAACACTCCGCCAGCGCCAATGCCGCGCGAAGGCAACCCGTCGCGCTGGGCTTGCTGGTGCTCGATCAGCTTGATCACTCCCCAAAGAATCAGCAGCACCGGCCAGTAATGCGCGAACCAGGTTCCGAGGTGCGCCCACGACAGCATGTGCAGGTTGCCCAGGAGGAAGATGATTCCCATGACGATCAGTACGAATGGTCCGGCAATCGACCGGCGGGGACGCCGCGGGGGAAGTGGAGCTTGCACTGGAGTCTGCACTGGGCTAGACATGGCGCACCTCCCCGGAGGATGTTGCGCCCGGATCGGGAGGCGAAGGCGGTGGCGGTGGCGGCGCGACCGCTGGCGGCGCCAGGCGATCGATGTGTCCCGCGGCAGAAGCATTGCTCTGCAGCAGCTTCACGACGCCGACGACCAGCAGGATTGCGGGCCAGGTGCGTTCGAAGCTCGCGACACCGAAACTTTGGAGCAGGAACAGCGTGCCGAATGTCACCAGCATGGCTGGGCCCATGATTTTGCGCATACGGCAGCGATCGCACTGACAACCCATGCGGTGACTCGCGACCGAACCCCACTGCCTGGCGAACATCCATCCCCCTAGACCGATGAGAATGAGCGGCCACAACCGGTCCATGCCGAACTCCCAGACATTCATGGTGTGCAGCAAGAAGACCACGCCGAGTCCGATCAGGATGATCGCGACGGTGGGAATGTTCTTGGTCTCGCTTTTTTCTCCCATGCTGAAAGCCTGAGCAAGTCCGAATGGATCTGGCGCAGGTTGGCCCTCCTGAAGAGCGCGGGCGGTGCGCACGGCGTCGATGATCTGATAGACGTAGAAAAACGCGATGGCGAAACCGAACAGAGCGTCCCAACTTCCAGCGTGATCCGACGCAAAGATAAGCAACCCGAAGATGAGCAGGTGAGCCAGTCCCTTGGCGTATTGGGAGCAATAGACGGCACCGACGCCAAAGGGAAAGAATCCAGCAAGAATGCCGGCGACGGTAGGATTAGGCCCGGAGCCGGTATGCCGCGCGGCCAATGGAGTTGCAAGTGGCGGATAGGCAGGTGGCGGAGGGACAAATCCGGCTGCCGGAGCTGTGCTTTCTAGACGGGCCGCCAGGCAGGGCTCGCAATAGACGACTCCGCGAACATCGCGGGTGCAGTTGGCGCAGAGCGGCTTGCCGCAGGTGCGGCAAAACGCGACTGCAGCCGTATCGTTGTGGGCGTTGCAGTTCATACGAACCTCCTGTACGTGGTCACCGACACTACAGGCAGATCGTTTTCAGATGGACCCAGAGGAGCGCAGGCCAGAACGAAATGATTCTCCCTCTGGCTGTAGTTGCGCTCCTGCTTCTGTTCGGGCTGTTGCGTTGTGTCGTTCTTGTGATCTTTCTTTTCCGGAGCGGGCTCGGCGGGCGTGACGTTGCGCTTGAGTTCGCGCACGCGCGATTCCACCTCATACACGAACCGGATATTTTCGTAATACCGCACTACGCGGGCTTGCGTATTGTAGTACGTGTGCCGTATAACTGCGGGCCGCAGACTCACTTGCCGCAGGTCGGCGGGTTTTACGCCGAGTACGCTCAAGGCCACCGACAGCGAGAAGAATGCCATGCCGAAAGACATGGCAAACCGCGGCTGCCGTACCGTGGCCCAAATGGGTTGCATCGCCTCAAAGGCCCACGCCTGCGCCTTCTCGACCCACGTGGCGCGAAGCTGCGGCACAGCAACATTGGCCCGCAGGCGTTGGGTGTCAACGCCCGTTGTGGATGCCAGAATATTGGTGAGCAGACTGACTGGAGGCTCCACCTCCGTGAGGTCCTTCAGCCAGTTGCGGCCCGCCTGGACTTCGGCGAACAGCGGCCCGCAGGCGGAACAAGTCCGCTTGTGGGTCTGGAAGCGGTCGAGTTGAAAGCCGGTCAAGACGCCATCGAGCGCATCCGTCAACAGGCCCTCAAATTCGTGACACTGCATTCCGTTACTGGTGTGGTCCGGCATCACATCACCTGCCTATAGGTACGTTGTAGAAGGCGCGCAAGTTCCGCTCGCCCCCGATTTATTCGACTTTTCACAGTTCCCTCCGGAACCTTCAGAACGGTTGCGATTTCGCGGTAATCCATATCTTGTAAGTCCCTTAGAATCACAGCTTCACGAAGCTCTGGCGAGAGCTTGCCGAGGGCTGCATGAACGGTTTCTCCGACCTCCCGACTGCGTACGTGCTGGTCGGGAGGGGCAGTTTGGTCCTGAATTTGCTCACTGAGCGGCTTGGCATCTTCGTGGGAAGAGGATGCAACGTCGAGCGAGTCGGTGATGCGGTCCTGCTTGGTTTTGCGGAAATGATCGACCAGCAGGTTGCGGGTAATCGTCGTGACCCAGGTGACGAAGGCACCTTTCGAACTGTCATAGCTCGAAAGGGTGCGGTACATCTTGATGAAAACTTCCTGCGCGAGGTCCTCGGCGTCGTCGGCCGATCCGGCGAAGCGGTAGCAGATGTTATAGATACGGCGGTTATAGGTCTGGACGATTTCTTCCCAAGCAGCGGCGTCGCCAGCTACACAGCGGCGGACCAGCATCGCGACTACCTGGACATCCTCCAAACGGAACTCCCCGGAAAGTTAGACTCGCCGAACCCTTGCTGATCGAGCCGGACTTGACTGCCTGGGAAATTGAGACAGCACAGCACCCAAGCACCCTACAAGACAGTACGCGGATGTAGAGGTGTAAGTTCGGCAACACCACGATGCCGACCTAAGTTGTTCGAAACAGGGCATTGTAACAGTGGAGTTGTTCTGCGCAGCAGGGCCTTGCATATTGCGTTTAAAGCCACATTCGAAGCGGCGTTAGCGACAACGGTATGCCGGTCGAGATCATCCGAAAATGAGTTATAATCCTGCGCCAGTTACGCTGGGGCAGATCCTTTCCATGTATTTTCAGGGCAACGCAAAACGATGTGAGGTCGCTCTTGCGCTGCTATCGGCTTGCTTCGCCTTGTTTCCGGCCGGGCGCGCGGGCGCGCAGCAAGGGCTGCGTCCGGCGCCACTTGCCATGGGTGGGTTCGACCTGTCGCGGCTGGATATGGTGATGGAGGTCGAGGACCGCAACAGCCATCAGCCCTCGCTCGAAAGCCTTTCTGGTCCGGTCTCCAAGTTGGACCTGAAAGCGCCCGGCGCCGCGCGGCGAGAGTTTGCGAAAGGCAATCAACTTCTCCTGCGCAAGAATTTCGGCGGTGCGGCGGATCATCTGAAGAAAGCGATTTCGATTTATCCCAGTTTTGTGGCGGCGCACAACGGGTTGGGATCGGCGTACCTGTACCTGGGCCAGAGCGAGCAGGCCGAAACCGAATTTTCGCAGGCGGTTGCCCTGGATGACCACCTGCCGTATTCCTATCTGAATCTCGGTTGGGCGCAGCTTGCGCGCAACAATTTTTCGCGAGCGCAGGAGTCCATTCAGAAGGCATCCGGGCTGGCGCCGCTCGATTTGAATCTGCTTACCGCGCTGAGCTATGCGCAGCTGTTGAATCATGACTACGGGGCGGCGATCACCACGGCGCACCAGGTACATAGCCGCAAGCATGAAAACGCGGCCATTGTGCACTACTTTGCCGCAGCCGCCTGGCAGGGACAGGACAATCTCGAGGAAACTCGGAACGAATTGCAGCTTTTTCTGGACGAGGCGCCGCAGTCTCCCTCGGCCGATGCGGCTCGACAGGTGGTGGAGCAGATCAAACAGTGGCAGGACCACCCGCGGCCGGCGGTGGAGATTGCTTTCAATGCCGCGCCGCTCGATGCGAACGCCACCACCGGCCTTCCCACTGCGGCCCGAAGGGTGTTGCAGCAAATCGAACAGCAGAAGCAGTTGGCAGAAGTGGAATCAGTTTGCGACACCTGCCCGGAGACGAGTGCTTCTGGGCCACGGGGTGATGGCAACGGGCGAGGCACATCGTTGTCCGGGGCCGAACGCTCCGGCTTGAATCTCTCGGCTTACACATTGCGCAGCACGGTGAATGAGGTTGCCGTATTCTTTGCCGCCACGGATCACGGGAAGTCGGTGACGGATCTCAGCCGACAAGACATTGTCATTCGAGATGCCGGCAGGCCGCCGGCAACGATTACAAAATTTCGCAACGAGTCGCAGCTGCCACTACGGCTTGGGCTGGTGATCGATACCAGCAACTCGATTACGAATCGATTTGCCTTCGAGCAAAAGGTGGCCGGGTCATTCTTAAGACAATCTCTGAAGGACAAGAACGATAAGGCTTTCCTGGTGGGCTTTTCCAACGAGGTGCTGCTGGTTACGGACTTCAGCAGTGAGGGCGCAAGAATTTCCCAAGGTATCGATCAGCTCGCTCCCGGAGGAGGAACTGCCCTTTGGGATGCGGTGAAGTTCGCCTCTGACAAGCTTGCCAGTGTTGCGGAAGAACAGCCAGTTGCCAAGATTCTGGTGGTGATCAGCGACGGCGACGACAACTCGAGCAGCGTTACTTTGAAAGATGCCATCGAAAGTGCTGAACGCGGGGAAGTGACCATTTACAGCGTAGATACGCGAGCGGTCGCGGCGGAAGATCCAAGTGAGTTTTTGGCTGACCGGGCCATGAAGGCTTTGGCGGAGCGCACTGGGGGCGCTTGTTTTTCAGGCTCTTTAGGAAAGCTGGATCGTCAACTTTCCGATCTGCAAGAGGTGATCCGCAGTCGGTATCTGATTTCCTACAAGCCGGCGAATCTTGAGGCGGATGGTAGTTACCGCTCCATCACACTGGTGGCGCTGAAGTCGGGGCATAAACTCCGTGTCTACGCGCGACACGGATATTACGCGCCGATCGGAGCTGGCGCAGCACGCCAGAGTCAAGCGAAAGGCTACTCGCTGCTGAAATAGTCCACCGCAGTGGGAGAAGGTTCCAGCCGTAAGCGTCGCCTTCCTCGGCCACGGGAAGATTATCTTTTTAGGGTGTAAGTGGTTGCTTCGTCGAAGGGATTCTTACGCGGATCAATCGCTTCGGGGCATAGTCGGCGGGGCGAACTGCCGGCAGAACCCTACTCGCTGGTAAAATAGTCGACCGTCACGGGATTCTCAAAGAGCGAGTAGTCGCGGGTAACGACGGTGATGCCGCTATCGGTGACGAAATAGCGGGAGCGGTCGGCCTCGGTGTCATAGCCGATGGTGGTGCCTTCCGGGAGATGGACGTTCCGGTCGATGATGCAGCGGCGGACGCGGCAATGGCGTCCCACCGCGACGTGCGAGAAGAGGATAGAAGATTCAACCTCGGAGTAGGAATTCACGCGCACATCCGGTGAGAGCACGGAGTTCTTGACCGCGCCGCCCGATACGATGCAGCCGTTCGAAACGATGGAATCGAGGGCGGTGCCCATGCGATCTTTTTCCGCGAAGACGAACTTGGCGGGGGGATACTGGCGTTGATGAGTACGGATGGGCCACTCCTGATCGTATAGGTTGAAAATAGGCGACACGGAAACAATGTCCATGTTGGCTTCGTAGTACGCCTCGAGCGTGCCCACGTCGCGCCAGTAGAGAGCTTCCTTCTTGTTTTCGTCGATAAAGTCGTAGGCGAAGACGCGATAGTCATCCACCATCTTGGGGAGAATGTCTTTGCCGAAATCGTGACTGGAATTGGGATCTTCGGAATCTTTTAGTAGCACCGGGATGAGGACGTCCGCATTGAATAGATAGACGCCCATGGAGCCGGCGACCTTCTCGGGATTCAGGGGCGAACGCAGTCCGGTGGTAGCCGGCTTCTCTTCGAAGCCATTGATGCGGCCGTCCTTATCGACATCAACCACGCCAAAGCGGGAAGTCTCCGCGAGATCGATTTGGATCGTCGCCAAGGTGACGTCGGCAGCGGAATCCTCGTGCTGCTTCATCATCTTGCCGTAATCCATTTTGTAAATGTGGTCGCCGGAAAGGATGAGGACGTACTTGGGCTGCTCCGAGCCGATAGAGTAAATGTTCTGATAGACGGCGTCGGCGGTGCCCTGATACCACTGGTCGCTCACCCGCTTCATCGGCGGCAAGACCTCCACAAATTCGCCGACCTCGCGGCCCAGAATGTTCCAACCCTCGCGGATGTGGCGATTCAGGGAGAGCGCTTTGTACTGGGTGAGGATGTAGACGCGGCGGAGGTCGGAATTGAGACAGTTGGAAAGAGTGATGTCGATGATGCGATACATTCCGCCGAAGGTGACGGCGGGCTTGGCGCGATCGCGGGTCAGAGGGTACAGGCGCTCTCCCGCGCCGCCGGCAAGAAGGACTCCGAGAGTGTCTTTCATCGGACTGTTACTGACTTTCGAACAGACTGAGTTCGGTTTTCCGCTGCCACAGAAAACAGTAGATGGTAGCACAGGGGCATGGGGTTGGCGCTGATTCTGAGTGCGACTACGGCCCTTAGTCCGTTAATGGGGCCCCAACGAGAATTTCGTTCTCGTTATAGCCTTATCACGCAGCAATCTTCAGCCCGACCGCGGCGACTAATTCATCCAAGGCGGCAATCACAGACTGATAGAGCTTG
>JBAUXO010000166.1:0-7092 GCA_049584315.1 Candidatus Sulfotelmatobacter sp. | reverse complement strand
AAATGTCTTCTTGCTTTTCCCGCTGCTTGCGCGTCCCCATCGCCATACGCGCATTCTACGAATCCTACCTGTGGATCCTTCAAACTCTTTTGCTTACGCATCCGGACTTACACCCCGGGCTGCTAGAGACGCTGGCGCCCGGGCGCATGGGTGGCGCGGTTGGCACGACCGTGAACTCCGTGCTGCTCGCCACAGGAGGGTTCATGACGACGTTCGCGGCATTGCTCCACGCCTGTCCGGGCGAGGCCACGCGAATGCATACGGTGGATGCCGTGCGGGCGTTGGACAAGGCCATTTCTGCCTCGTCGAACTATTCTGAGTTCTTTCAGGCACTTACGTCAAACAATTTGATGATTGTCGTGGAACACGGTTTCATGCAAAAGTGGCCGTTGTGTGCAGATTGTCCTACGATAAGAGGCCACGCCTCCAATCCAAAGGAACGCCGTGAACGATTCTTCGGTAAGCGGCGTGCCGAAAGTACAGAACACAGCACTCCGGTCATGAGAAGCTTCGGTGCAGGACATCAAGTCCCGGAGATTGTCGACAATACGCTTGAGGCTGCCCGCTCCTAGCCCCAGACTCATGTTGTCGCAAAAGGAGAAAGTTTGAGCACAATAGCAAGGGAGGCCTATCGAAAGGAGAATTGGCAGAAAATCTATGATGCCAACAAGTCCAAAATTAGAAATCCTGCAGTGATCTCCATTGGCGAGGAATTAATTGTGCCGGCACCTTAATCTCCCACCATAAGTTTGCAGATTTTCGTGGCTAGTCCTACTTTCGCTGCCAGAGGGGTCCGTTACGCGGCGCGGTGCCATTTGTACCGGGAAGACGAAGGTCCATGGGTAACATCGGGCCGGTGACGACGAAATTCGGCCACCATTAATCAAAAGCTACAGGGAAAGGTCGGCTTTGTAAATCCTCAGCTTCACGCGCTATCTAGCACGTCTGAGGCGTTTCATGACACCAACGCAGGAAACAATCGCGTCAGTTTTCAGCAATTTAACAATGTAGGCTACGACGCTGGGCCTGGATGGGACGCTGCCAGCGGCCTCGGTTCTCCAAACGGCACGGCACTTTCTGGCATCTTGAAGGTTGGTGCAGTAGATAAGCCGCGTCGCCGTCCGTCCGGCGCCTCGGCGCGCGAAAGGACTCGGCTGCTCCTAAGGCACGGCGATCTTCGGTTTCGAGCGCATCGAAGCACGGACCAAAGCGACGACATCGGAAATAAGGATTAAACCGTTTCTTCTGAGCCCTGATAACGTTAGGAGAGATTGCTATGGGTGTAATTCTTCAGGGTTTTTTTAAGACTCCGCCAAATCAGGCAGTTCCCTCTCCGGCCGACGGTGACCTCACCATAGATTGGTGGTGGGACCATCTTGCGCGACAGGCCAGCGATCTTCGTCGGGCGGGATTCACAGCGATCTGGCCTCCTCCCGTTTTAAAAACCTCAGACGGCGACAAACCGGGCTCCGATGGTTATGGTCCGTTCGATGACTACGACATTGGGTCCAAAAACGAGAAGGGCTCCGTGTTCACACGATTCGGCAGCCGCGAACAGTTGCAGCGTTGCGTCGCCATTCTTCGAGCTAACGAATTGGACGTTTATCTGGACATGGTCGAACACCAGCGGGTCGGCGACACAACGCCGTTCGTCTTTCGCTATCTCGGGGCTGAGGGGACGCCCAACATAGGTCGTTTCCCCAAGAACCCTTCCAATTTCGTCCCACAGGTTCCGCGCGATCCCGCTCTCGGCGGCCCGGTCGCCGACGATTTTCCCTTCGGAAGGGAACTTGCGCCGATCAACGGTAAGCCGCGCCACTATGTATTCGATAATCTGATTGCGGCCGCTGATTGGTTGACTCGCGCTCTCGACGTCCAAGGCTATCGAATTGACGATGTAAAGAGCCTGTCGACCGAATTTCTACTCCCGTTTTTGACCATCGACTCGATGAACGGGAAGTTTGCAGTCGGAGAATTCTTTGATGGCAATCGCATCCTGGTTAACGGATGGATCTTCAACCCCACCGGGATGAAAGGGCGGCCTAGTGCATTCGATTTCCCGCTGAAATTCGTACTCAACTCGATGTGTGGTAATCCAGGGGGCTTCAATATGGCCGATATGGACCATGTAGGGCTCGCTGGAATCTCACCGCTGAACACCGTCACATTCGTCGAAGATCACGATACAGACCTGAATGCAGGCGAGAAAATCGTCATCAACAAGATGCTCGGCTATGCCTACATTTTGACATCCGAAGGCTATCCCTGCGTCTACTATCGTGATTACAGCAAAGACAAAAATTGCTTCGGGCTCAAGCCCCTCATCGACAATCTCATCTGGATTCACGAGAAGCTTGCCGCGGGTCCCACCCAACAGCGCTGGAAAGACTTCAATGTTTTTGCCTACGAGCGGTTGGGCGGAGCGCACCTCCTCGTGGGTCTCAACAACGATCCCGATAACTCAAGAACGATAAGCGTCGCCACTGGATTGGGGTCCAATGTATCTCTGCACGACTACTCCGGCCATTCGCCTGACGTTGTCACAGACGGCAACGGCTCGGTAACCATCACAATTCCCAGGAATCAGAACGGCAGCAGCTACGTCTGCTACAGCCGTCAGGGGCTTGGTGGAACAACCTTTGAAATAGTCTCCAGGCCTGTCACCCAGGATTTCGAAGGCGCCGAAGACCTGGACATTCTGCCCGCTGCGAATGGGAAGTCGGTCACTGTAAGCCGCATCTGGTGTCGTGCGAATAGCCCGCTGAATCTGGCGCTAAAACCCGACGTCGCCAATTGGACGCCGAACACGAGTATCACGATCGATGTACTCTCACCCGATGGTTCTACTCTCGCGACATCCGTATTTCGAAAGAGTGATCCCGCAAGCGCCAATCTGAGGGCGACTACCGTTCATGAAGGTTTCCACACTTTGCGTGTCACCGCAGCAAGTGCGCCGCTGGCCAACCTTAACCCGGCGTACACTCTGTCCGCAAAATACACGGCCACAGCCGACTTCAATCCGCAGGTCTTGCAACCCGCCGATACGGTGCCCCAGTCGGAAGATCCTTCCCAGGTCGGCCAGTGGTCCGAGCAGATTTCCTTGGTGAATGTTCCGATCCACACCCATGTGCTTCCTACGGGAAAGGTTTTGTTCTGGGGACGGCGCAACCCCCCGGGACGCCCGATTTTCCTTCACTCAACCAGCACGAAACTCACGCATTCATCTGGGACCCGGCCAATCCCCACGCCGCTGCCAAACCGACCAGCAATCAACCTACGGATTCCCAGGGCAACTCGATCAATCTTTTTTGCTCAGGCCACACATTCCTAGCGGATGGCCGTCTGCTAGTCACCGGGGGCCATATCTTCGACAGTCAGGGCCTGAACTGTTCAACCTTTTACGACCCATTCGCGGACAAATGGAACGCCGGGCCGACCATGAATAACGGCCGCTGGTATCCTACGGCTGTAACACTTCCCGATGGAGGATCATTTGTTTGTGCTGGCAGTTTTCCGACGGGCCCGCTCCAACCGCCTCTCAATGCCAATACCATAAACAGCATTCCCCAAGTCCTTGAGAACGGTGCTTGGAGAGATCTCACAAATTTCATTGGACTTCCGCTATTCCCGCGCTTCCACGTCACCCCGGACGGTTCTTTGTTCATGTCGGGTTCGCTTGCCACAACGTATCTGTTCGAGAACTTTTCAGCTGGCAATCCCGGGACATGGGTTCCGATTGCGACGCGGACGGTGCAAAACGCCGATTACGCACCATCGGTAATGTATGACGTGGGCAAAGTCGTTTTCATAGGCGGCGGATCTACCACCAACGTTGTGGAGACCATCGATCTGAATGCCCCTAACCCCGCCTGGGCCGTTGTCACTCCCATGAGATTTCGTCGTCGCCAGCACAATGCCACACTTCTGCCTGATGGCACCGTTCTTGTGACGGGAGGCTCGCAAGGGACTGAATTTGATGGCCTCAATCCTGGCGAACCGATTCACACGCCCGAGCTTTGGGACCCATCCAAAGGAACCTGGACTCCGATGGCAGGCGAGGCTGTCGACCGCTGCTATCATTCCACAGCCGTTCTGCTGCCCGATGGGCGCGTATTCAGCGGCGGCGGCGGCGAGTACGCTCCAGTCGTCGGTGTGAGCCAGTCCAATCCCCCGGTCAACACGCACGCCAATGCCCAGCTTTTTTCGCCACCATATCTTTTTAGGGGCCCTCGTCCCGTGATTACGAAGGCGCCGGCATCCGTAACATACGGAGCCACATTCGACGTCGAGACTCCCGTTGCGAATGAAATCAGCCAAGTCAGCTGGATTCGGCTTCCCTCCGTGACGCATTCCTTCGATCAGAATCAGCGCATTAACCTTCTTAGTTTCCAATCGGGCGTAAACAAAGTCGCGGTCAGCGCTCCGCCAAACAGCAATGTCTGTCCCCCTGGCCATTACATGCTGTTTCTGTTGAACCAGAAAAAGGTACCCTCCTTTGCGGCCGTCATCCAGATCACCGCTGTCGTGGCAGGGTCGGTTGCTAGGGCAGCGGAAGCCGAGCCGGCCACAGCTCGTGCCGCCATACCTTTGAAGGTTCTTGTACAAAAAAATCCGCTCGAGCTAGACGCCGAAATTCAGGAGCAAGAGAAAACCCCTCCCATAGTCGTCGGCGTCACACCCACCTGCCCTTACGGCATCTCAGCCTGTTGGGGCGGCGCATACGAGGCTCTGAAGCACATGCACGGAGTTCGATTGGTCAGACCGGTTCCGAACCCCAAAGACTCCACCGCATATCTCTATTTGAAACATAACGGTTTGCCGGACCTCGACGCTTGGCCCCAGCAATTCGCCCATGTCGCAAACGGAACGCACTTCTTCCGTGGTGTTGAAGTCACGCTGGACGGCACCGTCGAGATTCTGGCACCGAACACACTGGTGATGGAGGGGGATGACGTTCGTCCTCCTATACTTCTTCAGCCGATCGAGGCGGCCGACAAGATTGAGTGGGATGCTGCAAAGCAGTCCCCACAGCCTCTCGAACCGGATGAGAAGGACGCCTATCTAAGGCTCCGAGTGAAAGTTACCGGTGCTGCCGGAGTCCTCGAAGCGACCGTCACCGGGCCGCTCAAGAAGGTTGGCGATGCATTCGTACTGGAAGTCCGTAGATTCGAATAGTTCGCGTTGCCTCGCGCCAGAAACGTGGCCCTGAGTGAGTCCGATGATTCCACCAGAGGGCCTTTTCGATTTTCCCCGCTACTACGGGGTGAACTTGAAGACTGTCCCGCAGCCTGTAGTTTCGCTACCGTACTGAACGTTGGGATCGCCGTCCGACCGGCATTTATCGGCCTGCGCCGCGGCTTGCCCTTGTTGCAGTCGTAATTAGTGACTGATCGAACTCAACTCCTGCGTTCGCAAGCACCGCCGCCTGGTAATGTGGTGCCATAAAGGTTGCCTGCCGCATCCTGGATCAAGCCGGCGACGGGGTATTCGCCGGCCGCTCCGCCCGCGAAACTGTCCAGTAAGCTTTCCTTGTCGGCGGGTATCCATCTCGAGCACCGTGCCGTCGGTAGCGCCGCCACCCGCGGTCGTTCAGAACTGAGGACGCCCATCGCACGCGGAGCGTTTCCTTGCAGACCATCAATGCTGGTCTTTTCGATTGTTCGGATTTCGTAACAGATCTCACTTTTCTTCGGGCATCCTCCCTCCTTGTGGCATTATGCGGCGCACTTCTTTCCTGGAAAACTCGGGCCTAAATCTATTGTCTAGTGGTTGTGTCGGGCGCGGCTGTTCGTCCGTTCTGCGTTCGATCCGGTGTTCAATGTCAGGAACGCCAAAGGAGTTGAGGATGGCCGGCTCCCAGGTCCTCGAAGTCTCTGTAGGTCTGATATTTATCTATCTGGTAGTAAGCACCGTCTGCTCGGGGATCAAAGAGCTCATTGCGCGAGCTCTCGACATGCGCGCAAATACTCTCGAAAATGCGATTCGCAATATGCTGGCGGATCCGCAAGGCTCGATCACCTCGAGGCTTATTCAAAACCATCTCATTGCGGGTACGGTTGAACCCGGGATCAAGCCCGCCTACATCTCATCTCGAAACTTTGCACTGGCCCTGTTCGACGTGATCGCTCCTGCGAATCCGGGTCAGTCGAGAACGGTACAGGACCTCAAGAACGGGGTTAGCAATCTGCCCGACCCCCGCGTGAGTAAAGCGGTACTGACGCTACTCGATTCGGCACAGCAAGACGCTGACCTCGCCCGGCAGAGAGTGGAGAACTGGTACGACGACACGATGGAACGAGTGAGCGGCGCCTATAAACGTAGGACTCAAGTGTTGATTGCCGTGCTTGGTCTTGGGCTATGCGTCGCACTGAATGTAGATTCGCTGATGATCATTCGCGAGTTGTGGAACGATGAGGCACTTCGTACGGCAGTGGCCGCAGAAGCTCAGAAACAGGTAGAAACACCTCAGGCGACGGACAAGTGCCCAGACAATGCCAAGGATCCGTTGAATTGCGTGGCCGCCTCGATCCGTACGACAAACATGCCGCCGATCGGATGGGCACGAGACGGCGTCCGAGACGCCCAGGGATCCTCAGGTTGGTTGCGGAAGCTCCTTGGAGTTCTTATTAGCAGCGTCGCGGTTGCAATGGGAGCGCCGTTTTAGTTCGACCTGCTAAACAAGTTCGTCAATTTGCGACTTACCGGAAGTCCACCGCCGGATTCCCGCCTGCCGGCCTCCAACTAGCGGCTTGGAAAGGAACAGTAACGCTAAGCATTGCGTTCTCACGAACAAGAAATCGAACATGTCTGACGCATTGTGAAACGGGAACCCGCGTTCAACTCACTATGGGATATCACTGCGCAATTTTTTTTGGCGACATCCCGAGTGGTGGACCATAGCTCTCACTGGCTTGGCTTGGTGCTGCCTGGCCTCGTCCTGGTTTGATAGCTTGATCGGGAAGGGATTATCAATAGTTGCATAAATAACGTCAGTAGCCTACATGAGCGGCATACTTTGTGTCGGGAAGTTGGAAGAAAGAAAGGAGTAACTCCGTCGAACGCTGGATGGATCTCATGATCGAGAGCAGAGCC
>JBAUXO010000165.1:0-1876 GCA_049584315.1 Candidatus Sulfotelmatobacter sp. | reverse complement strand
GGCTCTGCTCTCGATCATGAGATCCATCCAGCGTTCGACGGAGTTACTCCTTTCTTTCTTCCAACTTCCCGACACAAAGTATGCCGCTCATGTAGGCTACTGACGTTATTTATGCAACTATTGATATGCGGTGTTCTTTCTCTGGGTGCTTACGCTGGAATTGGTCGGCACATCCTTTAACCGTATCGAGGAGAAGCTAGATCGAATCGAAAGCAAGTTGGATGCGATTTCCAAAGGCAAGTGAGTGCTGGGCCTGTTTGGCTGCGTCATTCGCATCCCACGCGATCAAAAGGAGCGCGCGTTTCCGCACGCCCCCTTTTCCCCCTCGGATCAATCCCAACGGCGCTGCGAGGCGGCATAAATGGGGGAAGGCCCGGCCTTGCAGAGCCCGGAGAAGTCCGCGAGAGATCCTTTAACTCTCCTACGCCACTGCGTGATTGCGTTCAATACCGTGCACACCCTACGCGCTGCGACACGCCTGAATTGCTTCACCGAATCCACGGGAGTCTGGCTTTTCGCACTCGACTCCCTTATTTCACATCCGACGATCATTACGGGGCATGCGAACATCATTCCTACGGCGTGATCCAGCAGTAACCACGTCACGACCACGACAGTACCATTGACGTGTAACGATGATATGGTACTCTCTGATCCAGACGTATTATTTCCCTCCCCGACGTAGTCTTTCTCCCTCAGGTCAAACCTTCATTACTATGCACCGCTACTTTACGGCATGCCACATCTGCCAGCAGCCTGTTGAACTTGGCACGGCGAAGGCTGACGAGAATGGCAAATCAGTCCACGAAGAATGCTATGTCGCTGCGCTCTCGGGGAAGCCTACAAACAAGCCGGAATTGCTAATCACGGTGAGCCCGAGTGGAAACCCGCTGTTGAAGGGGAACTGCTCTGCTTGCCCCCGTCTAAGCTTTGCGTTCGTCGGGGATACACCGGACAATCGACGGCTGATGCAACTTGCGTTCGAGAAGCACGTCAAGGACGCACACAAGCGGGACAATGGCCGCCGTCCCGGCAAGACACACCGATAATTTCCATTCTGACCCGCCAGCGGAGCAAATGAATCTGTCGGGGCAGAGGTTACCACTTGTCGAACAGAGCGGCTGGCTTAACTTTCAGGGTCCGCGCCAAGAGCACGATGTTGTCTATGCCGATGCCGTTTTCGCCGCGCTCTATAGTCCTCTCAAAAGACTTGCCATCGTGGTATCGAGGCCGCGCGCGATTACCTGCAGCGTGATGATTCCGACTTCGCGCTTACCGCGCTCAACATCCGACAAGTGCCCTCTATTTATATCCAGGTGTACCGCCAGATCAGTTTGCGTGTAGCCCTTTTTCTTGCGGAGCCGATTGATCCGCCCGCCCAACTGTATCAGTAGAGCATGGTTCCCTCTTGACATCCCTTTATCATCGGGATATTGTCTGGACGATGTGTCTGGCATACCAGACATTCATCTATGGCCCGAACGGGAGCAAGTAACGTGCGGGCATTGCGGAGACCACACCTTTGGATCTACTAGAGCGCCAGATCCGCCAGAACGTGCTGCTCGGGCTGATCGCCGAGCTGTACGACAGAAAGTTAAGCGACGCGATCTCGGTGAAGGAGTGGCTGGAAGCCAAGGTGCGTGAGCCAGCGGTGGAACCAGAACAACCGCGCTGCACGAATCACTATCTCTGCCTACGGGACAACGTGCGCTGGGATTCTGGATGGTCGTGTATGTGTGACCATTTGCGTCCAAATTCGGCGTTTGACAATATTCCCACATTGAAAACGTTGGGCATAGCCTGAGTCTGAACCTGGACACGCGTCTGCGATTCGGCCCCGGTCGAAGTAAGTGCTTCTCGCCATTTCGTCATCCTG
>JBAUXO010000164.1:0-26727 GCA_049584315.1 Candidatus Sulfotelmatobacter sp. | reverse complement strand
ATCGCGCGCATTCTGCCGGAAGAGGATATGCCGTACCTCGAAGACGGAACGCCGGTCGAGATCGTCCTGAACCCTCTCGGCGTACCCAGTCGTATGAATGTGGGCCAGATTCTTGAAACCCACCTGGGATGGGCGGGTTATACCCTGGGCGAGAAGATTGCCAACTTGCTCAAGGAAAACACCCGCACGGAGGCCATCCGCCGCGAGTTGAGGACCCTGTTCAAGGACTCGAAGCTCGCAGACACCATCGGTGAAATGGGCGACGAGGAACTCGAAGCTCTGGCACCTACACTGGCTCGCGGAGTCTACATGGGATCTCCCGTGTTCGACGGCGCGAAAGAAGGCGAAATCAAGGCGCTGCTCGAGCATGCGGGTCTGCCCACCTCGGGCAAAACCACTCTGCACGACGGCATGACCGGCGACCAGTTCGAACAGCCGGTTTGCGTGGGCTACATCTACATGCTGAAGCTCTCGCACCTGGTGGACGACAAGATTCACGCGCGTTCCATCGGACCTTATTCGCTCATCACGCAACAGCCGCTGGGTGGCAAGGCGCAGTTCGGTGGCCAGCGCTTCGGAGAAATGGAAGTCTGGGCGCTGGAAGCTTACGGCGCAGCCTTCATTCTGCAGGAGCTGCTGACGGCGAAGTCCGACGACGTTTATGGCCGTACCAAGATTTACGAGGCTATCGTCAAGGGCGAAGCTGCCATGGAGCCGGGCGTGCCCGAATCGTTCAACGTGCTGATCCGCGAATTGCAATCGCTCTGTCTTGATGTGGAGTTGATCAAGACCGGGGAGAAGCGGCCCGCGGCTAGCGCGGCAGCAGACTAAGAAAAAGGCTCCCGGTTCTCAGTTCCCGGAAGGAGCGAGCTGAAGCCGGGCGCCGGGATCGACCGCTAAAGCTTCTGAGTATCGCCACCGCGGCATTCGCTCTCGATGCCGCGTGACAGGCAGGAGTTCGAGCCCGGTTTTCAACTGAGAACTGGGATCTGAGAACTAGTTTGAGAGCCGTCGGCGGACGCGTGAGAACCGCAGGAAGCGGAGGAACACCTTGTTTCGTTCGAGCCCGTTCGAAATGCAAAACACGATCGCCGATTTCGATGCCATCAAGATCAGCCTCGCGTCTCCGGAAAAAATCCGGAGCTGGTCGCATGGCGAAGTCACCAAGCCTGAGACCATCAACTACCGCACCTTCAAGCCGGAGCGCGACGGTTTGTTCTGCGCCCGCATCTTTGGTCCGGTAACCGACTGGGAATGCCTCTGCGGCAAGTACAAGCGCATGAAGCATCGCGGGGTGATTTGCGACAAGTGCGGTGTGGAAGTTACGCTCTCGAAAGTGCGCCGCGAACGCTTGGGGCACATTGAGCTGGCGTCACCCTGCTCGCACGTGTGGTTCTTCAAGGGCCTGCCCAGCCGTATCGGCCACCTGCTCGATATTTCCCTGCGCGACCTCGAGTCCGTTCTGTATTTCGAGGCGTACGTGGTGGTCGAGCCCGGCGACGCTCCGGTGAAAGAGCGCGAAGTGATCAAGGACGAAGCGAAGTTCCGCGAACTCGACCAGCAGTATCGTCCGGCGGGCTTCAAGGCCATGATGGGCGCCGAGGCCATCAAGGAACTTCTCAAGCGCATCGACACCGACGGCCTGGCCATTGAGTTGCGCGAGAAGATGAAGAACGAGAGCTCGCTGCAAAAGCGGCTCAAGTATACCAAGCGCCTGAAAGTGGTGGAGGCCTTCCGCAAGAGCGGCAATAAGCCGAGCTGGATGATTCTCGACGTAATTCCGGTCATTCCACCCGAACTGCGTCCCCTGGTTCCACTCGATGGCGGCCGCTTCGCTACTTCCGATTTGAACGATCTTTACCGCCGGGTCATCAACCGTAACAACCGGTTGAAGAAGCTGATGGACCTGCACGCGCCGGAAGTGATCGTGCGCAACGAAAAGCGCATGCTGCAGGAAGCCGTCGATGCGCTCTTTGATAACGGCCGGCGTGGCCGGGTGCTGCGCGGTGCCAACAACCGTCCGCTAAAGTCGCTCTCCGACACGCTGAAGGGCAAGCAGGGCCGTTTCCGCCAGAACCTGCTCGGCAAACGCGTGGATTATTCCGGACGTTCCGTCATCGTGGTTGGTCCCGAACTCAAGCTGCACCAGTGCGGACTGCCCAAGAAGATGGCGCTGGAGTTGTTCAAGCCGTTCATCTATCACCGGCTGGAGCAGACCGGAAACGTCACCACCATCAAGCAGGCCAAGGAAATGGTGGAGCAGCAGGAGCCGATTGTTTGGGACATCCTGGAAGAAGTCATTAAGGATCATCCCGTGCTGCTGAACCGCGCTCCCACCCTGCATCGCCTGGGTATTCAGGCGTTTGAGCCGGTGCTGGTGGAAGGCAAGGCGATTCGAATTCACCCGTTGGTCTGCACCGCGTTCAACGCAGACTTTGACGGCGATCAGATGGCTGTGCACATTCCGCTCTCTCCCGAGGCGCAGGTCGAAGCCAGCGTGTTGATGCTGGCCTCGCACAACATTCTTTCGCCGGCGTCGGGCCAGCCGATCACCGTGCCCACGCAGGACATGGTGCTTGGTCTTTACTACCTGACCAAAGGCAAGCCGGGCGCGAAGGGGGAAGGCCGCGTTTTCGCCAACATTGAAGAAGTTTTGCTGGCGCTGGAAATGGGCGAAGTGGAAACGCTCTCTCCCATCCGCCTGCGCTATACGGGCGAGCTGATTGACCTGACGACGGCTTACGATGATCAGGACATCATTCATACCGAGCCGGTTCACGTGGAGCGAACCTTCATCAACACCACGGTGGGCCGCGCCATTCTGAACGATCATCTTCCCGAAGGCATGCCATTCATCAACGGCTTGCTGAAGAAGAAGGGCATCGGAGCCTTGGTGAACTACGGCTACCTGCGCTTCGGGCTTGAGACCACGGTCAAGATGCTCGACGAAGTGAAGGATTTCGGCTTCAAGTATGCGACCCGAGCCGGCCTTTCCATCGGCATCGACGACATGGTCATCCCCGACAGCAAGAAGACCTTGGTGCGCGATGCCGAGAAGCAGGTGGTCAACGTTCAGCAGCAATACCTGGACGGCGCGATCACCAACGGCGAACGCTACAACAAGGTCATCGAAATCTGGTCGGCGATCACGGAGAAAGTTGCCGACGAGATGTTCGGTCAAATGCAAAAGCGCGACAAGGAAGGCATCATTAATCCGATTTACGTTATGGCCGATTCCGGTGCTCGCGGATCGAAACAGCAGATCCGTCAGCTCTCCGGCATGCGCGGATTGATGGCCAAGCCTTCTGGCGAAATTATCGAGTCGCCCATCACGGCGAACTTCCGTGAAGGGTTGACGGTGCTCGAATATTTCGTATCCACACACGGCGCCCGCAAAGGACTGGCCGATACCGCTCTGAAGACCGCGGATTCCGGCTACCTCACGCGACGTCTGGTCGATGTGGCGCAGGACGTCATCATCAGCGAATACGATTGCGGAACCGTGGACGGCATTTACGTCCAAGGTATCGTCGAAGCTGGCGAAATTATCGAGCCGTTGCGTGACCGCATCGTGGGCCGCGTTTCACTCGAGAAGATCAAAGACTACGACGGCAACGTGATCGTCGACATCAACAACGAGATCACCGAGGAACTGGCGGTTTCGATTCAGGCGGCCGGAATCGAGCGGGTAAAGATTCGCTCGGTGCTCACTTGCGAATCGAAGCGTGGCGTTTGCGTCATGTGCTACGGCCGCAACCTGGCTTCAGGACGGTTGGTGGAACTCGGCGAAGCGACCGGAGTCATCGCCGCGCAGTCGATTGGCGAGCCCGGAACGCAGCTCACCATGCGTACCTTCCACATCGGCGGCACGGCGTCTCGAGTTTCCGAGCAGTCGCGCCTCGATGCCAAGAACAACGGCACGGTACGCTTCATCGGATTGCAGACGGTCAAGTCGAAGTCCGGAGACCTGGTGGTGATGAACCGCCAGGGATCGATCGCGGTGGTCGACGAAAAGAATCGCGAGCGGGAGCGCTACTCCGTCATCTACGGCGCCAAGCTGAAGGTCAATGACGGCGATCAGGTGCAGCTCGGGAAAGTGATGGTCGAGTGGGATCCTTACACATTCGCCATCCTCACCGAAATCGGCGGCACGGCGCAGTTCAAAGACTTGCAGGAAGGGGTCACGCTGCACGAAGAGGTGGACGAGGTTACCGGATTGTCGCGGCACGTCGTGGCCGACTCGCCCGACGAGAAGCGTCAACCGGCGATCGTGGTCAAAGGCAAGGGCAGCAAGCGCTACCTCATGCCTTCCCGCGCTCACCTCATGGTGCAGGACGGCGACACGGTGTTCCCGGGAGACGTGCTGGCGAAGATCCCGCGCGAAACCACCAAGACCAAGGACATCACCGGTGGTCTGCCGCGCGTAGTCGAGTTGTTCGAAGCCCGCAAGCCGCATGAAACCGCGGTCATCAGCGAAATCGATGGCACGGTGAAGTTCGGGGAAGTCTCCAAGGGCCAGCGCAAACTGTATGTGCAAGCCGACAACGGTACCGAAAAAGAATACCAGGTACCGCGCGGCGTTCACATCAACGTGCAGGAAGGTGAGCGCGTGAAGGCGGGCGAACCGCTGATGGATGGCCCGCTCAATCCGCACGACATCCTGGCCGTGCTCGGGGAAAAAGAACTGCAGGCTTACCTGGTGAACGAAATCCAGGAAGTCTACCGGCTGCAGGGCGTGAACATCTCGGACAAGCACATTGAAGTGATTGTCCGCCAGATGATGCGCTGGGTGAAGGTGGAGGACGTGGGCGATACCACGTTCCTGCTGGAACAGCAACTGGACAAGTTCCGCTTCCGCGAAGAGAACGAGCGCGTGATCAAGGAAGGCGGCAAGCCGGCAACCGGACGCCCGCTGCTCCTCGGAATCACGAAGGCTTCGCTCTCGACCGACTCGTTCATCTCGGCGGCATCGTTCCAGGAGACCACGCGCGTGCTCACCGAAGCCTCCATCCAGGGAGCGGTGGATCACCTGCGCGGACTGAAGGAGAACGTCATCGTCGGCCGCCTCATCCCTGCCGGAACCGGCATGGAGTACTACCGCAACGTGCGCCTCTCGCCCGAGATGGAAGAGGCCGCGGCCAAGGTACAGGCAGAGGTCTCGGCGGCTTACGAAGAGGCCGAGCGCGCTCTCGAAATGATGCGCCACGAGGGCGAAACCGAGGAACTGGCTGCCGAGTAAGCCAAATGAAGGTTAGTCCGGGGGCGGATCCATTCGCCCCCGAACCCCTTTTTGGCAACTAAATACCGATGCACGCCAACCCACAGCGATTGCAACTTGAGGAACCTGGCCAGCTTCCTGCATTGCTTCCCGCCGCTGCCGGCCCTAAGCTAAGGCCAGCGATGCTTCGCTTTCTGCGCCTTCTGCGGTTGGCCTTCTGGCGTGCTTTCCAGCACGACGCCTTTTCCATTGCCAAAGCCTCCGCCTATTCTTCGATTCTGACTTTCTTCCCGGCGCTGCTGGTCGTGGGATCGGTATTGGCCACCTCGCGCAAAGGCGCCCCCTACCTGCGGGAAATCTCCTACGCTTTGTCGCGGATTTTGCCGGCGGGCAGCAACACCGCCATGAATTTTCTGCGCGGCGCCGCCCAGCGTCCCGTCAGCCTGTTGCTCACGGCTTCCCTGCTGACCTTGTGGACCGCCTCCGGCGTCATGGTTTCCTGGATGGAGGGTTTCCGGCGTTGTTACGAACTGCCGAAGGTCTGGGGACTGGTAAAAGAGCGGCTGATTTCATTCCTGCTGGTGGTTTTCGCTCTCGTGCCGATGACGTTTTCTACGCTGCTGGTGGCTTTCGGCAGCAAAATTGAAAATACCATTCTCTTCTACACGGCGCATGAGTTCAGCGTTTACATCCTGCTGATGTGGGCGTGCATTCGCTGGCTGATCGCCACGCTGACCAGTATTGCAGTCATTGCGCTCATCTATCACAACGCGGTTCCGCGCACTCAGCCCTGGCATAGCGTGATTCCGGGCGCCACCCTCGCCACCGCGATGTGGTTCTCGTCTACCTTGCTGTTTGGCTGGTATCTGCAGCATTACGCCGATTACAGTCTCATCTACGGATCGCTCGGCGCCGCCATTGCACTGCTGGTCTGGATGTATATGGTTTCCCTGGTAGTGCTGGTGGGCGCGGAATTCAACGCCATGATATTCCCTCGCGCCATGCTGGGAAAAGAACTGACTGCAATCAGTCATCCTCGATCATAGGCAGGCCACTGCGGCGAGTCGTGCCCTGGATTCTGCCGGCTTCTCGCCTCTATCAAGACCTTCTCGAACGGTTACAATAGTCTCTCCTCGGTGGAGCAGATTCCGACCTCGAACTTATGAAACAAGGCAAGACCGCAATGGCGCAGGAAAGTTCTCTGATGTCGCAAAGCCCTTCTTCTGAAGGGTCGCACGGCCTCGCCCGTGCCCGGCGCGCCAAGATCATCTGCACGATTGGTCCAGCGTGCCACTCCGAGGCGGCGATGCGGGACCTTCTTCGTCTTGGAATGGACGTTGCCCGGCTGAATTTTTCCCACGGTTCGCATGAGGATCATGCCCGCAACATCGAACGCCTGCGGCGCGCCGCCGAGAAGGAAAATCGGACCGTCTGTATCCTGCAGGATCTGCAAGGGCCCAAAATCCGGACCGGACGCCTGGAAGGCCACGAGCCCGTTCTGCTGAAGAGCGGCTCCACCGTGCTGATCACCCCGCGCGATATCGCCGGTACGGCCACGCGCATTTCCACCACATTCCCCGATCTGGCCGGCGAAGTGTCCCCCGGCGCGCGCGTTCTGCTACGCGACGGTCTGATCGAATTACGCGTGCGCACCCTCCGCGGCCGAGACGTGGTCTGCGACGTTTTGAATGGAGGGGCTCTGGCTGAGCACCAGGGGATCAACTTGCCCGGCACCGCCTTGTCGATTCCGGCTCTGACCGAGAAAGATCGTCGCGATCTGGAGTTTGGCCTCAAGCATGGCGTGGATGCAGTCGCCCTCTCTTTCGTGCGAACCGCCGCCGACGTGAAGATGGTTCGACAAATCGTAGCCCGCCTGGGCTGCGACGTTCCCCTCATCTCCAAGCTGGAGAAGCCGCAGGCCATCGATCACCTCGAAGAGATTTTGCAGGCCTCCGACGGCGTGATGGTCGCGCGCGGTGATCTGGGCGTGGAAATGGCCCCTGAAAAAGTTCCGGTAATTCAAAAGCACGTGATCCACAGCGCGGCGCAGTGGCGCAAGCCCGTGATCACGGCCACGCAGATGCTGGAGTCGATGATCGAGAACCCGCGTCCCACGCGCGCCGAAGCCAGCGACGTGGCCAACGCGATCTTCGACGGCAGCGATTCCGTCATGCTTTCCGCGGAAACCGCCAGCGGCCGCTATCCTCAGGAGGCGGTCGCCATGATGTCGCGCATCGTGGTCGAGGCCGAAAGCAACATGGGAGAGTTCAGGCAGCGCCGTCGCCGCGACCGGCACGCGCTTTCTGTCGCCGAGACCATCTGCGAATCTATCGCGCACGCGGCCGAGGACCTGCCTATGGGCGCGATTGCCGTTTTTACCGAGACCGGCAACACCGCGCGCATGATTTCCAAATACCGGCCACAGGCTCCTATCTATGCCTTCACGCCGAACGCGACTGTCGCCCAGCGTACCAATCTTTACTGGGGAGTTCATCCCATGAAGTGCGCGCCGACGCTGTCCGCAGAACAAATGGTGCGCGTCGCCGAGAAAGAATTGTTAGAGCTCCGGCAGCTCAAGCCTGGCGACGTTTTGGGAGTCGTCGCGGGCACGCGCCAGGCCTCCGGTTCTACCAACTTGATGCGCCTGCACACCGTCACTCCGGAAGAGGCTACAGCCGCCACACGGGTGAAAGCCCAGCGCAGCAACAAGGCGCGGAAGCTATAATCGCGGGGTATGTCCGGGGAGTATCTATCCATCGCAATCTGGGAGCCTCTGCCTGGCATGGGGACGGCTGCCCTCAAAACCATGCGCGAACTCAACGCCATTGTCTCCCGCAAGCAATACGGCCGCGATCTTCTTTACCGCGCCGGCGAAGCGAATTACCTGCTTCTGCGTTACTGGAATTCCGAACAAGCTCGAAGCGCCGCTCTGGAAGATCCCGAGATTCTACGCTGCTGGGCTCGCCTGGGAAATGAAATCAAAATTCTAAAAGTCTACGAGAAGTTGGAAGAGGTCGGCGTATAGGCATGTCCATGGAATCAAGCCCGCGGGTTTTTACCGACGTAACGATGGATCCTTTCGTGCGCGGCCTGTTACATCACCCCGCCAAACCCAACGGCCGGGGATTCGTCCTCACCCACGGGGCGGGGTCGAACTGCCAGGCTCCTCTGCTGATTGCCCTGGCGGAAACCTTTGCCGGCGAGGGTTTCCTCGTGCTGCGCTGCGATCTGCCGTTCCGTCAGGATCGCCCCTACGGGCCGCCTAGTCCGCATGATGGCAAGCGCGATCGCGCCGGACTCAAGAACGCGATCCTGGCGCTGAAGAATCTGATGAGCGGAGCCATTTTTCTTGGCGGACACTCCTACGGCGGAAGGCAAGCGAGCATACTGTGTGCCGAACAGACGGAAGCGGAAGCCGGGCAGATTCCTGGCTTGCTCTTACTGTCTTATCCTCTGCACCCTCCGCGCAGATCGACGCAGCTGCGCACCCAGCATTTTTCCAACCTGCGGACACCGGCTCTGTTCGTGAGTGGCACGCGCGATCCCTTCGGCTCCGTCGAAGAAATCGGACAAGCCCTGAAGCAGATCCCGGCCAAGATGGAGTTGATCACCGTGGAAGGCGCCGGTCACGATTTAGGATTCAAGGGAAAAGCGAAGCGGGAAGAATTGCCGGAGAGGATACTGCTGGAATTCAAGAAGTTCTTTGCCCGGCCGTAGCGACTACGTCGGTGGGGTCTCCCCTGGCGATCAGTTCACCCACCCGGACTTCGATCCACCATTTCCCTTGCGCGGACCGTCATCGGGGGGAATGTAATTGCCGTGCTCGTCGAACTCGACTTTCCGGTCGTGCTTCTGCATGTAGACCTCAAACTTCTTCGCCGCGCGCCTTCGCTTCCAGCGGTAATACTCGTTCCGCGCGCTGAAATAGCGCTCGGAGGTGGCCAGCATCAGGCCTTTTCTGGGAAGGAATTTGAGATACAGATAGCCAAAGAGCAATCCGCCAAGGTGCGCAAAGTTGGCCACTCCGCCGGTTTCCTGGATCGCTCCCACCAACGTCAGGAACACGATTCCCCAGATAAAGTACTTGGCCTTGATCAGGAAGGGCAGCGGGAACATCATGATCTCGCTCTCGCCGTACAGCACGCCGAACGCTACCAGCAAACCGTAAATTCCGCCTGAGGCCCCAATCGTGGGCGTTCCCGGAGAGAGTCCGGGAAGGTGCACGTAACTCACGACCACCGTCGTAAGAGCAGCTGCAACCGTGCAGAAGAAATAGAACTCCAAAAAACGCTTCGATCCCCAATCACTCTCCAACTGCGAACCGAACATCCACAGCGCCAGGGCATTGAAGAGGAAATGCAGCAATTCGAGATGCAGAAACGAATAGCTGATCAGCTGCCAGATCATCCCCTGCATCACCAGTTTCGGGATCAGACCCAGGTAGACAACCACCCACTCGCGGGCGAAGGGCGAGGTCAGCCGCATCACCGCCATCAGCAGGTAAATCGCGGCGTAGGTCAGGATCAGCCGCTTCACCCAGCGCGTGAACGGAGGGAGGCTCAACGAGATCGTACGTCCGCGATTCATCGGCACGATGGAGTCTCAACCGCCAGGGCAAACAGGCACCCTATTCATGGTATCAGGTTGCCCGCCTCACGAATCTATCGTTCCGGCAGCGGCACAACCGGCAGGCTCTGGTGTCCGTGAACATCCACAGCCCTCACTGCAAAGATGACATTATCCTTGGAAAGTTTCAAAGTCGCGCGCGTTACGTTCCCGATTTTTTCCACGCGTTCCCATTCCGGGCTGGTGGTGGCGCGCCAGAGAATTTCATAGCTGGAAGCCAATCCTCCGGGAGAGCTTTCCCAGGTGAGCGTCGACTCATTCTCCAGGTCTTTGGCAAGCAAATGCACATTCGCCGGGGGCGCCGGAGCTGAAGCCAATGAGGCCAGCGTGGCCGCATTCAGCCGCGCCACGTGCGCGACATAGTCGAAGTCCACGAACTTCACCAGGTCGCCATATTCGGTGCCGTTCTCGTTGCGCACGTTCTGGTGCTGATGATGAAAATCTTCGCGAAATTCCGTGAAGCGCACCGCGGCAAATCCCTGCTGATTGAAGGAAGAATGGTCGCCGCCGCGCAGGTACCGGTCCAGCCGGAAGACCAGCATCGGTTTCACGCCAGCATTGTAGGCAGTCCCTACGTCGGCGATGTAGCGCGCCAATTGCCGCGACTTCGAATCGTTCTCGCCGCCCAGACCGCGAATCCGCCGGACCTCCTGCTCCGTGGCGGCTGCCGGTAAGCCTTCGGAAAACACGCGCACCACCGAGTGATCCTGCTCCGCGCTCTTGTCCCCCCCCACAATGTCGTTGTTCAGGACGGCTTCGATGTCCCAGCCCTGCTCCTGGGCCATCTTTTCTTTGGCCATCTGGGCGAAGTGTTGACTGCCGTTTAGCCCTTGCTCTTCGCCGGCTACGGTCAGAAAAACAATCGTCGCCGGAAACTTGAGCTGGCTTAATACCCGGGCGCATTCCAGGCTCACCGCCGTCCCGCTGCCGTCATCGTTCGCGCCCGGAGCATCGCCCTTGACGTCGAGAATGTCGCTGTTACGCGAATCGTAGTGCCCGGTGACCAGCACGATGCGCTTCGCGTTCTCCGCGTCCCTCCCTTTCAAGACAGCATAAACATTGGTGATTTCGGTGGGTTGGGGAATGCGGTCCGCGGCTGGCTCGGTGAAGGTGTCGGTCTTCACCTCGAGACAGCCGCCGCACTCCCGGGCGTAGCGCTCGAATTCCGATTTGATCCACTCCCGCGCAGCCCCAACTCCGCGTCCAGAGCCGATGGCCGCGGAGTCCTGGGCGGAGATGGTGGATCGTGTCCCAAAACTCACCAGCTTCTCGATATTTGCCCGGATGCGCTCCGCAGAAACCTGCTCAAGAGCGGCCGCAATTCGGCGATCCACCGCCATGGGTTCGCGTGCGCCCCCTCGGGACAGGCGCGAACTTTCCTGGTTCTGCGCCGGCACAACCGTGCTCGCGACCATTAGCGCGGCAGTCCAAAACCTCCGTCTTTTGTTCAGGAGAGAAATCATGTAAGCTCCGGCGAGCGAAATGTCAAGGTTATCGATCGTTTCCCACCAAAATTTTAATTCGCTGCTCTACAGCCCTGGCCCCCTTGACCTGCGGCGGGGGAAGAATCTAAATATTATCAGTGGTATCTAACCACAAAGATGGGAATGGGGAGCGGAGGAATTATGGTTCTTTGTCCTGAATGCGAAACGGATCTGGATGTGGAAGAAGAAGAAGTCGACGAAGGTGAAATCGTCTCCTGCCCGGAGTGTGGTACAGACTTCGAAGTCGTCACGACCAGCCCGCTGGAGTTGAAGGCAGTCGAAGAGGGCTATGTGGAAGAGGAAGAGGAAGTGGAGACCGAAGACGGTGACGACGCATAGCGCTTGCCGTTTTTGTCGATGTGCACGGGACTTCTCTTTTTCTGTGGTGTTTCTGCTCGTCCTGTCCGCTCTTGGCCCGCAAGTCTCGCCCGCAGCCCATGCCGCCTCCACGCCCAAGAAATTGAAACCAACCGATCCCTATGCCCTCATCTTCGGCACAGTCTGGGGACCGGATGATCGTCCCGCGTACGGCGTCAAGGTCAAGATCCGCCGCGCCTCCGACAAGAAACCCAGCTGGGAGCTCTACTCCGACCATCGCGGCGAATTCGCTCTACGCGTTGCCGCCGGCAAGAGTGACTACATCGTGGGCGCCGATCTCAAGGGCGTGAAGACTCAAGATGGCTACCCGGTGCATCTGGTGGAAGAGGTTCCGGTACACGTAGAGTATGATGAACGCATCGACATTGGTTTGCATCTGGCCCGCTAGAATCATCCGGAGCAGAAAAGGAAGAAAGACTCGCATGATTCTAAGATTGCCTCTTAGGCCCGTCCTGCTCCTGGCTTGCGCCATTCTGCTGGTAATCTCCGTGACTGGGAGTGCCGCCGCTCTCGACAAGAAAGACCAGCAAGGTCGGCTGCTCTCCGGCAAAGTGCTTGATCCCCAGGATAATCCCGTCGTCAGCGCGATCGTATACCTCACCAACACGCGCACCCATGCGGTAAAGACCTACATTGTCGGACAGGACGGCACCTACCGTTTCCCGGGCCTTTCCAACGTGGATTATGAAGTCTACGCCCAGTACAACAGCCATAAGAGTGATACCAAATCGGTGAGCCAGTTCGACGACCGCTCCCAGGTTTATATCGATCTGAGGATTGACACGCGCTAAGTTTCACCTCTGGAGGCGGAATGTTTTCGCTTCCTGTTCGCCTTGGTGGAGGCCAGAGTCGGGCATGCAACTCTTATGAGTTTTTCGGGTTCAATAGGTAAGGATGTTTTTCGCTCGTGGGAGGAGACCTTGAAAGTATTGCGCTTATGTCAGAATCAGAGGCGTCGCGAGTTGGCCGCGGCGGTGGTGTTCAGCAGCTTCATTTTGATGGCCGCTTCGGCCTTTGCCCAGCAGGGGGCTCTGAGCCCGTATCAGGGCGAACAGGATGGCGTGAGCGCCGGCGGCAAGTGGATGGAGTTCCGCTCGGAAGACAAGATGACCGGGGCGAAGAAAGCTCGCTTCGAACTGTTGGCCAACAATTATTTCCGCGAAGATCCGGATTACAAGCCGCGGGTCGAAGTTGTATGCTCCGACGGCAAATATGAGCGCGCCGATTTCGACCCGGGTACGCGGCTGGGGCGCCCCGATTACCCTGGCTTTTGGGGCCAGCCCAAGATGGAAGTCATGGTGCGCACCGACGGAAGTCACGACCATAAGGGGTGGAACTGGGTTCGCGCGCGTTTCCTTTCCATGGACAAAGGCACGATTCGCGGAATGATGGGAGCCCAGGTCTTCAACGTGGAAGTCAGGACCAGGACCGGTTTGGCCATCGCCGAGTTCTCGCCCGGCGGCCTGAATCTGGATGAGGTAAAGCACGCCTGCGATCTGACTCCGCATAAACCGTAACTGGTCTTGAGGAGTACCGCCTGCTGGTCGCCTACCGGAACGGGCTGATGCCGCCGTGGCGAAGGGCTGAGCCTGCCGGCTTGGTCCTTTTCTTTCCCTCAGGACGCCGTGAGGCCAGATTTCGATGACCTTGGGCGCTGCCCCGTCAGTTACTTGCATTGCTGACCTGCCTGCTGTTTCACTGGAAGCGAGCCGGTGGCAAAGTCGAGGCGGAGGTCGCCATAACGATGGGCAGCAGCGTGATTGAGGGGGCGGCGTTTCTGCTGTTTATAGTCGGAGTGCTGGTCTACGTAGTCATTCTCTACAACGAGTTGGTGCGCCTGCGCAATGATAACGACCGCGCCTGGGCCAACATTGACGTGCTGCTCAAGCAGCGTCATGACGAGATCCCCAACCTGGTGGAGACAGTGAAGGGATACATGCAGCACGAGCAGCAGACGCTGCTGACGGTGACCCAAGCGCGGGCTGCGTCCATGAACGCGGCGAGCATCAGCCAGAAGGCGCAGGCCGATTTGAAAATGACACAGGCGCTGCGCGGGCTGTTTGCCGTGGCGGAAAATTATCCCCAGCTCAAGGCCAACGAAAATTTTCTCAAACTGCAGACGCGCATCAGCGAACTGGAAGAGCGGATCGCGGATCGCCGCGAGTTTTTCAACGACGACGTGAACACCTACAACACTCGCATCGGCCAGATCCCCGAGGTTTTTGTCGCCAGCTATATGAGCCTGAAGCCGCGCGCCATGTTCCAGGTTTCCGAAGAAGACCGGCGGCAGGGGGAGGTTACGTTTCAGGGCAAAGGCGCCGCTGGGGCGTAGGCGGGGAGCCTGTCTGCCGGAATTGCCTTCCCGGATCCAGCTTACGGCGACGCCGTCAAAATCGGCACGTTAGCGGTGACTACCGTGGCCGGATCGTCCCGAAGTTTCAGGTAGAGAGTCTTCTCCTTCGGGTGCGGAATGGTAAGCGCCGCTTCGACAAATCCGTCGGGCACGGTCACAGAGTTGGTAAAGTCAGGATCGCTGCTGACTGCATCGATCAGGAAAAGCTTGTCGCCATCGAGCGTGCATTGTGTTTCCGCCGAGCGCGCGCAACGAATCCCCTCCAGAACCGGGATTCGCACTAAAGTGATCAAGGGTTGCCAGTCTCCCTCGATTCCATTCGCATCCACGGGGCGAATTTTGAGCCGGCCGAATGCCGATGGACCTAGCAACTTCAGCGGGTCGAGCGCGCCAAAAATGGTTTTGGAATCCTGCGGAGTGAGATTGCCGTCTTTCTCGCTGAGCAGCACGCTGAAGGACTCGTCGGCCGTGGCCACCTCGATCTTTTCGGTAGGGGGGAAATTCTCCGGAACCTGTGTCTTCAGAAAGAAATTCAAGCGCGCATCCTGAGGAAGTTCATCCTGGCCCTCCAGGCGAATCGTGGAGGGCGGACTGGTGGCGTCCAACTGCACGCTCTTGCTGAGCACGGCGACACGTGGCCGGGACGCTTCCACGGCGGTTTTCAAATCCATAGAGCGGCCATCCTCGAGCGCCACGTGAACCACCATGGCATCTCCGGGCTGCAATCGCTTGGTGACCGACGCATCGCGGCAAGCCAGCTTCAGTTCATCGCGCTGGTTGGCGCGGGATAGACCATCGGGCGTGAAGCGCAGGCCAGCTAAGTCGAGCGACGTAACCTGATCGAGTCTGGTGCCTTTGAGCACCCCGTCGGCGTCGCCGGCGTGAATATCGAAGGCGTCCAGCCGGCCCGCCTCAGAGTATGTGTGCAGTGGAATTTCGTCGGCCTGGCGAGTGCCCATCTTGTGGATCATCACGGTCAGGGTTCCGGCGGTCGCATTTTGCAGAGGGACCTTCACTTCCAGCTCTTCGGGCTTGGCGATCTTCCATCCCGCATCGGTGATCTTGCCTTTTTCGTCGCGCAGGCTGACGGCGCTTACACAGCAGGCATCGGGAGACTGAAGGTGCAGCGTGTCTTCGCGCCCGACGATAAGAGCGCTGGCATCTTTGGACGCGACCACCCACTGCTCGGGAGTGGAAGCGCGCAACCGGAATCGCGGCCCCTCGAAGGCTCGAAAGCCCCAAACGCCACGCAAGATCCCGCCGACTTCCCCCTCCAATTCGACCGACTGCATGGCCTTGGTGTCGATCAAGAAACCGCCCTGCGCGGCATCCGGAACAGCGGGAAGATCGATTCCCGGCCCCGTCTTCGTTTCCACGTGCAGAACGAAGTTGTGCGCCAATTCCGTGGCGAAAACCAACGGAGCCCCGTCGGCAGGCAACACCAGCGAAGGTTGGTCCGCACAAAAAACTTGCGTGCCATCAATGGGATGCAGAGGAGGGTTCACTGCCGCCCGAACCAGCGGCAGCGCGATGACGATGACGGACTTGGGGTTCCGAAAAGACGGCGGAGTGTTCAAGCGAAGGTTAAGATTCTCCTTTTTCGGCAGCGAGAGCGCCGGGATGTACTGATACTGCGCGGTATGCGCCGAGCCCAGAATTCGAACGACGTCCACCACCGCGCCCACATAAGCGCTGTAGTACCCCGCCCCCGCGGTTGGAGTGGCGCTGACCTGCACCAGCAGGTCGCTGGATGGCCCGGAGCTGAGCGTCGCGACCATGCTCTGACTGTGGGTGTCGTCGAGAACCAGTTGATCCGTATTCTGGGTGAGGCAGGGAGCCTGCTGGGCGCTAGGCTTGTCAAAGCACTGCTGGTCGAGCTTCATGTTGAGGCTGCGCGCGAGAAGCGTGGTCCGCGTCTTCATCTGTTCAGGATCGGAAGACGCCTCGCGCACCGAGTCAAGATACTTCTCCAGTCGCTGACGATCAAAGCTGGCCTGGTCCAGATCCTGCGCGGCACGCACGAACGCTCCCGGCTTGCCCCGGACTGCGCCGCGCAGTGTGCTGAACGCGCCTCCGGTTTCCGGCGCAAGAAAGACCATCGCTTCTTCGGCTCCCTCCGGAACGTTCACGTAGACGCCTTCGTCGTGCACCGGCTTGCTCCAGGCATCGACGCGAATGAACCAGGAATCCGGCGGAGGATTGGTAGATCCCCGCAGAAAGGAAATGACCATCAAATAGCGAACCGACTGGGTATCCGGCAGATCGGGATGGACCCAGAGCCGGTCGCCCGCCTGTAGATTGGGAACTTCGGAGATGGGAAGAGTATGGCCTTCCCGTTGAACGCGAACATCGACCTTTGGTCCCTTCAGATCAAAAGCGGCAGCGTCGGCCCAAGAGAGCGCCGGGCAGGAAATCACGAACCATAGAGCGCAGAAACCGAGAAAGAAAATCCGAACACGCTGGGCCCAGTCAATCAAAGCACACTTCTCCCTTTTTCAGAATTCAGGGTAGTCATCATGCGCGGCCAACTCGAAGCGGAAACGCGAAGGACCCCCTAGGCCAGGTCAGGCGACGAAAAACATCGTTACTTGATGGTACTGCCGTGCAACTGCGAGAGCAACTGATCCATTGTGCACTCAGGTTACGAAAGATGGACCCGACTCGAGCGCTGCGCCAGAATCAAATTATTTGAGAAAACAAAACGGCGGACATTCGCATGATTTGCGAACACCGCCGCTGATTTTTTGCCCAGGGGAAACCTCTACCGCAAAGTTACGCTCTGGCGCCGACTGCAGCGGGCTCGGGTGCGCCAACGCCCTCATCTTTGCCATTGGGCTTCTGCTGCCCGGGCTGGCCACCCTTGCGGATGTCGATGCCGCCTTTGAAGAACGCGCCGTCTTCAATGGAGATGCGCGCTGCTACCACGTCGCCGGTGAGCGATCCGTCGCTGCGGATATCGACCCGGTCGCTGGCCGTAAGATTGCCGCGGACTTTGCCGAGCACCACGATTTCGCGGGCATTGATGTTGGCAGCGACCACTCCATTGCGCCCAATGGTGACGCGGTTGCCCGCGAGGCTGATCGAACCTTCCACCCGGCCGTCGATGTAGAGCGACTCGGATCCAGTTACCTCGCCCTTGATCACCAGCGACTTCCCGATGGTTGCCTGATCCGCAGTGGTGGTGGTGGCCGCCGGACGCGGCGCAACGGGCTCATTCGCCATCATGGCAGGCGCGCTCGGTGCATTCATAATTGGACGCTCCGCTTCCACCGGGCGCCCAGGGGTCTGAGGCTGATTCGTCGGCTTCCACATGGGTTACTTAGTTCCTTTCCTTGTTGGGATTAGAGGTCACGTGCCGCACTTGCGTGACCAAATCGAATTGTACTCCCCCGTCTCATAAGGAGCGCTGTGGAAAAGCCTTTATTTTCAACAGGGTTTCCTAGGATGGTACTTACTTCCGTGCGGTTGACGGCGCTGGCGATTTGGTCCGCAAGCCCTGCTTTTTCCACCTCGCACCGTGTAAGGATTTCCCGAAAGGTCCTTCTTGTTAGCGGTTCCACAGGAGCTCGGAGTATGCTCGTGAGTCGAAGAATTGTCGGAAGCCGGACCTGTCTATCAGGGAGAAAGCGATGTCGGAACCCGCCGTGATTCCTCCTCCAGCCTTGATCATCGCTCGTCCTCAGCCCGACGAGTACGCGCCCTATTACGGCCGCTACATTTCGCTGGTGCCAGGCGAGGACATTCTCGCCACGCTCGACCAGCAACGGCGGCAGACCATGATGCTGCTCTCTTGCCGCGATGAGGAAGAGGGGAACTTCCGCTACGCGCCGGAGAAATGGAGCGCGAAAGAAGTGCTCGGCCACGTCTGTGATACCGAGCGAGTCTTCGCCTATCGCGCTCTGCGCATTTCGCGCGCCGATGCCACGCCCCTGGAAGGCTTCGAGCAGGACGACTACGTGCGCAACGGTCCCTTCGCTCACCATCCGCTGACGGAAGTGATCGAAGACTTCATCGCCGTGCGCCGCGCCACGCTTTCGTTGCTGCGCAATCTCGACGAAGCAGCGTGGATGCGGCGCGGAACCGCGAACACGAATGAAGTGAGCGTGCGCGGCATCGCTTACATCATCGCCGGCCACGAACTGCATCATCGCAAGATTCTCGGCGAGAAGTATTTTGCGAACAGGTCATAGGCCTTGGGGTCTTAGGCCTCAGGCCCTAGGCTTTGCGCTCTGCTGGATCAGGAAGCTCGAGCCGTATCGCAAGACCTAACACCTACGACCTAAGACCCGATTTTCATGTGCTCACGCGCAATAACCGAGCTGTTGCACGCCCAGGGCGCACACGCCGATCCTCTCGCCTGTGTCGAAGATCTTTCTGCCGAACTGGCCTCGCGCCAAGTCAAAGGCTTTCCCCACTCCATCGCACAACTTGTCTTCCACATGAATTATTGGATGGACTACGAACTGCGCCGCATTCGCGGCGAGCGGCCGGTGTATCCCGAACACGCTTCCGAAAGCTTCCCGTCCACGGCTTCGCCCTCCGATGCGCAGGAATGGGATCGTCTGTGGAAGCGCTTTGCTCGCCTGCTGGCGGATTTTGCCACTTTGGCGGATTCGTCTCCGGAAGAAATGCAACGGCAGATCGAAAGTGCCCACGCAGGAGATATCGAGGTCGCGGGCACACTCGAGGCTGTGCTCTGGCAGATGGTGGCACACAATAGCTATCACACGGGGCAGGTCGCGACGCTGCGGCAGATTCTGGGCGCGTGGCCACCACGCGGCGGCGGAGATACCTGGTAAGACCAGAGCGAGCGGAGGAATGATGAGAATCGCGATTTGCGATGTGTGGTTTCCCCTTCTGCTTATGGCGCCTACAGGTCCAGAAACAGATGACCCTGCGATCCGGGCGGTGATGGACCGCTTTATGGACGCTGACGCTTGGAATCATCATGCGGCCAAGGCCTTCGCCGCGATATTTTCCGAGGATGCGGATTTCACCAACTGGCGAGGCACCGGCACAAGTGGCCGTGCCAAGAGCGAGGAGTTTCACGCGCCCATGTTTGCCACCATATTCAGCAAAAGCCACCGGGAATATACCGAGATAAAGACGCGGTTCATCTGTCCCGACGTTGCCGCCGTCGATCTACGGTGGAAGATGACAGGGGCTATCGACGGACAAGGCAATCTGCGCCCGGAGCAAGAGGGCCTGCTCAGCTTGGTGATGGCAAACAGAGCGGGCCTCTGGGAAATCGAGGTGATGCACAACCTGGACCTCTCTGCCCCGCCGCCACCAGCGAAACGAGGGAGGGTCTTTGCCAGTGGGGTATCCTGAGACCTAACGGCTCATCGCTGACACCTCCATGCTCCCCGACTCCGCCATCCTGAAACACATTGCCCGCCAGCCCAAACGTGCCGCAGGATTCAAGCAGCTCGTCCGCGAACTGGGTTTGCATGGAGAAGCTCGCGGAGAGCTCGACACCCGTCTGCAAAAGCTGGTTGCCGCCGGCGTACTGGTCCAGATCAATTCCGACCGCTATGCGTTGCCGCAATCCCCTCCTGACAAAGATCTGGTCGCCGGACGCCTCACCATGCACCGCGATGGTTTCGGCTTCGTCATCCCCGATGCAAGCTCGTTGAGCCCGTCGATCAAGTCGCGCTTGCTAGGCGATATCTTCATTGCTCCGCACGCCATCGGCAATGCCATGCACGGCGACCGCGTGCTGGTCGCTATCATCGCCACTCGTCCCGATGGCCGCTCCGAGGGGCGCATCGTGCGTTCCGTGGTGCGCTCCCAGCCTACGGTTGTGGGAATTTTTCACTACGGCAACCGCCACAACTATGTGAAGCCGATCGACAGCAAAATCACCCAGGAGATCGTGATCCCGCCGGGCATGGAAATTCCCGATCGCAGCGGCAGCAGCCAGTCAACGGCGCCAGGCAAGAAGAAATCTCCAGACCGCGTCCTCGGAAATGAGGCCGCGCGCCCTGCGGACTGGGATAATCTCGAAGGCCTGGTAGTCGATGTCGAAATCACCGACTGGCCCACGCCCACGCAAAACCCTCGCGGCCGGGTCTTCGAGATCCTCGGCCGCCAGGATGACTTCGGCGTCGACGTGGAAATTACCATCCGCAAGTTTCATCTGCCTCACCACTTTCCCGCGGCCACGCTCGAAGAGGCGCAGGCGATTCCCGCCGTAATCCCGGCGCATGAACTTCGCCATCGCCGTGATTTCCGGGCCTTGCCCATCGTCACCATCGACGGCGAAACCGCCCGCGACTTCGACGACGCGGTTACCGTACGCCGCCTGCCCAACGGAAATTTTGTCTTGCAGGTCCACATCGCCGATGTGGCGCAATACGTCAGGCCGGATTCCGCGTTGGACGAGGAAGCGCGGCTACGCGGCACCAGCGTCTATTTCCCGGACCGTGCTGTGCCCATGCTGCCGCTCGAGCTCTCGACCGACATCTGCAGCCTGCGTCCGCATCTCGACCGACTGGTGCTGTCGTGCGTAATACACATTAACCCTCGCGGCGAAATCATGAGCTACGAGCTGTGCGAAGGCGTGATCCGCTCCGCCGAGCGCATGACCTACACCGCCGTCAACGACGTGCTCGAAGGCGATGCCGCCGCGCGAGCGCGTTACGCCTCGCTCGTACCCACATTTGAACTGATGCGCGATCTTGCGCTGATTCTCAATCACAAGCGCCAGCGCCGCGGATCGATCGACTTCGACCTACCCGAGCCTGTCATCGAATTCGACGAATTTGGACTGATGAAGAGCATCACACGCTCCGAACGCAACATCGCTCATCGCCTGATCGAAGAATTTATGCTCTCGGCGAATGAATGCGTGGCGCAATATCTGGAATCGAAGCGCATCGCGTCGCTCTATCGAATCCACGAGAAGCCGGACGCCAAGCGTGTCCATGACTTCGAAGTGATCGCCGCCACATTCGGATACTCTCTGGGTGTGGGCGCGCTGCCGATTCAGCGCCTGCAGCTCAAGAACGACCGCCGCGCCGCGCGAGGTACCGGCCAGCAAGCCCGCACCCTTGAAGTGCCGAAGGATGTCCACATTACCCCCCGGATGTATCAGAAGCTCGCCGCAAAAATCGCAGGGAAGCCGGAAGAGCGGATCGTCAGCTACCTGATGCTGCGCTCGCTCAAGCAGGCGCGTTACTCGGAACAGAACGTTGGCCACTTTGCGCTGGCCGCTTCGACTTACACCCACTTCACCTCGCCGATCCGTCGTTATCCCGATCTGATCGTGCACAGAATTTTGAAAGGAGTCCTAAAGAATTCGGCGGAGGCGCACGAGGGCGAGATTCCAGTTGGAGTTTTTTCCGCCGTTTCCAGTCGTGAAGAAGAAAAGCGCTCTGCCGCCACGTTCGGTGCGCACGACGATGATGCGCCCACCCCCTGGTCGAAGCGCCGCGACCACCCCGCGCATCGCGAAGCCTTCGAACCGTTGAGCGGCCCCATCCCCCTCGACGAACTCCATAATATCGCGGAGGAGTCGAGCCAGTCCGAGCGCCGCGCTGACGAAGCCGAGCGCGAGCTCATGGAATGGAAGAAGGCCAAGTTCATGGAGGACCGCGTCGGCGAGGACTTTGACGGCCTCATCACCAGCGTCACCAAGTTCGGCTTCTTCGTGGAGCTCACCGACTTGTTCGTCGAAGGCCTGGTCCCTCTGAATACGCTCACCGACGACTACTACACCTACCACGAGAACACGCGCCAGATCATCGGCCAGCGCTCGCGCAAGACCTACAGTCTGGGACAACGAATTCGCGTGCTGGTCGACCGCATCGATCCCGTGGAGAAGAAAATCCAGTTCGCCATTCTGGAAGAGAAACCGCTCCCTAAGCGCAAGCGAAAGAAGAGTTAAACAAGGATTTATGTCAATATGGAATGGTCGTCAGAGGTCGCTGGCCGCCTGGTTGCTGGTCTGCCTAGTCGCGGCGATTGATCTTCGGGCGCAATCTTCTCCAGCCTGCCTTTCCGTCTCGTTTAAAGTGCATCTCGACGCCGGTGACAGCTTCGAACGGGAGCTGGGGGGTGGACTGCTGTTTCGGGTAAAAAGCCTGAAAGATCCAAGCTGGTTCCTCGACATTGTTCCAGCAGAAGCGAACACAAAGGACTACATCTATCCTGTAAACTTGCCATTGCGGTTTAACGGGAATCAGACCCTTGGCCCCGGATACGGAGAGACCGTCAAGTCCTCTTTAGCTCATCCGCATGAAATGTATTTCCTGCTCAACCGATCCGACTACAATCGGATTTTCGGATTGATCGGGAATGTTCTATGGTCTTATCAGACCTCGGACCCGGATAAAGCGCTGTCCGACTACACGAACGCAGTAGACGACGCGCGGAAGGGATTCCTTAGGGTCACTGTCTCCTCCTACAAGACCGATCCGAAGGGTGCACTCACTCGCATCAAGCTGCGGGTGGAGGTCACGACCCCACCGGATTTCCAGTTTGCTCCCCACTTGAACCCTCTTCCCTGGCCCTGCCGTCCTTAGACCAAAACGAGTGCGGAGGAACCTTCCCGCAGGTGTTAAAATCTCTGAGTCAACCCCATCCGCTGCAGATGCAATGCAGCGGATTTCTTCCTCGTCGGGACGTGGCTCAGCCTGGTAGAGCACTCGCTTGGGGTGCGAGGGGTCGGCAGTTCAAATCTGCCCGTCCCGACCAATCTTCTAGTTTTTTTTCTTCGGTTTCTGGTTCTGTGCTCTGGTTTGCTGTGCCTCCCATTTCGCCAGTTGTTGCGGAATCCTATTTGAGCCCTTTGACCAAATAGAGCTTGGAAAGCAAGCGAGTATAGCGGTAAACGTAGGCTCGACCGTCAGAGCTGAAATGAATGTGAGAGATGTCCTGAAGTCCCGCTACGTCCGGGGGAGTCATTTCTCTGAAAAACTGCCTCTGTCCGTTCAGAACGTTCAAGCGATAGACCTTGAGCGGCGATTGCTTCCACTGATACACGTGGGTCGAACGCCGTCGATCGCGGGCAGCTGCGGATGCGTATCCACCGGAGTTTCGTCCAACCTGGCGACAAAGCGGTAACCCAGACGTGGCACGGTCTCAAATGAAGGAGGGATTTTCGGCCGAATTGCCCAGAGCAGCGCGGAGTTTGCCGACCGCGACATTCACTGCGTGATCGAAGTCTCCAAAACTGTCTTCCGGCCAGATACGGGACTGCAGCTCCTCGCGCGTGATCAGGTTTCCCGGGTGCTCCAGCAGGCCCGGGCCGGGTTTCCTTTATATGATGTCGAGCGAAAACTATGTCTACGATTCCAACTCCAAGGAAAGCGGTTACGTGCCTCCGCACTTGATGTTCTATGCGCCCTATAAGACCGCGAAAGACCTGGGATATGAATCGATATCGCCCACAATGGTGCCTTATTTGACGGTGCCCGGGGAGCCGGAAGCACTGATCGTCGTAGCAGTGCCGTCGCAGGAGAGCCCCTCTGGCGATTCCCACAAGCACTGAGGGAGGGGCTTGGTGGAGATGTGGCGAATCTGATAAAGAGGTTTTTCGTCCAGCACAAGTAATGCAAGAAGTGATTGAGGATTGATTTACGCCTGCTGTTAATTTCGAGCCGGCGTTGGCGCTTAGCGGCGATCAGGACAGGAACCGAGAAAGCATCCTTGCCGTCACATTCTCGCGCCGCGAGTTCTGCTAATCTCAACCTTTACCGAAACTGCGGTTCACTCCGAGATAGAGAGCATTTGTCCCACCTATGGCCGAATCTCCGATCACCTCGCGCAGTCAGGATTTTGCTACTTGGTACCAAGACGTTGTTTTGCAAGGCGACATGGCCGAGCCCGCGGAAATCGTGAAGGGCTGCATGGTCATCAAGGCCAACGGCTACGCCGTCTGGGAGTTGTTGCAGCGCGAGCTTGACGACCGCTTCAAAGCCACGGGTCACCAGAACATGTATTTTCCTCTACTGATTCCGCAAAGCTTTCTACATAAGGAGGCGGAACACGTCGAAGGCTTTTCGCCTGAATTGGCAGTAGTAACGCTGGCCGGCGGCAAGCAACTGGACGAGCCCTATGTGATTCGGCCGACGTCGGAGACGATCATCGGCCACTTCTTCGCCAAATGGATCCAGAGCTGGCGCGATCTGCCAATGCTGGTAAACCAGTGGGCCAACATCATTCGATGGGAGCTGCGCACGCGCATGTTTCTGCGGACGACAGAATTTCTCTGGCAGGAAGGCCACACCGCGCACTGCAATCACGACGAGGCTGTGAAGGAAGTGCGGCGCATGCTGGACGTGTACGCCGAGGTGGCCGAGGATGTGATGGCGGTCCCCGTTATCAAGGGCGTGAAGACCCAATCGGAGAAGTTCGCCGGGGCGCTGCAAAGCTATTGCATCGAAGCGATGATGCAGAACGGCTTCGCGTTGCAGGCCGGCACCAGCCACGACCTCGGACAGAACTTCGGCAAAGCGTTCGGCGTCCAGTTCCAGAACAAGGAAGGCCAGCTCGACTATGTCTGGCAGACCAGTTGGGGCGTGAGCACGCGCCTGATCGGTGGGCTGATCATGAGCCACTCCGACGATAGGGGTCTAGTGCTGCCGCCGAAGCTTGCGCCTACGAAGGCCGTCATCGTTCCGATCAGTGGCAAGGACGGCGGGAAGGATCGCGTACTCGAGGCTGCGCATCGCATCGCAAGAGAGGTTGGGGCAAAGGTGGACGACCGCGAAGGCCAGACTCCTGGCGCGAAGTTCTTCCATTGGGAGCGTCGTGGGGTGCCGGTTGTACTCGAATTGGGACCACGCGATCTGGCATCGGGCAGTATCGTACTCAAGCGGCGCGACACCGGTGTCAAGCAGCCGATACCACAAGCCGACCTCGCCGCGAAGCTGCCTGCGCTTCTGGGTGAAATGCAAAAAAACATGTTTGACGCCGCCAAGCGGCGATTAGAAACGGAAACAGTGCTGGCCAACTCGATCGGCGAGGTGGAGTCAATCCTCAATGATGTCACAGCCGAAAAAGGTGGCGGCAAGTTCGTCATGGCGCATGTGAAGGATGATCCGCGCTGCGACCTGCGCGTGAAGGAGTTCAAAGCCACGATCCGCTGTATCCCTCTGCGGGATGAATATGACGGTCCCGGCAAGTGCATTGTCACTGGCGAACAGGTCGACCGGCGTGCGGTGATCGCGAAGGCGTATTAACCACAAACGACAGGGCGAGCCTTGACGGACAATTGCTGGTCTGCCGGTTCGACGCCAGCCCGCAGCAAATGGGGCAACAACAGAGAACCAGAAGCGCTAGCTTAACTAGAATCAGTTTCCGCAATGAGTAGAGTGGAAGCGAACCAATCGTACCGCAAACCGGGCATTCATATCACAAATCCCCCGCTGACATTCAGCGACTGGCCCGTCATGAACTCCGCCGCATCCGTGCAAAGAAACGCAACAACCTTGGCTACGTCTTCAGTGATGCCAAGGCGCCCAAGCGGATGCCGGCTCAGCGCACGTTCCCTCGTCGCCGGATCGCCCAGATGTGCCGCCGTCATGTCCGTCTCGACGTAACCCGGCGCCGCGGCGTTCACGCGAATCCCGCGGCCGGCGAGTTCCAGCGCCCAGCTTTTCGTCAGTGAATCGACCGCCGCTTTGGTCGCGCCGTAGAGGCTGCGTCCACCCGCAATACCCACCCGTCCCGCGGTCGAGGAGATATTTATAATGCGCCCGCCGTCGCGAAGCTTGGGCAGCGCGGCCTGCGTCAGCCAGAACATGCCTTTCAGATTAGTTTGAAGAATCTCATCAAGCAGCGCTTCGGAGGTGGAACCGAGAGGCGTAGGCTTCCAGACTCCGGCGTTATTTACGAGAATGTCGAGGCTGTTATCGTCAAGCGACTCGACCATGTACGTGATCGAATCCGTGGATCGAACGTCGGCCTGCACCAGAGTGGGCGATTGCAGGGTCGCCGCCACCTCTTCCGCCGCCGCCCGGTTGCGGTGGTAGTGGACGATGATCCGCGCACCCTTGGCATCCAACGCCTGGCAAATCGCGCGCCCAATCCCGCGCGATCCGCCAGTCACCAGCGCGACTTGGTTGGTTAAGGGACCTGACATATAGGAAAGCGGCAATCGAAAGGTGAATCAGACAGGGAATTATCCCACGCACAGCCTTACCTGCACTTCCTACTTCCCCTGAACCAAGAAAAACACTTCTGACCGCGGACTTGTTCCGTAACAATCGTAGAAAGCGCCACTGGCGTTACGCTCGCCGACGCGCTACTCGTCGAAGGTCTTTAGTTAGGCTGCACGGAAAGTACCTTAACCTGGGAGAATACGTATGTCCGGGCAAGTCATTTTGTATTTCGATGATCAAGCCGACGCCTTGCGTTTTGCATTAGCCGCAGGGTCTGTGATGGCGGGGGACGGAACCAAGGCCACCCATGATCTGGTTCACGAAACCGCCCGCGTCAGCCGCATCCGGCTGGACGCCGCGAACTCGGGCAAGGTCAAGAAGCCGACTCCGGAATGCGCGGCTTAAGAGCAGAAAGCTTAAGACCGCGTTCCCCCGTGTAACGGGTCGCATTGTTTTCCCCTCACGTTTTGAACCCAACTTCCGGCAATCTTCTCAAATTGCTCTCGGATTTCGATCGGGGCGGGTACACGTCACTGACTAAGTGCGGGATAGGATACATGC
>JBAUXO010000163.1:0-21254 GCA_049584315.1 Candidatus Sulfotelmatobacter sp. | reverse complement strand
TCCGCTTCTCAGGGCGCGATTGCCAGATCGTGTTAGGGAGCGCTGCGGGGCGGAGCGGTCAGTACGAGAACGAATGCTTTTTCACCATCTGCAACTACGAGCAGGTATTGCGTGACATTATCGCGATTGAGCGCGTGAAGTGGGATCTGATTGTTCTGGATGAGGGCCAGCGCATCAAGAACTGGGAAGCGAAGACGGCTCAGACCATCAAGAGCCTGCGTTCGCCGTTCGCGCTCGTGCTCTCCGGCACGCCGCTCGAGAATCGGCTCGACGATCTTTTCTCTGTCGTCGAGTTCATCGACGATCGACGTCTCGGGCCTGCATTTCGATTCTTCAACCGTCACCGCGTTGCCGACGAGCGCGGCAAGATCCTGGGTTACAAGGATCTCGATCTGTTGCGCGAAAGACTCAAGCCTGTACTGCTGCGCCGGACGCGCAGCGCGGTGCTGAAGGATTTGCCCCCGCGCACGACGGAAATTGTGCGGATTGCGCCCACGGATGAGCAGGCGGGCATCGAACTCGCGCAGATGCAGATTGTGAGCGCCATCGTCCGTAAGTCGTATATCTCAGAGATGGACCTGTTGCGTCTGCAGAAAGCATTGCTGCTCGCACGGATGAATGCGGACAGCACCTTTCTCGTGGACAAGCATGCTCCGGGCTTTTCGAGCAAGCTGGAGCGGCTGCAGGAGCTGTTGGAAGAGCTGGCCGCGGAGGACGATCGCAAGATCGTGCTCTTCTCGGAATGGACAACGATGCTCACTTTGATCGAGCGACAGATCACGCGACTCAAGCTCGATTCCGTAAGGTTGGACGGATCCGTCCCGCAGAAGAAGCGGCAGCAGCTGGTGCACCAGTTTCAGTGCGATCCGACCTGTCGCGTGTTCCTCGCCACCAACGCGGGCTCGACGGGGCTCAACCTCCAGGCGGCGAATACCGTCATTAATGTCGATCTGCCGTGGAATCCGGCCGTTCTCGAGCAGCGCATCGCCCGCGCGCACCGGATGGGGCAGAAGAACCCGGTGCAGGTCTATTTGCTCGTGACGGAAGGGACGATCGAGGAGAAGCTGCTGTCGACGCTCTCGGCCAAACATGACCTGGCTCTCGCCGCGCTCGATATGGAATCTAATGTGCGGGAGGTCGCACTCGCATCCGGCATCGAAGAGCTGAAGCAGCGCCTCGAGGTGCTGCTCGGCGCGAGGGCGCACGCCGCGGTAGATGAGACGGAAAAGCAGCGCCAGCAGCAAGAGGCAGATCGGCTCGCTCGCCGCTCGCGTGTGGCAGAGGCTGGAGGCCAACTGGTCGCTGCCGCATTCGCATTCCTCGGCGAAATGATCCCGCAGCGTCAGCCGACGAATGGTGCAGAGCAAAAGACAAGCGAGTTCAAAGCTCGTCTCGCCGAGTGTCTGGAGCGCGACGAGCAGGGCCGCCCGCGACTCACTGTCACACTGCCAAACGAAGCCGCGCTCGAGAGCCTTGCTAGGTCACTTGCCGCCCTGTTCACCGTTACCGAGACGTGATCTTTGTACGGTCGCCAAACCCGTGACGATGGAAGCTTCGCTCGGATAGACGATGTCGGCCAACGTCAAAGGAGCGCAATTTGCATCCTCAGTGTTTAGCCACAAGATGTTTGCAGAAATCTCTCCACGTGTAGCCGATCCGGCGTAGAAGATCGACGTGGGTTTTTGAGAAGGGGGGCAAACGGGGGGAGTTCGGGCAGGCAGGAGAAGCACAGCACATCTCCATGTCAGCAGGCGGCGCTGTTATCTTCGGTACAAGATCGGTACAACTGAGCGAGAGAAAATAGGTATGCCCGATCCCTAAGTGACACCAGATAAAGCACTTGGAGTTTGTACTTCCATAGCTCGGGACCAGGGGTCGGAGGTTCCAAAATCCTCTCTCCCCGACCAATTATCTCTAAGAAACAAGGGCGCTTAAATAACTTCCTGCAACGGCCGATTCCCCTGTGGTTCTGGATTGTGCCCAACCCGATTCGAGTGGTTGATGGATTCTACCTGTATAGACAAGGTCCAGGTGGGGCGGACCGTTGACCAGCTTCCTCTGATCCGTCATTCCGTAGAGAATCCCGGAGCATGTGTCGCTTCAGTTCACCCACCCACCAATTGAGAGAGAAGGTTCGTTTCTGCGGTGTCTTTGGGCACGGAAATGCCGTTTCATTTTTTTCCGAGCGATGCCTGAGCGCGAAGAAAAGCGATATAGCCTGCTTCGTCGAGGTTCCCGCTCGCCAACTCCAGGACCATTTGCGCTGCGTCTTCCTCGCTAGCGTTGAAGCGATAACCGTTGAGTTCGAGAAACAGGACTCCCACCACAAATCCCGTGCGCTTGTTGCCATCTACGAAAGGATGGTTGCGCACGATGCCCCCTGTATACGCCGCGGCCATGTCGACAATGTCGGGAGACTCGGCATAGGCGAAGTGCTGTTGCGGCCGTGCCAGGGCTGATTTCAACAAGCCATCGTCGCGCAATCCCACCGCCCCGCCGTGCAGCGCGAGCAGGCGATCGTGCAGTGTAAGCCCATCGCGCTCGTCGATCCAGACTGGTTCCTTCACTTTGCGAGAACGTGGAGTGTATTGCGGTAGCGGCTGATGATGTCCTCCGCCTTCGCCATTTTCTCCTCGAAGCCGGGATCGTAAGGTGTGAGCAGGTAGCCACCCTCCGAAGCTTCGATTAGGAACAACGGTTCACCGTCCCGGGTGTGCAGACGACTGATGACCTCTTTCGGCAGGACAACTCCGAGCGAGTTCCCGAATTTGCGGACCTTGAGTTCGACCACAGCTGGCCTCCGACGTGTTATTACTATTGTAATAACTATGAGGCCATTTTGGCAACCGCCACTCCTACCATCCGTAAGTAGGCTTCGTGCACCAAGGCTGCGCTCTGCAAAGTGTGGTTCCGTAAGTGAAAGTGCGCCAGGTGGCGCAATTCCCTGTAAACGAGCGGCAGTAGCGCGTCGAGTGCTTTTTGGTCGCCATCCCGCCACCCCAGTAGTAGCTGAGTGATCTGGGTGGAAGGCTGTTGCTGCACGGCGAAACTCCTGGATTTGGGAACCTAGCGCATCCATTCCAGCGTTGACTGTCAACGCGAAAGGCCTATGGGAAGCAATAGTTAACGGCCTTTTGTCGCGGCCAAATTTGTTTTCTGCAGCCAGTGATCAAATCTCTCGCGATTTTGCGCTGTTAGAGGTAAGGGGAAGTTGTTTCAACACCCGATCTCAAAATCTGAATATGGGGGAAGGACAAATGCAAACACAAAGCAAATTCGCAAAGCTCGCGGTCCTTGTAATCGTCGGGAGCCTGCCTGCAAAGCTCAGTCTCGCGATCTGGTTCTCGGCGTTGGCATTGGCCGTCGGCGCCCAGGAGATGAGCGCCGCCACTGTCACCTACATCGTAGGAACCTGCACGAGCGGTACCCATTTCTCAACCATTCAATCTGCCCTCGATGCCGATCCGGCTCCCAACACGGTCGAAGTCTGTCCCGGGCAATACGGTGAGCAGATCACGATTACCAAGCCGGTCACGCTTGAAGGTATCGCGGAGGGCAATGGATCCCTGGCGGAAATCGAACTTCCGGCCAATTACACGGTAAACGCAAGGGTTGAAGGCGGGTCACGTACCGCAATCGCTCAGGTCTACGTCGACCACGTAAGCGGCGGCTCCGTAAATCTGAAAAACCTAGCTGTGACCGGCGACGGCTTCGGCGGGTTGGGCGGGCCAGGTGCCGATTTTTTTATCGGGGTACTCTACGAGCAGTCCTCGGGAACGATCAACCAGGTGATCACCTGGGCCCAGGATAACAACGACGGGGGGCAAGATGTAAATGGCTGGGGAATGTGGATCGAGGGTGGCGGTTCCAACCCCTCGGTCACAGTGGAGAACTCCAGCGTGCACAATTTTAGTGGGGGCGGCATCTTTGCCATCGGCGAGACAACGGCGCCGGATCTCACAGTAACGATAAAGAACAATTTTGTTTCTTCGGTCTACGAAGGCAACAATAACATCGTGGTGTATGAGGGTACCAACCCCACGGTCAGCGGCAACACTGTGAACGGCGGCGAGTACGGAATCATCATTGCTGCGCCGACGGGATCGATCACGGGCAACACGTTCCTCGGCAGTCAAACTGGAATCGCGTTAACCGCCGATGGCGCGTCGGTGACATCAAACAATATCTACGGCGCCATAGCGTACGGTATAGATGTGAGCGCGACTGCTCTGAAGAAATCGACAGTCGAGAAAAACACAATCAGGAACGTGCAGTCTGCCAGCTCAAGTAACAGTGATGGGATCGGAATCGAGCTCGGCTGCAACAATATAAGTTCCAGCCAGGTGAATTCGAACACGATCATAGATGCGTTTGCTGGATATGGGGATGCCCCTGCCGGATTCAGTGGCAGCAACACCTATGTCGGCGTGTTCTTCGATGTCTATAACGGGTCTTGCGCCGGCGGTAGTGTCAACGGCAAAGCGAACGCTCGCCTGAAGTTGCTGGGGCAATCGCGGGGGCAATAACGGCTGATCTCCGATAGGGCGCGGCGAAATCAAGCCGTGCCCTACTTTCAGTGTGGCCGAGCAACTTGATTCAGAATCAGTGGTTCGATTGAGAAAACGTCGCGAGCCGAAACCCACGCGGAACAGCCCGTGTACATCTACAGCACATTGATAACGACATGCGACGTCCCCTACTCTTCCGGGACGGCAATGCCGGGCCAGTCATCTGTTCTGAACGGCGAAGCGGGAAGACCCTTTCGGTTGTAAAGATTGCAATCCGGATTGCCACCCCAAGCGTAGCGAACCGCAACGGGGTTGGACACCGCAGGGCTCGAGACTACGACGGTGTCTCCATCGATGATGGCCTCCGCCCAATGGAAACGCTTGTCGGCCCCTGCCATGGCGAACCCTCGCAGAGTTCCGCGGCGCGCTTCAAGACCGCCCCCTAAATGCGTGAAGCTGATTCGGATTCGGCTGTTTTCTATTTTCATGGCATCGTAGAGTGGTCCTGAGTAGACAATATCTTCGGCATAAGTTGTGCCCAATGCCCACAGGGCAAGGCGCCGGCCGACTTCCGCTTTCTGGTGGGGATGAAGATCATCTGCTTCTCCCAGATCGATGGTCACTGCCAGGCCCGTGTTCGCGACTTGAAGCGTCATCAACTGCGCCTCGCGCAACTCTGCCCATGCATTTTCATCCGCCAGCACACCACGGGCACCATAGTTGGGTAACTGCACTATCAGGAATTGAAAATCGCCTTCGCCCCAGGCTTCGCGCCAGCCCTTGATTACAGCCGGCAACAGTCTCCGATATTGGTAAGCCTTCCGTGCATTGCCCTCGCCCTGATACCAGGCAGCCCCGCGGATTGCGTAGGGGATCAGGGGAGCGATCATGCCGTTGAATAGACCGGCCGGGGGCCTCACGATGTCGTGCGGTGCTCGCACCATCTCGAGGGCAAGACCGGAAAGAGCTTGCGGAGTAAATGGCATCGTCACGCCCCAACCCTCTTGCTTCAGATCCTTGAACCAGATGGTGATTGCTTGCCAGTCGGGCGTTGCTTGAAACGCAGAAGTGGAGTAGTCATCCCAGTCGGTTACGGTAGGTTGCAGTGAGCGAAACCGGAAATATCCTTTCCCACGGCAATAGAAGCGAATACCAACGTACGCGCTCAAATCGGCAGGGGAGAGGTCAGGAGAGAAGCTCGCGCCCAGCCTCGCGGTGTCGCCAGCCTCGAGCTTGCCAGAAACTTGTGCGACAAAGCCCGAGCCTCCACGCCCGGGATGCGTGAGTTGGAAAGCGGTGTTGGGAGCTGTTTTCCACGTGTAAGTCCAGGACCCACCGAAAGTGTTGCGTGACCTGCCATCGTCGAAGTCCGAGAACGGAACCGCAGCACCAGAATCGCGCTTCAGAAACTCAAAGTCGCCAAACTCGATCCGGAACTCCGCTGCATGGGTCGCGAGATAGTGGGACTCACCGGGAGCATCCTGCCAGCCTTCGAGAATAGGGGCGAGTTGCGGGTCCCTGTGCAGCGATGGAAGCGAGGCCCATTCTTCCGCGCCGGTGCCTGGCCAGGAGCTGTGAATCAGTCCAATTGGCACGCCCAGCTTATTATGAAGCTCGCGACCGAAAAAATAACCCACCGCAGAGAATTCCTTGGATGTTTCAGGAGTACAAATCTCCCAACTTGACAGGGCGTCCCGCTGGGAATGAAGAGCGCTTTTTTGCGGAACTGTGAATAGGCGAATCTCAGGGTAATTTGCCTTCGGGATCTCGGTCCCCGCGCCGGCGGCATTATTGAGCGCAAAAGTCATATTGGACTGCCCGGAAAGCACCCAGACTTCTCCAAGCATCACGTCCTTAATCAGGACTGTTTTCCTTCCGCGCACCGCCATCAAGAATGGTCCGCCAGCTTTCATCGGCGACAGCAAGACGTTCCATCGGCGGTCGCGGCTCGCAACCGCACGCCGGGATTGTCCGCCCAAGGTCACAACGACCCGCTCACCAGGATCGGCCCATCCCCAGATCGGTATGGCGCGTTCCTGTTGCAGGACCATGTGGTCGGTGAATAATCCGGGCAGAGTGGGATCCGCCAAAACCGGCCAGGAGCACGCACACAGCAGGACCAGCAAGAAAATTGTGTGTTTCAATCCGCGAGTTGTAAATGGATTTGCTTTTTGCATTATGAACCAGCGCATTATCGAAGCAGTGCATTGTCGAACCAGGCCGACCTTGCTGCTGAGGGCACTGTTACTTCTCTTCGATAATTACCAAATCCCACGGCTTGAGCGTGATCCGTTGCGAGGCGGCAACTCCGGCTTGGGTCAGCAGGTCTTCGCCCGCTCGGTACGCGTAGGCAAAAGTCTGCGGAGCATCTGAGTAATTCATAAAGTAGTGAATCGTTTTGCCATTGCGATTGGTGCCGTGTTTCACGTGGAGTGGCGCGGGCAGTTGCTGATCAGGCCCCGTGAGGCCAGCCATCTGGAGCACATCCAGCAGTGCCTTGTCCTGTAACTTGTCGGACAATACCGTGCCCTCGTACGTCAGAGTCCCTTTACCGAAATGATTGCGCGTGATCGCCGGGTACTTCCCAAAGAAAGGATGATCGTAATAGGCGAGCCCTTCAGCTCCTTCAAGAATCAGCATTTCCGCCCATTCAGAGACATGATTGTCAGCGCCCGCTTTAAGGGGATCTCCCTTCAGCGCTACTGGCAGGCGCAGATTGGAGAACTCCTGGTAACGGAATCCGGCAGCCTGGCGGAGCGCGCCGGGCGCCATAACCCACCGCACTGTGTCATATTCGTTCGTAAATCCGCTCTTAAAGGTGAGGACAAGATTCCCTCCGCCGCGCACATATTCCACCAGCCGGTTCAGGAGTTCGTCACTGGCAACGTAGAGGGCTGGAACCACGATCACCTTATATTTCGCGAGATCAGTGCTCTCTGGGAAGACGAAGTCCACTCCGACGTTCTCGCGATACAGCGCATGGTACATCTGGTCGAGCAGCCACTTGTAATTCACCCGATCGCTGAACTTCATGAACTCAATACCGTACCGCGAGTCATTGCTGTAGAGAATTGCGACTTGGGTGTTTGGTTTGAGATCAACAAGCTGCGGCCCGATGCGCTGCAGTTCGTGCGCGGTGCGGCTCACCTCGGCATAGGCGCGATTAGGCTCCAGGTCGTGGGACAGCACTCCCTTCCAATACGTTTCCTGGCCGTAATGCAGGGAATGCCAATGCCAGTACTCGACCATGTTGGCGCCCGAGGAAAGATGCGTATAAACATCCAACCGGAGTTGCCCGTCGTAAGGAGGAAACTGTGCCTTCGAATCCCATCCAATCGTCTGCGCATTGGTTTCAGTCACAAGATAGTTGGTCTGCTTGAGAGACCGACTGTAATCCCCAGCCATACTCGAACCGATACCATCGAATTCATCCTGCGTGCCGTGATAAGGATTCACCGCCATAATGTCCATGGACCGGCTGATGTCGTACTCGTTTACCACCGCGTTCGGAGGCCCAGCCAGATCGTGGGTGATAAATTGATCGGGCCGTTTGTATTGGTTGATGATACCGGCTTGCCATGCCAGGAAATCGCTGGTCAGCCACTGTGAGTAACGTTGCCACTCCAGTTTCCATCCCGGGTTGATGATCCCGTCTTGCGGAGGAATCTCCGTCCAGTCATTCAGCCGCTGTCCCCAGTAGTTCAGTCCCCAAATCTTATTGAGCTCATCGACGGTCTTGAATTTGTGTTGCAGGTACTCTACAAAACCAGTCTGCACATCGTGGTTGGCCGCACCTCCCGACGAGGTCTCATTGTCAACCTGAAAACCGATCAGGTCAGGGTTGTCTTTGTAGTGTTCAACAATCTTGCGAATGATGCGCTCGCAGTAGAAGCGATAGGTTGGGTTCAGCAGATCTGTATTCTGGCGGAGCCCGAACGTGATGGTTTTGCCTCCGAGACGAGTGATAACGATTTCCGGATGCTCCTTGTACATCCAGGCGGGGACGGAATACGTCGGAGTACCCATGATGACCTTAATTCCAGCCTTGTGCATGCGGTCGACAACCCGGTCCATCCAGCCGTACTCGAAGCGGCCGTCCTCCGGCTCCCATAATCCCCAACTGGATTCGCCCAGGCGTACCACATTAATACCTGCCTGCTGCATGAGCTCGACGTCTTGATCCAACCGTTCATAGGGCATGTATTCCCAGTAGTAAGCTGCTCCGTAAAGAACGGTTTCCATCTTGTCGGGGACGAAGGCTGCAACCGTCTGCGCCACTGCAAACCCCGAGGTTGGCAAGAGCAACGCCGCAAATATGAGTGCTAAAAGCCTGGCAGTATGTGCTTTCATCATGATTTCGTGGGAGCAATCTGAATTGGTTTGGGAAGGACATCGCCGAAATGGCTGTCTCTCCCGGTTTTGCCAAGATCGAAGTAGATCCGGCGGTAGATTGGGTAGAGTTCGTCGTAAACTCTGTTTTCGTCGGGGTGCGGGGAAAATTTGGTGTGGGCCGGACAAATCTGCGGCTGCGCCTCCTCAATCGTACGGAATGTTTTCGCCGCGAGAAACGCAAAAATCGCTGAGCCGACTCCGGTCACCTTACTGCTGGGCACCCGCACAGGTCTGCCCAACACGTTCGCGTATACCTGGTTGAGCACCGGGTTGTTCTGTGGAACGCCGCCTCCATTGATTACGCGTTGACTCGGAGCTCCATATTCACTCCTGCGATCGAGAATTACCCGGGCGTGAAACGCGGTGCCTCCGATAGCTGCAAACAACTCGTCCTGAGCTGTATGGTGCAGGTTCCAGCCCATCGTGATTCCGCCCAGATTGGGATTGACCAGCACAGTACGGTCACCGTTGTCCCAAGTCATTAGGAGAAGGCCGGTCTGGCCTGTATGGAAGTGCTCCAAACCTTTGCTCAACTCTGCCCCTCGGAAAAAGTCGTGGGTGCAGCCGCCTTCAATCACTTTACCCGAATCGATCGCCAGCAGTCTGGGCGCGACCGATTATCCTGCGGCCGCTGTTTCGACCGTGGCGGCGCTTCGGGATTCACCAGAAGAGAGCCGGCCGTCAGCCGTGCGATCGTGGGGCGGAGTTACATGCCGTTAGTTGTTCCAACTCCGCCTAGAAAATGATCTTTGCCGCCAGCTGAACAATGCGCATCTGGCCTGCTCTTGTGATCTGTCCGAAGGTGCCGTCAGTCATCACCCCGTCGGGGTTAGCAAAGTGTGGGGTGTTCGTTACGTTGAAAGCTTCCAGCCTGGTTTGCAGTTTGGCTCTTTCAGTAATGCCAAATTCTTTAAATATGGAAGTATCGGCGCCCACAAATCCCGGACCTGCAACCAGGTTTCTGCCGGCGCTACCGGGAGTGCAGCCGGTCAGAGTCGTAGGGACACTGAAGGCCGCGACATTGAAGGCGTAATAACTCCGGTCGGGCACAGGGGCCGTTGAGTCGGCGGGAGGCGGCGGTGGAGGGCCGTTGGGGTCGCCGACCAGATCTGGGCGCACTCCGGGACAAGTAGCGAGCGAGGCCCCGCGAACGACATTGACAGGAGTGCCACTGTGCATAAAGAAGATGCCATTGAGCTGCCAACCGCCCAGAATAAGTTCTTGGACGCGGCCCCAGTTAGCGAAGAAGGTTTGTCCCCGTCCAACTGGCAAGCGATAAAGTCCGCTGAAAACAAAGTTGTGGCGAAGGTCGTTATCGGCGGACGCGATCTCCCCATTCAAATCGTAGGGGTTCTGGGGATAATCGCTGTTTGCGCCCAGATTAAACGGAGCCGGCCCATTGTCGAGGTTGTGGGACCAGGTGTAATTCGCCAGGAAATTCAGGTTCTTTGACACTCGCTTGGTGACCTTTACTTGCAGCGAGTTGTATTCTGCCCATCCCGCATCGGTCAGAGCTTGGATTTTTCCCAGATTAGGAGTAAGGAGCCCGTCCGCCAGAACCGTCGGGTTGAAGTTGAAGTTGATATCGCCAATCTCGTAGGAAAGATCATGGCTCCGGGTGCCGACAAATGCAGTCTCAAGGGTGAAATTCGAGCCCAGCTCTCGCTGCAAAGCGAGATTGAATTGTTCGGTGTATCCCGTCCGCATTTTTGGATTCACATAATAAGTCGTTATAAGTTTCCCATTGGGAATCGAACTGGTGGGGATGCTGCTGGCACCGGAGGGGATAGCAATCGTAGTGTTTCGCGGGATGCCTTGATCCAACTGGTAGTTGTAAATGCCGTCACACGGTGAGCCTGTGCATGGGCCGTAGTAGTAGTAATTTTCGTACGAATCCAGCTCGGCGAAGGGATAGTTCTTGGTCAGAATGTCCTCCCGCGCGTCGTTTTCCGGGGAGTAGAAAATGCCATAGCCGCCGCGCAGCACCGTCTTGGCTGTTACCTGGTAGGCAAATCCCAGCCGGGGCGCAAAGTCGTCCCACCGCGAATTCATCAGACCCGCCGAATTAGAGCCTAGCCCGGCCAGCAATATGCTGTCGGTCGCAGGGTCGTAGTTGGATGCGAAATTGCTCGCCTCCGTGAAGGGAGCCTGGAATTCGTATCTGATTCCGTAATTCAACGTCAGCCTGGGGTTTACTTTGTAGGTGTCTTCTCCATAAAAGTGCATTTCCCAGCTCTGCGTGTGAGGATTTGTCAGCTGCAATCCAGTGTAGACATCGAACGGTATCCCCACGATCAAATCGGCGATATCGGAGCCGCCATTAGGGAACCAGGCTTTGGGGTTGAAGTATTTAGCAAAAGTGGGGTCGCTAGTGGCTGGGGAAAAATACGCTCCGTAGTACTGATAGCCAGTCGGGAAAAGCGAAAAGTTGGGGAATGAATTCAGCCGCCGGAAGTCTCCGCCAAACCTGAACTCGTGCTTTCCGACGCCACTCAAGGTTACATTATCGGACAACTGCCAGTTGTGGTCGCGGATGTAGAAGGGCTTGTACGAGGACCCCCCGGTAAAAAATCCTGAGTAAAGCTGGATGTAGGGATAACCATAGGTTGCGGGAAAACCGGGCACATTGATGTTGGCCATTCCGTACTGGTTGGCCAGATTCTGCCCCTGCAGGAGCGGGTATTGGTTGAGGTAGTAACGCGTGTAGCCAAACCGTGCCTCGTTGATGAAGCGAGTCGAGAATAAGTGAGTCTCAGTAATCGAGTACTCCTGCGAGCCATTTTCCTGGTTGTTGCCAAAGTCATTGTCCCCGGCATTGGGCACGACAGATTGATCACCGTAGGGGCCGGCATCGTACAGATTGCCGTAGTTGTAATGAAAAACGGCCGCGAGCCTGTCGTTATTCGAGAAATTGTGATCCAGCCGCGAATCCACTAATTTATAATTCTGATCGTCGGGCGCGTCTACCAGGAAGTTCTTGAACCAGCCAAAATTAGTTCCCGCAAGATTGGGCTTTGGGAAGAAGTCGAGTAGCGTGTTCAGGCCGGCCTTACTGACTTGACTCGCCGGGATGATATTTCCCGGAAATTGCTGCGCCACTCCGCCGTAACTCGTGAAAGAAACTACAGGATTGAAGACTGGAATCGGTGTCCCGAGCAGCGGATCCAGCAGTCCATTAAGATTTACCGAACCATCGGGCAGCACGCTGATCTGACTGGTGGGCGGCACCGAATCCAGGTAGTTGGCGGAAGTCGTGTTGTGCATGCCTTCGTACGACACAAAAAAGAACGTCTTATCCCGCTTGATCGGCCCCCCGAAAGTGCCGCCGTAGTTGTGTTGCTTCAGAGTCGAGGGTGGAATGGCCACGCCATCGATGCCGTAGTTCTTGGCGGCCGTAAAATTGGGCCGGAAAAATTCATAGGCGACTCCGTGCCATTGGTTCGATCCGGACTTAGTCTGAATCGAAACTTCTCCGCCCGCCGAGCTGCCAAACTCAGCCGAGTAGGAGGAGGTTGCCACTTTGAATTCCTCCACGGCATCCACACTGGGAGTGGCAGTGATGTCCTGGGTTCGGTTGGTGGTCGCTTCGACTCCGTCAATCTGAATAGAATTGGCGTATTCCCTTTCGCCATTGATAGAAAAGTTGAAGCTGTTAGTGCTGCCGGCGCCGCTTGTTACGCCCGCGCTCAATTCCGTCAGGGAATAGAAAGTGCGGCCCAGCAGCGGGAGGTTCACAATGTCGTGCGACTGGATGACATCTCCGGTCTCCGCACTTTCGGTTTGCAGCATGGTCGGCTCGGTCGTGACTGTCATCACTTCGGTGCTGGCGCCGACTTTCATCTGGAAATTCACTAATTGCTTCTGATCAATGACGATGAGTACGTTGTTGATCTTCGCCATTTCAAAACCAGCGCTGCCCACCGTCACGTTATAGTTGCCAGGAGGAAGGTCGAATACGGCATAGTTTCCGGCCGCGTCGCTTTGCCCCTTGTACGTTACCCCCGTGGTCTGATTCACCGCGGTGATCTGGGCACCAACCATGATCGCTCCGGAAGCATCGGTGATTTGCCCGTAGATCGATCCGCTAGTCGACTGCGCCCCAGCAGTGTGCCACGTCAGCAGCACGAGGCAGCACAGGATGTACATGCAATCAAAATTCTGTAGCCCTCGAGTCATGTCCCCTCCTCGCCGGGCCAGCAAACGTTTACCTAACCGCCCAACAAGTGCTCCAACACAAACTTCTAAATTCGCGCCCGGAACGTTACCGCCATCTGCCGGATACTGTCAAGTAAGAAACGCACTCATCCCCAACGGACATCTGTATCGGCACGGCTAGGGATAGAGTCGGATGGAGCGACTGCGGCTGCTGGCACTACCGCGGCCCTGCTGGATGAAGGCGGGTCGCAGTGGCCAATAGAGGTCTTAACTGAACTTCTCCACAAAGGCTTACCCACTAATACTGAACCCTATAGACCTTCCCGGTCAGGCTCACGGGATCGTTCTCGGCCGAGACGCACTGGATGATCACTGGGTCCCCCGGTTTCAGCTGGCTTTGGCGGATTTCACCGACCGCCCATGAAAGTCCGCTCCAGATCACTTTGTCGTAGTTGATTTCGATCGGCAGAGCCTGCCCGTTCTGCCACGCTTGCAGCACAAACACTTTGTCCATGTTGGTTCCGTTGGGTGGTCCACCTTTCCAGCTTCGCATGATGCTCCCGTCCATCGCATGCTGTTGCACGACGATCCGCAGGTCTCCGGTCCCCGGGGCAGTCACGGTTGCTTCGATCGCATTCTTGCCCTTGGGAGAGAAGGTAGCTGGCACGGGCTGAATGGAGAGCGGAATTTGAACGTCCTGCTGCACACCCAGGTCATACTGCGCTCGCGCGTATTTGCCAAACCCAACCAACGCAAGCTGACCCGGACCAAGTTTGACGCTGTCGCCCACAAGTACCGGCTGAAAACCGGAGTCACGAAAAATGACCCGGCCATCCGCAACCGGCTTCTGCTGTTGCGACAGCTGGGGCAATTTGATCGCCTCCACACTCTGCGCCGGATTGACGACGGCATACACCGCGCCATCCGCATCGAGCGAACCGAAGCCGTAAGGCTGCACATCGCCGGGGATGCCGCCGAACGTTTTGGTGCGTCCTTTGGCCTCAAAAGGAAGATAGAGAGACTGGGCCTTGGCAAACCAGCGGGCATCGTCATCCGTAAGCAGTTCGAGGTTTCCGTGCACTGTATTCACCCAGCCACCGCGCGCCATCATTAGAAGCAAGGCGCCTTTCCAGGCATGGGTCTTGCGGTAATAAATCGTTCCGGTGTTGCCCAGCATGAAGCTGGTCGGATCGATGCGCTCCAAAGGCACGAAACTTTGCTCGAAGCGGCGGACCATATGGTCGCTGTAAATATCCATCGAGCGCCAGAAGTTCATCTCCGGCACATCTGAGGGGCGCGGATCTCCGGCATAGAGCGAATCGAATACCTCGAGCCAGCGCAGGTCGATTGCATTATGGAATGGGAAAGGGCCGGCAGTTGATTCCAGATCACCACCGAATCCGTTAAACGCTACCAGCACGATATCGGGATTGTGCCGCCGAAAGTCCTTGAGCGCCGCGCGGAAGGCATCCACATTGCGCGCATGAATCTCTTCGCGTGATTTGGTTTTCGCTGTGGCTGGAGTGGCCGCGTCAAAATCCGCAAAATCAAACTCGAACATGCGGATGCCATGGCCATACCAATATTGCAATGTGTCCATCAAGTCGGGAAGAAACCCTCCATCCGAAAAGGACATCGATCCTTTCTTTTCGGTAAGGGAATCCTGCCATGCCGGGGCCGGATTGATTTTGACCAAAGCATTGCTGCCGAACCACAGACCCGGAAGTATCCCATTGTCGCGGCACCTCTTGATCCAGGCATCCGGCCCGTTCGGCCAGTTTGCTTTGCGCCAAGTGCGATAACCACCGTCCGGATCGAACCAGAACGCATCCATCATGTAGTAATCGAAATGAGCTCCGAAGCGGCGAAGGCGAACGATTTCATCCAGTTCGTTCATGGCCAGCTCTTCGGTTAGCGGGATGTTGTCTGAGAGTTCATCGTAGGCTGACCAGTCGTTATAAACGAAGATGGGATCGCGAGCCAATGGTGTCGCCAGCTCCTTAGAAGACCAGATCGTGCCCACGCTAGATTGATTCGAAATTGGGGAATTCTGTCCCCCCAGACGTCCTGTTCCCATGAACAGCAACGCACAAGTAAACCCTGCGAAACAGAAGACTCCGATACCTTGAATGGTTTTGGAACGACAGGTCTCTTGCGGTCTCATCCTACGATTCGCCATAAGCTTCGAACTTCTTCACGTGTTGTGGGTCTGGAAACCGGAATTCCTCATGGTCCTTGATATGCCCCGATGCTGTACCCAGTTCCGATAGGCAGCGGGTGTCCCCAGAAATCTTCCGTGCCCACGGAGCATCCGTCGATTCCGCTGCAGACATTGGCTCCCGCGCCTTTGGCCGGAGAGCCGGGCAACGGCTTGAAGGCAGCGCCCGGCTTCCCCACGGCGTGATAGTCCGGGCTGCTCAGCTTCGGGTCCGTGTAATAGCTTTGGAGGTCCAGGTTTACCCCCGCTTGGTACGCGCGCAAGCTGGTGTAAGTAGTGGCGATAACTTGCCAGGTCGGCGGAGATGCCGAGCTCGTCCAATATATGTTGTTGTCCAGAACGAACCCGGAAGTTGTCTGGATCATGCCCGGGACGGTGGCATAGATGATGTTGTTCTTGAAAAAGCGCGGGGCGCTCCCCGAGTAAGTCGCATCGCTGCTGATGAACGCGGCCGCATTGGAGGCTGGGTTCCAGTAGAACGTATTGTTGTAGATCTGCACACCGTCGAGCGAACCGTTGTCCCAGGTATGAACAAAGACCTCTCCCTGCTTCGACAGGTCGCTTTTCCGGCCGTTGTTGGAACACACGTTGTAGCGGAAAACGTTATCGAGACTGGCCCTCCCGCCGGCGCCGAAAAAAGCCACGCAATAGCCCGCGGAGTCATGCCCGTAGTTATACTGTACGACATTATTGTTGCTGTAATAGTCGATGTCGAAATCTCCACCATCGCCGCCCCAGCTCTGGTTGGCATACGACTCGTTGTACTGCACCGTACAAGTATGGCAGTACCACTCCCATAGGCCGACAGGCGTGCTGCCGGTGCAGTTTGGACAAAGCCCGCTCCTGTAGACGACGTTCCTCTGCAGCAATCCGTTGTTCAACTCCGTGATTAGAATTCCATCGCCGTAGATATCGTGCGCGGTAGAATTTTGCACGGTGACGTTGCTTCCAAGGGGCTGGGAGACCCCATTCGTCTCGATCCATGCTCCACCAGCGCTTACAAATATGCCTTCCGAGACGTGGCTGTTGTGGGCCGTGACCCCGTCGATAAGAATATCGTTCAAGACCTGCCCGGCCGCGTTGGTAGAGATGAAGACCTCGCCGGAGTCGGCCCGCCTGGCCGACGTGTAGGTAGCATCGTGAACGTTCAGATTTCTCAGGTAGATGTGATTGATGCTCGAGTTGGGAGTGTTACCCGTAACGTAGATGCCGTACCGGTTCCCCCCCGTGATCTCAAGATTGTTGATCTCCCAGTATTGCTGGTTGAACAGCTTGAGAGCTTCCTCGGCGTCGCCGCCCCTGATTACTGGCTGTGGGCCCGTTCCGTATGCATCGATCAGGATGGGGGCGTTCGCCGTACCGGAGCCTTGAGGACTCAGGGCTCCATTGCAGGTCGTGCCGCGATGGAGCAGGAGACGATCTCCCGGGAGGAAAGTGAACGCATCCACTCTGACCGGGGAATTCCATGGCAAAGCCGCCGTCCCCTTGCCGCTTTGGCTCGCCGAACAATCGAGATAATAGACGGCGGCGGAGAGTGGCGGAGGCGGAACCGACCAGAAATGGCTCGGCCTCGAGCACGCATGAAGCGCGGAAAGCGCGAGCAGCGCCACAGCCGATGTCAGGCCGTGTGGCGAAACATTGCGGAACACATACGACATCAATTGTCTTCCTTTGCTTGTTCGAGACATTCGATGTGCAACGTTGTTTGATAGTTACTTGACTTGTCTATCGAGAACATTCGAGCCCCTAGCTAGCTAGCCGCGGCCCCCTTTCGCTTCAGTCTTAGGAAGCGCGCTTAGAATGATCGCTCAATTTCTCGAAAATCGGTTTCAAAGCCGGATAGAGCGCGCGATAAGCTTCATATTGCCATTGCATCACTGCTGCGGCTTCTAATTCAGTCCTTATCCGGCTTCTCACGCAGACTGAGCGCTGGCCACCCTCCTCAACTGTACTCCAGGCCTTTCCGCCCACGCGGGGACGGGCGCCGCACTTTGGACTATGAGATCATCCGACCGAGACCAATTGTATTCACCAACGTTTGAAGGTTCTCGAATCGAACTGTAATCTCTCCGGAGCGGCGACTGAAGGGACGATCGACATCTTGGGCGAGGACAGAATTCTCACCCTCCGAGTATTGCCGACGGAATATTCGCGGGTTGGCAGCATCGAAGTCGGCAGCGGACCATTTACATTCGACGGCGATTGGCTTGTTCTGTCGGCCAGTCAGGACGAAGGAACTTCGTGGCCACGCTTGTCGCGCCAATACGAGACCTCACGGCCTGCTGGCGGGCCATGATCTCGTTCAGTACGAAGTGCTCCCAAAGCACACCAAGATCCAAGATCCTCCCGTCGAAAATCCTGCCAGCCGCGGTAGTAGGCCACAAAACCAGTATCAAATCCGTACACCTTGGGCAGATACAATCTCGGTCGGCCGATGAGTGCTGAACGGACGAATCACATGTGCGACGAAGGTAGCCTCCAGCACATTGAGGTAATTGCTGATGGTGGTGCGGCTGATTTCGCATGGGGTCGCGACTCTGCGCCATCAGCAGTTCAGTAAATTTCTGAAACGACGAGCGCCTCTCCAAGCGGAACAACCCTTGATTGTCCTTGGCAATAGGCGCCCATCCACTCTTGAAAATCACGCTCGGGAAAGCGCTCGGCCAAGAAAAATGGCGGCAGGCCACCACGCAAGAATCGGTGGCGCAGATCGGTGTGCTTGGCGTCCTTCAAGTCTTCCAGAGACATCGGTGTCAGGCAAACATTCCGCTTCTTCCGTGCTGCAAGCGTGTCCTGGAACTTAGCCGAAGCTCCTAGCGTTGACGAGGCGATGGCTACTCGGATGTTGGGGTAATGATCGGCTGCGATCTTCAGCAATTCGGATGGGCGCGCCGGTCAATAACAGTGCTTTTCCCATATCTCTGTGGTTACGCTTTTTGGGGTAACGCTAAATGGCATGAAGCCCTTTTATGCGCCGTTTTTTCTAATCCAGCAAGGAAAGAGCGGGTCAAGAAAGAAGTAGTTGCCTTTGTAACGATCCAGAATATCTCTCGAATCTAGCGACTGAAGAGCCTTCTGAACCGAGGAGGCTGGCCCGAGACGGAACTCTTCGCGGACGCCTTGCGAGTAGATTTCCCCTGCCCCGCGGTAAGCGATCGCCTGTAGGGCTGCCCGTTGCCGTGCCGAAAGCTGCTCCCAGAGAAGCTCATAATAAGTGGATTGGCTCGTGACGAGACTTTGAATGACGGAATTCACGTCTGATACATCGAGTTGGTGTTTAGTTTTCAGTTCGGCATAATCCCAAAGCTCATGGGCAATTCGCTGAACGTCATAAGGAATTAAATCAGCGGAAGCCAGCAGTGTTTCTAAACCCGAATCGTCAAGCGTCCTGCCCCTCTTGCGAAAATGTCGAGTAATAAAGTTCTCCCAGTCTCTTGCCGGGATCTTGTCCAAGAACATCTGGGGGCCGGCTTTATGAAAAGGACGTTTGGCAGAAAGCATTTCCTCCATTAACGAGGGTTGAGATCCCGCGAAAACATAACCCACCTCCCTTTGCTCCTGAACCTGGTTCCTGATGGCATTTTCGACTGATCCCCCATTGAATTCGGAAATTTGCTGGAATTCGTCAAGGCATATCGCCATGCGAATTCCCGCATTTTTGGTCAACTCTCCCGGCAGCGCAAAAACGTCCGGTGCGATTGGTGTCGCATCGAAACCCGCTCCTTTTCCTAGAGACACACTGATCTCCCCGGTCGCCATGTTGATGCTGATGTCCGGCTTTACCTGCCGACCAAATCGTGTAACCCAATCTTTGACCCGCTCCCAAGGGCCGGCAGCACGCAACACCTTTTCAGCAAACTTTTCCAGGAATTGGGCGTAGCTGGAGTAGCTGCTCACAGTCAAGTTGACGGTATGAATGTGTCTCTTCTTCAGTTTGAGAAGGGCCAGAGCAACAAGGGAACTCTTTCCGAAGCGTCTTGGAGACAATAAGAACACTTTTTGGCCATCTGCCAGGTCTCGGACGAGTTGGGCGAGTTCGTCAGTGCGGTTGACAAAGTTGGCGTCGTCGATGATTTCGCCAAAAACGAAAGGATTTTCCAGGGAAGCCATATTACGCTGATTAGCGTAACGCTAAATGGCGTAATATGCAAGTTGCGGAAAAACAGTTGCGGAAAAACGGGGACCTTCATCACTTTGCCGGGCGCCATGGATGAACTCACGACGGTTAAATGAGTTATAGCTTAAGTCAGTCAATGCGTCCTCCATTGCCCGAACAAAGAATTATTATCCGTGGTTTGCTCCAAATACAGCTCTAGAAAGCTAGAAAGAGAACCATTTGCCTTTTATCGCTCAAAGTCCCCTCCGAAAAATCTTGCTTCGAACTGTTCGTGTCTTTCGCGCGCCTGCGCCGTGATTTCGGCAAACTCAGGTCCCTTTCGCAGATTGTTGAGCAGCGGATCAGATTCGAAATAGGGATAGCAGAAGAAACCGCCTTCAACACTGCGCCGTAACATTCGCAGTGACGAAGCTTTGTCGCCGAGGACAGCATAGCAGCCCGGGGTGTAAGTCCGGATGCGTAAGCAAAAGAGTTTGAAGGATCCACAGGTAGGATTCGTAGAATGCGCGTATGGCGATGGGGACGCGCAAGCAGCGGGAAAAGCAAGAAGACATTTGGATTGCTCATACGGAGCTGCCTTCGGCTCCAGGACATCCGTTCTATCAGCGGCTCAATGAACTGCTGGAGGCGGAGAAGTTCGATGAGTTTGTGGAGGGACGGTGTGCGAAGTTCTATGCGGCTAAGTATGGCCGGCCGTCGCTGACCCCGGGGATCTACTTCCGGTTGCTGCTGCTGGGTTACTTTGAGGGCATCGACAGTGAACGCGGGATTGCCTGGCGATTGGCGGATTCGCTGGGGTTGCGGCGCTTTGTGGGGATTGGGTTGGACGAGGACACGCCGGATCACACGACGATTTCGCGTACCCGGCGTTTGATCGATGTGGACACCCATCGCGAAGTGTTCGGCTGGGTGCTGGGGGTGCTGGCCGATCGTGGGTTGGTGAAGGGAAAGCGGATCGCCATCGATGCGACCACGTTGGAGGCGAATGCGGCGATGCGCTCGATTGTGCGCCGCGACACGGGGGAAAGTTATGAGGAGTTTCTGCGTGGTCTGGCGAAGGCTTCGGGCATAGAGACGCCGAGCCGGGAAGACTTGGCACGGTTGGATCGCAAGCGGAAAAAGCGGATGTCGAATAAGGAGTGGGAGAGCCCGGCGGACGGGGATGCGCGGATCACGAAGATGAAGGACGGGCGCACGCACTTGGCGCACAAGGCCGAGCACGCGGTCGATCTGGATACGGGTGCGGTGGTGGCGGTGACGCTGCAGGGAGCCGACCTGGGCGACACCGTGACGCTGGACGCGACGCTGAGCGAGGCGGGGATGGTGGTGGCGGAGTTAGTGAAACGCGAAGCAGCGGAGCAGAGACCGGAGGATACGCCCAAGGTCAACGTCGAGGGAATCGAAGAGATGGTAGCGGACAAGGGTTACCACAGCGGCGCGGTCTTGGAGCGGGTTAAGAGTTACGAAGTGCGTACTTACATTCCGGAAAAGAAACAAGCGGGGCAGCGCCACTGGGAGGGCAAAAGCGAGGAGCAACAGGCGGTGTACCAGAATCGGCGACGGGTGCGCGGCGGCTACGGCAAGAGTTTGCTGGGGCGGCGAGGCGAACTGGTGGAACGCAGCTTTGCGCACTGCTACGAGACGGGTGGCATGAGGCGCACACATCTACGCGGACACGAGAATATTCTGAAGCGGCAACTGGTCCATGTGGGGGCGTTCAACTTGAGCCTGATCTTGCGCAAAGCGCTGGGTGCGGGCACGCCGCGGCAGTGGAAAGACCTCGAGGGGACACGTTTTTTGCTGTTTATTTACTACTTACTCGTCGGGGAAATCGAAATCGGCTCTCCGGAAGCCGAATCTCAAT
>JBAUXO010000162.1:0-9630 GCA_049584315.1 Candidatus Sulfotelmatobacter sp. | reverse complement strand
GTTCAACGCCGGGGATCCCGAAGAAATTCGCCGCAGTTCCAGCGGCGAGTACGAGAAAGTCACCTTGGAAGACGTCGCCGCCCTTGCCTTTGACGCTTCGGGTAGTGAGATCGACAGCTACGACCTCAGACATCTTGATCTCAACATTCTTGTGGTGAACAAAAACTTCGCGGAGGTTAAAAGCTGCATTTGCGGGCGAGAGAATGCCGGTGGCAACCTGATAGAGCAAGGGCTGGAACTGCTGATAATTATTTTTATCGATCAGAGTGATTCGTAAGCGGGAATCGGAGGAGAGCCTCTTCGCGCAGTTAAGTCCGGCAAAGCCACCGCCGACAATCACCACGTGTTTTTCTGCAGCAGCGATCTCTCTAAGCTTGTTCATACATCTGCCCCCACGAGCTAGCTAGAAGTCGGATGTGTCTGGAGGACAGCTCGCAGAAGCGCGAGTCCTGCGCCAAAAATGCCGAAACGATACCAGCGCAAAACGAACCAAGTCGCTCAGCAACGACTCTACTGCCATCAACCAGCGTGATCCGCACTGGCATCTTGGCAAGGCGGCGCGCTGCAGTGAGGCCGCCGAACCCGGCACCGATAATGACCAGCCGCGGACTGCGATGTGTGTTGTTCGGCGTAACATCTCTTCTTCTACCATCCGTACGGGCGGTACGCCTTGAATTCTCGGATTGCGACGTCATGTGCATATCTGCTCCTTAGCAATAAGCATTCGCCGGGGGGAAATCGTCTTCAACATCTCTTTGCCCACCAACGATTCTCAGACACAAGTTGCTCGGCATCAGCTATCGCGATTGAACCTTGGCTTCTCTCATTGCGTGGCCAGCTGCAGCCTCTTCTCCATGAAGTTCAGAATGCGGTCAGCGCATCCCAACCCTTTACACACCAGGACGTTCGAAGCCGCAAGATCCTTGCGCAAAATTAATGCGAAATCCATTGTCGTGACCGAGTGCTCATCCGCGATAAAGTCAACTACCCTGTTTGAACGTCCGTCTTTCATTGATACTGGCGGCTAATTGGTCAGCCGCCAATCAAGCAGTAGGGGATAACGCAACCATCAGAACCGCCTCGATCAAGCCACAACCGCGATCAGCTTCTTATTGACAAATTCGCCGATACCAAGTGTCCCGAGCTCGCGTCCATAGCCGGAGTTCTTTACTCCGCCGAAGGGCAGGTCAGGCCAGGTCCACGTAGCTCTATTGATAAAGACCATGCCCGTGTAGATCTGACGTGCAATTCGCTTACCTCTCTCAATGTCCTTGGTGATAACCGATCCACCGAGACCATATGGAGAGTCATTAGCTAGCTCGACTGCTTCTTTCTCGTTTTTGACGACGAAGATGAGTGCGACCGGGGCAAAGAACTCCTGACGGTAGGCCGGGTTGTCTGGCGTTATGTCGGTGAGGATTGTTGGCTCCAGAAAGTATCCAGGCCGGTCGAGGCGTTTTCCACCCAGCAATAGCTTTGCACGGCCATCCACCGCAGTTTTGATTTGCTGTTGGACAAGATCCAACGCTCTGGCGGTGCACAGCGGCCCAAGCGTCGTCTTCGGATCCATGGGGTCTCCCGGTACCAGGCTCTCTAGTTCTTTCTTGAATCGAGCCATGAACGTGTCGGCTATTTTCTCGTCCAAAATGTACCGCTTTGCTGCGATACAACATTCTCCCGTGGTGTTCATTTTTCCCCATACGCCCCACCGGACTGCCGTATCCATATCCGCGTCGTCCAGCACAATAAAGGCATCGTTGCTGCCGAGTTCCATCGTGCTCTTCTTGAGGGCCGTCCCGGCTTCGGCCGCGACGGCGGCACCAGCCCTTTCACTGCCCGTTACTGCGACTCCCCTGATTCGCGCATCTGCGATTGCCATAGCTGCCTGCTCGTTGGAGAGGAATACATTGGTGTAGGCTCCCACCGGAGCGCCCGCATCGAGGAAAAGCTTCTCAAACGCTAGGGCACACTGCGGCACATTCGGCGCATGCTTCACGATCAGGGTATTGCCAGTCATCAGGTTCGGTGCCGCGACCCGCACCAATTGGTAATAAGGGAAATTCCAGGGCTCAATGCAGAAAAGTACACCCAGTGGCTCGCTCTCCACAACAGCATCGGCCTCTTTTGCATTCAGCTTCTGAGGCGCTAGAAACTTCTCTGCGTTGTCGGCATAGTAGTCCAGGATATCGGCGGTAAGATCCACCTCGCCTCGCGACTCCTCGAACAACTTGCCCATCTCAACTGTAATCGGCGTTGCAAATTCGTCGCGCTTTTCGCGCATAATAGAGGCTGCCTTCTTGATGATCGCCTTGCGGACGGGAAGGGATCTCAGGCGCCAGTCGTTCTTATAGGTGTTTTCGGCTGTCGCAATGATCGCTTTGAGTTGTTCGTCCGTGTGCTCGTTAAAGGACTTGATCAACTCTTCGGTATATGGATTGATACTTTGGTATGCCATCTGTCTCCTCTCGGTTCCTACGTTGGCAGACCCATTAAAGCTCTTTACGTCTGCCGTCGTTGTTCACCAGAGCAATCGGCGTGCCAAAACGAAAACTTGCAATGAAGCACTAAACCTCTGCTCAACTTCTGCAGCTTCGCCAACTTCGCCGGTGCCTATTCACCCGAGGAGCTCTTAACATTGTCCTGGGTACACTATTGACATTCGACAGTTCCATTACCCTGCGCCTTGAGGCGCAAAATAGCACAGCGCTCTTTGGAGCATTTATGATTGGCCCGCTGTGGACAGGTGGTGTATTGGAGGTGCCACAGTTTGACTCGACATTTTGTATGACAATTCGTCACCCGCTTTAGCTCACCCGCGAACAATCGCACGGAGAACGGCCGCTCAGCATGCGAACACGTTTTGCATGACGCGAAATTCGCTTTGGCCCTGCAGGTGCAGATGTCAGTTCATCTGCACGAAACACGAGATCCTAAGCAGGAGATTTGATATGTCACACACGAAAGAAGCAACCGTCATAGAAGCACAACGAGGCACGATTCGGCCTCACCAGCCAGGCCAAGACGTTTTCAGATCGGTTCTGCCTGAAGAAATCGACTGGAAACCCTTCGCTGCGTTCCCACCTTCGGTTCACCTGGCTGTCGTCGTTGGTCAGCCCTCGCAGGCCGGGCCGTTCACGATCAGGGTGAGAGTACCCCACGGCGAGAAGGTGATGCCACACCGGCACCCGGAGGATCGAGTCTACACAGTTGTGTCCGGCGTTTTTTACATCGGACTGGGCGATCAGTTCGACGCCGATAAGCTGCAAGCCTATCCGCCCGGTAGCGTCATCGTCCTACCTGGCGATACATCCCATTTTCACTGGGCGAAATCCAGTGAATACATCGCGCAAGTTTCGGCGATTGGGCCGCTTGGTCTTGAATACATCAACGCGAAAGACGATCCGCGAAACAAGAGATCTTAGAAGGTCTCTAAACGATTTCCGCGACGGCAGCTCATCGTCTAGGCGGCACGGAGGAGGATGCCATCTTCGCGTCCAGGTACAGATGCGTCGTAACCGTTGAGAATGATGCCGATAAGGTAGAGACAGCCCACGAGATAGATGATTTCTGACGTGCCCTGCTCGCCGAATGCCTCTATTCCGCCTGATATGTAGTCTTCGGCAAGCGGGCACCTCGGTTCAATGCGGCGGCAACGTCGTAGGCCGCCGCTTCGTCTCGGGTCAAATCCGTCGGGCGTTCTCCTGCTGCGAATCGTTGCGATTTTGGCGACTGGTATGCAGCAGCTTCGCTAATAGATATGAGGCATAAATGCATCCAGAGTAATCCGGCGAAGTCGCCCCGAACTTCAGGCTTGAGTTGCCCTTGCTGGCGACTGTCGCCCCGTGATCGCTCTGAGTCGTTGACACACAGAAAAAACAATCACAGCGGTAGCGAACGTGGCTTTTGGACTCTTAGAGCACTCATGCGCGATCTCAAAGTGATAGTGGAGTTAGAGGCGCAACTGGCACGGGACGAAAAGAGGGTTCGAGAACTCCAACAAATCGAGGCAGACTTGCTCAAAAGCGTTCCCCATTGCGGGTTCCGAACTGCAACTACCAGAGTAAATGTGCGTGAGGAAAGGAAGATTCTGGCATACAGAATCTTCAGGAACAAGCAGCTGCACGAGGCAGCAAGACGGTAGCGCGTGTTTCTCGCAAAGCTTGGACACGTGAGGCTGAATACCAAAGTATCGACGACACTATCGTCTAAAAGACTTGCTGGAAGCGTGGTTGGCATTGTAGGCGTCAGGTGGAATCGCATGGGTGCAACGGACAGTGCTATGAATTCGATCGAGAGTAGGAGGATCAAATGCCGACTTTTACTTGCTTTACCGCACCAAGAAAACTAACGCTGGCCCAAAAGGGGGGATTGCGAACTGGTGCACCAAGGTATAGCGCGAGGAGTTTGGGATCGCACTGGGCAGCCAGCGAAACCCCAATCGATGGTCTCCATGACTGGGAGTGAACACATGTCTACGCGCGCCGTGGCTCTTTCTGTGGACAACTCGCTCGGCACCAAGCTGCTGCCGGGCGTGCTCAGCGTCGTGGCGGGCTCGGTCGACGTCATCAGCTTCCTCGGGCTGGGAGGGCTGTTCGCCGCGCACATCACCGGTAATCTAGTGGTTCTGGCGGCGCATCTCGCCACCGGGAGAGCCGCGTCGATCGCGTCGATCCTTTCCGTCCCGGTGTTTGTTGCTGTACTAGGTTTGACCCGGCTTGCGGCCGCCGGTGTGGAGGAAACCGGCCACGGCCCGCTGCAGCCCCTGCTGGCGCTGCAGGTGGTCTTGCTCGTGAGTTTTCTGGCGGTCTGGGTCGCGGGAGGGGCGGGCCTCGATCCCATTGCGCCGACTGCCGTTGTTGCCGGGATGCTCGGGATCGCCGCGATGGCGGTGCAGAACGCTCTCGTGCGGTTGTTGGTCGGGGCACCGGCGACTGCGGTAATGACGACCGACATCACGCTGTTCATGATCGATGTCGGCGCGATGTTGTTCCTGCGCGACCCTGACGGAGTCGCCAACGCTCGCAGTCGCGCAAGACGGACTTGGCCCGCGATTGTCGGTTTCACCGTCGGCTGTTCCCTCGGTGCGGTATTGGAAGCCGTGATCGGGCCATGGTCCTTGGCGTTGCCAACCGGCTTCGCCTTGCTGGCGCTGGCGTTGGGTTTCTCGGTCGACTCTAGGCGTAGATGAGCTTCAACGTGAGCACCTGGGTGTAAGACCTCGTCGAATTGTCATACAAAATGTCGAGTCAACCTGTAGTGCCTCCAGTACTCTGCCCGTCCACACAGGATGCTCAGCTACATGCGACAAGTTCCAAGAGAATTTCTCTAAATACTGCCGTTTGTTGTTTCTGTCGGTTCCTTCGCGCTCGATCGGTGGTTTGGAATCGCAGTTGCATCGGATGATGACGGAACGCTGAATGAACATTGCGCTGGCCATCGAAGTGCTACACCGAAAGCCCAGCTAAAGTCGCGACGGGATCTCGGGGAGAAAAGGGAGGATGCTATGTCAATCCAAACAAGGAGAAGCGCACTGATTTTTCTTGGGATCGGCAAACTTGTGATCGGTGTGATGCTGGGTGAATTGTGCCTGGTGCGGACAGCCGCCGCAGGGAGCGCGGAGACGACACAAACGAAGATTGCTCGTGCCTTATCTGCCGGCCCTGCGGGCATAACTCAGGGTGCGACGGTAGCCGACCAAGATGGACACGGAGGATTGACCGTGCTTCGCCCGGGAACGAATGGTTGGACCTGCATGCCTGGAAACGCATCAGGAATCGGGATGCCGGCGATGTGTGAAGATCAGGTAGCGATGCAGTGGAACAGGGACTTCGAGGAGCACAAGCCAAAGCCGACGACGACCGTGCCCGGCATCGAATACATGCTGGCGGGGGCCACTCAACGAAGCGACTCGGATCCGTTTGACAAGACGAGCCCACCGATTAAGATCGGCCCGCACTGGATGATTCTCTGGCCCTTCGACCCAAAAACCTCGGGGTTGCCTACGACACATAAACCAACGGGGGCTTACATCATGTGGGCCGGATCCCCCTATGCGCACATCCACATCATGGGACGGCCGTAAACAAACGGCCTGCGGTCATTCCTCGCCAAGATAGCTTCCCCGAATCGCGTCCGAGTCAATCAGGAACGAGCAACGCACAATTTCATTAAGGAGAACTCACATGACCCTCGAAAAAATGTTGTACACCGCTAAAGTCCAAACCTCAGTCGCTTGGAAGCACGTCTCAATAAAGCGTCGGCTATTGCATCTCTTGTTCGTCTCTTTGCTGGCCGGACAGGCAACTCCAAGTACAGTCTGGGCCCAGGTGCAAGCGGCCCCGCTGACCGGGGCTGCACCATCACAATCGTCGCAAACAACTGCCTATCACTATGCTATCCCCCTCACTCTTGCGCTTGAGGCCGCGACCGAGGCTGTTCGTGTATGCGCCCAACACGGATATCTCGTAACCGCAACAGTCGTGGACATGGATGGAGTGCCGCAGGTAGCGCTTCGCGGCGATGGAGCCACCATCCATACGAGGGAATCGAGTTTCGATAAGGCGTACACGGTGGTCACGCTGGGGCCGATATTCGACTTCGATACGTCCGGCAAGTTTTTCGATCTGATGAAGACCAGTCCGTTTGCGCCGCGACTCTCAACAATGACTAATGTTATGGCGCTTCCGGGCGCCGTGGCGTTGAAGTCAAAGAACGCCATTGTGGGCGCTCTGGGTGTGGGAGGGGCTCCCGGCGGAGACAAGGATGAAGTCTGTGCACAAGCTGGAGTGGCGAAAATCGCCGACCGGCTTCCAAATTGACTGTCGCCGAAGCCGGGAGTCTTCTTTGAGCACGCGACGGAGGAGGCGCGTGTCCGAAGTGCGCTATCAATTTGGCGGACACCTGGAGATCCTGACGGCAAAACCAAGACTACTTCTGTTGTTTGGGGCTGGTGCGGCGTCTGGGATGCTTGGCGTTCTCAATTGCCTTGCGGGGCCGACACGCGGGTGGCCCCACGTATTTCAATCATGAGGAGGAGATGATCTATGTCACACCATTATTCCGGTCCCGACTTTGGGTTCCCTCATGGAGGCAACCGCATGAATCTGCCCGACGCACCGGTTGCGCGCGGAGGCTTCTTCGTGACGCATTTCTTCACCGTGAAGGATCAGGAAAAATCGAAGGACTTCTATGTCGGAATTCTTGGCGGGAAAGTAATCAATCCGGAGAATCCCTGCTACATCAAGCTGGCCAACTCCTGGATCGTCCTCAATTCTGGTGGCGGCCCGACGCCCGACAAGCCCGAGGTCCTGCTCGAAACTCCTCAGGATCTCAACAGAGTGGACGCCTTCCTCAACCTGCGAGTCGCCGACATCTGGTCCTGTTACCAACAATGGCGCGCCAAAGGAGCGTTCTTCCTCACCGAACCGCTCGACAACCGCGGCTGGGAGTGGCGTTGTTACATGCGCGATCCCGACGGCTACCTTATCGAGATTGGCCAATACACTCAGATGGCGCTCGACCACTTCGAAAAGTATGCCCGTTGAATTGCCGGCAGCAAGTGTAGCGCGGGGCTTATCTTAAGCGAACCCGGTTTTACTTCAGACAGTTCTGACCTGAACGCCTCAAGGTCCTATGCGTGCTCCTCGAAGCACGATTCCGCCGGCGCTTACCTTGCACGGTGAGTTCCACGACCCTTCACCGTCGCGCCGCCAAGAAAGCGCCAGTCAAGAAAGCGGTCGCGAAGAAGGCGGCGAAGAAAGCCGTCAAGAAGGCGCCAGCAAAGAAGGTGGACCTCCGCCTACCCATCTCTATCCCGGCAAAGATGTAAGACCCGGGGGAGCCAAAAGAAGGATGCTATGCAATCTGCTCATGTAATGCCGATCAAAACCATAGAGGAAGCCACTGCGAAGCTGGCGCACGAAATGAGTCGAATAGCCTGCTTAGCGCTAAAGGTGCCTGGTGGCTTCCATCGGCAAGGCAGCGTAACAAGGATCGCCCGAGCTGCCGGCTTATTACTGCTTATCGCGAGTGTCCCCGCTTCTGCGCAAACGACGCAAACCGTGGAAACTATGGTTTCGGCACAATCTACTTGCTCCGGCCCGGCCCCCACCTTTCCGCAAATGACATACGACGAAGACGATGGATATTTCAGCAGTCCGGATTGCCGAACCAAATTACTGGACCGGTTGAAGTTTATCCCGCTGCGCGGCGACAACGAGAGCTATTACCTTTCCTTCGGCGCATTCATTCGGGATCGCGGCGAATACTTTAGCAATCAAGATTGGGGAAGCGGCCCTGCGGGCAATGCCTATTTGATGCAGCGCTACTTTGTCGATACCGATCTGCACCTGGGTGAACGGTTTCGCTTCTTCGGCGAACTTTCAAGTAGTCTTGAGACCGGCCGGAACGGCGGCCCTCGTCCAGGCTTGGACGAGGAACAGCTGTACGTTCATCAGGGTTTTTTCGATCTTGGCCTTTGGCGCTCGGGCAAAGATGGTCTGACCTTACGAGCCGGACGTCAAGAAGTAGCATTCGGTTCGGGGAGTTTGGTTTCTACCCGCGATGGCCGGAATATCCGCCTTAGCCTCGATGGACTCCGGCTCACGTGGTTGAGCGGCGTCTGGACTGTTGACGCGTTTGCCCTCAGACCAGTCTTGGATAATGCGGGCAAATTCGACAATCCGCCGAATCACACAGCCGGTTTCTGGGGTGTCTATGCGGTGAGACCACTTCGCGTCCTGCCGCAAGGAAACGTTGATCTCTACTACATAGGCCTCGACAACAAGTCCGTGCCTTACGATGGTAAGGGAACCGGGCGGGAGCAAAGAGAAACAATCGGAACGCGCTTGTGGGGAACCATCCCGCGGTGGGACTACAACGACGAGCTTATATTTCAGTGGGGCTGGTTTGGGGTCGACAATATCCGAGCATGGGGCGTTTCGACGGATACAGGTTACCGGATCGACTCCGCTCCTCTAAGACCGAGGTTTGGCCTTCGCGCTGCGGCCTTCAGCGGTGACCAGAATCCATCGAGCCGAACTCTCGGCACGTTTGATTCGATGCACGAGGAAGGCCCTTACTTCAGCTATGCGGAATTGTTCGCCAGGCGAAATCTGATCGCCTCGCAGCCATCTGCAGAACTCAATCTCACCGATGCCGTCTCATTGACGGCCAACCCGGCCTTTTATTGGCGGGAGAGTAAGAGCGATGGCCTATACAGCGTTGGCAACGCCGTGCTGGTGTCCGGCCAGAAAAGCAGCGCGAGCTACATCGCGAGCCAGGCCTCAGTGCAGTTGAAATGGCGGATGAATCGGAACCTGACCTGGTTCTCGGAATACGCCCACTTTTTTCCCCGGTGACTTCTTGAAACAGTCCACCCCAGGACGCAGCCTCAATTTTTGGACGGGATGGTTGGACATAAGGTTTTGACGAGGATCGAAAATGGCAACACCAGCAGGCGCCCATATTTCCCGGCGCTGTAGGCCTGGGAAGAACTAGTCGTCTATTGGTCGACGTTAGGACAGAAGCAATAAGACAATCAGTATCGCTTTCGAACATCAGCAGTGACCACCGGGCAATTGATCGGAGCCTTCCAGGCGCAGATCGTTCCAAGTCTGCTGGCGATTTGGC
>JBAUXO010000161.1:0-44468 GCA_049584315.1 Candidatus Sulfotelmatobacter sp. | reverse complement strand
GTTTCGCTTAATCCGCTGCTGCCGCCTCTCCCGTCTGCGCTGTAATCGGACCGTAGCTTTCCGGTCGGCGATCACGGAAGAACTGCCAGACTTTACGGACTTCCGCGATCATGTCCAAATCGAGATCCGCCACCAACACTTCATCTTTGTCGCGGCTGGCCTGGGCAATAATTTTGCCGCGCGGATTGCAGAAATAGCTCTTGCCGTAGAACTCTCCGATGTTCCACGGCTTCTCAACCCCCACGCGGTTGATTGCGCCCACAAAATAACCATTCGCGACCGCGTGTGCGGGTTGCTCGAGCTCCCAGAGATATTCCGATAGCCCGGCAACTGTGGCCGAAGGATTGAAGACAATCTCGGCGCCGTTCAATCCCAGTATTCTTGCACCCTCAGGGAAATGGCGGTCGTAACAAATGTAAACGCCCACCCGCGCATATTTTGTCGCAAAGACGGGATAGCCCAGATCGCCCGGAGTAAAATAAAACTTCTCCCAGAAGCCGGGATGGCAGTGCGGGATGTGGTGCTTGCGATACTTCCCGAGATAACTGCCATCGGCGTCGATCACGGCGGCAGTATTGAAATAAACGCCAGGCATCTGCTCCTCGTAAACTGGAACCACAATCGCCATGCGATGTTTCGCGGCCAGCTTTTGCATCATGCGCACCGTAGGACCGTCCGGCACGCGCTCCGTCAATTCGTACCAACGCGCATTCTGCTCCGCGCAGAAGTAAGGACCGTAGAAAAGTTCCTGGAGGCAGAGGATTTGTGTTCTCTTTCGTGCCGCCTGTTCGATCAACTTCAAGTGCTTGTCAATCATGGCTTTTCGGATCTGGGCCAGGGGGCGACCGGTGCTGAGCGCGTTGCTGGTTTGAATCAAGGCACAGCGCACGTTTCTGGGCATGAGAGGGGACCTCCGAGGAACGAAACTATAGCAGAAAACTGCGCCGGGCTGACCTTCTGCCGTACAATGCAAGAGCGGTGTCAGAGGAACGCAAGAGGCATTACGGGGTTGCAGACCGCCCGAATCACGGGGCGCCAGACGGACTCGCGCCCGATTCGCAAACTCCCATCGCCACGCTTTCCGGACGTCCTCTGCTATCAAACCGACGCATCCCTCTAAATCTTGATTGGGTCAAACAAGTGCGCGTGAACACCAGCGCAGTGGAGCGCCGAGCGCAAACGCACGTTGCCCGGCGAACCGTGAAAAAAGAATGGCAAGCCGCCTGGCTCCTGCGGGCAATCTCCTGCATGGACCTGACAACGCTTTCCGGAGATGACACCGACGACCGCGTGCGACGCTTGTGCGCCAAAGCGCGGCAACCAATTCAGGGTGAACTTCTAAAGCGCCTTCAGATCGAGGACCTCAACATCAAAGTGGCGGCGGTTTGCGTATACCATCGTTTCGTGGAAACCGCGGTCCGCGCACTGGCGGACAGTGGGGTTCGCGTGGCCGCGGTTTCCACGGGATTTCCTGCCGGATTGTCACCGATGCACGAGCGAGTTGAAGAAATTCGCCGCTCGGTTGAAGCGGGAGCGGATGAGATCGACATTGTCATTACGCGGGCTCATGTGTTCAGCGGCAAGTGGCAAGAGCTTTACGATGAGGTGGCTGAATTCAAGCAGGCCGCGGGACACTGTCACATGAAGGCGATCCTGGGCACGGGCGACCTGGGCACGTTGCGCAATGTGGCGCGCGCGAGTTTTGTGGCGATGATGGCAGGCGCGGACTTCATAAAAACTTCCACCGGGAAAGAATCGATCAACGCCACCCTTCCCGTTGGATTCGTCATGACCCGAGCCCTTCGCGAATATGCTCAGGAAACAGGCATGGCGGTTGGCTTCAAGGCTGCGGGAGGAATTCGCACTGCGAAGCAATCCACGGAATGGTTGGCGTTGATGAAAGAGGAGCTGGGAACAGCTTGGATGAAGGCGGAACTGTTCCGCTTCGGAGCTAGCGGACTATTAAATGACATCGAACGGCAGTTGGAGCACTACGCCACTGGCCGGTACTCAGCAGATTACCGGCATCCGATTGCATAGTCAGACTGCATGGCAAACATCGAGGAAGAAAGCGGAAAGCGCGCATGAGCATAGCTGAAAAATTCCTTACCATGGAATACGGCCCGGCGCCCGAAGATCCGAAGGATGCTCTGGTCTGGCTCGACCGGCATCAACGACGTTTTGGCCACTTTATCGGTGGGGAGTGGCGCCAACCAGTTGAAGGCGTGTTTTTCGACACGACCGACCCTGCTACGGGAGAGAAGATCGCGACAGTCGCCGAGGGGTCATCTGCCGATGTTGATGCCGCGGTCCAGGCTGCACGAAATGCTTCTCCGAAGTGGCAGTCTCTAACCGGGCACGCGCGGGCTCGATACCTCTATGCCTTGGCCCGGGCCATTCAGAGAGATTCACGGCGGCTCGCGGTGCTGGAAACCATCGACAACGGCAAGCCGATTCGCGAGAGTCGCGATATCGATATCCCACTCGTGGTCCGCCATTTTTATCATCACGCGGGATGGGCGCAATTATTACAGAGTGAATTTCCGGACTACACGGCTTGTGGCGTCGTCGGCCAGATCATCCCGTGGAATTTTCCATTGCTCATGCTGGCGTGGAAGATTGCCCCCGCCCTCGCAACAGGAAATACAGTAGTGCTGAAGCCAGCGGAGTTTACGCCGCTTACCGCACTCGCCTTTGCCCAGATTTGCCAGGAGATTGACCTGCCCCCGGGAGTCGTCAACATCGTCACCGGCGATGGTTCCACGGGTGAGGCGTTGGTGAAACATCGTGACGTCGACAAGATTGCCTTCACCGGGTCGACCGAGGTTGGCCGTGCGATCCGCAGTGCGACCGCAAAAAGCCACAAGCGGCTTTCGCTAGAACTGGGCGGCAAGTCTCCTTTCGTGGTTTTCGAGGATGCCGATCTGGACAGCGCAGTAGAAGGATTGGTGGATGGAATCTGGCTCAACCAGGGGCAGGTTTGCTGCGCCGGTTCGCGACTGCTGATGCAGGAGAGCATTGCTGAAACGCTGATGGAGAAGATTCGCGAGCGCATGAGCGCGCTTCGGGTGGGTCCGCCGCTGGATAAAGCTATCGATATCGGGGCGATCGTTGCTCCGGTGCAACTCGAACGCATTCGCCGCCTGGTAGACCAGGGAATCGCCGAAGGAGCAAATTGTTGGCAACCGCAAATCGAGATGCCCTCGCGAGGACTTTTCTTTCCTCCAACCCTGCTGAGCAACGTACATCCGGCATCGATCGTCGCGCAGCAGGAGATTTTTGGGCCGGTGCTCGCTGCGATGACATTTCGCACTCCTGCCGAGGCTGCAGAACTCGCCAACAACACCGTCTATGGCCTTGCGGCCTGCGTGTGGAGTGAGAGCATCAACGTTTCCTTACAGGTGGCGGCGCAAATCAAGGCTGGCGTGGTGTGGGTGAATTGCACCAACATGTTCGACGCGGCGTGTGGCTTCGGCGGTTATCGTGAGAGTGGTTATGGCCGCGAGGGCGGGCGGGAAGGGTTACTGGAATATCTCGAGCCAGCCTGGTTCAAACACGCTCCTGCCCTTCGCGCTGCGGAGCCTGCACCAAATGGGTCCACGGCGCCAAAACAGGAGGGAGACGCAGCGATCGACCGCACGGTGAAGCTATACATCGGAGGCAAGCAGGCGAGGCCCGATTCCGGATACAGCTTCGAAGTCCGTGGCCAACAGGGTGAATTGCTCGGCGAAGCACCCCTGGGCAATCGAAAAGACATTCGCAACGCAGTGGAGGCAGCGCGCAAGGCAGCAAGCTGGGCGAAAGCTACGGCCCACAATCGCGCCCAGGTGCTGTATTACATGGCGGAGAATCTTTCGCTGCGGCAGGAAGAAATCGCCCGCCGATTGTCGGCAGCGGCTGGCGAAACACAAGCTGCCAAGGAGGTCAGAGCCAGCATCGAGCGAATATTTTCGTATGCCGCCTGGACCGACAAGTTCGATGGTGCGGTGCACAATCCTCCGTCGCGGACCATTGCCATCGCAATGAATGAGCCGATTGGAACCGTCGGAATTATCTGTCCCAACGATGCGCCGCTCCTGGGCTTGCTTTCTATCGTCTTGCCGGTTCTGGCTGCCGGCAATACGGCGGTCGTGATCCCTTCCGAAACCTACCCGCTGATCATCGGAGATCTCTATCAGGTTTTCGACACAAGTGATTTGCCGGATGGCGCGGTCAATATCGTCACCGGGTACACTTCTCCACTGCTCAAGACGCTGGCCGAACACGACGACGTCGACGCAATCTGGTGTTTTTCGGACGAATCCAGTGCGGCGGCAGCGAAGTCTTTTTCCGTGGGAAATCTGAAACAGGTATTCACCAACGAAGGCCGGGTCATCGACTGGTTTGACACGAAGCAAGGCGAGGGCCGATGGTTCCTCGAACATGCAACTCAAGTTAAGAACATTTGGGTTCCTTACGGTGAGTAACCCTAAACACGCTGAGGTTGGTCGCGCACATCTTCTTCCTTGCATCCCTATACTTCTCTAGATCGCTATTCCGTTGACACAAGCAAGGGCGCCAAATAGACTCGGCGGTCGCGGAATTCTCTGAACCCATGTCTCGTCGATCTCGAGTTGCTGTTGTGGGCAGTGCCAACATCGATCTAACCACATTTGCCGACCGGTTTCCAAAGCCCGGGGAGACCATCTTCGGCCAACGATTCGATCTGGGATTCGGGGGAAAGGGCGCAAACCAGGCGGTCGCCGCCCGTCTCTGCGGTGCGGATGTATTCATGGTGGCGCGGGTGGGCAGCGATCTTTTCGGTCCAGCCACCATCGAAAACTTCAAGAAGCAGGGAATCGATACAACTCACGTCAGGCAGCTGGGGGGCTTGTCCAGTGGAGTGGCGCCGATTTTCGTCGAGCCCAACGGACAGAACCGCATTCTCGTGGTAAAGGGAGCGAATGACGCGCTAAGGCCAGCCGATGTCGATGCCGCTCGAGAGATGTTGAGCAGCACAGATTGCATCGTGCTGCAGTTCGAGATTCCGCTGGAAACGGTCTACTACACGGTGGCGTTCGCTCGGAAGCACGGCATCCGCTGCATTGTGAACCCGGCGCCCGGCCAGCCGGTGGACATGAGTGCACTCAATGGTCTCGATTATTTCGTTCCGAACGAGAGCGAGGCCGAGAGCATCACAGGGATTCCGGTGCGGACCATCGACGACGCGAAAACATGCGCCAGCAAACTGATAAGCGATGGCATTCGCCGCGTCATCATTACATTAGGCGCGAAAGGTTCTCTTCTTGCAGGTCGTGAAGGCAGCCAGCATGTGCCAGCCTTTGCCGTGGAAAGCATCGACAGTACGGGAGCAGGCGACGCGTTCATTGGCAGCTTTGCCGTGTTCCTTGCCGACGGAGTTCCGGAAACGGAGGCAGTGCAGCGCGCCAATCTGTACGCGGGACTGTCCACGACGGGCGTGGGAACTCAAAAGTCCTTCTATGATCGCGTGCGCTTCGACTCGGAATGGGCCGCCCGCTCGAAAGAGTGAGCCCGGTGAAATCGTGAAAGAGGCCGCTGCGGATATTCCCATGTACCGGTTCGGAATTTTGGCTGAGAATTGGCGGCCCCCAGGTACCGAAAAGTCTTGACTTCCGAAGTACCTGCCATTTATAAGGCCGTTCTACGGTCCAAGACCTCCAACTTTTTCACCTACGTAACGGAGATTTGATTCGTCATTCGGTGTGGGGCCGCCGGAAGGGGTTGTATGAATAAGAGGGCGCTGCTCGGAGTCGTTTTCTGTTCTCTCGTGTTCGCGGTCTGTCCGCTCGTGTACGGTCAGGCGACTGGCAGTTTCTCCGGAACCGTTTCCGACAAAGCGGGAGCCGTCATTTCGGGGGCGACGGTTGCGGTCACCTCGCAGGACACGGGTCTTTCTCGCGAGATCAAAACCGATGACTCGGGGCATTATTTGGTTCCCTTACTGCCCGTGGGGCAGTTCACGATTCGAGTGACGTCTCAGGGTTTCCAGACCACAGAGCAGAAGGATCTTCGGCTGCAGGTCGACGAGCATCGCGAATTGGATTTCTCGCTAGCACCTGCGTCGGTCAGCACATCGGTTGAGGTGAGTGGCACCGTAGTGGCTGTGGAGACGGCGAATCCAACGCTGGGCCAAGTCATCACCTCTGAGCAAGTCGCGGACCTGCCGTTGAACGGTCGCAACTTTGTCCAGCTGGCCACCTTGACACCGGGCACGACGTCATCCACCAGCCCAGTCAGCTTCTTCACGAGCGCAGCCAGCAGCGAAGCAGCTACTCGCGGCTCTTTCTCGCTTTCTTCCGGCGGTTCGCGCGAACAGGAAACCGATTGGCTGCTCGATGGCAACGACAACAATCAATTGGACGAAGGCGGGATTGCGATTTTCTCCGAAATCGACGACATCCAGGAATTCAAGGTTCTGACCTATAACTATTCCGCCGAATACGGAGAACGTGCCGGCCCTACTGTATTGGTGACCACGAAATCGGGATCGAACCGTTTTCACGGATCGCTGTTCGAGTTCTTCCGCAATACCGACCTTGACGCCACCCGCTTTTTCTTTACCTCAAAGCAAAAATTTAATTTGAACCAGTTTGGAGGTTCGCTAGGCGGTCCCATACAGAAGGACAAAACATTTTTCTTTCTCGATTATCAGGCCAAAATGCAGCGTGAGGGCGTACCCTTCACCGGGTTTGTTCCGACCACTGCAATGACGACACCCGACGCAAATGGCGATTATGATTTCAGCAGCGACCCACTGGGTGTGTCAATTACGAATCCTTTTCCATATGCCTTCGGTCCTCCGCCTAGCAACGCCCCCATCACAGGCCCTTTTCAATGTAGCACTGCGACCGGTCTTCCCGAGACGCCAACCGCCTACGGAGGCCAGACGCCAGGCACAGGCTTTACTCCCTGCAATGTAATTCCCGGCGTGTTGGTCAATCCGATTGGTGCGAAAGTCGCTGCTCTTTATCCCACGCCCAACGAAAACCCTGCTGGCGGCTTCAACTACGAGAACCAGCCGACGAGAAAGCTCAACGAGGGCACTTGGGACGTTCGCCTGGACCACAATTTTTCCAGCAAGGATTCTGCTTTCGCCCGCTTCAGCTACGACCAGGCAACAAACTTTGTCCCCGGCGGCTCGCCCACATGGTCGGAAGCCAACGCCTTTGGTAGTAACCAACACATCGAAAACCACGGGCGCAATGGGGTGGTGACGGAAACCCACGTGTTTTCGCCGAACTTGATCAACCAGGCAACTGTCGGCTACAACCGAATTTTCAACCACATTCTCTCTTTTGGCACCGGCACGTGCGAGGCCGCGACGCTCGGCATTCCCGGCGCGGACCTGGCCAGCTCGTGCGATGGCATCACCGGTTATCCCGCCAGCCTGAATCAGGCATCGCAGGAGTGCGAAAGCTGTGGTCTGACTTCGTTCGATATGTCCGCCTACTTTTCGATTGGCGATCGTGGGTACGCACCCTATCAGGGGGGAACCAACGTCTATTCGCTCTCCGATACGCTTGACTGGGTTCATGGCAAGCACGAGATTCGCACCGGACTGGTGTTTCGTGCCGAGGAAATGAATATACGAAACAATGCGTTCCAGGACGGATTCGTGGTAAACGTCGGCTCTGCGACGGGAGACAACATCGCCGATTTGCTTCTGGGCGGCATGGGCGTTTTTGCGGCCCACGACCAAACATTTCTGGGGGCTACCACCGGACGCCGCTGGAAATTGTTTCGGCCCTTCGTGCAGGATAACTGGCGGGTTACCAACAATTTAACCTTGAACCTTGGATTTGCCTGGGCGTTGGCGACCCCTGAAACAGAGGAGGCCAATCGGCAGGCGAATTTCGATGTTCAGAACCTTGAATGGTACGTTCCAAAAGGCAGCCCTGGAATCAGCGGCTGTACGACCTGCGTTACTACCGACGGACGAGTCGGCATCCAATTTGACAAAACGGCTCTGGAACCGCGGATCGGATTCGCGTGGAAGCCCATGGGGAGCGAAAAAACCGCGATTCGTGGGGGGTATGGTATCGTCCACGATTCCGCGTGGAACCAGGGCGGACAGGGGTTGTGGCAGAATCCCCCATATTATGCGGAAGTGGATACTGGGGGACTTTGCGCCACAATCACCAGCACCGGCTGCGGCCTCTCCAATGGCTTCCTTGTCGCGGCTGGTACGCCTTCTTCTACGCCCGTGGCGGGCGGCGCGGTCTTGAGCTCGCCGGTGAATCCTCTGCTCTATACTGGAACCATTCAGTCTGAGAACCGCGACTTCAAACAGGGGATCATTCAGCAATTCAATCTGAACGTAGAGCGCCAGATGCCAGGCAATGTTGTGCTGACGGTGGGCTACGGTGGTTCTCGCAGCGCGCATATTCTGGTGGGCCAGTTCAATGAGAACCTTAATAACCCCGGCGCCTGCGGCGTAGTTGCCGGCTACACTCTGGGCTGCGGCTTCGGAAATTTCCCTTACACAGTGAACCAGCCTGGCGGAGGATTCTTCCAGAGCGTCGACATCAACAACAGCATCGGCGCCGCCCGTTATGATTCTTTGCAGGTCAAAGCCGAGACCAAGAGTGCACGGCATGGTCTCTATGCTCTGATCGGCTATACCTATTCCCGCAATTTCGATAGCGGCCTGACCGACGGTCTAGGGACCAATCCCGGCGCCCTCTACTATCCATTGCCCGGAACTGCAAAACTTGATTGGGGCCTGTCTCAACTGAACCTCAATGACAGTTTCACCGCCAGCGTCCTATATGAACTGCCATTCGGCAAGGGCAAGAGGTACGGCAGCAGTTGGAGCGGAGCCACCAACGCTGTCCTAGGACATTGGCAATTGAACGTGATCGAACGAGCGACATCCGGATTCCCGTTGTTTGTGGTCGATAGCGCCAACGAGGCTGGCGTGGACTTCTCGTATAATGGCGACACTTTTCAGCGCCCGAACCAAATAAGCGATCCTTACAAGCCTGGTGTGGTCGGGGCCAACCCAAATATTCAATGCCAATATCTCGCCGGGCAGCCAATACCCGGTAGCGCTCTACTTGGCATCGCCCCGCCTGCGGTCCACACGCTATCGGCTTGGTTTAATGGCTGCGCTTTCGCGAAGGCCCAGACGGGCGAACTTGGTACGGCCCCACGAGCGCCTGTATATGGCCCCCGTTTTGTGAACACGGATTTCTCGGTGATTAAGGACTTCCCCTTGCCTTTCCGCGAGGCGACGAACCTGCAATTCCGAGCCGAGTTCTTTAATCTCTTCAACCATGCTCAGTTCTTCCTAAACGGGTTCTCCGACACTGGAGAACAGGACATAAGTACTCCCTCCAGTTTCGGAGTCGTCAACAACACGGTAAATAACCCGCGTCTGGTTCAATTCGCTCTGAGGCTTAATTTTTAGAGCCAACTGCCATCCCGTGCCTGTATCAGGGCAGACTGGAATTTCGCTCAGTCTGCCTTTAAGCTTGCAATCAATAAACCTCCGGAGGAATGATGCATCGGCGCGCGGTCAAGCTCGCCTTGATCTTTGTCTTCGTCGGGCTGCTTGGGCATTGCTTCGCGTTCGCCGGGCCGCGGCGCAAAGTAATCATCAACGAGGATTGCTCGGGCCCCGGCGGCAGCAACATGCAGACGCTGCTGGTGATGATTCAATCGCCACAGGTAGAAGTCCTGGGCATCACAGTTGTCAGCGGGGATCAGTGGCGAGACGAAGAGGTTGCGCACACGCTGCGCTTGCTTGAGATCATCGGCCGCACCGATATTCCTGTAATTCCGGGAGCCGCATTCCCCTTGGTGCGCCGGCGCGACGAGAGTCAGATTTGGCAGGAGCGTTACGGGAAAGTAGCGTACGCGGGGGCATGGGATGACCGGTGGTGGCACGAGCCGTTCGTCGTGCCGACGCTCCCCGAAGGGTTGCCCACGACGAAGCCTAGTGACGAGGACGCCGCGCATTTCTTGATCCGAATGGTACATAGATATCCCCACGAAGTAACGATCTACGAGGGCGGTCCGATGACCAATCTAGCGGTCGCGACGTCGATCGATCCCAGCTTCCCCGAACTGGCGCAGGAACTGGTGTTTATGGGTGGAAGCCTGAACCCTAATACGGATAATCCGGAGTTCGCGAACAATCCGCGTCACGAATTTAATTTCTGGTTCGACCCCGAGGCAGCGGAGATCGTATTGCGCGCGGCGTGGAAGAAGATCGTGTGCACCCCCACCGACATCTCCATCAAGACTCACTTAACCCCAGCCATCATTAAGCAGATCGAGGCAAGCGGGAACCCGCTGGCCCACTATCTCTCGCGGTTTGCCATGTATTCTCCGGGAGCCGACATTATGTGGGACGAGCTAGCGGCGGCGGCATGGATTGATCCGACTCTGATCACCAAGAGCGAGATTCGCTACATGCAGGTAGATCTGGATCATGGAGCCGGGTACGGCAACACGCTGACTTGGACGGAGCAGGACAAGCCGCCGCTCACAGCCCAACCTCTCGAGATTCAGGTGGACCTGGATTTGGAAAAATTCTATCGAATGTTCATAGGCCTGATGAGCGCCCGGACTCCGGCTGCACGTTGATTTGAGGGAAGCCTCACTGCGGCCACGAGCCGGGCGTTCGGTCGCGCATCCCATAGACTTTGCGCGACGACATCCTCTGTATCATGCTGAAAACAAATGCTCAGCAGTATGTTCAGTCTGTAAAAAACAGCTTTTCAGACGTAACAGACAAGTTACGCGACGGAGCGATTCTTGCGCGGAAAAGTGCGCAGCTTTGGGTTAGTAATTTATCTCCAGTTGACTTGAGGTTACTGCGCCCTTGATCGCTTTGTCCGGATTATGTGCGATTGCCAGGGATGCACCGTCTGACGTTTAAGGGCTCAGAGCACAGAGATGTTGATTACGGGGCAGGCACCTTAACATCGGAAGCAATGTTCGAGCGAACGCTCTCTTCATTGCTCAAATTGACGGCGGTCGTGGCATAGCAATAGGACGTGCCGTCCACAATCAGGCTGTCGGCATAGACCGTGGAGGGGTTGAGGGATGAGTTGATTTTCGAGAACGAACCGCAAGTGGAGTTGCTATAGACCGCTCGATAGATGTTGTAGCCCGAAACGTCACTCGATGTGGAAGCATTCCAGCTCAAGTCGACCACGTAAATGGACGTAGCTTGGACGACCAGTTCGTAAGACATTTCAGAGACGCGCCCGCCACAGCCCGTGACCGACACCCTAAACGAGTCCGTTCCAGCAGCCGTTGGTGTTCCTGTCAGATCCAACGATTCTGTGTTGCCTGATGCTCTCATTGAAACGCCTTTTGGCAGACTTCCCGAGACCAGTGCCCAGTGATAGGGCGTACAACCACCGCTCGCATTCAGCACAGCGGAAAAAGGGACATCGACTGTGCCGTCGGGCAGTGTAGTCGTCGTGATCGCGATGGTTGACGCCAAACATGGAAAAGCAAACAGGAGCAGGAGGAGGGGTGCAAACCGAAAGTGTCTCATTCCCCCATGGTGCTGGGACTGCAAAATCCCCGACAGATAGGAAAGGTTTCAAGCCCTTTGCATAAATCGAAGGTTTCAAGCCTTCTCAGAGCGGCCATTTAATTCGCTTTCCGTACCGTGTCTGACGCCCCTCAAATCGAGCTCAGCCGCAAATAAAGCGCGCTCACCGCACTTCGGACGCTCGACACTCTCAAAGTCAACGCGGCGCAGCTCGGCAGGCGCAATCGAGTATTCGCCGGGAAAAGCCGATTTCTTATTGACAGGCGCGTATTGATCTTGGCAAAATGCAGGTTGAGCGTTGAAAACTTAGTCTCCCGGTGAACCTCACCGGGCCAAACAACTGACTGTTGGGGCTGAATTGCCACCCCTTCCAAGGATCAATGATATGGCCGCACCGTGATCTGGGTCGCGGCGATGGTGCAATGTCGTTTGTGCTCTGACAGAGCTTCCCCCGAGCAACGCAGAATCTTCAGACTTATCCATTGACGCCCGTGATGGAGAAGGGGATTTTTTGCGATGCTTGGTCCAGCCCACTCTTTCCTCTCCGAGTTCACGCATAAATATCACCTCTGGCCGTGGGCCTTGCTCTTCCTTTTTCTTTGGCTTTCTGGGCGCCTTAGGCATGGCGGTACGGTACTGCTTCCGTTTTCTTGAAGAGGTTCAGGAATCGTACCGCGACTTCAAAGCCCGCTGCGTTGTCGTTATTGTCGGAATGAGGGCGAGGGCGCGGGCGCTCTCGGAGGAAGATTGTTATCAATACTTTACTTAGACTCTCTCAGTTCATATACAAATTGTTGCAGCTCGTGCCGTTGGCGTTCTGTCTCTTTCGTTTTTTCAGCCGATATCTGTTGGTAAAGCTGCAGCTCTGCCTTGGCTTTTGGCTTCTCGCCATTTTGACGGTAGAGTTGCGCCAGGCGGTAGTGTGCCTGCTCCAGCTGCGGCGTGGCTTCGATCGCCGATTGCAACGCGGAAATGGCTTTCGGAGTCTCCTTTTCCTGCGAATAGACAATCCCTAGTTCGAGATACGCGAGACCGAGCTTGGGATCGAGCCGGACAGCATTGTCCAGCAGCGATTTTATTTTCTCGTCATTCTCCTTGTCGTCCGGCGACTTCCGCTGCTTCCGCAAACCGACCGCGTAATAGTAATTGGCCAGGGCATTTTGCGGTTCGAGCCGGGCAAACCGCGCGAGTCGCTGCAAAATCGCATCTGGCTGTGCAGCCTCGACGGCTTGCATTTTTCCCATAAACAAGTAGGGAGCCGAATCGTCGGGATTCAAGTCAGACGCCTCGCACAAGCGCTGTGCCGCTTGATCGTAGGAGCCAAAAGAGTACCAGGCGGCAGCCTGACCGGTCAGCATCCGGACTGACCGCGGGAACAAATGGTTGCCTTTGGTGAAAACTTCTATCGCGGGATCCGCCGCGCGATGGATGAGGAGGTCGGCTCCCCAATCGAAGAGATTCGTTTCGCTAGGATCGAGTTCAGCCGCGCTCTGATACTCGCGAACCGCCTCCAGGGCATCGCCTAGTCTCTCGTCAACATCGCCGAGCAAGTGGTGCAGCTCAGCTTTTTCCTGGCGAGATCTGCCCTTGGCGGCCAGCACCGTGCGTGCGTCGCTGCGCGCTTGAGCGTAGTTCCCCGCTCCGGCGTAAGCGAGTGCCAGTTCCAAGGCGTTATCAAAATTGCCGGGATTCAACCGGGATGCCCGCTTGAGGTATGGAAGCCCCTCTTGCGCCTTGGCCTCGTCGACCAATAGCTTTCCCAAATGATAATTTGCGTCAAACTCTTCCGGCTGACGCGCAGCGGCCTCACGCAGTGACTTTTCCGTCGCGGCCCCGGAGGAATCAGGCACGGAATTGGCGTCGGGTTGTTTGCTGAGCGCGGCAGTTGCCTGAGCTAATGCTTCCCGGTTTCGCATAATCACATCGGAACCATGGCCGCCGAGATTCGTTGTGTCGGTAACGCCCGCCACTGTGAAACGCGGTTCGTCGAAGAACTCAGGCTGCTTCTCCGACGAACCTGTTGCCGCGGCTACTCTTGAAACATTGAGGGTGAGCCCGATCATCCTGGTTTCTTTCGCTGCAAGAACAAATGGGCTGGAATCCGCCTGGTCGTAACCCGCCATCTCGGCCCGTAGGATATAGGTCCCCGGGCGAACCGCGGAAAAGAGATAGGCTCCCGCTGAGTCAGTATGCACGGTGAGAATCTGCGCGTCCTCGGCTCGCAAGCTGACAACAGCTCCCCCCACTGGACGATTGAGCGAATCCCGCACCAAGCCATGCAGAGCGGCAGTCGGGGCGGGTTCCGTTTGAGACTCACTTACCTGTTGTTGACCCGATCGTCCATGGATCATCGCCGCAGAGAGAAGTATGCTCACTGCAACGGCGCAGATGGCGTTGAGATTGAAGCGGACCATAAAGCCAGTGTTTGGAAAGACGACCAGACCCCGTGATTGCGCCTAGTCCGGGATTCTAGTCGTTCGAACTATGATCCGCAATTTGGGGCAGCTGCAGTTTTGCAAATCGCGCGTTGGCATGAGTAATTCTGTTACCTTCGAAAGGCAGAGGCTATCGATGCTGGCTTACCGAATACGTTATGTGACAACCGTGTTGCTGGTGATGACAGGCCTTACTTGCTGGGCTCAGGAGAGGCGGAAGATCATCATTGATCAGGACGCAGCTGGCCCCGCTGGAACGGATCAGCAGTCCATGCTCCTCTTGATCCAGTCGCCCGAGACCCAGGTCTTGGGTATTACGGTGGTGACGGGCGACCAGTGGCTCAACGACGAACTGGCGCACACCTTGCGCATGCTCGAACTCACTGGACGAACGGACATCCCGGTGGTGCCGGGAGCGGAGTTCCCGCTGGTAAGGACAAAACAGGATACGGAGCGCTGGGAGCAACAGTATGGCAACGTGGCGTGGCTGGGAGCGTGGACCCCGAAGTTTTATCACGCGCCTGATCAGTTGGGCGCGATGCCCGAAGGAAAACCCACGACCAGGCCAGCCGATGAGGACGCCGCTCATTTTCTCATACGCATGGTCCATAAGTTTCCGAGCCAGATCACCGTCTACGAGGGCGGTCCGATGACCAACCTCGCACTGGCTATTTCCATCGATCCAACCTTTGCGGGTTTGGCGAAGGAGCTGGTGTTTATGGGAGCCAGCCTTAATCCGCGGACCGATGACCCTGAGTTCGTAAACTCCCCAACTCACGAATTTAATCTCTGGTTCGATCCTGAGGCGGCGCATATGGTGCTCGCCGCCCCCTGGAAGAGAATTGTTTGCACGCCGGTGGATATTTCAGTGAAGACGAGGCTTAGCGCCGACCTGATCAACCGCGTCAAGGCGAGCGACTCTCCGGCGGCGAGGTACATCGGCACGTATGGACGTTTGAGGGGCAACTACAATTATCTGTGGGATGAACTGGCGGCGATGGCCTGGCTCGATCCAACGCTGATCACAAAAAAAGAAACGCTATTCATGGACGTCGATCTGGGTCGCGGGGCCAACTACGGCAACACGCTGAGCTGGACGGATCGCGAGAAGCCCAAAAGCGAACTACAACCGGTCGAGGTGCAGGATGATTTGGATCTCGATAGGTTCTACAAGATGTTTGTGGATCTGTTGACCACGCCAACACCCAAGAATTAGTGGGTTGGAGTTTTGTGACACGCTATTGCGAAAGCTGAGCCAGCATGCGTTGCGCTTGTGCGTGATTCGGATGTTGTTTGAGAAGTTCGAGCAGTACGGACCGAGCCTTATCCGCCGTGCCGTCGACGACATAGACCTTGGCCAAGTTCAGATAGGACTGATCAAAACCGGGCGCCACTCGGATACATTCTTTAAAAGTCGCGACTGCCTCATCCCTTCGCTGTGTGCGCAAATAAAGTATTCCGAGGTTATTCAACGCTTCGGGATACACTGGACGGGACTTCAAAGCTCGCTGCAAATATTCATAAGCACGGTCGGGATCGTCGGCCTGCGCAAATACCATCGCCAAACCATAGTTCGCGTCGGGATCTCCGGAGCTGACTGCAAGAGCGCGCTGAAAGATTGCTCGAGCCTTATCCCATTCCTTCTGCAAACGATACGCGTTGCCCAGATTGTTTAGAGCGATCAGATGATCGGGGCTTGAGCGCAACGCTTCCTGAAAGCACCGTATCGCTTCCTCTGTCCGGCCTTCCCTCGTGTCCAGAAGACCGAGGTTGTTCCAGGCGTTGGCTAGAGTATCGGGGTAAGCTGCGCGCAGTTTCAGGGCACGCTCAAAGCTCTCCCGGGCCTCCGTGGTCTTCTGCTGGTTCAGTTGAGCGCTTCCCAGGCCGTAGCAGGCTTCGGCGCTCGATGGATCGTCGCGCAGAGCAAGTTGAAACCAGGTTGCGGCTTGGTCGAAATATCCTCGCTGGAAGAAAATTGAGCCGTACGAAAGATAGTTTCGGCCAAACTCAAACGTTTCCGCAGCACCTGGAAAAGGCAGCGCCCGAGCCAGCCGGTTGGCGTCGGTTTCAGGAATTCTCCTCGAGTCTTGTTCTACGTGCTCCGGGTTCACCGGCCCCTGATAGATTTTTACGATGTCACCGTCCTGATTGATAAGGAACGATGTTGGCAGTCCGAGATCGCGATGGCGGTCAAAGATGTAGCGGTAAAGAAGGTTGTAAACCCCGGCTGCGTCGTTCGACCCGCGAAGGATGGGAAATGAAAGGCTCCGCTGGCGCGCCAACGCTCTGAGTTTTTCGGGATCGGCCGGATCATCCAGGTTCACCGTAAGGAGTTGAAGACCTTGAGCGGCCCATCGCGCATGGACCCGGTTAAACAGCTTCAGGTCTTCCTGACAATCTGCTGATGGCGTGACCCAGAAATTAAGCAATGCCGGCTTTCCGCGAAGCCCGGCGGCCGACTGCATTTTTCCAGCCAGATCCGGCAGAGAAAAATCGGGCGCGGCAACGGGCGCGAGCAGCCAAGTCGCAACCGTGTTCGGGGATGGTTCGGCTTCTTGCGGCGGAGCAGCCGCAAGTGGACTGCGCAGTGACGCTGTCGGCTTGAACGGTTCGACGCGGAACTCTTTCGACTCTTCCTCTATCCAGATTCTGCAGTTGAGCGGAACATCATGAAAATCCTGAATGGTCCCGCTCGGCCAGCGGATCGATGCTCGCACCGGGCCTCTGGCCGCGCCTAAGCCGAAAAATACTTCCTTGCTATGTTGTGATAAGAAACCGGACCCCGCCTGCAGCAGGCGAGTCTGGCGACCCAATTCGCTCTCTACCGTAACTACCGTGCCGATCGCATCACGATTGCTCTTGGTACCGCGAAGGCGAAAAATAATCGATGCGGGAAGATGCTCGATCACATTCTTCAACAGGCGCAGTTGCGGACCATTGCGATTCTTAAGCAAGACTTCCAGCCGGCCATCTTGATCAAAGTCAGTGAGGGCAAATGCCCGGCCATCCTCGAGAAAGTCCAATCCCACTGCGCCGGAAACGTCGGAAAACGTTCCATCCCGGTTGTTCGCATAAAAGACATTCCGTTCGAAACCGCTCCAGGTTCCGTCCGCTCGAATCAGCTCGTTGATGGCGCTCCATCCTTGCTCGTAATCATGCGAAGGCTTCGCTTGATCTGGTGATTTCGCAACCACCTGTCGCCAGAAAAAACTGTTCAAGTCTTCGCCCGAGATCCCGGACACCATCCCATTCGCGATGTAGAGATCGGGATAGCCGTCGTGGTCGAAATCAAATGCGTCGCTCGACCACGCCCAACGGCCCACTCCAACTCCGGCCGAGACGGTTTTATCCTCAAAGGCGCCCCCCTGGTGAGGCTGCTGGCTGTTTCGAAAGAGCGAATTTCCCATCGCATGCTTCCGGTAAAGAGTCCGGACCTCTTCGGGAGCATCTTTCTTGAACATTTCTTGAGCGGAGATTCGCTCGCCGGCTGCGGTCCACATATCGCCGACGTAAACGTCCTCGGCTCCGTCATCGTCGTAGTCGAACCAGCAAACGCTCATGCCGGCGCCGATGTCCTCCACTCCCTCTTGGGGAGCAACGTCAGTAAAGGTTCCATCGCCGTTGTTGCGGTAGAGGTTCTTGCGTCCGAAATCATTCACCACATAGAGATCGGGCCATCCGTCCTGGTTGTAGTCGTTCCAGCCACAGCAGAAACTGTAGCGGGTGTTGTTCTGATTCAGGCCCGATTCCCCGGTGACGTCGCGGAAGGTACCATCGCGATTGTTCCTCATCATGAAATTGGGCGGCCCATTCTCAGCATCGTGATAGGGAACCGGATACTTATATTGATCGGTGCCCTGGTAATAGATGTAAAGGCAAAAATAAATATCTAACCAACCGTCGCGGTCGTAGTCGGCGACGGCTGCGCCGGTAAAAGTTCCCTTCGGAGGCTTGGCGAATTGAAATGCAACGGGTTTGTGACGAAATTTCCCGTTGCCTTCATTCACGAACAGAAGTGGGCCGTTCGCGCGCACGACAACTACATCCTGGCGGCCATTGTTATTGAAGTCGGCGAAAAGTGCACACGCCGTGTTTTCCAGGATCCCCAGGCCAGAGGCTTCGGTAATGTCTTCGAACGTCCCATCTCCCCGATTTCGATACAGGCGGTTGGGCAGACCCGCGGGCTGGCAAATGTAGAGATCGTCGAAGCCATCGTTGTCGATATCGGCAACGGAAACTCCATTGTGGCCGTAAATGTCGATGCCGCTGGCTCCATCAAGGACGGTTCGCCAGTAATCCGTTCCGCGACGCAACTGGGCAGCATAGGAAGGATTGCCCCCCAAGGCTAAGGCGGTGATATCGACAAAAACGGGAGCGAAGGAGCGGCTTCGCATCTCCTCAAGTGCATGCCACCTACGAAGGCGAAACTCCGGCGCGTCGGGTGAGGAAGGCAAAGCCTCCCATTCCAGGTCCCAGGACCCGACGCGTTGCTCGCGGTAATAACCGTCCCCGGTTCCCACCAGCTCGTAACGCACGCGGGTACGCACCGTCCCAAAAAATTGGGAACCAGATGTCGTACTCGCTTCGATCCTCGTCACCCGAAATTCCGCGGTCACAATCTTCGAAAAACCGCTCATTGAAGATTTCAATTCTTGAAGAAAAGAATCTCGTCCGAGAATTGTCGAATCTGCGAATTTATTCTGGCGAACTTCGAGAGCCGCGTCGGGACGCAGCGCCCGCGATTCAGCTGGCCGCAGAGATGCCCCCAAGAAGTCCACCCCAAAACTTCTTCCGATGGCCAGCACTTCCTGGGGAGAACGAAGGAGACTGGAACTCCATTCCGCAAGAATCGCGTCAATCCGGTCATGGTATTTTTCGGTGACAAATTCGTCGAGGTCGGCCTGCGTTTTAAGCAGCGTCGCGTCGAGCGGTCTCTGGGTAGAATAGTGCGGGTGCAAACGGAATCCGCCATCGGATGGAAGCGAGGGTAGAGAATCAAACGAGTAGACGGATGAGAACGCAAAATCACGCAGGCTGGCGGGGATCATTGCTGTCGAAGCTCCCTGGCAGCAGCGGACAAGAAACTTGCGGCGGCTCTGGTTTATCAGATGAGGATCGACTCCCTCATGCGTCTTCCCTGCCCGGCTCAGAGCGATGCTCCGTGGTTAGCGCTCTTAGCGTGAGCCGGCACTGAACTCATATACCGTTACGCTATGAAATTTCTGCCCCGGTTTCAACTCAGTCGAGGGAAAGCTGGGGTGGTTCGGCGAGTCTGGGTAATGCTCGGTCTCGAGGCAAAATGCCAATCGCTGTTTGTAGACGCGGCCGTCCTTTCCGGTAATCGACCCATCGAGATGGTTTCCGGTGTAAAACTGTACTGCGGGCTGGGTCGTAAGCACTTTCAGAATCCGCCCCGTGGTCGGCTCGTATACTTCGGCAGCCTCGGCCAACTGACCCTCCGGATGATCCAGCACAAAGTTTTCGTCGTAACCTAAACCGAAGTGCAACTGCCCGTCGTTCGCGTCGATGCGCTCGCCAATGGCGTGAGGTTTGCGAAAATCGAAGGGCGTTCCTTCCACGGATTTCAGCTCACCCGTAGGAATGAGAGTCGCATCCACGGGAGTAATTTTGGATGCATTGATCTTTACCACGTGCCCTAAAACGTCCGTCTTCGCCTGGCCTGCCAAATTGAAATAAGAATGATTCGTAAGGTTAAGGACCGTGTCTTTATCGGCGGTGGCGGAATACTCGATCCGCAGGGCATTTCCATCCAACGTGTAACGCACGGTGGTGGTGAGTGTTCCGGGAAAACCTTGATCTCCGTCCTTACTCACGTAAGTCAGTTCAATTCCATTCTTTATCTCGTCTGCTTGCCAGACGACTTTGTCGAACCCAACAATTCCGCCGTGAAGCGTGTTGTCGCCGTCGTTCTTGGGGATGGAATAAGTCTTGCCATCCAACTGGAAGCTGCCATGGGCAATGCGGTTCGCGTAGCGGCCGATGATGGCTCCGAAATAGGCAGTCTTCGCGATGTACTTATCCAGCGAGTCGTAGCCGAGCACGATGTCGTCAAATTTGCCGTTTCGATCGGGCGCGCGCAGCGAAACGATGATTCCTCCATAATTTGTAATGTGCACTTCGACCTTGTCATTGGCCAACGTGTAGAGATCGACAGCCGTTCCGTCTGCGGTGTGTCCGAATGCCTGCTTGGTGATGTTGGTCTTTGCCTGCATCGTTGTCATTAGAATAATCAGACTAGCGAAAATTGCAAACCAGTCGCTCTCGCTCGCGCGCATAGGTTCTGTTATTCTCCGTGAGACCTCGCGCTTTTGCGGGTCGCGCTCACAGCCTATCAGGCTGAGCCATCGAGCAACAAGAAGTCAGCGATGGGACGCGATGGGACGAAACGATTCGCGGCTTCGGCGGATCATCATGGAATATCGAGCTCGGCTACGCCGCCGCGTGGCTAAGCTGATAGAGCGACCCTAAGATCGCGCCAAATGCGGCATGCGCCAGGAAAACGGAAATTGGGGTTTGTACTCCATAGTTCAGCGCCATAAAACCGGGAGGTTCAAGTTGCCGGTTTGCGTTGAGACCGTGCTGCTCGCTTGCCATTCTCGGGTGGAGCCCAGGCATCAACGACATTCCGACAGTCAAAACTAACAGCGCGTGCGCCATTCCCAGGAGTGCGCCGAACCACCAATTGGCCATGTGCCGCGCCTCGAACACGAGAACGTATAGGGCAGAAAAAACCCAGCCGTTCGCCAGATGGATCATGAAACCGTACACTTTTGCTTTTTCCCGCTGCGGAGTAACCAACGTTCCAATCAGGTACGGCAGATTCATTCGCGTGAACCCAAACCCTTGGCTGGCCGACAGCAAAGTCGATAGAGCCAAAGTCGCCAGGAATCCGGAGAGCAACCAGCTTGTCCAGTTCACGAGCGAGCCTCGGAAGTTGAATGCTCGGTTGCTGCGGGCGGACGATGCGCCAGTTGCCGCTCCCCTTTCTCTCTTTGCTCGATCGATAGCGCTGCGCCGATTAACCCCACGTGTGTGAAGGCCTGAGGAAAGTTTCCTAATGCCAAGCCGCTGTTCGCATCGATTTCTTCGCCGTATAAACCCAAGTCGTTTTTATACTTTATCAACTGCGCAAACAGTTGTTGAGCCTCTTCCAGCGACCCTCCGCCCATTGCCAGATATTCCGCTTCCCAGAAGCTGCAAATCGCAAACGTGCCCTCCGGCTTCACTCTCTGATAGCGGAAAAGAAGCCCGTCTGGCGTACCTAGATGTTGCCGGATAGCGCGGTAGGTCGCACGCATCCGGGCCGACTTGGCCTCTTCGAAGCCATACCAGGAAAGCAGAAGCAGACTGGAATCGAGTTGATCGCTGTCGAGCACACTCACATAGCTCTGCATAGGTTCGTTCCATGCGCGTTCCTCGATCTGGCGCCGGATCAGGTTGCTAATCCGCTTGTAGTTCTCGACCGGGGCCGCTTGCAGCATGCCGCGCTCACAAAGACCGATCAACCGATCCACCGCTGTCCAGCACAAAAGTCGCGAATGAGTGTGATTCTGGCGGCCACACCTCGGCTCCCAGATGCCTTCGTCAGGCTGATCCCAATTCTGCGCGACGTAGTTCCCGAAGCCGATCAATGCTTTCTGCATATCGTGGTCGAGATGGCCGCCATGAAATGCAAACTGAGCTGCTGCGTCGACGACTTCCCCGTAGACATCGAGCTGAAGTTGATCTCTTGCCGCGTTTCCAATGCGGACTGGCCGCGAGTCGCGATATCCGCTCAAGTGTTTCAATTCACGTTCCAGCGGGGCCTTATCGCCATAAAGCGAATAGAGAATTCTCAACCTGGGTTGTGTCTGCGAGGTTGCACGCAGCAGCCAATCAAGGAAGTCTTCGGCTTCATCCCAATAATCCAACTCCAGCAATGCGCGGATGGTGAACGAAGCATCCCGCAACCAGCAATAACGATAGTCCCAATTCAAATCTCCCCCGGGAAGTTCCGGAAGGGACGTAGTCGCGGCGGCGATGATCGCTCCGGAGGGAGCGTAACTGAGCAGCTTGAGAGCCAGGGCGCTGCGTACCACCGTGTCCCGATATTCTCCGTCGTAAGCAGCGTGGCGGCCCCAATTTTGCCAGGCCTTCACGGAATGGTCGATCCGGTCATCAAGCGACGCATCGAGCGGCGGAAGCACCGCGGGGGCCTGTTCGGAGTAGCTGAACGAGAAGCGCAGGCTCTCTCCCGCATGCACTGCAACGCGAGCATAAGCGGTCCCGTCAGCGATCGTCAGAGCCACGCTACTCCGCAGCCAATAAACGGCGTTGCCCACCAAGAATCTCAGCCCCAGTTTTCCAAAATCGCGAATCTGCACTCTCCTCTCGCCATAGTCCGCCATGGGCTTGAATTCAATTTCAAGCTCCAACTCACCTCTATCGCAGGTTATTTTGCGCAGGATCTCATGATCCGGCAGCAGGATGCTCTCGCGAGAAGCACGGGACGAACTCGGCATCAGGTCCGTAAGAATTGCGCTTCCCGAGTGATTGGTAAAGCGAGTTTCAAGGACATTCGAGTCCGACACGTAGTGTCGTTCGACGGCCGCTGAACCAACCGAAGAAATGCGCCAATACCCGCCGCGGTCACGATCCAGGAGGGCCGCGAAGATGGAGGGCCTATCGAATCTTGGCCAACAAAGCCATTCGATCGAACCCTGTCGCGACACCAAGGCTGCGGAGCGGCAGTCGCCGATGATGCCGTAACCCTCTATTTGAGGCCAAGGTGCGCAAACGATTCCAGCCGCGTTTTGCGGATCCTGGTTGGGGAGGAGTCTTGAAGTCTGGCTATCTTTCGGCATTTCTAATGGATGCATTATCCGGCATAACGTTGCCATAACCACCGCGACGCCGGAAACATCATGCCTTGCGAGCGGTTAAGATATTGAAATGTCTATCACCGCCGCAGAGGCGCGGGATGCGCGGCGAAACATTGAATCGGTAGCCGTGCGCACGCCGCTGATCCGATGTAACGCGGACGCGCCTGCGCACTTGTATCTGAAATTGGAAAATCTGCAGCCGATCGGCTCGTTCAAAATTCGCGGAGCAGCTAACGTCATGGCGCGGACCCCACGCGAGCGGCTGGCTCGCGGAGTTTTGACCGCTTCCGCCGGCAACATGGCGCAAGGCGTGGCCTTCTGCGCCCGGCGAATCGGAGTTAGCGCAACCATTGTCGCTCCTGACACCGCTCCTGTCACCAAGATTCGCGCCGTCGAACGCATGGGCGGGCGCGTCATCCAAGTTCCTTTTGCCGACTGGTGGCGAACTTTTGAGACCCGTACCTATCCGGGTATCGACGCCACGTTCATCCATGCCTTCGATGATCCGGACGTCATGGCGGGGAATGGCACAATCGCGCTGGAATTGTTGGAAGACTTGCCTGACTTAGATGCGGTCGTGATTCCCTGGGGCGGGGGAGGATTGTCATGTGGCATCGCCGCTGTCTTGCGAGAGCTTGCTCCTCGAGTACGTATCTACGCTGCCGAGATTGAAACGGCAGCTCCGTTGGCGGCATCTCTGGCTGCCGGAGAGCCGCGACAAGTGGAATATCAGCCCTCGTTCGTTGATGGTATAGGCAGCAAGATGGTATTCCCTGGTATGTTCGAGTCCGCGCGCAAGCTGCTGATTGAATCGCGGGTGGTCACTCTGACGGAAGCCGCGAAAGCCATGAAGGTGGTGGCAGAGCGAAACCGAATTATTATCGAAGGTGCCGCGGCTTGCGCGGTTGCGGCTGGTCTGTCGGGCCGTGCGGGCTCAGGCAAGATCGTAGCCATCGTGTCGGGCGGCAACATCGATCTGGACAGGTTCGCTCAACTTGTCAACTAGCACCGGTTCTTGCACTCTCGGGAGTTTGCCAAACCTCTTGGTCGTCGCGCGGAATCTTGAGTGTGTCGGGCGTCGCCCTCAGGCCCAAAACGAGTGGAATTCTGGTCTGAAGAAAGGCTTCGCGCTTGAGTCTCTGACCTGAAACGGATTAGGAGCGGGGTCCGCTGACCTTCTCGATCAGGTATCCCAGAATGAAGTATCCCATGTTGAAGTAGGACCACTTCTCGCCCGGCTGAACGTTCAAAGGCTTGTTTCATCGGAACCAGCGAGTCAGGTGTGCCGGGCGTATCTTTCGCCACGTCATCTGAAATGCCGGAGGGATGTGTCAGGGCACCGCCATCTGCGTCTTCCTTAAGCCGCGAAGGTCCGGACCTCATTACGTCAAACGGCTCGCGTATCGTGTGTTCGTTACGTGGGATACTACCGAGCCACTCGGAAACATCCAGGACTTCACTTGGTTCAAAACGATCAACCGCTTTCAGGTCTATTCCGCACTTTCTCGTACCGAAAAAGCCTTGGCGACGGTCGGCACCGAGCCACAAATAGATCAAGCTGGAAATTAAAATCACTGCGCATTCGTCTTCAGGCGCACGTTCTTCAACTCTTCAATTTTGGCGATCACCACAGCGCGGGTCCCTTTCCGTTCATAGACGACTCCGCTGGCACGGACGTACTTGCCCACGAAGGGCATCATTTTCTCGCGTTGATCGACATCGGGCATGGAACCAGAAATCGGAATATACAGCGTGCCGTCTGGCGTCTGAATGACCAGTGGGGAACCATGCCTGGCACATTCAACGGCACACTCCATGTTGAACTCGGTGGCGCTCGCTTCAAGGTTCTGAATTGGGCAGGCAATATCTCGAACCAGTCCCTCGATGGTGACATTTGATTTGTTGGATTGGGGCTCGGTCTGACCCTGCGATAAAGATTTGGGTATGGCAAGGATTGTCGAAACGATACCGCAACCTAGGAGCAAACAAATCAGTCCAATATATTTCATTGATCCCCTGGTCCCAATTATTTTGCTAATGCTTCGCGGTTGTCTTTCGCCCATGCGCTATCTTTTGGTACGGCTTTCAGCGGAGGTCCGCCCTCCGTTCCGCAGGCGCACGGCCCTTCCATCTTGGCCTCTGTCATGCATGAGCAAGATTTGGTTTTCAGGCACGCGCAAACGTAAACCACCTCGCTCTTGATCTTTGTCTGGTTTTGGGTCTCCGCCGACGGCGAATTCTGCGGCGGACTCTGAGACCCAGGGCTCGACGGTATGAGAGCTAACAACGATACCAGAGCGACAGCCTCCACACCGAATTTGGTTCGATTTGTCATGGCTTTTCCATTGCCTGTCGGTTGACCGCAAAAGGAATCGTAGTGGGGGAAGTGGTCAAGAACAATGTCCACTTCGTGCTATTTCTATATAGCCATTGCATTTACGCGACATTGGGCGAGGCCTCTCGACTCGGAGTAATGGCCATCGCATTTTACGCATCTGCTCCGAATTAGAAGCAATCCGGTGATCGCTCGCAAGGTTCGATCCGTATTCCCAGTATGCCGTGTTGCCGCCTGGGGAGATCACAGTTCTTAGGGTTTGAACCTTTCGCCCGTTCTTTTTTTCCGTGATCATCACAGTTTGATCATCAACCACGTCGAGCCGCATGGTGTCGTAACGCGGATGCCCGGTCACGGCCGATCCCTGCCATCTGCCTTCACACCAATGGGAGGACTGCAAGTCGGGCAGCGATACCTGCCGTCCGGGAGGATGAACACGTTGGGTGTCGGATACTTCGATTTGCTCAGGCCGGTTTTCCAGGTGCCGGTGAACGCCAATTGCGCCATTGCCGCCGGAGCGGTCATGGCCAACAACAATCCAAACACGACGTTCCGGGCCACGCGCTGTTCCACGATTGCAATTTCGAGTAATTTCAAGTGATCCGGCGTTCAGCCATGAGCATCGTTAGACGAAACGGTTCGAAACTGGTTAGCACACCGAAACAGGTAAAAACCTTCGGAGATTCCATTCTTGAACCCCATGCAAATCGTGCCAGAGAAATAACCGCCCTAAACCCTTTCAGATATGCTCAATCTGAGAGAATTGATGCAAGTCTTGAGAGCACCTTTGGCCATCCCGGCTTCATTCCTTCCAACGCCCGCAGGCCAATTGGGGAATCCAGATTGAAGCCTTTCGTGTGTGAGCTTGAGCCGAGTTCCGTCCCAATTCTGGAATCAATTCCCGGCAGATCATTGTATCGAGTGTGCCAGTGGGGAAGCGAAAACGTAGCAGACGCTCTGGTCGAACCGCCACCACCTCGCAGGGCTGTTTACCCCATTGGCCCATGTCAAGTTCGAAGCGATGCCCGACGACCGGGCGGTAATGCATAACGGTTAGCGTAGAGATCCTTGAAGATTGCCTGGAGGCCGAACGGTCGTTGTGCTGGCGGCTCTGTGAATTCGACCCCACGCTGCATAAGCTCTTCGTAGGTCTTTTGGCAGTCGTCGGTGTGGAGAATTGCGGTTGTGTTTTTCCCAACATGATCGGGAAACCACGATGCAAGGATCACCTGAAGATCTGGCTGCTTTTGCGGCGATACGCTGATGAATCGGATTCCCGGTCCGGGCATGTCCACGAGTTCATCCTCCTGCTAGGCCGAGTGAGTGCACACCACTCGAAACTCCATACCCAGTTTCCCAAGTCCGAAGATACTGCACTAAAACAAAATAGAGGGCAAAAACGCGCCAGTCGGTTCGTTGTAAAGCCCGTTCGTCATCAGCGTCATCGGCTGAACCACTCGAAGGCCGCTCTCAAGGCACCAGCGAAGCAACTCCGCGTTGCGAGTTGGGACAAGTATTCCCGGACCCTGAAACTCCTTGGCTGCGGCAATCAGTGCTTGCAAGTCTCGATTGGCTTCACCAACCGCATGACCGGAGAAGGCAATGGACGATGCGTAAGCTTTGACTCGCCCCTCCGATTCGGCGACGACGGCTGTTCCTTGCTGAATCGCGTCTTTAAGCTCGCCGCCACGGTCGTGCCCGTGGACTCGCATGCAAAGGTCATTGCAGGCTCCGAGATCGCTGGGTTCCGCAGTGCGGACGTGATAGCCCAGCGGCGTCTTCCTAATCGGAGTCCCCTGCATACATGCAAGTGGTTCTCGCACCACGAAACCGAGCTTCGCATAGAGTGAGAGCGAGCGATTGTGGTACGCCGCCTGAACGAGGCGAACTCCTGCGAACTTCCTCTCCGTCGCCCGTGTCATCACGGCTTGCATCAGTTGCCGTCCCGCACTGCGGTTTTGTGAACTGGGATCAATCGTGATTGGTCCGACACCAGCTATGGGCGTCCTCTCATCCAAGCAGTTGCTTCCGATGATTTTTCCGTCCTGTTCGGCGACTACACAAAAGAACGATGGGTGGGAAAACATTGTCGAGAGCACATGTACAGGAATCTCCGGGGCTGAGAAATCTGGCGGAAAGTTGTGCTTGTTCGCGAGCGTTGCAAAAGCCTGGAAGCAGATTCTTCCGCACACCTCAGAGTCGGCTGGAAGGGCTCGGCGAATGACAAGAGCTTGGTCATCGTCAGTCCACGCTTGTGGCTGCGCTACCATGGTGATTGCCTCCTCACATACCTTGTGGTCGAGAATAGGAATAATATCGGAAAATCCTCGCGGTTAAACGTGCTGACGGAGCCAGGAAGCGTGCTTCGGAAGAACTTTGCGTCGTTCGCACCAGCATCCTGGGGCCGTCCATCATTTCAAAAACTGTGCCATTCATCGGGGGATCGCCATCGAACAATCGCAAAGAACTGTGCCATTACAATGCGCACCGTCGTGGGAGTTCTCACTCTGTTGCCGTATTGCACAGCAGCGGCTGTCAACTTGCCTCTTGCGTGGCCGCAGTCAAGAATGGAACAGAATAGCACCGGGCTTCCTCCTTGAACGCTGAGGGTGGCCCTCATAAGCTATGGGGCTTCATCCTGGATGCACGCACATCAACTTTGGTCGACCGAACTATTCCGGTTGTATGACCATGAAGGTCGTGTTGCCTCCGCGATTGACTAACAAAACTAAAGTCTGTTTTCCAGCTTGCCCGATTAAACGCTGGTAGTCGGCTACGGAGTTCACTGGTTGCCGGTTGATTTGCTCGATTACATCCCCACGCTGCAAACCCGCATCTGCGGCAAGTGAATCGTCAGGAACATCGTCGACTACAACGCCCTTCACATCAGATTTCAGCCCAAGTTGCTGACGGATATCCGAAGTTAGTTCATCCACCTGCACACCCCGCATCGGGCTGCTCTCTGCTGCCCCGCCAGGAGAATTGCCAGCACCTTTGCCCGAGGGAGCTTCTCCAAGCACGAGGCTGACATCGCGCAACTGACCGTTGCGGCTTACCTTGAGATGCACCGTAGTTCCAGGCGCCATGGTCGCGACCTTGAGGCGCACGTCATTCGGTCCGCTGATGGACTGGTCGTTTAATTCTGTAATCACGTCGCCTCTTTGCAGACCGGCCTTAGCACCAGGACTACCTGGATCGACGTTGCCGACCAAGGCACCCTTCTCGACGGGAACATTGAAAGCCTTAGCAAGGTCTTGTGTGATCTCCTGAACGCCTACACCGATATAACCACGTACCACCTTGCCACGCTTCAGGATTTCGTCCATCACGTATTTGGCCATGTTGATGGGAATGGCAAAGCCGATCCCCTGGTTCCCGCCGGATCCGCCGGAAAGGATTGCAGTATTGATTCCAATCAGCTCACCCCGTGCGTTCAGCAGTGCGCCGCCGGAGTTACCGGGGTTGATCGCTGCATCGGTCTGAATGAAATCCTCATAGTCCTCGATAGAGAGACCATTGCGCCCCGTGGCGCTAATGATTCCCATCGTTGCCGTCTCACCTACGCCAAAGGGATTGCCGATGGCGAAGGCGTAATCGCCGACCTGGAGTCTTGAGGAGTCCCCCAGCGCGATCGTCGGCAAGCCAGTTGCGTCAATCTTGACGACCGCGATGTCGGTCTTTGGATCGCTCCCGATCAGTTTCCCCGGGAACCGCCGCTTGTCTGCCAGCATGACCTTAATGTCAGCGGCTTTGTCCACGACGTGATTGTTAGTCAAAATGTATCCGTCAGGGCTAGTAATTACACCTGATCCCAACCCTTTCTCCCGCTGCTCTTGCGGGCCGCGCGAGGATTGGCCACCGAAGAACTGCTGGAAGAAAGGATCGTTAAAGAAAGGCATTTGGGGGACTTTCACAATTCGTGAGGAGGTAATACTCACGACCGCTGGGAGAGCAGGTTTGAGGATGGGTGCGAAACCCATGGCGTTCAACGAAGCGGCGTCTTCAGCGCCTCTAGCCTGGCTGATGGAGACGGGAACTTCGTGGGACGACCCCAGAGCCGGGTGCCCAGCCCAGGAGCTTACAGCCGTGCCCAGAGCAGCTCCAGCAACCAGGATAACAGCCACAATCACGATCGCCACTGATTGGCGTACCTGAAGAAATCGCTCCATGATGGTTCCTCCTCTCACATCACACGAACTCCGCAACGAATTAGAGATTCAGCTTTGATGTCCCCTGTTGGTCGAAGAATTGCAAACTCAGAGTTTCAAGAGAGGACGTGGTCCACAATCGTTCTCTCTCACGCCGCACGGGGCAACAACATCGAAAGCACTGACCCCTGCTGCAAAATCTGCGGCTTGGGGATTCCTTTGAGATCCTCTCTTGGCCAGCCGGCAAGATCTCCCCGACCAACTCCAATGTGTACGCCGCCAGCGTCGGCATCGTTCTGCGCTCCCCGGATTTCGTCATTTTTGATGCGAAGGTTCGACACTCTACTCTCAAGCTTCGACCGTTGAGTTTTCGAAATTTCCAAGTGCTGTGTGCAAAAGTCCACAATTCGCGACTCGGCCCAGAAGCGCTCATCACCGTTATTGCGTGAAACAAACCCGCAGTGCCCGCCATGCTCCGGCGTGACGAGCGTAATGAACGGATTATCAACAATCTTGGCGTTGCGAAATGACGCGATGGGGATGATTGGGTCATCTTGAGCTGCGAGGATCAGCGTCGGCACGCGAATTTGATCAATCACGCGCAGCGCGCTGGCTCGATAGTAGTAGTCGGCTGCGTCGCGGTAGCCGCATGCCGGCGCCGTAATCGTCTCGTGCCATTGGTGCATCGTGTGCAGCCGCCATAACCCCACCGCGTGATAGCGTTCCGGAAACAGCTCAGCCTTCCGACGCAACCGCCTCTTGAAGCTCCATAAGAAGTACCACTTGTAGAGAAGATTCGTTCGCTCATCACTCGCGGCGGACGACGCCGCCAGATCCAGACTCGGGCACACAGCACAGACACCCCGAAGCTCTCGCGGCGGGTGCGCCCCAAATTCCCCGGCCATTTTCACCCCTAGGTTGCCGCCCATCGAATACCCGGCATAGAAAATTGCAGGCAGATGTTCCTTCTCAATCAGCTCCTCAAGGACTGCGCGGTAGTCACTCGAAAGGCCTGATTCGTAGAGCGTCGGGGTCAGATGTTCCGTACTGCCGCAGTTACGCTGATTCACTCGCAGAACATTGAGCCCAGCCGCGAACGCCTTCTCCGCAATTCCAAGCATGTAGCGCGATTCGCTCGAGCCTTCGAGGCCGTGGACGAGGACGAGCGTTGGATGCCGCGGTGGCATCGCCTGCCAGTGGCATTTCGCCAGGAGTTGCGTCCCTGTTTCAACGTTAAACAGTCGCTCAGATGCCGGCGGTAACGCGGACAAATTCCGCGGCCAATACTCTGCCACCAGTGTCATCAAATGCGGATTTCCGAGCCACAGGTGCACTTCGAACTCCTTTACAGGCAGGTGCAGCACACGTTCCTGCGTTGTCTTTTGCAGGGCGGCACGCGCCGGGATGCGGTTGCTGATCGGCTCAAGTCATCTACTAGGTTAGCAATCGCGGTATCACCAACATCGCGCCCTCGTTCGATGCCGTTGTGACGAGGAACGATGACTACCTTGTCGGTGCGCGGCTCTCGAACGAGCCTCAAAGTCAAAGCACACGAAGCGCATAGCCAGAAGCACTCGATCTCTTGCGATGGTTTCTTGTAGCGCTTCGGACCCGGCACTTCAAAGGAAGACCCCTCGAATGCTCTCTCGTCAAACTCGAAAAGCTTGCCTTCGTGCAAATACCGGAAAACCGCAGGACACTTCGGATTGGCACATTTCGAGAGCACGATGTCACGAACTCGACTTTTCGATCCACGCGGCAGCCCGAGTTCTGCAAACGAATTCTATCCGCGGTACCAATCAGCACGGATGAGCGGCATACTGCTCTCGCCGTTTAGAGGCTTGGCCAGTAGTATCTGATATAGATTCATGCCGGCCGATCGAAATCGATGTGCCGAGGCGGCCATATATAAGCGCCACGTACGGTATGTAGTGTCGTCAGTGAGGCAGCGTGCTTTTTCGGCATGGGCTTCCAGCCGGCGCACCCAATAGTGAAGAGTCAAGGCATAGTGCTCGCGAAGGCTCTCGACATCCTTCACTTCAAAACCGTTCCGTTCTGCCGCGCCCAGAGTGGCATTGAGGGGGACTAGCTCGCCATCCGGAAAGACGTAACGATCGATGAAAGATGGGCCCTGTCGGTGATAGGCAGCCGACGAGGAAATCCCACTGTTCAAGAACGCGCCACCGGGGCGCAGCAATCGCCAGGTTCGGGAAAAGTATTCCTGCAGGCGCGCCTCGCCGACGTGCTCAAACATCCCGACACTGACAATTTTGTCGAACTGCTGGTCGCTTCCGAGTTCGCGGTAGTCGCGCACTTCGACGCTGCATCGTTCAAGGCCTAAATCGCGAATCCGTTGTCGTGCTACCTCCGCCTGTGGTTCACTCAGCGTAATCCCCAGAACATGCGCACCGTAGTTGGCGGCCGCATGGATTGCCAGTGCTCCCCAGCCGCAGCCAATGTCAAGCAGACGGTCGCCGGGGCGAAGTCGTAGTTTTCTGCAGATGTAATCCAGTTTCTGTTCCTGCGCTTCCTCTAATCCATCTTCAGGTGTATGAAAGTAAGCGCAGGAATAGACCATCCGGCGATCAAGAAAAAGTGAATAAAATTCGGGCGGAAGATCATAGTGGTAACTGATTGCGTCTCGATCTCGGCACCGCGAGTGAACCGCTCCTCGCAAACGAAGTGTTCGGGGAACGGCTCGCGGCCGTCCTGTCGCCGGCAGTCTGCCCAAACTGATGGCTAGATGTAACCTCTTGGTGACGGCCCGCTCCTGGGAGAGCAGGAAATCAGCCAGCTCAAATGAAGCCTCAATATCTCCCTCAATATCGAAATCATCAAAGATGTATGCTTCTCCAAAAGTCAACTCGCTTGGAGATGTAAACATCCTTCGCAGCGCTCCGGGATGTTTCAGGGCCAACGTGCATCTGCATTTACTTCCTCCCCAAGTACTTCCGTCCCAGAATCGAACCCGGAAATCGCGACGCGGATATGAAACAAAGAGATGCTCGAGAAAGTCGCGGCTTTCCGCAACCGCTCGGTCTTTTGGAATGGCATCGTGCAAAAGCCGAATGTTGTGTTCGGCTAGCATGTTTCATCCTTCGTGTGCACCATCACAAGACTTCCTCACAGCGCACGTTCTCTTAGCTGAGGAGCAGCGCAGTAACCCGTCACCAACGTCCTGCGTCGCGCTCAGATTCGGGCCTGGTAGTGTTCATGACTGGTTTTTCCGTTAACTCCTTATCCTGGAAGACATTCTTCGGACTCATGGATTTTTTCCGATTGCGTCGTAAGAGAGCTAGTGCTTCGTTCAAGTCATGGATCAGTTCCATGAGTTTCTTGGGATCATTTTCAGTGCTTGCTTCCTGAGCAAGCTGTCGCAGGTCTCGGATATGCTTAGCCATAGGTGATTTCACCTCAACCTCCGAAAGCTAAGATTGCTTTCCTCACGTTCGCGTACAGGGCTCCAGCGATCCTCTCGCTAAGCAGCCGGCTTGATTGGCTGAGCCACTCTCTCGGGCCGCGTTCTTCGCTGTGCTGCTGTTAAGGCCCCACCCATTGCCGCCAACCAACCGAGAAACATGGAGAGAAATCCGGTCCATCCCAAGTCGACGGACAAACCCGACAGATACCGGTGCGTTCCATCGATAAAGCCGGTACCGCCGCTTATGTTGCTCGCTCCAACAACAGCGAGCAGAACGACTGCCATCACCGACAGTCCGAACATAATCATTCCCTGGATGAGCCCGTCATGCCGGTTGCCGACGGCAGCCAGGCGACCGGTCTCGCGGCCCGCAACGTACATTGCAATGATTGTGAGCACAATTGCCCAGATGTCCATTCCCAAGCTCATTCCCATTAGACGATTGGCGACATCGGGATTTCCGAGACTGGCAAATATCGCTAGTCCCAGCAGACCAAACACAGACCAGATTGCAACGAACGTAAAAACCCCTGCCCAGATGGCGCTCCAATCCGTCCGTGAGGCGGAGTTCTCATTTCGATACGTAAGTTCTGCCATTTTGTCCTCCTTAACTTGTTCGATGAATATCGGCTCGCTCCCGATGTCCACTCGATATTTATATCGCACTACGATATACTGTGGGGAAGAATGGAGATGTCACTGTAGAGGAATCGGGATGTCACTGTATTTGAGAAGCCCGCGAGTAAGAGAGAATTGGAGGAGGTAGCGGTAGCGAGATTTGAGTTCGGGAAATCGCAAAGTCGCGGGAAACGGAAGTTTCCGAAGAATGATGATGTGAGCGCATGCTGGCGTGGTCCCGGCCGGAGACAAAGTGGACTCTCCTCCCGGGATGGCTCAGACTTCAAATCGGCCTTGGAACTCGCAGGTACCTCATCGGCGCATCACAGCACCGTGGACCTGGCGAATCGGTTTGCTCGAGGGGGTATGTGCGCCGCCGGGCGGAGACGATGGCCGGCGCGATCGGCGCTCTCGGGCGTTGCTGGTTCAAAATGAAGATGGCCACAAGTGTTAGCCGGTTGACGCGAGCAGGGTTGCAATTGCAAGAGTGCCATCCATGAGATCCGCTAGGCAGTTTCGCGTTCGCACCTCGAGATTTAGCGCTTTCCAACGGCGGACGTGAGTCAGACCGTTTCTGTCACTCGCCGAGTCTCTGTGTGGCGCAGACGAAACCGACGCACTGGTTCTCCAATAGCGGTAATGATCAGCACCCCGGCGACTATGGCTAAGGCTCCCTGGCGAGTCTGCATGGCTCCCAGCGAGACAAGGAGCGTGGTTGCCAAAGCGGCGGGCTGGCCAGCTCTTAAGATCAAGGTGAAGAACGTCGTGAGGGTTGCTGCTATAGTCGTCGCCCACAACCGTTCTGTAGATACTATGCCTGCTGAGATCACGTTGGGCGCAGTCCAGGCGTTCAACAGGTAAACCGCAAGAAAACCGGAACCCAGACCGATGAAGTGACCGACGACGATGTTGTAGACTTTGGCGCTTCGTACGTGGGGTTGTTCCACTAGTTCATAAGCTGTCGGGCCTAGGCTGGCGAAGATCAAAGGCTGTTTCGTGGCCCAGCCAATCGCGGCCAGCGCAAGCACGAGACTGCCCTCGCCCAGAGTTGCCCAAAACAAATCGCCGTGCGTGTTCAAGGCCACACCTCCGAATTAACCCTGCAAACAGGTTTGAAAATCTGATTGTAACGCGGGGGCCAAGGGCTTTTGATTACAGTCCCAGACGTTTTCGACAGTCGCGTTCCTACATTACTCAATGGTGCTTTTCACAACGTACTCTTCTGCAATCGTGCCAATGACGGCTGCTGATAGGTCCCTCAAGTCCGCCCTTGGGTGCGTTTTGTTACGAGTTCTTTGCTGCGAGTTTCTGCGGCGGAATGTTCTGATTTAGACGGAAGAAGTTATTGGGATCATAGTGCGACTTCACTCCTACGATGCGGTCCCATCGTTCGTGATAAGCCTCGGGCACGCGATCCTGTTCATCAGCACTCATGAAGTTAATGTAAACCCCCCGTGTCATCGCGGGCCGAAGTCGATTGAAAATCCCTCGAATCCAGGCAATATTCCCGGCGTCAGCGGATGGTTCCGACCAGTTCGCCAGCAAATTCAGGATGAACGGAGATCTGCGATCACCGAATGCAGTCTCGTCGGCGCCGATCCGTGCCGCGGCACCGCCAAGGTAGGCCAGTTCAATCTGGGTTTCCGATGACGGAATTGTCCCTACCGCCTCCAACAAGCGATCAATGGTGGCGTCGTCGAGATAAGCGAAATATCCTGATTTTGTGTAGTAACGACGGCCGTGCGGGAAATCCGAATCAGCCATGGTTTGTAACTCCAGGAACGACACAATCCTGCTGCTCACAGACTCCGGGCTGCACATGGAAAGCGCGCGCTGCAAATAGGAATGCCCGGCGTCGGCATCACCTCTCCAAATCAACGAACTGCCGGCCACGGGCCGCCCGTGAAGTTCAATGGGCACCTTCTTTGTATGAGGCGCAAGGCGAAGGTCAATGTTCCATTTCAAGTCGATCGGCGCCTCGGCCATGAAGTCTCGCCAGGACTCGAGGAGCCCACGAATGCCCGACTCCGACGTTAGGCCTTCAGCAAGCAGAACAGACGTGAGTGGATAGAGCTTCACTTCGAATTCCGTCACTACTCCGAAGTTCCCGCCGCCTCCGCGGAGGGCCCAAAATAAATCCGGGTTCTCCTTGGAGTTGGCGCGCACCACGGAACCGTCTGCGGTTACCACGGTGAATCCCTCGACGTTATCGCACGACAGCCCAAATTGCCGAGTAAGCCATCCGGTTCCGCCACCCAAGATCAAACCAGAAGCCCCGGTGTGAGAGACGACACCGGAGGGAAAGACAAGTCCCGCTTTCTGCGTGGCGCTATCAATCGATCCCAACAGGCAACCACCGGAGATCCTGGCCCGGCGTGGCTCGGGATCAACCGTGACCTGCCGCATCCTCGATAGGTCGATGATCAGACCGCCATCGCAGGTGCTAAAACCTGCCAGGCTATGTCCTCCACAGCGGATCGCTGTCAGAATTCCCGCCGCAGAGGCGGCTCGAACTGCGCTCTGGACGTCGCTTACATCGGTACAGCGCGCGATCAGGCCTGGTGTTCGAGCCACCATGCCATTCCAGATGATTCGCGCGTCCTCGTACCCGCTCTCACCGGGACGGAGCAACTCACCTTTGAATTGTCGGTAGAGCGAAGAGTAGACCTCTTCGCTGACTTCGCCCATTTCATGCTCTCCTGGCTGAATCTTCTTTTTGAACTATGAGGGAGGCTTCTGGCTCAATGGTCTTGCGCTGCCGGCTACACAGGTACAGCAGGGATATAAGTCCGAGGAACACAGCGAAGGCTGGAACGGACCATTGCAATCCGTCGACGAAGAAAGTTGTGCCCGAAATCGCGAGAAGCAACAGAATACCGACAACGGTGAATAACGGATGGGCCCACAAACGCATGGGCAAACTCAGGAGCCGCTGGTGCGTAATGGCTCTACGAAAGCGGAGGTGCGTGTTGAGAATCACCAGCCACACGAAAAGCATTCCGGCCACTGCAGTCCCATAGAGCATGAGGAAAGCATTCTTAGGGGCAAAAATGGCCAGCAGTATGGCCGCGACAATCCCCGCGGTTGAAGCCAGCAGCGCGCGATGTGGCACCCCGTGGCGACTCACCTTGCCCATCCAATCTGGAGCATAACCTCCCTGTCCCAGGGAAAATAGCATGCGAGTTGAAAGGTAGAGGTTCGTATTCACGCTCGATAATGCGGCTGTGAGCACCACAAAGTTCATGATCGCAGCGGCAAACGGTATGTGCGCCGCGGCGAATGCAGTCACAAAAGGGCTGCCCGAAATCGTGGACGACCCGCCGGCCTGATTCCAGGGAACCATCGTCACCATGATCGCAATCGCCAGCACATAGAACAAAATGAGCCGCCAAACAATGCTTCGCATGGCGCGCGGAATCGTAATCTCAGGACGCTCGGCCTCTCCCGCCGTGACCGCGATAATTTCTACTCCCATGTAGCTGGTCACTGTGATGGTGAGCGAAAGCCAGACTCCCTTCCATCCCGCAGGCAAGAATCCGCCGTGCTGGGTTAAGTTGGCCAAGCCAATTGCGCGGCGCGAACCTACGCCAAGAATCAAAGATATTCCCACCATGATGAAGGCGCCGATGGCCGCCACTTTGATCATTGCGAACCAATATTCAAACTCACCCAGGCGGTTCACCTGCATGGAATTGAGCGTCACCAGCGCGGCCGAAACCAGCGCTACCCAAACCCACTGCGGAACGTTCGGAAACCAATAGGAAATATATATTCCTGCGGCCGTGACTTCGGCGCCGATAGCAATGATCTGTGCAACGCCGTAAGTAGCCCGGACAGAAAAGCCAGCCCAAGGATTGAGATACTTCTCCGCGTACACGCCGAAGGCACCTGCGACCGGATGGACGACTGCCATCTCCGCCAGAGCATAGGAAATGATGAGAGCGATGCCTGCCCCCAGAAGATAGGAGAGAATGACGGCGGGTCCAGCGAGGCGAATTGTGACGCTGCTTCCCAAAAACAAACCGACACCGATGGCGCCGCCGATAGCCATCATGGTGAGTTGCCGTTGCCCCAACCGGCGGTGGAGTCCCTCTACTTCGAGCGTGGCGGTTGTCTCACCGACGCGCATGGCAGCAGCCGGCGGGCATCGTTGATCAGTCATAGCTGCCAACGCTGGCAGGGTCCAGGACCATAAGGTCGATATTCTTTTTGAGAACGTCCACGACTGCCTTCACATCGTCCATCGTGTTGTACACGTGGAACGATATCCGCAAACCGTCGTGGCGATTCGATGCCACAATGTTGCTCTCGGCGAGTCTTTGCACCAGTGAGGTTGAATCTTTGGATTGCAGAACAACCAGCGGACCCGTGCTATCAGCAGGCGTTTTAGTACGGATCCCCAAGTCGCGAGCGCAGTTTAACAGCGATTGCGCGAGTTTCTTGATCTGGTCTGCCACGTTCTCCATCCCGATCTCGTGCAGCAGTTGGAAGCCGGGCAGAGCGGCATACACATTGGGCACCGATGGGGAACCCGACTCGAACCTACGCGCCGTGGGAGATAAGTCGAACAGTTTGGGGTCGTAGGCGAACGGATTTGCTTGCCCGAACCATCCAGTCACGGTTGGAACCAACGATGAAATGAGTTCCTTGCGCACATAGATGAAAGCCAGGCCGGGAGGGCCGAGCAGATACTTGAGGCTCCCGGTGACAAAAAAGTCCAAATCCATCGCCTTCACGTCAACCGTGCGGGTTCCGCAATCCTGATAATCATCGAGCATGACGAGAGCCCCGGCGCGGTGCGCGATTTGAGTGACGGCGTTTACCTCGGAACGAACCCCGTTCTTGAAACAAACGTGAGTGAGGGGCACGATGCACGTATTGCGGGTTACCATCTTTTCGTAATTGGCTGCCGGAATGCGATTGCCTTCTGCAGCCACAAATTGCACCTCGGCGCCTCGAACGCGTTGCCCCAGCCAGACATGGCCCATGGTGGGAAACTCGAACTCACCCATCACGACTTTATTTCGCTCCTTGAAATTCAGCGCGCTGGCGACGCCATTGATCCCCGCCGACACACTGGTCACAATGGCCACTTCATCCGGGCTGGCGTTGATGAAGTGTGCAAAGGCGGTTCGCGCCGCCTCATAGTGATTCACCCACGCCTCCCACGGCGAGCCTTGCTCGTGCCAGCTCGCCATGAAATCCTCCAGGCCGGCCTGCACCGCATCCGACAGCGGCCCCTGGGAGCAACTGTTGAGATAGATCTTATGTTTGAAGATCTTGAAGCGAGAGCGAATCTGCCGGATTTGTACGTCGGTCAGCATGCCGCTTTTATCTCAGCCAGAACTCGTCCGAATCTTCGCACCTCGTGGACCGTATTGTAGTGGACCAACGATGCTCGGACAGCGCCGCTCTCTTTGAGGAGCCCGAGTCGCTTCATCAGCCGCGGTGAATACATGTGTCCGTCACGCACGCCGATATTCTGTTTCGCGAGCTCTTCGGTGACTCTTGCGGGGGGCAGATTCGGCAAATTGAAGCAAAGCGTTGGCACTCGTTGACTGATCCGCTCTTGCTCCGCCACTCCGTAGACAACAGCACCGCAATCGTTGAGCACGCGAAGCATCTCGAGCGAAAGCGATTCTTCGTAGACCCGAATTGCCCGAAAGGCGCGCCGCAGCGCGGATCGTCTTGATTCTGGTCTCGCCGCCGCATCGGTCGCGGCCATGCTTCGGCCGAGCGTCTCCAAGTAGCATACTGCAGCGTCCATCCCGGCCACATTTTCGTAAACAAAGGTGCCCGCCTCGATTTTTCCGGGCGGCTCGTCGGGAATGAAATCCTCCCGAAAAGTCGGGAGCTTTTCCAGCAGTTCACGACGTCCCCACAGAAAACCCATGTGGGGACCGAAGATCTTGTAGCCCGAGCACACCAGGTAATCGCAATCGAAGGCCTGCACATCGATCAGCCCGTGAGGGCCGAAATGCACGGAATCGAGAAATATTTCAGCCCCGGACGCATGTGCTACTCTTGCAGCCCCGGCGACGTCCACAATCGAGCCGATGGCGTTTGAAGCCAGCGTGCACGCCACAAGGCGCGTGTTCGACGACACCAGAGGAGTGAGGTCATCCACATGAAGATTTCCATCATCCCTCATCTTCCACCAACGGAATGTCGTCCCGTTCCGTTCTAAAGCCAGCCAGGTGGCAACGTTCGCCTCATGGTCCATGTCGGTGACGACGATCTCGTTCCGTTTATCGAGTATTTGTCCGATCGCCAGACTCATCAAACGAATAAAGGAAGTGGCGTTCATGCCAAACGCGATTTCGCGAGCGTCACGAGCATTCACAAGATCAGCGACGCTTTGGCGTGCCCGCAAAATCATCTCGTCCACTTCACGGCTTTTCGCGTAGCGTCCTCCCCGCTGCACATTGCGTTCGAGGAGATGATGATTTACCGCGTACAGCACGGTCTGCGGGACCTGCGCGCCCGCGGCATTATCAAAAAAGATAAAACCCGGAGGCCGAGTCAGCGCGGGAAAGGCACCACGAACGGTTTCAATGGGAAATGTGGCACTCGATGCAGAGGGGATTTCGGGGTTAAGAACAGTTTGGGATTCGGCATTCAAGTCTTGCTCCTGGGTACCTCTGAGAAGTCTGCTCTGCGGTCTTGCAAAATAGCCAGCGCCAAACCTATACTCCGCTGCGACAACCTCGTCAACCTGAAAGCGAATCGATGCCCGTATCTGTGACCAACTCAAAGCTGATCTATGACGCTTTGAAAGAGTGCGACATTCAACTGGTATCAGCCCTGCCGGAGACGTGGCTGGTGCATCTCATTCGGTTAGCGGAAGAGGACCCACAGATGATTTTGGTACGACTGGCGAAGGAGGAAGAAGCGGTCGGCATCTCAGCCGGAGCGCATTTTGCCGGGGTCAAGTCGGCCATGCTGATGCAGAACCACGGCTTTCTGGCATCCGTTAACGGCATCGTCTCTTTCGCCCATCTGTACAAGATCCCTCTTTTGATGCTCATTAGCTACCGCGGTACACTGGGAGAGCGCGATCCGTGGCAAACGCAGGGCGGCAACGTTACGGAGCCGCTCTTGCAAGCATTGCGAATCCCTTATTTTTTTCTCGACGGGTTAGACAACCTCAGGAAACGTATTCGCCAGGCACAGACTCTCACCGAAAGCAGTTTGCAGCCGGTCGCTCTTCTCCTGACGCGCGACTTGATGTGGGAGGAGTGATGCTTCGCCTGGATTGCCTTCGGTCGGTCTATTCGGACCTGGAAAACTGTCTGGTCGTCACCATCATGGGAGCAGTTGCGGCCGAGCTGCAGTCCCTGGGGCACCGTCCCAATTTCTTTTATTTGCAGCACGCGATGGGACTGGCTTCTTCGACGGGACTGGGCCTCGCTTTGTGTCTGCCCGATCAGAAAGTGATTGTCTTCGATGGCGACGGCTCCCTCTTAATGAACCTTGGCAGCCTCAGCACGATGGCACGTTATCGGCCCCAGAAACTGATCCATGTCGTTTTCGACAATGAAAGTCTGCTCTCGGTCGGAGGGTTCCCCACAGCGACAAGCACAGGCACGGACTTGGAGGGTATTGCACGTTCCTGCGGCATTCCCCGAGTGATCACAGCCCGGAGTGTGGAGGCTTTTAAGGCTGCCGTAACGGATGCCATGCAGGGCACCGAACTGACAACAATCGTCGCCAAGGTCGAAGCCAAGGGTCCCGCCGCCTATGTCACCGACCTGTCGTTACTTGAGAATCGATTTCAATTTCGTCGGCATATCCAGTCGCTTAAGGCACGCTAAGGGCGGCGGACGCCGTTCGACGGCGCGCAAGCGGAACTGGATTGTCGGACGAAAAAGTTCGTGAGGAATGCCAATGTCTCTCGTTTTGGCTACACTGCTCCAGGAACTTACCGCTGGCAAGCTGCGGGTCGTGGATCTGACACAGCCACTAACTCCGCAGACTCCTTTGCTGCCTCTGCCAACGCAGTGGAACAACACGCCTGCATTCAAAATCTGGGAGTTGTCGCGGTACGATGAGCGCGGTCCCGCGTGGTACTGGAATGCTTTCGAGACCGGTGAGCACACAGGCACACATTTTGATGCGCCAGTCCACTGGGTGTCGGGGAAGGATATTCCGGACAACACCGTGGATCGCATTCCACCGAACAAATTCGTGGGACCTGCGTGTGTGATCAACATCAGCGCAGATGTGGCGAAGGATCCAAACTATTTGCTGACACCAGAGCGAATCCGCCAGTGGGAAGAACAACACGCCCGTATTCCAGCGGGCGCGTGGGTTCTCATACGTACAGATTGGTCGAAACGGACAGATCCTAAAGAGTACATCAACCTAAAAGAGAATGGACCCCACACTCCCGGGTTGGCCAAGGAGAGTTCTGCCCTCCTGGCTGAGGGGCGGGATGTGCTGGGCGTTGGCGTGGAAACCGTCGGGACCGATGCCGGTCAGGCCGCCACCTTTGAACCACCCTTCCCAAACCACTATCTGATGCACGGGAGCGGCAAGTTCGGGTTGGCTAGCCTGTCCAACCTCGATCAGCTTCCACCCACCGGCGCCATCGTCATCGCCGCGCCACTGAAAATCGTCGGCGGTTCCGGCAGCCCTCTGCGAGTCATCGCCATCACGCCCTGAGCCGGGGCGAGCCGGGGCGAGCAGACAAGGACCTCCCACCAACAAACCTCAGCCGTCGCCAGGTTCTGGGTGAGGAGCAAGCCGGGAGATATCGGTTCGTCGAAAGTGCCTTGATGGCTACCGTGCGACCCAGTCGGCTATCACGAGCGCGGTACACTTCACCCATTCCGCCAGCGCCAACCGGGGCGCCGACTTCGTACGGCCTGATCCTCGTTCCTGCAGCTAACCTCATTGTGTGCCACCGTTTATGACGGGAACCGACACAGAACCAGGATAACCCCCGGGGTTGTCGGCAAACCTGACCCCACGACGAGTGCAGACGGACCACTCGACTAACCGATCATTTTGCGTTGATTGCCGATGCGGCGCTCGCGTTCGTTTGCAAATCGCTCCACGCCTGCGAAAATCGAATCGGGGTCGAGATGCGCTTCCGCGATCACTTCCGATTCGAGGCCGCCGCTTCTCCAGGAATTGTCGAAGTCGGACGTGAGTGAATACTCATCCGTCAACGGACCGAGGTTGCGCAGCGGCCACATGCGTCGCGTGCCCGTTGATACCACCATCAAATCGTAGCGAGCCTCGGGCGGCAGCACGGAATCGCGATACGCTTGCGGCTGGTGATCGAACAACTCCTCGCTGATCGCCGCGATCACCTTCACGTTCACATCGGCCGCTTCGAGTTTCGGCAGCACTTTCACGAGATTCACTGTGGAACTCGATCCTTGCGCGATCACGTAACCGTGGCGCGGCTTGTCCGGCGCGAAATCGCGGATCACGTACAGGCCTTTTGCCGCGGCGCGCAGATCGGAGTCGGCGAAATGGCTGCGGTCCGCGACCGCGAAGTCGGGACGCGCCACTTCCAGCGTGATGATGCCCACGCGCGGATCGCGCGCTGCGATTTCCGCCGCCGCGAAATAGCCGGGGGCGACATCGTTGTAATCCCAAAAGCTCAAATTGATCGCCTGACCACGCGGGAACAGCTTCCACACTTGCGGTGCAAAGATGCCGAAGTGTGTGCGCGCATCAGCCGCGGTTTCAGGACCGGAATGCGCGGCGAGAATATGCAGCACGCCGACGCGGAATTTGCTGTCCTGATTTTGTTGACTCCAGACACGCGCCGGAGTGTACATCAGCGGCGTGAACGCTCCGTACGTGCCGCTCAAGGCCCAAACGCCGGCGAATTTTTCGGGATCGACGGAAGCGCTTTGACTCACCAGTCCGATAGCGGTGGAAACATTGCCCGCTTCTTGTATGGACGCCTTCAAGCGCGTGCCCAGCGGATTGTCCTTGGGACTGTAGTGTCCCCATAAACTGCCGTGCTCCACGTTGATCGACTCCGAAAGGTCGGCGGCCACCGTGAAGAATCGTCCTTCAGTGACGTAGTTCATCCACTTGATGATTTCGGAAATTGCGCGCCGCGTTCCGGCCATCTCCCCCGGTTTCTTGAACAGCGCAATGCTGACTTGCTTCTCCGCCCCGGAAATCGCATTGCGAATCGAGATCTTCTGCGGGTCTTCAGGTAGCGCCCCGACGCGCAGGCGATCGTCGAGGAACGGATCGCTCGAGGCTGAGATGCGCAACTTCACGTCGTCGCGCACGGTGTCGCCGATTTCCACGAGGCGATCGGCGAGGCGATCGCCCAATCCGTTGCAGTCGAGGAGCGACATCACCACGTCGATGTTCGTCTTAAACTGGATCAATCTCTCGCGATTGTTGCTGACCGCGCCCTTGCGAATTCCTTCGAACTCCACACCGTAATGCTTCTCGAACGTCTGCGCAAGCGCGACAAAATACTCCGAGTTCATCTTGAGCGCGTAGGGATGGCTTGGGTAACTCACCAATTGATCGCCGTAGCCGGGGATTTTTCCGTCGACGGCCGCGGGCCAGTAGCCCTTAGTCGTTTTGCCGATCGCGACGATTGGGCGGCGGTCGTGCGGGTCCACTTCGTCTATTGCCTTCAGCGCGGCGGCCACTTCGCCGTAATCGTTACCGTGCGACAGCGTGAAGACGTTCCATCCATACGACGACCATTGATTCACGAGATCGTAGCCGTCGAACTGCGAGGCGATCACACCGCCAATCAGGCGATCGTCGATGCCCGCGTTGTTGTCGGAAACCAGTACGCGCAAACGCTTTCCCACTTGCAGCGCGAGCGCCTGCGTCTTGAACTCCTGCGCGTGACCTTCGGTGAGCGCGAATTCGCCTTCCAGCGCGATCACTTTCGGCGACGCTGGCGCCCCCGCTATATCCCAAAACGCCGCTTTGCCCGCGGCCGTCGCGATGCCGATACCCGAGGGACCGCCGTTCACGTCATTGGTTAAGTCGGTGCTTTCGGCGTGGCCGGAGAGCGCACGAATGCCGCGGCCTTTGGCTTGCGCGAACAGCGGATGGTCTTCCAAACCCGTGTCGCGCAGCAGCGTCTTCAGCGCGCC
>JBAUXO010000160.1:0-26036 GCA_049584315.1 Candidatus Sulfotelmatobacter sp. | reverse complement strand
ACAATGAAGACCCCAAGCCCTTCGTTTGGACCAAAACCGCCGACCAAATCCTGGCCAGCATCGCTCGTTACGCGCAGCGCACGACCTCCTCTAACTTATGACACGAACCACTGGGACAGGAGACTAGCAGCTGCGACACGGCTTGCGGCGCGCTGCTCCTGCCACCCCCATTGCGGATCTCACCAACGTTCGTTCGGTCTTACTCCCCGCGCCGACAAGCAGTGCGCTGGCCGCATGGCCAGCCGGGTCGGAGGAGGCGCGCTTGTCGAGCTAGCCTCCGTCCGCCGCTCAAGCTGTACGTGCCGATTTCCCGCATCAGATCTGTTCCAGCACATCTTATGTGGTCTTCCCATTTATGCGGCCTAAGCCCGTAACTCTCGATTTTCCAACCAGCATACGTCATTGAGCACAACATAACGAACCCCATACTTGTCGGATCTTTGATTCCCAAGAAGATCTGACATGTTCGAAACGTTGTTCAACTGTCCCACTGTCCTTGCCCGTCGTTGTGAAGGTCCCGCGGCCGGGGAACGTCAGCGATTCTTGTGGCTGCTCTCGCAGTCGTCGAAGAGTCGGAATCGTAATTCGGATCGGTGTGATCTGCCGGGGCTAGGCAAAATGAAACCGCATGACTGCGTTCATTCGCCTTGGCCGGGGATTTGAGTTTGTGGCCCGTAGAGGCGCTGTATAGCGCTCCACGGATGTTGCCTCGAGGAACCATCGGGAAGTCTCGATTCTTACCGCGGGAAAGAACCCATGGGATATCGCATGCAGACGACCAACCGGGCGTGCTGGTTTCGGGGGCATCGCACTAACGAATGCGACCAAGGGGGCGGTCGGAATCCGAGACGTTGAGGAAACGACTGCACTTCGCATTGCCTTATCGCGGCAAGATGATGCTGTTGTTAACAATACTATTGTAAAAATAGCTGGTTCTGAACTAAACTGCTGCTCATGGCCAAAAATCCTGAACACCGCGACTTGTTCGCCGGGGCTTTGGAACTAATGATCCTGCACTCGCTACGCGTGAAGCCTATGCACGGATATGCGCTGGTCAAACACATCAAGCTCGTTTCTGACGATCTGTTGCAGATAGAGGAAGGATCCCTGTATCCGGCCTTACAGCGGATGTTGAGAGCAGGCCTGCTCGAATCCAGAGAGGGCATTTCCGCCAAAGGACGCCCGACCCGGATTTACCGGCTTACCAGAGCGGGCATCAAGCACCTCGAACGAGAAAAATCCGGCTTTGAAACAATGTTTGCTGGAATCACACGTGTACTCGCTGTGGCTAAAGCTTAGGAGACCTGCCATGGAATGGGTCAGGCGACTTTTCTTCCGCCGTCGTCGCTACCAGGACCTCTCGGTTTCGATTCAGGAGCATCTCGAAGAAAAAGCCGACGAGCTGATGGAAGAGGGCATGTCGCGCGAAGAGGCGATGCAAGCCGCGCAGCGCGCCTTTGGCAATGTCTGTCTCATTGAAGAACGCAGCCGCGAAGAGTGGGTCTGGCCGCAACTTGACGGCATACGCGCCGACCTAAAATATGCCATCCGCCAGTTATGCAAGCATCCTGGCTTTGCCTTGACGGCCATCCTGACTTTGATTCTGGGGATCGGAGCGAACGTCGTGGTCTTCAGCGTTCTGAATGCGCTGATCGTGCGCCCGTTGAACGTTTCCGACCCGCAACGGCTCTACAACGTCGAGCACAAGCAGCATGGTTGGTATTCGCAGTCCTATCCCGACTATCTCGATTACCGGGACAGGAACAGCACCTTCGACGGCATGGTCGCGTATGATTCGATGAGTGCCGCACTCGCCACGCGCCAAACTGTCACCAAGAACTTCGGCTATCTGGCGTCCGGCAATTACTTCGACCTGCTGGGCGTTCAGCCACTGCTGGGCCGCTTCTTTCATGCGAGCGACGAGCACGGGGCGAACTCGGCCCCATATATCGTGCTGAGCTACGACTTCTGGCACGCACGCTTCAACAGCGATCTGAACATCGTTGGCAAAACGGTGAGCCTGAACAAACAACCGCTGACCGTGATTGGCATCGCGCCCAAAGATTTTCACGGAACCGAAATCTTCTACTGGCCGGACTTCTGGACTCCCATCACCAACGGGCCGCTGATCGGGTACAGCCATCACTACCTGGACAACCGAAGCACCCAGAATCCGTTCGTCTTGGGAAGGTTGAAGATTGGCGTGACGCCTCAGCAGGCAACGGACGATCTGAATTCCATTTGCCGCCGCCTAGCCGAACAGTACCCCAATGCGGACTACGGACTGGATGCTCGTCTCGTGAAGCCGGGATTGATGGGCGATATGTGGGGTGATTCCACCCGCGATTTTCTTGCGGCAGTCATGACCTTGGCGTTGCTCGTTCTGCTGGCAGCCTGCGCAAATCTAGGCAGCATGTTTGCCGCGCGTGCGGCCGACCGGAGCCGGGAGTTGGCGATCCGGTTGGCAATTGGCTCCAGCCGTTGGGTCATCCTGCGCGGCGTGCTCGCGGAAGCGATTCTGGTTTCGTTGGCAGGCGGCGCAGCCGGGACGTTGCTCGCCTCGGCTCTGCTGCAGGCGCTAAGTCGCTGGCAGCCCCTCGTGGAATTTCCCTTCCATGTCGTTGTCCTGCCTGACGCAAAGGTCTACGTAATGGCCCTCCTGTTATCTGTGGGCAGCGGCATCCTCTTCGGCATGTTGCCGGCACAGCAGATCCGAAGGTCCGATGCTGCGCAAGTGATCAAGGGCAGCGTCGGCACAGAAATGCTGTTGAGACGCGTCTCTATGCGAGAAGTGCTGCTTTGCGTTCAGATCGCGCTGTGCACGCTCCTCGTGACGGCTTCACTTGTGGCCCTGCGCGGCATGGAGCGTTCGCTCCACGCACCGCTTGGCTTTCAGCCGCAAGGCGTGACGCTGGCTGGAACAGACCTGACCATGGCGGGCTATAAGGAAGAGCAGTTTCTGCCGGTGCAAAAGCGCATGTTGGAAGAAACGGCGCGTATTCCGGGCGTTTCTGCGGCGGGCATCATTGACCGGACGATATTGGGAGAAGGGTGTTGTGGGAGTGAAGCTGTTTTTCCTGCCGGCACCACCGACTTTCGAAAAGAACTCTTCGATGCCCGCAATTTCTCGATCTCTCCGGAATATATTGCAGCTTCAGGTATGCGATTGCTTGCGGGCAGAAATTTCACCTGGCACGATGCTGCAGACTCACCTCCCGTGGTTCTGGTCAATGTAAGGTTCGCCCGCATGATGTTTGGCAATACGTCCGCAGTTGGGCAGCGTTTTCTGCTGTTTCGAGGAGAACTCCCGAAGGAAGTTGTGGGCGTGGTGGAGGACGGCAAATATCAATCGTTAACTGAAGAACCGCAACCGGCCATGTTTTTTCCACTCACCCAGGAGATCAATGACAACGATTCAGTACTGGTCGTGCGCTCGACCTTGCCGCCAATGGAGATGGCCACCAGGCTCGATCGCACACTTAGCAACATTGATCGGAATCTGCCCCTAACATTGCACAGCTGGCCGGATGCGCTTGATCTGGCATTCTTCCCCGCACGAGCGGCAACCGCCGCGCTCGGCATCATGGGTTTATTGGCGGCCATGCTGGCAATCACCGGCACTTTCGGAGTGGCCACGTACAGCGTCTCAAAGCGGATGAAAGAATTTGGTATCCGGGTGGCTCTGGGCGCAGCCCGTGTGGAACTGATTCGCGCGGCTCTGGGCCGACCACTGATGCTATTGCTTTCCGGTTGCATCACGGGTCTGGCGCTGGGAATGCTCGCCAGCCGTTTGCTGGCGGAGATTGTGTATGAAGCAACCCCATATGATCCATTGGTGCTGGGGGGAACGCTAGCGACAATGGCTTTATTAGGTTTGCTCGCCACATGGATTCCCGCGCGACAGTCCATGTCTATTGATCCCGCACGATTGCTCCGTGAGGACTGATCAGGTTTCAAGCGAGGCTAGATTTGTGATGCTAGTGCGTCCCAAAGGATCTTTTCCGTCCGTGGATCGTCACCCGTCAGGTTGATCCAATCCACCAGTCTCCTCAGACGAGAATGTAAGGGTTTTTCACTCATGGAACTGTTCCCCCTTCTCGCCTTTACTCCTCTGGCTTCCCTTTTCTTCTTCTTCCTGCCCATCTTCGCCGGCTGCTTTCCCCGACCCAATTCCGTCGCCGGTTGCCCGGTCCCACGACTTTCGCCACGCTTCACAGGTACTATTCAGCCGTCCGACTACTGACAGAGCGTCGCTCGCCACTTCGCCTCCTCTTATAGGTCCGCTTACTGCGGTGCCACCCCGGGACTCTACCGGTTCTGCTGAGGTCACGCGTGGTTTTCGTACCGTGCCGCCCGCAAACACCTTAGTGTAAAAGGGCGATGCACGCGCTCAACGAGGTCTCCGGCGTTTACTCGCACCGCAGGGTCGCATTGGGATCGACACGAGTGGCCCGGTGGGCTGGAATCCAACTGGCGACAAGCGTGGCGGTCAAAAGAATCAGGGCGACCGTCACAAAGGTGAGAGGATCCCGCGGGCTCACACCGTTCAGCAAGCTGCTCATGAGAGGTGCAACAGCCAGGGCTGCCACCATTCCGATCACGACTCCCAACGTGGCCAGCGAAATGCCGTTGACCAGAATCATTCGCAGGACGCTGCTCCGCTGCGCTCCCAAGGCCATGCGAATCCCAATTTCCTGGGTTCGACGACTCACCACAAACGAGACCACGCCGTATAGTCCGACGATAGCCAACGACAGGGCAATCAGCCCGAAGGCTCCGCCCAACATCGCAACGATGCGGAACGTAAAAAGGCCGTTGGTGGAGAACGCATCCGCCATGGTGAGCACCGAAAGAGGGACCACTCCCGGATCAAGTGCGCTGATCTGCTGGCGAACCAGCGAGACCAGGGCAATGGGGTCACCTTGGGTGCGCAGCTCAAGCGTCGCCCGAGAACTTCCCTGCTGCAAATAGGGCAGATAGAAGACTGGAGGCGGGGGTTCGCTGATCGATCCGTTACTGGAGTCTTTCACGACCCCGACGATCTGTAGGGGCGAGTTGTCGCGCAGTCGGAGGATGTGGCCAAGAGCCTTGTCCAGGCTGGCGTTCTCAACGATGTACCGGCGCGCCAAGGTCTCATTGACGATGGCAACCTGCGGCGCTTTCTCGCTGTCATGGGCAGTAAACTCGCGGCCGCTGAGTAGGGGGATCTGCATGGTGGCAAAATAACCTGGCCCGATCTGATTGGTGTTGGTGTCCACGAACTTTTCCCCGCCCGCGCTGCTGTAGCCATCGATGGACAGATCCCAAGAACCACCCGAGAGAAACGGGACGTTGGCCGCCAGGGTCGCCGATGTTACTCCTGGAAGAGTGGACACCCGCTCGAGAATCTGCTCGTTTAGATGAGTGGCCCGCTCGTCATTGTAGCCGCTCAGGCTGGGATCTACGAAAACCAGCAGCATGTGGTCCGGGTTGAAACCAAGATCAGCGCTGTGCGCCCGCGAAAAGGCTCTCAAGAACAGTCCGCCCGCGACCAGCAGAACGACCGAGAGAGCCACCTGCCCCCCGATCAAGATCCGGCGAACCAGAGCGCTGCGTGACCGACCTCCCAACGCGCTTCTTGTGTTTGCCGTGCTCCGGGCTTCCTTCACGGCCAGGAAGGCAGGTGCGACTCCAAACAGGAAAACCGCCGCCATCGATGCCAACGCGGCACAACCTAGCACTCGCGTATCCAGATGAAAATCAGGGCCCGTGGGAGAAACCGAATAGGGAATGAGTGCGGCAAATCCCCTGATGCAGGCAGCCGCTATCAGAATGCCGAAACCACCGCCCAATATGGCGAGAACTGTACTCTCGGTCAGAAATTGACGCACCAGCGCTCCACGTGACGCCCCCAACGCCAATTGAATGGAGATTTCCCGCACGCGGGACGTGGCCTTTGCCATCATCAAGTTGGCCACGTTCACGCAAGCCATCATCAGGACCAACACCACGAGCCCCATGAGAATTCCAGCGAACGTTGCGCTCCCGCTTTGCAGACGACGGCTCATCTCATTGCGGATGATCGCCACGGTGTCCTTGTTACTGTCGGGATATTCACGCTCGAGATCAGCCATGATCACGTTCATCTCGGCTTGGGCCTGCGCGATGGTAACTCCAGGCTTCAGGCGACCCAGCAGAGTGCATCCCCGGTAGCTTCGGTGGGTGAGGGTGTCGCTACCTTCGGGCGAAACGGCTGCCGTCATCATCATTGGCAGATAAACGTCGGGACGAAACCAGAGATCAATTCCAGAAAATGACTTGGGGGTAACGCCCACGATGGTGAAACTACGGCCACTCAACTCGACCTGCTTGCCGATAATGTCCGGGTTGCCGGCAAACGTTCGCTTCCAGAGGGAGTAGCTGATGACCATCACCGGGTACTTGCCTGGCGTCTGGTCCTCCTCTGGAAGAAACGCCCGGCCCAGGGCAGGTCGCACCCCGAGGGTGGAGAAGAAATTTCCTGAAACCAGTTGACCCCAGACCACCTGAGGTTTGCCATCAGGAACGGCTCCCGTGGGATTCATTCCGGCCGACATCTCCTGTCGCGTCGATAGCGCTTGCAACGACTTGCTACGGGCTGAGAGGTCGACCCAGTCCAGGTAGGAGGAAGCTCCGAAGCTGGTCAAACGCGATGCCGCGATATCGATGGTGACAAGCCCACTCGGATTCGGCACCGGGAGGGGACGAAAAATGATGCCGTCGACCAGGCTGAATATGGCAGCGTTGGCCCCGATGCCCACGGCCAGAGACAGGACAACCACCATGGTGAATCCTAGTCTCTTATGCAGACTTCGGAGAGAAAACCGCAAGTCGCGCCAGAACGTGTCAAGAAAGGAAATGGAATTCATTTCGTATATGGTCTCGCGGATCCGGGCGGGATTTCCCAGCTTGCGGTAGGCAGCGGCTCGAGCGTCGGCGGAAGACATTCCAGCCTCGACATTGCGGTCCATCTCTATTTGGAGGTGGGACTCGAGTTCGGCAGCGCACTCGGCGTCCCGTTGTTTGCGGCGGAAGAAACGTACGAGACTCATGGGTTCTGCTCCGAATTCTCACTCGACCGCCGGCCGGAGAATGCGTCCAATAGCCTGCACCAGTTGCTCCCACCGATTGGTCTGAGTGAGGAGTTGCTTTCTCCCCATGGCCGTCAGTCGGTAATAGCGGGCGCGACGATTGTTCTCCGACGTTCCCCAGAACGCAGCGATCCAGCCCCGATCCTCGAGCCGATGAAGCGCCGGATAGAGCGAACCGTGCTCGACCTGAAGAACGTCTGCTGAACGCCGCTCGATGGAATACGCGATCGTGTGACCATGCGCCGGGCCGGCAGAGAGAGTGCGTAAAATCAGCAAATCCAGCGTGCCTTGAACCATATCACTTTCGAGTGGAGATTGGCCGGTCTTGGCCATGGCAGGAATTATACTCAGGTAGATGATCTATGGGAATGGACAAATGAAGACTTCCCACCTCCAGTGGTTTACCCCGGCACAATGTCCAGTAATTCGTGGGCTCCCTCCGCCATTGACTGGCGGTTCGGTCGACTGACTTCTCTTCGGCTTCCGTGGATCGTTCGGATACATACAGAAGCAGCGAGCATCCGTCAGAACTTGCGGTTTGACACCCCTTCTGCCAGGTTCCTATACTTCTCCACGCCACGACCGCTCCGTCTGGGGAGGACTACTATGTTGAAATGTGCGCTGCTTGTTTTCTTGATTGCTGCCTCCGCAACTATCGGCTTTGCGCAGGAACCCTGGCAGGTTCGTCAACCCAAGCTCACTCCACAAAAGAGCGGCACTACACAGCTGCTGATTGCTGTTAGCCCGGTCAACTCCCGTGTGGTCTGGGCAGCCGGAACTGGCGGTACCTATGTGGTCACGACCGACGGCGGAGAGACCTGGAAAGCCGGTGTCGTGCCCGGAGCCAAAACCCTGCAATTCCGCGATGTGCATGGCGTAAGCGAGAAAGTCGCCTATTTAATGTCCATTGGAAATAACACTAGATTTTCGCATCTACAAAACCGTCGACGGTGGCGCGACCTGGACGATACAGTTCAAGAATGAGACGGTGAACGCATTCTATGATTGTTTCGCGTTTTGGACCCCGAGGCGGGGCATCACACATAGCGATTCGGTGAACGGAGTATTTCCCGATATTCGCACAACCGACGGAATGACCTGGCACTCAATCGCCGAAAATATGCCCCCCGCGTTGCCCGGAGAAGCCTCGTTTGCGGCAAGTGGAACCTGTATCACAACCCAAGGACAAAGAAACGCCTGGATTGCTACCGGCGGATCAACCACGGCAAGGATCTTAGCCACCAGAGATGGAGGCGACAGCTGGAACGCCTATGATACTCCGCTCGTGAGCTCGGCCAGCGCGGGCGCGATTTCCGTGGCCTTCCGCGATTCCTGGAATGGCATTGTGGGTGGCGGCGATTTGTCTACAAACAGTTCCGCCGACGCGGCAACCTCGAACGATGGCGGGCGAACCTGGACTCTCACCAACAAGCCGCCCGTGGCCGGAGCCATCTTCTGCCTGGCCTACTTGCGCCGCATTCGCCACGGTGATGACGAAGAGGCCGACCACGGATACGACCATAGCGTTGTGGTCACGGCTGAGACGGAGCCGAATTTCGACACAGGATCGGCGGCCTGGACTCCCGACGAAGGACGCACTTGGTTCAAATTGCCCGATGTGAGCGGCTACTGGGCCGTGGCTTTTGCTGATCCGAAGGCTGGATGGTTCGTGGGCAATGGAGGTCAAATCCTGAAGATCAGCTTCTAGCACAGTCTGGCGACATAGTGCAGCGCGCCCGCTGCTCCAGTTTCCGGGGAGGGGTTAGCGCGGTCCGGTTTTTAACTCCGTTACCTTTGGACCTGGTTGGCGACCAACAACGACCGTGCATCCAAGCCGGTGGATATGATGTTGGTCGCTTCGTCGCCAGACGGTATAAACACCATCTCTTGACTTGACAGTCTTGGCGATTGGTAGCGAGTGACGGGCACCCCTAAATAACCGCAAAATAGTGTTTGCTGACCATGCGACTGGGCCGGCACGAAGCGATACGGCACGACCGACCCAAGAGTACGCTTGCAGTCGGTTCGATCTACTTCAATCCGTCAACCACGTAGAGGTCCGACGTGATGCGCTGGTAGGTATACACGTAACTTTTCAGGTTGCGCGAAAACAGCGGGGGCTGATTGGCAAACAGGCCAGTTGGGTCTGCGGGAGAAAATGATCTGAGCAGCTTGCGTTGTCCGGTTGCCAGGTCGATCGCGAAGATCCTGCTGGGCACTTCCCGCCGCCCGACCAATAAGGACTTACCGTCCGCTGTCCACTGCACTGGAACATCGCCTGGTTGAGTATTCGGAACAACGAGCGATGAACCCGTGGCCAAGGGATAGATAGTAATTTTTCCTTGCGGATCCTGCGCTGCCACCTGCCGGCCGTCGGGCGAGATGCAACTGCGATAGCTCAGACTTACACCTTCCGGCGTGACCGGCCGAGGTGCACCTTCGTCGATGCCCTGCAGCCATAGCCTCAGGCCGTGTCCTCCGGCCACGCTGCCCAGTTCCAGAATATGTCGAGCATCCGGTAAGAAGAAAGCGTAGTTGACGCGGAGATCCCCGGTGGAAATTGTGCGGGGCTCCCCAGCACCGGTCGGCAGTTCGATTAGGCCGCGTCGCGCGGCAGCGTTGAGCGCCAACACCCACTTTCCATCCGGAGATAAAGTCGGGAATCGACCGTCGCCTAGCCGCACTGCCGGCGACCCGTCGGTTCCCCGCACATACAACCCACCAGTCTCGCCGCCCGCCTCCCCCGTCTCGTCAAACGACACCAGCTTGCCGTCATCGCTGATATCCCGCGGCACCGACCAGTCGTGCCAACTCAAGTCGCGCTCCTTGGTCTCCCCTGGAGCAAGGCCGATCATACCGGCGCGTAAATCGTCACGCGAGAACAGCACACGGCCATCTTTCGAGATGTCATGCAAGGTCAGCGTGCCCGTCCCCAGGTAAACCAGCCGTTCTTTTCCGGCCAGTGTCACGGCATGCAGCTCGCGACTTGATCCCGATGTGGTACCGGTGAACCAGATCTCGCTTCCTGCCGGCCGCCAGGCCACGCCCTGTACACTTACGAACTCGCCGGTCAGCGTTCTCCTGTTGCCGGTCTGGTCCACCGTGGCGATGGTGCCGTCATCATCCCTTTCGTAGGCATGATCCACAAAGGCCACCAATTTACCGTCGGGAGACACTCGTGGATGGCTGATCCAACCCGCCGTCTCATACAACACTTTGCCGAGCGGATACTCCAGCCTGACTTTCCCGCCGACACGGCGCACAATCGCGATGGCTGCGCCGTCCGGCGACCAGTCAGCGTATTCCACGTCATCGGCAATGTCGCGCGGGGCGCCGCCTCCTCGCGGGGCACGTGCCAGCATCCCGGCCGATTCAAAACCCATTACGAAGTGGCGATTGGTCGAGACCGCCAATTCTCCTGAGCTGGAGATGGCCAATATGTCAGTTGTTTGCAATCCAAGGGTGCGCGATTCTGTGCTTCCATTTTCCGCGACAAACAATTCCTCTGGCCGCCCTTCCCAGGCAGCGCCGTAAATTAAATTGCCGTCTGGCGTGAAGCGCGCGTTCCAGATCGTCCCGCGCCGGAAGGTGATGCGGTGCAGCCTGGGATTTGCCGCTGTTCCGCTGGGATGCAGCCATATAGCTAATCCCAGGCCCGCCGCCAGCAGCACCAGGAACACCAGCGCCGGGCGTGCCCATCGTGTATTCGGCGGTGCTGCGGCTGTGGAGGTCGTGGTCGAGATCCCGCTGACCGATTCGAAGGCGAAGGCAATATCCTGGGCTGACTGAAAACGCTGCCCAGGCTGCTTCTCCAAGCAATGACGCACGATCCTTTCCAGCGCCGGTGTGACCGCGAGGTTCCTGCCGGAGATTTCGGGAGGTTCCTCTTTCAGAATAGCGGTCATGGTCTCGGCGCCGGTGTTGCGCTTGAACGCCCGCTGACCGCAAAGCATTTCGTACAGAATGCTGCCGAAACTAAAAATGTCCGAGCGCTGGTCCGCAGCATCGCCCCGCACCTGCTCGGGCGACATGTAACCAATGGTTCCCATAACCTGGCCTGCGTTCGTGGCCATCACGGTGACGCCATCCACGGTCTCAGCAATTGCCTGCGGACGGCGTAACTTCGCCAGCCCAAAATCCAGGATCTTCAACCTCCCCGTGCGGGTTACGAAGATGTTCTCGGGCTTAAGGTCACGGTGAACAATACCTTGCTCATGGGCTGCCGCCAGACCGTGGGCAAGCTGGACCGCGAGTTCGGTGGCTTTGCGCGCCGCCATCCCCGAGGTCGAGATGAGTTGACGCAGCGTATCGCCTTCGAGGAGCTCCGAAACTATGTAGTGAATACCGCCTTCGTTGCCGACATCGTAAACCGAAACAATGTTGGGATGATTCAGCGCGGCTACAGCGCGCGCCTCTTGCTCAAATCGGCGCAGTCGATCCGGATCAGTGGTGAACGACTCGGGTAACACCTTCAGCGCAACATCGCGCAAGAGACGAGTGTCTCGCGCCCGGTACACTTCGCCCATACCCCCAGCACCGATGAGCGCGATAATTTTGTAAGGGCCTAACTGCGTTTCCGCCGCGAGAGTCATAGCGGCCAAGATTATAACCGTCCCGGGGAGCTTTTTTAATCGTAATGCCTGGGAGTTGGCACTCCCTTGGCGGATGACGGGCTACCCTTGGCAAGAAATTTCTTCTCCACCGGGTTGAGCAACAGGTCAGCCGATCGGTCACAGTGGTTACGAACTTTACGGCGGGATTGACGAAGTAAGTGACAAAGCCAGCCATGTTGATCCAGCGCCGCAGCAGAGAAACCTTGTTTTCCTCCCGATGACGACAGCGACTTGGAAAGTTGACCCTACCTAGGGCCTTGCCGATCGGGTTTCATGCCCGCGCGGGCGCAGGAACGGCAGTGCGCCGAGCAGGAGGGATACCGTGGGAAGAACAATCCCAAGAGTGAGGGCGAGCGAGCCATACCACAAGCGTGGCTGGGCGAGAACGACTAGGTGCGTGATGACCAAGATCGAGCCGAGAACGAACAGAACAATGGTTGGAAACAGGCCCGCAGCGAGGCGCGTCCAGCGGTATGCACCGCCGCGGCGAGACAAGTAAGCACCACCTGCTCCGCAAAGAGGCAGTAGAGCCAACCAGGGCAGAAGAACCATCTGCAGCGGGCTTCGACCGAGGTAGCGAGGCTGCATCGAAATCTGGATCAGAATCATTAGGAAAATCATGGAAGTGGCAAGACTTACCAACCCTGGGAGCCAGAGTTGCTTGGTTCGTGCGTTCATAGTTCCCTCCTTAAGTTTCGCGCTGTGAATATCTTTTGCCAGCTTCCGCCATCGAACAATTTCGCTTGTTACATTTTCGCGGGCTTCGGTCTCGCTTATCCCATTTCGCATTTGCTCTTCATAGAGATCTTCGAGGTGCGCGGCCAACTCAGTGACAACTTCTTGCTGCTCTTTCGCCGGGAGGTCCAGCCGAAGCAGGCGATCGCGAACTATAGCGTTCCAATCAGACATTAGTTACTCCGGCTAGGCAATCAAGCGCCTGGAAAAAGAAATTCCACTCCCGCCGCAGCGGTGCCAGTTCTTTCTGGCCGGTTGGAGTGAGGCAATAGTAGCGGCGGTCGCGCCCGGCCTGATTCACTTCCCAATGGCCTGCGATCCAACCTCTCTTTTCGAGGTCGTAGAGCATCGGGTAAAGGGAAGCAAGGGTAAAGTGCAGAGCGCCACCGGTTCTCTGCTCGATGCGTTTGGAAATTTCGAAGCCATAGAGCGGCTGCTCAGCCAGCAAGGCGAGGATTGCAAGTTCGGCGCTGCCTCTGGCAATTTTGGAACGGATACGCCTCGTCATGGTGAATATAGGTATCCTATATTGCAGTCTTCTCGTCAACATTACTTTGGTAGCGATTACTGCGCCGTCATGGTGGGTAGCCAATTCCCGTGTCAGACTAGTCTGGATGCCTCGAACTCGCGTGGACGCGGCGCTAAGTGGCCCAAGACAGCTTTGAGCGGACAACGCCGAGGCTTTCAACAATTCGAAGGTTACACTCGCGGTCTCGAAGCAGGACGTAAGCAAAGCTTTCCTTGGACGTCACGCATTCGGGTTGGCGGCCATTCTCTTCGGTATCTTCACACTGTCCTGCTGTGACTTCAACATTGGGAACAGGTCAGGCCGCCGGGGAATGTTTCACACCGTGAGATCTTGGCCTGCATTGCCGGTGCAATTGAGCTCTTCGGAGGCTTGGCGATCCAACGGCGTAAAACGGCACGAGCCGGCTCGGCTGCGCTGCGCGGCGTCTTCCTGACCTTCGCGCTGCTGTGGCCTTGCCGTCCCGCTGCGGTGGGATCCCTGGGGTAATTTCTTCGAGCTTCTCGCAGGTCGCTGGCGCGCAGCGTCCGGTCTATACGTTGCAGTAATCAGCCGGACATTGCCTTGCTTCATGCCATCGATCCATGCCCCTGGTTTCCTGCGTCGATCTGCCGGCGCGCCGTGGATTCGATCGGTGTGCTTTGTGCAAGACACGTTGAGCAATACAGCAGCAAAAACTTAACCGCCAACTTTTCCATTGTTTCATCTCTCATCGTTCATCCTCCGCTCATTAAATTGCGAACAAGGAGGCGAGACTTGACTTCCGACAGCCTGCGTTTGGAGTGCGCCAGGGGTCAGCGCCATTCGAAGCTCTGGGTCAGGCTGCCGACCTCGAGATCAAACTTTCCGGGTTCGAGAATCCGTCGATTGTTGGGTCCGATAAATGACAGATCATCCGGTGTCAGCTCGAACACGACGCGCTGTTCGCCTCCGGGTTGGAGATCGACTTTCGCAAACCGCTTGAGCCGTTCGAGAGGGGGCGTCACACTGGCATCGCGCTTTGCGAGATAGAGCTCGACAACCTCCTCGCCGTCGCGATTGCCCGTATTCTTCAGGGCAACTGTGACCTGAATTCCCTCCTTGCCGAATTCGTGTGTGGGTGACACCTCTAGGTCGGAATATGCGAAGGTGGTATAGCTCAGCCCATATCCGAATGGGAATTGCGGGGTAGAGAGTGCGCGGCCTTCAGGCGTGTCTCCGCCGGTGAACGTCTTGTGGTCGTACGTAAAGAGGCGATTCGGCCATCGCGGGTATGTGATGGGGAGTTTGCCGCTGGGATTCACGTCGCCGAAGAGAACATCGGCGATGGCTTCTCCGCCCTCATCGCCCGGGTTGTAGGCCATCAGGATTCCGCGAGCATCATCGACAATCGTGCGGATGACTCGAGGGCGGCCTTCCGTGAGAACGAGAATCACTGGTTTTCCGGTCGCTTCCAGCGCGCGCACAAAGTCGAGCTGGGCGTCTGGCAAGGTAAGATCCCCGATATTGCCGGGCGTCTCCGCATAGGTCCACTCGCCAATACATGCCACGATTGCATCGGAGTTTCGAGCGGCGTCGACGGCCTTCGTAACATTCAGGATTCTGTCGAATGTCACACCGGGCACATAGGCAACGTTCGCGGCTCCAACCTTGCTACGGATCGCCTGGAGAATGGTGGAGCGATTCTGTGGATAAAGATGTTCGTCCCCTCCCTGCCAGGTGTAACTCCATCCGTTATCCAGCGGAATCAAAGAATCGGCATCGGGTCCGGTCACCAGAATTCGAGCCGTTTTCGCTAGCGGCAACATGTGATCCGCATTCTTCAGAAGCGTGATGCTCTCACGCGCCGCCTGGAGGCTGATCTCTCGAGAAGCCGGCGAACCAACAACTGTGGGAGCCTCCTCCCCGCGAAGCGGATTATCGAACAGTCCGAGTTGATATTTGACGGTAAGGATATTCCGTACCGCGGCATCGATGCGGCTCTCGGGAACTTTGCCTTCCTGCACGAGTTGCAGCAGCAAGTCGCTGAAACTGTAGCTGCTGGGAACCATGCTCATGTCGATTCCCGCCTGGATGCCGACTTGGGTTGCATCCTTCTCCGTCGGGGCGACGTGGTGCGTGGTCACAAGGTTCTGAATGTCGCCCCAGTCCGAATCGACGAATCCCTCGAAGTTCAGTTCGCCGCGCAGGACATCGTTCAGCAGGTAGTGGTTCGCATGACCGGGAATTCCATTTACCTCGCTCGAATTCACCATCACGGTATGCGCGCCTGCCTTCACTGCGGCGGCAAACGGGGGCAAATAGTATTCCCGTAGGAATTGCTCTGGAATTAGCGCAGGACTTCGGTCACCACCGTTAGTTGGATCACTGTACCCAATGTAGTGTTTTAGGGATGCGGTAACGCTGGTAGCGCTCGACAGGTCACTTCCCTCGTACCCGCGAATAGCCGCCACACCCATCACGGTGGCCAGATAGGTGTCTTCTCCGAATGTTTCATAGAGTCGCGGCCACAGAGGCTGCCTGCCGACGTCCAAAACGGGCGAGAAGACCCACGGTATGGCGGCCTTCCGCGTCTCCGCAGCTGATACCTGGCTGCCTCGAAGCATCAACGCGGGATTCCAGGTAGCGGCCATTCCGAGCGGCTGGGGAAACAGGGTCGCGCCGAGAATGTAATTTGCCCCGTGAATGCTATCTATCCCGTAGAGCAGAGGAATCTTGAGCCGCGTCTTCTTCGCCTCTTCTTGAATAGCGCCGATGAGCTGGTGCCACTTCGACTCCGGCAGAGCCTCCTGATTGACATTCAGGATGGAGCCCACTCCGTAGTCAACGATCGCCTTGTGCAGTTTCTCCGGGTTGATGTGAACGTCCTGGTCCATTCCGTCGCTGATCATGCTGAGTTCAAGCTGTGTCATCTGGCCGATCTTCTCTCTGAGAGTCATCTCGCCTAGAAGCTTGTCGACTAGCTTCGAGACCCGCGCCGCAGGAGGACCGGCGGGTGTCATGTTCTGGCGCAGAAACGCGTCGCTGTCTACTACGCTAGGCGACGGACCTTCGGCCTCGACAGGGAGCGTGATCAACAATGGAGCCAGTAGAAAGGCCACGAGTTTACGGCGAGCATTAATTGGATTGAGCACCTTCTGTTTCCTCTGGGTTTGGGACACCTTTCGCTTGGGGGTGTTCCCCAAGGACAAATCCTCGGGGTGAAAATTCAGTAGATGGCGATTGGCTTTTCACGATCCTTGTGTTTCTCGAATACCGGTGTGCTTTTGCCCGACTGCCGCAATCATTCATATCACACCGTCGCCGTCGCTTGCCGCGGCTCTCCTCGCGGTAGAGCCTAGGCCGCACAGGCCACCTTCGCAGATGCCGATGCGCGCTGCTTTTGGTGAACACAACAGCGAGAGTGCTTCGCCCGCAAAAACTGCGCCTAGCGGTTCAGAGGCATGCGACGGAGCAGGCTGCCACCGGACTGCGTTAGTGCGAAACGTGATCTTGGGCCGGCGTGCATCGGTGGGTTCGTGAATGAGGGCAAGATCACGCTCGGATATGCGGCGGGTACCGGCAACGGCCAGCCCACCGCGATCGATTGGCTCACGAAGCTGGATGATTGTCAGAAGAGGCTCAGCGACCTCAAGAAGGTGGACGACATTTCCTTTCTGATGCGCGCACCAGTTGCGCATTAATCGCGAAAACCACCGCCATCCGTCTTCGCGGCGGCTCGTTGTGTCGGCACTTCGCCCAGCTCTTCGCTGATTGCCATCAGTTCTGACCGATACTGAACCACAAACCAGTTTTGGATGGAGGGTCGGCTAACCTTGCCTTACCGAGTTAGGTAAGTAGCCCGGGAGCAAGGCGCCAGGAAGGAATAGGGCAGCTCGAAGCAGGTTATGATGCACCGATGGGTATCCCGTTTTCTTGAGGAGCATTTTGCATGGAACCGTACCACGTTCGGTCGTTGGTATTTCTCGTTTCAGTCCTTGCTCTGGCCGCGTCCGCCGCGCTCGCCGAAGAAGCAATCTTGGTCACCGTGGACGCGACTAGAACTCAGCAGAAGCTGCTGCACACGCATTTGGTGATGCCCGTCAAGCCTGGGCCTCTAACGCTCTACTACCCGAAATGGATTCCCGGTGAGCACGGGCCCGATGGACCCATCGCAAATCTCACGGGCCTCAAATTCGAGGCGGACGGGCAGACCATTCCGTGGCAGCGTGATTTGCTGGATGTTTTCACCTTCCATCTGGAAATCCCCCACGGCGTCAGCCATCTCGACGTCAACTATGACTATATTGAGCCCGACGGCGTCTCAGCCACTGACAAATTGATGGTTCTCGAATGGAATGATGTCGTACTTTATCCGGCGGACATCCCCGCCGAGAAGCTTACGTATGAAGCCAAACTTCTAATGCCGGAGGGATGGAAATTGGGCACAGCGCTTCCCGTCGAAAATGCAGCCGGGAACCGGATTTCATTCAAACCGATTTCTCTAGACTTGCTCGTGGACTCGCCGGTAATTAGCGGAGAGTTTTTCCGGAGCATCGACCTCACTCCGCCCGGCGAACTCATCCATCATGAAATCGACATCGCTGCCGACAGCGCAGATGCTCTGAACATGAGCCCCGAGAACCAGAAGGAGATGATCAATCTGGTGGCCGAATCGGGCAAACTCTTTGGCGTTCGCCACTATCGCGACTATCATTTCCTGCTCGCGCTCAGCGATCACGTGGCGCATTTCGGCCTCGAACACCACGAGTCGAACAACAGCCGCTTGCCGGAGCGAACTCTGCTTTTGCCCAATTCCGGCATGTCGCTGGGTGGGCTGCTGGCGCACGAATTCGTCCACTCCTGGAACGGCAAGTTTCGCCGCCCCGCTGATCTGACTGTCCGTTATTACGAAGAGCCCATGAAAACGGACCTTCTATGGGGCTATGAGGGGCTGACGGACTACCTTGGGCCCATGTTGGCAGCACGCAGCGGCTTGTGGACGCCCGACCAATACCACGAGTACCTGGCCAGCATCGCGGCCATGCTGGGCCCCGGACGCCCCGGTCGTACGTGGCGCCCATTGCTTGACACCGCGGTTGGAGAACCCGGACTTGGCTTCGTCAGAGGCGGCGGGTGGATGAACTGGCGCCGCGGTACCGACTACTACGACGAGGGCGATCTGCTCTGGCTCGAAGTAGCCACCATCATTCATCGTGAATCCGGTGGCAAGAAATCCATTGATGATTTCTGCCAGGAATTCTACGGCGGCCCCAATCATGGCCCGGAGGTGAAGACTTATACCTTCGACGAATTGGTGAAGACGATCAACGCATTGGCGCCTTTTGATTGGGCCGGATTTTTTCACAGCAGGTTGACTTCCACTTCTGCGGCAGCGCCCGTGGGAGGGATCGAAAATGGCGGCTGGAAAATCTTGTTTAACGACAAACCTTTGAAGTTGGAGGGACACCGGGGTGATCCTGGTGATGTCTATTCGATCGGCCTCCAAGTGGGCAGCGACGGGGTTGTCACCGACGCTATCGTCGGGAGTCCTGCATTTGAGGCCGGTGTCTCTTCCGAGATGAAAATAATTGGCGTCAATGGCCGCCTCTACACCAAGGAATTGCTCTCGGACGCGATCAAGTCTGCCAAGGATTCTTCACAACCAATCACGCTGCTCGTCGTCGTGGACGATTATTTTCGAACATGTACTATTAGTTACCATGACGGCGCACGTTACCCACATCTGGTGCGTGATGGTGAGCGGCCGAACTATCTCGACGAGTTAATCAAACCCCAGGCTGCGAGCCATTAGCGGTTAAAAACGTTTTGATGCGTGTGGAGGCAGCAGGGACCGCCACCCTGAACTATTCCCGCTGGGACCGTGCCGGGCTCCCTAGAGTTGCGCTTCTTCAGCGACAAGTCGATAGCCTCCGCGTGTGATTTTGGGGCTGGTAAGTCGCTTTCGCCGAGGAATATGCACTGAGTTTGCATCAGTGTTTCCGGGCGGCATCTTTTGGCTCCGGGGTTCACGATTCGATTCCGAGACACAGTATTCGGGTGGCGATGCAATTGAGGCAAGACGACGCCAGCAGATCCGCTCCATCGTAATCGCGTTGGGTATAAGACGGGGAAGGGATCGGTGCGCGATTCCTTTTCCAGGATTCTCCCCGGGCTTGCCGATCTCCCGATCCGGTGCCTTCCAGACCTTACTCCCGCGGTGTGGGTCGGCCGGCATTCATAGAGTCAAGCGACCTGGGGATTAGCGTGAAGTGATTTTGCGACCAAAAACCTGGTTTCCTGTTTGCCGAAAATACATCGCGAGCAAAGAGAGAGCACCGGACTTGCACACTGACGTTGTTTCCCTATAACAGTCCCAAATGATCCGGGTACTTGGCCTGCAACGCGCTGATCAGAAGTTCGAACTGCGGAAGACTTCGCAAACTCGTAAGGCTGGGATCTTTCAGGAAGTAAGGCCAGCAGGCAAATCCGGTGCTGACGCTTCGCTCCAGCCACTCAAAGGCAGTTTCGCGCCTTCCGGTCAGGGCCAGCGTGCCGGCGATCTGATAATACGTATGATGCGCATGCCCGAAGGATTTTGGACTCGAACAGGCCCTGGTCACACACTCGATTGCCGCGTCTTGATTCCCCATCAAGGCGTGCAGCAGGCCCTGTAGGCTGACGATGAGGGGTTCGTTCGGCACAAGCTGCAGCGCTTCCTCCATCAGGCGGTTCGCCTCTTTCCAATCCCCAGTCATCATCGCGGGATAGGGAGCAAAATAGATGGGGTACTTGTTACCCGGACTCTCGGATCGCCAAACTTGAATCTGCTGGCGCGCCAGGTCGTATTCCTGGCCCCACACATAGACTTGCACGATGCTTGGGCTCACCGCCTTGTTAGGTTGAAAAGGCCGCCCTCTTTCGAACATCTCACGCGCGTGATCGAGCTGCCCGATATGTGCCAGGATCGTGCCAAGGCGATTGTAAGCATGAGGCAGGTTGTTCTGCAGGGCCAAAGCGCGTTTGAGATCAGCGATCGCCTCCAGATGCTGGAAGTTCTTCGATGGCCCCCAGAACAGAAAAGCGCGGGCGACGTGTCCTTCGGGAAGATTCGCGTCAATCTCGAGCGCTCGCCGGCAATGGAATTCAGCTTTCTCCAGCCACACGCTGGCTGGGTCGAATTCGAAGTGGCGGGTCGTGCATGCAAACGAGAGGGTCGCGTGAGCCAAGGCAAACGTGGGATCGCGAGTCACGGCGTTGGTGAGATGATGGCTCGCTTGATCCATCATGGACGCATCGCCGGACGCCGTGATCCGATAGCCGCGCATAAATTCCGCGTAGGCCATCGGATCCCTGCTATAGCGCGGGCACTGCTCGACCGTCGCCGAGCTATACGGCCGGTTCAGGGCGCGGGAGATTTGCTTCGCGATATCGCCTTCGAGACTTGCAAGGCGATCCGTGTCGATGTCGCACTTCTTCGTAAAGTAGGGACGTTGCAGGTAGGTGTCAAACATCTCCAGCGAGAGACGCCACTGCCCTTTTAACATCTGAATGGCGCCGTGGACAACAAATCGCACTCCCAGGCGAGAAGCGATCTCCGCGGGCGTCCGTTCAAGAGGCAAGTTCAAGACTGCCGAAGTGGGCAGCACGTCGACGTCCGAGAGATTGCCGAGGAGAGAGACGAGTGCGTCCGCAAAGCCGAGACACAGGCCTTGGTCGTCCGTCGCTTTCTCCAGCAACAACAGCGGCAGCACAGCGATGGAAGACCGCTCACCCAAGTCGCTCCCATCCTTCCGGAAGTCGGTGCGGACGGAGTTTCGTGCAAGATCGGAGAGCGGATATTTCGCATCGATCACGCGAACCGGACCGACGAACCGATATCCCTTTCCCACTACCGTCTCAAGAAACCTGGGCCGGTCGGCGCTGTCACCCAGTGCGGTGCGGAGCTTCCGCACAATGTTGTTGACGTTTTTTTCGGTATCGATAAACAGATCGCAGCGCCACACGCGTTTCACGATCTCCTCGCGCGATACCATCTGCTCACGGCGTTCAAGCAGGAAGATCAGCAACTCCATGGGCTTCTTCTCGATCCTGATCCGGCGTCCGGATCGCCGCAGTTCGTAGCGTCCCAAGTCGAGTTCGACCTCGCCGGTAGTCTGCTTTGAGCGCCCCATGGAGAACCGTTGCCCAGCATTATCCAATAAAAATCAATAACTTGCGACGATATAAGAAAGATATCCAAAGGCTATAGAGGCTGCATTGTAAAGCCCTCAATCTCACGAGATCATGCTTCATCAAGAATCTCGGAGGAGACTCGCATGAAAAGAAAGCTGTTCATCGCTGTGGTGATCGTTGGGACGCTGTGCCTTGCAGGCCACGTGGTCACGATTGCTGCACATCCAGGCGCTCACGACAAGAACGCATTCACCCCGGAAACAATTCCGTGGGGTCCGCCACCGCCTTTCGTTGCCCCGGGCGCGCAACTCGCGGTAATCGAAGGCAACCCTGCTGCTTCCAACGGTGACTACACCGTGCGCCTGAAAATGCCAGACGGTTATCGGATTGCGCCCCATTGGCATCCCCAGCGCGAAAACGTAACGGTCATCTCAGGTACGTTCAAGGTCGGTATGGGAGACACTTTCGACAAGGACAAGATGGCGACCTTCCCCGCCGGCAGCTTCGCCTATCTCGATCCCGACATGCATCACTACGCGATGGCTTCCGGCGAAGTCATCGTGCAGGTCCACGGCAGCGCGCCCTTGCAGTTTAACTATGTCAATCCCGGAGACGACCCGAGCAAAAAGTAAATCCTTGGCTCTTTAAATCGATTTGGAGGAACCCATGGCTGTGGATACGAAAAAGCTGGAGCAATTCTTAGGACAGTTTGTCAACGATCTGGGGGCCACCGTACACGCCGGTATGGTCGTGATCGGAGACCGTCTTGGACTTTACAAGGCCCTTGCGGCCGGACCGCTCACGGCCGCGGAATTGGCTGCCATAACCCGCACGGACGAGCGCTACGTGCGCGAGTGGCTGGCTTCTCAGGCCGCGGGGGGTTATATCACCTATAACCCACAAACCCACAAATTCGGAATGACCGAAGAGCAAGCGCTCACCTTAGCGAATGAAGATGGTCCAGCGTATTTGCCGGGCGCGTTTGAACTCGCTTTGGGATCATTGGCCGCTGTCCCGCGCATCACCGAGGCGTTCCGTTCCGGCGCCGGGATGGGGTGGGGCGAGCACGAGGACCGTGTGTTTCACGGATGCGAGAAGTTCTTCCGTCCGGGCTACGCCGCGAATCTGGTCAGCTCCTGGATTCCTGCTCTCGATGGCGTCCAGGACAAACTCGCGCGCGGAACAAAGGTCGCCGACGTGGGCTGCGGGAAAGGCGCTTCCACCATCCTGATGGCGAAAGCCTTCCCCAAGTCCCACATCTATGGATTTGACTACCATGACAAGTCCATTGAGGCGGCGCGGGAATCCGCCAAGCGTCAGGGGGTGGCGGACCGGGTCACGTTCGAGGTGGCGAAAGCCAAGGAGTTCCCAGGTAAAGACTATGACTTCGTGGCGGTCTTCGACTGCCTCCACGACATGGGAGATCCAGTCGGCGCCGCCGCGCACGTCCGCGCTGCCTTGAGCGACGACGGTTCCTGGATGATCGTCGAGCCGTTCGCGAATGATGACCTTCAGGACAATCTGAATCCCGTGGGGCGTGTCTATTATTCGTTCTCCACGTTGCTGTGCACACCTTGCTCTCGATCGCAGGAAGTGGGGATGTGTCTGGGCGCGCAGGCAGGCGAGAAACAAATGCAGAAAGTCGTCAACTCCGCCGGCTTTAGCCGCTTCCGGCGGGCCACGCAAACGCCGTTCAACCTGGTCTATGAGGCTAGGCCATAACCGGGACAGACCATCAATGGCCACTGGGATGAGCCGACCGATTCAATGGACGTTATCGTGTCGGCTCGTTCCCAAATGTTCCTATTCGCCCCGAACCTACACACACACACCGATAGAATCGTGACTCGTCCCTTACCGATAGGGTGAGGGTTGCCGACTATCTGTCCGAAATCATGGGGAACGTCACGTTTCTAGCGCTGCGTCTTTGTGTGGGTGCCTCAATCGGGTAACCCTACCCGGCGTACGAATGGTCCGAATCGCGGGTCTTCACGCAGTGGCTCGAATCTTCGTCCCGCTTTGAGATATGTGAGTTGAGGATCCCTCTCCTGATAGGCCTTTTCCAACCAGACAAAAGCTTCCTTCGATTCGCCCAACGCTCCATGTAGAATCGCCAGTGAAACGGCCGGAACGATGCCTTGCTGGTGCAGCTGCTGGAGGTTCGCGAGTATTCTTCTGGCCTCATCCGGGTGTCCCGACACAGCGTAGGCAAAGCCCAAGTCCAACTGAATGTCCGAGTCTCCAGCTCCGGCGAGTTCTAGCGCGTTTTGAAACTCTCGAATGGCATCATCCTGTTTGCCGCCGTGCAGGTAGACCCAACCCAGCGTCTGGTGAGCCGGTGCAAAGTGCTCATCCAGTTGCAAGGTTGTCTGGACCTGCCGGAGTGCTTCATCGTAACGACCTGCCGCCAACAACCTTCCCGCCAGAGCGTTGTTCAGAGGCAGGGACAGAGGGTCGAGTTCACGGGCCCGCATGGCCTCGGCGACCCCCTCATTGAATCGTCCTGTATACGTGAGATAACCGCCATACCAGTTGTGAGCTTGCGCGTAACCTGGGTTCAATTCCAGGGCCTGCTTGTATTCTCGCTCGGCCGCAGGCCAGTCCCGCTCATACGTCTCCGCGATGAACGCGAGAGAAGCGTGAGGTTCGGCCAAGGCGTCATCGAGTTCGATCGCCTTTAGAGCCGCTTTCTTTGCACCTGAGAGAGCCTCCTTCGATGGATAACCACCGCGGAATCCAAGCATTGCGTAGGCCTCCGCCAGTCCGCTGTAGGCCGGGGCATAGGCTGAGTCGCGCGTGATCGCCTGCTGGAACGATGCAATGCTTTTGTGGAGCGCATCCTCGGTTCGCTGGTTGAAGAAATAACGGCCCCTCAGGTAACTCTCGTAAGCCTCAGGATCGACCGGGGGCTTGGATGCCAGACGAGCCCGGTCCTCCGGTGTGAGATTCAGTTGGATTTGCTCAACAATATTCCGAGCGACTTCCTCCTGCACTTCGAGAATGCTTTGGTATTCTCGCTGGTATTCTCCTGCCCAGATGTGCTCGTCCGTGGCAGCACGAATCAATTGGACATGGACACGGATCTTGTGGCCCTCCTGCACGAGCGACCCTTCCACAATCGCCTCGACCGCGAGCATCCTGGCAATCTCTGGCACTGAAAGCTGCGTGTTCTTCAAGTGCATCGTCGAAGTACGGGAGATAACCCGTAATCCGTGAATCCCGGAAAGCCGCCCGATGAGCTCCTCGGTCATGCCGTCGGCGATGTAGTCCTGCGACGGATCGCCACTCAAGTTCTGCAGGGGAAGCACTGCCAGAGAGCGAATTTTGCCCGGGCTTGCATCCCTTGCGCGCATCCGTGTTGCGAAGTAGGCAAGTGAAACTATGGAAAATTCCGACTACTGGCTTTCGATTAATCCCAACCCTCCTGCCGATCCCGATTCACCGGCAACACGCACTCCGCATACTCACCACATCACCATGAAAGATGCTCAAGTCAGTTGGGATCCGAGCTTAGTGTCCAGTGGCTGCCCCACTGCCAGCTATAAACCTCCCACGACGACTGGCTTCATGATCACAGGGTCGGCAAGCATTACAGGAAATGGAGGCTACCCACCATTTGCCCCTGAGGGTCAGCTATCGCCGCTCACGGTTTGCGTAACGGGAGGAACCCAGGCTCGATTTTCGAACCTGACACTGATATTCGGTGCACCGGCGAGCAGCCACTTCGGCTCGCAAGCGATTAACGGCGCCGTTCGCCGGAAATAGCGCCCTCCGGAAATAGGGCCCCCGTAATGAGCGTAATCTTCTGACGGGCACGGATCTTGCCTTCCGTGCCCGTCGTTCGTCACATGCCTGTCGTCTTTCGGTCCCCTCCTTGCAGTCCTGCAAATTCAGCCCGAGTGGCGGGCAAACCTTCCCGAATCGGGTAAGGTAAGGGTTGCTGACCATGCGGGAACTATTTCTAGACGCTGCTGGGCTATCGAGGCCTCGTGGCACAAGATGCCGCCTTGGCTATCGAGAGTTCGACATGCGATGCAATTCGCTGAGGGGAGCCGGTCCTGGGTCGCCGACAACACATGAAGCAATTGCGTAGAAATGTGAGTTGACCCTGTTCGCAACTGAACATTTAAAGATTTCTCTCGAGTTACGGGCTACGGTGACCCAACTCGGTAAGGTAAGGCTTGCCGACAATTCGGGAGTTATTTTGCAGCATCCGCGGTTACTCTTCATGATGCTGGTCTGTGTTCGACGGGATCGCGAGAGAGGACCAATTCGTTGACTCCCCGATGCCGCCTCCGTAAGATGAAGCGTCCCGAAAACTACTTATCTCCAGAATGATCGGCCACACCAATCGACAAACCGTCCCTCAGTTTGCGAGCGTGTATTTTCAATGTCTTATGCTGCCCCAGTCTGCCAACGTTGCCTCATTCTGCTCGAAACTTGGGCTGTTAGGATGCAACTTCGGATACAGCGGCAGAGGGCTTCCGTGGGTCAACTGCGGTTTATGCGACCAGATTCCCTAGAGCAGTAGTTCCCGTACCTGATGCCTCCGTTGCGAGGGGGATTGATACGGTTATGAGCGTTCCGTTTCCGTTGGACTGGATCTCAAACGTCCCACCTAGATCGCTGACACGCTCCTGCATACCACTGAGGCCGACACCGAAGTGCTCTGTCTGAGACTCTTGGAGCAATTCCGCAGGCACTCCTCGCCCAAAGTCTCTCACTGTGAGCACGGCTCGATGGTTGATTTTCAGGCGAATTTCAACGGAAGGGCTGGCCGAGTGTCGGTGAACGTTAGTCCGTTAATGGGGCCCCAACGAGAATTTCGTTCTCGTTATAGCCTTATCACGCAGCAATCTTCAGCCCGACCGCGGCGACTAATTCATCCAAGGCGGCAATCACAGACTGATAGAGCTTGTC
>JBAUXO010000159.1:0-4236 GCA_049584315.1 Candidatus Sulfotelmatobacter sp. | reverse complement strand
ATTCGGTTTCCCTCCTCCTGACTATCCAAGCTACAGGGTCCTGACTTTTACCCTGGTGGGACTGTTCCCCACTGAATGCGCCAGCCTTCGCTGGACACACCTTCATGCCGGTTTACCCCGGCGCACTAACATCGCGATTTCACTCAAAACCGCCATATTTAGGATTTCCCGGCATTCGCTGCCGTTTGTATCGAGGGGGCCATTTTGGGCTAATGCAAATCAGGCGGGTCAAATGAGATAGCGCTTGAAGAATATTCTAGTTGGCGATCCAGACCGGGTCGTCAGCAATCGAGTAGTTTAAAGTCCCGTGATGCGGTACAGGACGACCCCATGCGATGGAACAACAGCACTGATGGTGCTGGTTGTGTTCCTTGTCTCGCCGGTCCACAGGTCGTGTAAGGAATAGCCGCTTTCGTTTTCGGGGACGCCCGCAGTAGGTGCTCGAACGGAGACTTCCTCTGGCGTCCTTCCGGTATTGAACAAACCGATGATCGTGTCTCCATTCGGTTCCCTCTTGGCGAACACTTGCTGGTTGCCGGTATTGAGCACCCTTTTCGCCGCGATCGAATCCTGGTCGACAGCAAGGACTGCGGAGTTCTCCAGGTATTTCTGCAGATCCGTTGGGTCTAGGTGAGTAAGATCGACGCCGAGGATGAAGGGCGCCGCCCCAAGAGCCCACAGGCTGATCTGAGTCTGGCGCTCAACCGGAGTCAGCCCGTCGTTGCTGCCATTTCCTACCTCGATGGAGTCATAGTCGTTGAAAGCGCCTGGACCAGCGTAAGGCTGCCACTCCGCCACGTAGTTGAAGCGTTTGGCAACGTCGGCCCAGCTGGTCAGCGGGTAGCTGCTACCGCCCTTTTCGCAGCGATAGCATTCGACGTCAGGCGCGAATTCCCATTGATTGGCATAATTCATCAATGTCGGGGCGATAGCGATTGTAAGGTTCCCCTGCGTGACGTCCAGGATCATGGGCCGCCCGCTTTGCCGTATAGCATTCGACCATGCCTCAACGTCAGCGGCGTTGCTGTTTTTCATGCCGTCAATTTTGATGTAATCGACACCCCACGCCGCCAGCATATTTACCCATGAATTCGTATACTCCTGCGCTCCAGGCTTGTCATAGTTAATGCGGACCATGCCCTTGCAGTTGTAGTTGTTCTCCTTTACAGATGGGTCCGCAACCTGGGCAGCCGTGTACGATGTGCCCTTAATCGGCGTGTTCCGGCTGACCGCCTGCCTGGAAATACCCGGCGTAACATAGATTCCGAACTTCATCCCGAGACTGTGGACGTAGTCAGCCACTACCTTCATGCCATCGGTATCTCCCTGGGCCGGGAAATTAGATGAGTCTGTCAGCCAGCGGCCATAAGGGTCTACGTTCGGACCTTGCGGTCCCGGACACTGATACCAAAAGTCGTCGAGGTTTACGTATTGGTACCCGATTTTCTGCAATCCGAAATTATGCAGGGCGAGCGCCTGAGCCTTCACTTGGGCTGCCGTGGGATGCTGGCGGAGGAAGCTCCAGCTACTCCAGCCGAGAACGGGCGTGCGCTCGAGACCATTATCCTCTGCGCTGGCGTTGTGCAGCATCCCGCCCGCCAACAACGCGATCAGCAGTGCTGCCCTGAAGCTGTGTGTCCATTGCCTCAAGAAAATCATCCCTTTCCTTTATCACAAGCGGGGCGCCAAAAACAATTACGCATGTGTAAGCGGTGGCCATAAATGTATTCGTGATTGCTGCCGCGCGGCTCGTGGAGCGCCCCTGGTCAATTGACGATAAATCTGTAGTGCCGTATCGACAGTGCTCCGCAGATAGAGCTGGGTTGAAGGCAAGCAGTCGAGGCGGAGCATTGACGATACGGCGATTTGGACTAAGCCGCTTCCCTGAACTCGGGCCCTATGGGTTTTGAATGGGTTTGTTGTGGTGCGGAGAGCGAAGAAGCGCATTGCAGGGGATATGAGCGAAGGGTTGTGATGGGTGCGGGGCGACCGATTAGCAGGTGAATGAGGCTGCGTTTCGGGAGGTTGGTAGCTGTTTTAGGTGCATGGGGAGACACTGCGGCACGTACGCAGACAACGCGCATTGCAGCAGCGATCCGGGTTCGTGGCGTGAGCGAGATCGTAATCATGACGAGTTGATCTCCGCGAGAGGCGAGTCATCGGTTGCGGGCACAAGGGTCGTGAAGCGAACGACGACGTGCAAGGTGCCGCGTTTGCACTGGGGACAGCAGCGATGGATGGCCGCCTGTTGCTGAGGGGTAACGAGGTCAGTGCCTTGTGGAGCTACAGCTTTGAGATGGTGACGGCAAAGAGCCAGCGCCTGACGGCGAGCGGTTGGCGAGCAGCCCGAAGTGGCGGATCTTGACGAAGCCACATGGCAGAACGTGAAGCAGAAAGCGACGGATGAACTCAACCGCATCAAGGCTCATATCCTTGGTGCGGTTGTTGTCTCTGGAGTCGCGCCATGTAAAACGCACCTGCCGGTTGTTCAGGTCCAAGAGCCGGCCATTGGCGAGAGCAACACGATGAGTGTAACGTGCCAGATACTTGAGCACATACTCAGGACCGCCGAAAGGTGCCTTGGCATAGACGACCCATTTGTGATGGCGCAGCGTGGAGAGCATGGCGTGGAATGGGCCTGGCTTCGAGAACGCAGCTAGAGTGCCTGGGAAGCGCAGTTGGTGGTTGTTGTAAGCGTGTTTCAGGAAGGCCAGCATCTTGCCACGGAACATGCAGCTGAGCACCAGCGCCGGAAGGCAGTAGCGAGGCCGACAAGCGATCCAGCGGGATTGGTCAGGTGCCAGGCCGCCGGCAGGAACTAGGCAGTGCAGGTGGGGATGATGCTCCAGTCGCTGATTCCAGGTATGGAGTACGGCGAGAATGCCGATGCGAGCACCGAGGCGGTGTCGATCGGCGGCAATCTCCATCAGGGTCTCGGAGACAGCACGAAACAGTAGAGCGTAGATAAGACGCTGGTTTCTGAGTGCGAGTGCAGCCAGTTGCTTGGGCAGCGTGAAGACGACATGGCTGTAGGGCACGGGCAGCAGACTCGACGCCTGCTTCTGCAGCCAGCGATCGCGAGCGGTCGACTGGCACTTTGGGCAGTGGCGATCACGGCATGAGTCGAAAGCCACGTACTCATAGGAGCAGCTGTCACAGCGTTCGAGATGACTGCCGAGTGCGGCAGTACGGCATCGACCGATGGCTCCGAGCACCTTGCGTTGCTGGCGGGAGACAACATGGCCCCAGCGCTGGAGAAACTCTTGCTGGTGCGCGTGAAAGACATCGGCCACTTCGAGCCGATGCTCTCTCATTTTTTCTTGGCCTCTGCTTCGCGAGCTGGAAGCTCATCGAGCGGACTTACGGTGGAGTGCAGCCGGTGCTCGGAGACATGGAGGTAGCGCGCGGTCGTCTCCAGGTCGCAATGTCCAAGCAGCAGCCGAATGGTGCGCAGATCGGTTCCGCTGTCGAGCAGGTGAGTGGCAAAGGAATGCCGCATCACATGGGCGGAAAGCCGCTTGCCCATGCCCAGCTTCTTGCGCAACTGATGGCAGAAAGCGTTGACGGCGCTGGCGTACATCGGCCGGTCGGAGCTCGTTCCGGGAAAGAGCCAGTCCTTGGGCTTGTGCTGGTTCCAGTAGGTACGGAGCCACTCCAGCAGCTTGGGCGAAAGCATCACCTGACGAGGATGCCCGCCCTTACCTTCGCGAATGTTGATGATCATCCGCTTACTGTCGATGTCGGTGACTTTCAGATCCAGGGTTTCCTGAATGCGCAGGCCAGCCCCGTAAAGCAGGCCCAGCACGGCCCGGTGCTTGAGGTTCTTGGTGATGTCGAGCAGTGCGGCGACTTCCTCACGGCTCCAGACTACGGGTAGTTTGCGGTGTATCTTGGGCTTGGTAACTTCGGTGTCGAACCAGCGTTGCTTGAGCGTACGGACGTACAGAAACCGCAGTGCCGAGACGTAAACCTGGATGCTATGCCAGGCCAGCTTGCGCTCGTTCAGCAGGTAGAGCTGATAGATACGAACATGCTCGGGCCCAAGCTTGTCAGGGGACTGGTGAAAGTAGCGCGCGAAGTCGGCTACGGCTCCCGTATAGGTACGGATAGTTCGAGGAGTGAAATTACGCAGCCGCAGTTCTTCCAGCATGCGTTCGCGAAGTGCAGTCATGTATACCTCCTTCAAGGTATCCATCACTGTACTTACGCACCGTCGCTACAGTACCTGCCGCGCCA
>JBAUXO010000158.1:0-3266 GCA_049584315.1 Candidatus Sulfotelmatobacter sp. | reverse complement strand
GTCGTGATGGATGGGGAAAATACTGGAGTCGTAGGAAAATCCCAGTTCGGTCAGGATCTCAAGCGCCCATACGGAACGATCAGTCATAGAGTAAGTTGGTGCGCGATACCCATATACCGGTTGGCCGACGATTTGTTCAATTACGTTCTTGGCGCGCCGGGTGTCTTCGCGAAATTCCGCGGGATCCAGGTTGTAGATCAAGCGATGCCAGTGGGAATGACAGCCCAACTCATGCCCACCTGCTGCGATCTCGCGCACAAGTGCAGGGAAGCGTTCGGCAACCCACCCCAGCACGAAGAACGTAGCGTGTGCATCGAGCGCTGCCAGCAATTCCAAGAGGCGGCGGGTGTTCGCCTCCACCCGGCTCGTATAGCTATTCCAGCGGCCGCGATCCACAACGTCGGAAAAGGCCTCGGCGTGGAAATAGTCTTCCACGTCAACCGACACCACATCTCTTGGCATTTTCTCTGACATTCCCCGATGGATCGGCCCGCGAAGCACTCTCGCTTAGTATCCCCTGCAAGCGGCCATTGGAAACGGACTTTCTTGACTGATTCCGGGATCTGTTCCTGGGGGGGTGTTCTTTCGGATGGCCATAAACACACAGACAGGCTACGCTTTTCATAACCTGCGGTCAAATGCCCAATCCCGCCATTGTCCCAATCCCGCCATCTCCCGCCATCCCGCCTTTCCCGCCTTGGTGAACGACTTCGGCGGGGGACTGATCGAAAGTAGGTAATTTTTCTTCGCTTGTCTTACGGCGCATATAGCCGAAAGATGATTTCATAACCACTCCCGCTGATGTTCCATCTCGCATTCGCGAACTCCCAACCGAAACCCATGCGGCGGGGTTCTCTTTCCGAACGCAAGGTCAAGTGCAGTAAGCCAGGCTGCCCGTGCGGGCAGGACCCACGGCACGTCCCTTACTACTTAAATCCGGCGTGAAAATCGACGGTTTCGTACGAATTGGCCGAAAACTGCGCATCTGCACGGAAATTTATGCAGCGGTCGATCAAAGTTTCATGGAGCTGGCTTCAGGCCTGCAGTGGTTTCAACTTGTGAACTCGATGCAGGATTTTCTCAGCCCTCATCATTACGAGGGGAGAGTTGGTTAATCGCAAAGTAGGTTGGTGCTGCGGACGCGTAAGTTCACCCGGCAGCCAGAAGAGCCTATGCCGGAGTTTGCTTAAGGTCAGGGTTTGCCATTCTTCAGGGAGACACGTTCGCTGAAAAGCTGTCACTAGGTTGTAGGCCAGCCGCACTACTTCCAGATAGAGTGCATTGGCCTCAAAAGCACGAGTCGGAATCTTCGACAGTGTATAGTCCTCGCGGATTTCTCGGATGCGGCGCTCCATGGCGGCGCGAACATCGTAGAAGTGGCACACGCCGGCAGGTGTCAGTTGTAGATTCGTGTGCCAGGCTCGATAAGCGTAATGCTTCATGGCAAACAGGGTCGGCTCTGGGTCGCTTGCCTGGATTGGCCTACGCGCCACAATGCAGCGCCGGGCGTTGTGGCCAATCGTGGGGATGGTGCTCAAATTCCGCGATTTCCCAACTGGGATTCAGTCGCTCATAGCTCAGCCTCCCGAGTTCACGCTTCAGCGAGGGGATCATGCGTGCAACCACGGTGTATTGCGCGGTCGGACGCATTTCCAGCAAATCCAACACGGGTCCGTAACCGAAGCCGGCATCGGCTCGCACTCGGAACTCGCGAATCTCAGCAGGGCTGGAGAGGAAACAACAAGCCAACAATTGCTCGCTGCCCGCCCAGGTCCCCGCATCTCCGCGTCGCAATTCGACGTCCCAGAGAAAGCAGGAGTTTGTTTCCACACAGAGCAGCGGGTCATAGGACCTCTTGCCGCGATAACGCGGATTGTAGCCGACTTCCGCGCCCTCCTGATGACCAAAGGATGTCACCACTGTGCTGTCTAGGTCGAAAAGGAGACGCGAGCGATGCTCCGGCAAGTGGATGAACCTTTGCAGCAGACGATCGTTGGCACGGTGTAACTGCTCTCGGAGGTAAACCGGCGCGTTCAGCAAGAATCGTCGTAAGGTTTGTGGATCGGGAAAACTTGGCAATCCAGTCAGGTATTGAAAGGTTCCGTTTGCACGTAGCAGTGACGCGGTCTCAATGCGATCTAATCCCAACACGATGGGATAAACCAACGCCAAGAGTATTTGCGGAACGCTGTAGCGTCGGTTTCGTCGGGGATAACGGATCTGCTGGGCGAGGAACTCTCGCAGATGCAGCACTCGCGTAAATTCATGGAGTAAATGGATGCCCCCAAAGTGCGTGAGACCAGCATGGTTAAAGGCAATTCTCACGTTCTTTGGCGATCGACGCACTCTAAGCCTCACTGCACCGCAAGTGATGTGAGGCTTAAAGTACCACGATCGCGTTTCCACCCGCTCCAGAAGGGCCTCTCGGCCGTCTTTCAAAGGTCAGAATGCGCCGGATTTAGGTACTACGGCCTGACCCGAGCGCCATTTCGGGGAAGACTCATTCCCACTTTCTCAGTCCGCCGCAGGCGGCGTGCACCATCCCGTCTGTATTCATCGTGTTTCCTTGTACGTATAAGAATTCTAAAGAGTCTCAGTTGAAGAATGAAAAGCAATGAAACGCGAGGATGCTGCGATGCCAGGGATGGAAAAAGGCGGCGATACTGACAGAGACGATTCGGACGATTTGCCGCCCGGGTTAATAGGGAGTATTTACGTAGTATTATGAATGGGCTTGGGTGAGAGAAGCAATTTGGACCAGAATGCTCGCCTCCTGGACGGGAAACCCGTGGTGAAGGAGCCGTACGCGCTGGCCACCGCGAGATGGGATCACCGTTCCACGGTGCTGCTGCTTTGCGTGCTTGCGAGTGCGATGGTGGTGACGCTCCGAGGTGTCCGCCTTGGCGAGTTCAGTTACAACGTGGATGAAACCCAGCACGCTGTTACTGGACTCTACGTTGCGGATCTGGTGCGAGACCATCCCTTTGCCCATCCGGTAGAGTACACGTACCGCTACTACGCGCAGTATCCCGCATTGAGCGGAGTGGTCCACTGGCCGCCACTTTTTTATTGCTTCGAAGGGCTGTTCTTCCTGGTTCTCGGCCCGACTGTGCTTGCCGCGCGGTTGGCGGTCCTGTTTTTTGCACTGCTCGGGTTAGTCTTCTGGTTCTTGCTGGCAAGAGAGCTCTTGAACGAGTGGGCGGCCGCCTTGTCCACCGCACTGCTCGGGTTACTGCCTTCTGTGCTTTTGTTTGAAAAAACGGTGA
>JBAUXO010000157.1:0-72960 GCA_049584315.1 Candidatus Sulfotelmatobacter sp. | reverse complement strand
ATGGACGAACTTGTCCAAAGTGCTACGCGTCTGGACATCGAGTTGGAGCGGAAGCGCGACTCGGGCCATGCTCCAGCGTACCAGAAGTTATTGTTAATATAAAGAACTATCTGTACGATGTACTAGTTTCTTGCCGTGCCCAGAATTGTACCCACCTAGCCGCACCATCGTGTCCAAGACGGCATTCTCCGACGGATGGACGTATCGGGCAGAGATAGGTATCGAACTGTGCCCAGCAATGCGCGCCAGAGTCCACACGTCACAGCCGGATTGCCCGAGGCGAGTCAGGAAGGTGTGACGCAGCGAGTAGAGAACAAACGGACGCACCTTCGAGAGTCTTAGAGCCTTGCCGTGCTGCTTTTTCAAGCTCGATGGTTCGATATGCTGGCTCTTGGGTCGTTACCTTCATGCCATGTGCTTAGCGAGGACGGGCAAAGTCGGCGATGCGCTCCGTTGTGATCGCATCCAGAGTCACACTTGCGAGGGGAGAGTAAGCCTGAATCGCCATCAGTCCGACTCTGTAGAAGTCGCGCCAAGTCTTGAGTGAATTGCTGGACTCAGCCCACGGACTGGCCCCGATCAGCGTGGAATGCAACGGTCGAGCAAGGGCAGGAACTGCGAACCAAGCTTCATCATTCGGGTTTGGGCGGCGTCTGGAGTCTCGCCGTCAAACATAGGGGTCATCAACCGCACCGGTGCGCCATCGCTGCGATTCATGCGAATCGAATCGTACATCAGATAGTATTTGGCCCAATACTCACTGGCGACCGCGCGACCATGAGCTTGAAACCAATACAACACCAGTTGCCGTTGTCCCCCCTTTGAAACCACGTATCGCTTGGCAGGGAATGAAGAGCCGTCGGAGCCCGTGATCTGAATCATTTCCCGCGAAATCGGAATCCATCCTGCGCCTGGCAGGCAGTGTTCTGGTGAATGGATCGAGTCCCCCGTCCTTTGCGACGGAAAGTAAGGGAGGTAGAGATTGATCGGTGGTTGCGTCTGGCCCGCGTTCTTGTAATCGCGCACCACGTACTCGGCGTGCCCGAGGACATCAAGCGTCTGCTGGTCGAGTACCCGGTCGGTTCCCGTCCAATCATCAATCTGCGAGGGCAGGCAAATCGGAGGCTCGTACGTCGGAGTGATTTCCTTGCTGGCCCGATCCGCGCCACCAGCAGGTATGGAAGCTTGCCCGCATTGAATCTTTGTCGGAATGATCTCTTTGTGGGACTGCAAACCCACCCCGTCCTCACTCCATTATTCCATTGACATTGACCAGGACTGTTGATGCCACGCACGAAAAAAGCGTCCCGGACTCGTTTTCAGTCACGGGACGCGAGTTGAAGCTAGCTCGAACCGTCCGTGAACTGCCCTCCCTTGTTCACGATGCTGTTCGAAGACCGCCTAGATTTATCGGAATGATCGGTAAATGGCCCCTGTGTGCTCGGACGGTCACGTCGGTGCCATCAGGACGAGCGATCCGAGAATTTTCTCCGCCTGCGCCAGGAACGAACCGTTCGCGGCACCTCGGACGCTCCGCACGCTGAAAATCGATTCAGACGATCTGGGAGGGTGGGATTGAGTACCCGCCCTTGGGACACAAGGTATTGAGGGCGGCGTTTACTCAGTCACGGTCAATTTTCTGTTTCTTGGGCACCTTGCATTCGCTTCGCTGCAATAGCGCTGATCTTTGCGGACCCCAGCGGAGTAGTCCGTCCGGTACTCGGACTTCGCGATGGTTGGCACAAAAAGCTCATCAACCGCGAGTCAAAGTAGTTTTCCCCGTGCCCACTTGTGTAATCGCTCGCGTCATGCGGCGCGTGCCTTCGCAGAGAACAGGCATGCCGCGACCTCACGAAGGACCTGCTCGTAGTCAGCGGCTATCGCCCGCTCCACATGAATACGAGCGCCCTTTACGCCCGCTTCTTGCGCCAACCTCTTGAACTCACTCTGAAGAAAGACTTCCAACTGCTTTGGTGTCAAGACGGCAATGGGAACAGTAGAGGACTGGCCTGTCTCGGTCTCGATCCTGATAGAGTACGGGGATTCGGACTGTTGCGTTTCTGGAGTCATGCGACACACTCCTTTTCCGGTGAAGAAAATGGCTGGCAAGAATACTAGCATTTTAGCGCGCATCCCGCCCGGCAACGATTCGATGGGTTCAGGGTCGCTCCTATCCCTCTCCCCCCAATCTCTTTCTTATTGAAGCTGAGGTGAAGATGAGCCTTCGAAGGTCGCGTTCTTTTGGTCCTTTGCCGGGGATTCAGTATTAGGCCGCATGACAAATTCATTCTCATGCGAACCTTTCTCAATCATCCGGGTCAATGCCATCGAGGTTTTGAAGCAACTACGGGGCAAAGTGGACTGCCTTACATCCTCACCTCACTATCTGCAACAGCACCGCGAACTTTGCGCTGAGCACTCCCCTCGGGGAGGTATGGCCGTCAGTGGCGACTGTTCAAAATTGAGCAGTTTTTCAAACGACCTAGCGCTAACCTATTCCGATTGGAAGATCAAGGCGGTGCTTTATGGACCGAACGAAGGTCAGATCGTTCATCGTTTCGCCGTGAGGACCTAAGTGCAGCAGTCCGCCGCTCCCCGCTCCAGCGCTTTGCATTCTCGAAGCAACTCATCACCGGTCACGCAGGTTCTTGTGTTGCCTTACTAGACGGAGCCCGGCTATGACACGAATCTTGATTGCAGACGATAGCCCCCCAGTTCGACGCGGGCTGCGCACTTTGTTGGGTTTGAATTCAGACTGGCAGGTCTGTGGCGAAGCTGTGGATGGTGCCGATGCCGTAAAAAAGGCGCAACAGCTTGCTCCCGATCTCATCTTGATGGATTTCTCTATGCCGCAGATGGATGGCGTACAAGCAGCCCGAGAAATTGCCAAATCTGGCGCAGACATCCCGATCCTGCTCTTCACTTTGCACCTTTCACCTCAGATCATGGAATTGGCTCGCAACGCAGGGATGCGGGGTGCGATTTCGAAATCGGAAATCAGCAAGTTGCCATATGCTATTAGGGCTCTTCAGTGCGGTGAGACTTTCTTCTTAGCTACCTAGCTCAGCTCAGCTAGCTTCAAAAAGCACGCACCGGATAGAAACATCGGCATTGCATTCGCCGCCCGATTTCACCTCCACGTCCTTCCCACGCCCGCTTCTGGCTACCACGTTAGAACTCATTAGTACTGGCAGCCCTGACGACCGCTTTCAACAGAAACTCTCAAAGACCACCTCGCCCGCTACTGCCAGATCAAGAACGGCGCGATTGCAGGAAGCCCGGAAGACGATCTCGATTCCGGTCTGGTTCGTGCTTGCAGACGAAACGCTGTACCTCCTACCCATCAAGGGATCGGATACGCAATGGTACTCATTTCTTTGCGTGCCGAAGGGCCGGCATACTTGCGGAAATGTCGGCCAGCGCCTCTTCGCTTCCTCCACTGAAATTTACAGCTAAGTTTCTGGTCGAGAGGACTTGGGGAGAACCACGATCAGAGAACCAGCCAATTCCGATTGTTATCTCCTGATGTCTCTGTTGGCGGTGTCGATGAGCATCTCGCTCAGATTCGTTTTTGGTTTCAGCCTCGTAGCCACTATCGAGTCCCTTCAGGAGCGATAGTTCTTTCAAAGAGTAAGCACGTGTTCGGATTCGTGTCTGCTCATGTTGGTCCCTTTTATCCCTAGTGGGGAGGAGAAATATTGCGGAGAAGAGGTTTACCAGACGGGAACAAACCTTCGCGCTATTTAGGGCATCAATTGGTGGTTGTTCGATGGAGGTCAAATGAGCAAGAAAAACGGGCTTGCTGACCCAACCCGTCTCAAGCCTTTCGATTCCGACCATAAGAAGATGCTCCGTGTCGTGATCGAAACCCCGAAAGGAAGCCGAAACAAGTTCGCTTTTGATCCTGATGATCGCATTTTCGAGTTGAAGAAGGTATTACCGGCCGGAATGACTTTTCCTTACGACTTCGGATTCGTTCCTTCCACTAAAGCTGACGATGGCGATCCAATAGATGTTTTGGTTCTGATGGATGAGCCTGCATTTGCGGGATGCGTCCTATCGTGCCGTCCCATCGGTGTGATCGAGGGCGAGCAGGGAAAAAGAAAAGACCAAGAACGCAATGACCGAATCATCGCAGTTGAGAAGGATGCGCACAGTTGGGCGGACATAAGGACGATTGATGACTTAGGGAAGGAATTCTGTCGGGAACTGGAAGAGTTCTTCGTGAACTACCACAAGCTTTCCGGTGAAAAGTACCGGGTGCTCGGTATGAAGGGACCGGATCAAGCTCGAACACTGGTGAAATCAGGGATGCGATGAGGGATCGAAAGAGATGAGCCAGATTATCATCCGGTTCCTCGTCGGCGGTGCAGTCGTGTCTGCATTCGCAATCATCGGCGATCTGTTAAAACCGAAGAGCTTCGCAGGACTATTCGGTGCTGCGCCGTCAGTCGCGCTTGCCACTTTGGGGCTGACAGTAGCGACCGAAGGTGCATCCTCTGCCGCCACCGAAGCCCGCTCCATGATGGCAGGTGCGATTGCATTCACGGCTTATGCCTCGTGTGTCAGTTGGGTCATGATGCGTTACAAGCTGAAAGCTCTCTGGGTCACGATCTGCTCAATTCCTCTGTGGCTTGGGGTAGCATTCGGGCTGTGGTACGTCTGGCTGAAATAGCCATGCAGATCAAGATCGATCTTTCGGTTATCGGGCAAACGACATGGTACGAATACGCGGTTCGATTCCTTTTCGGAGGGCTCATTACGGCCGTCGCCGGCATAATTGCCAGAGACTTTGGCCCTGGCATCGGCGGGCTGTTCTTGGCGTTTCCAGCAATCCTTCCAGCCAGTGCAACATTGATTGAAAAACATGAGGAGCGAAAGAAAGAGAAGGAAGGGCTGGACGGAACGCTGCGCGGGCGAGAGGCAGCGAGCATTGATGCCGCAGGTTCCGCGATGGGGGGCATCGGACTCTTGGTCTTTGCCCTATTGTTCTGGCAATTCGCGCCTCGCCATCGCCCGTGTGCGGTGCTCACGGGTGCCGCTGTTGCGTGGTTGACGGTCTCCGTTCTGATTTGGCAGGTCCGAAAACGAATATAGAGGGGGGTGCCCTGATCGGCGGCCAAGACAATGGTGGTCAGGCGGCTTCCCGATTGGCCGCGATTGCGTCAGGAGGACAAACGGTGGGATGCCAGTTTCGTTCGCCCTGATCCAACGCCTCGATCAGTTCTTGAACTTTGGCTGGTGGACAAGTTCTGGAATCGGTGAGAGCATCCGCACTGCAGAAGACATCCACAAAGAACGTGAATTCACTCGGGCGTATTTAGGATTCCAAAATGAGTGGGTGAATTGGGTATTCATTCGCGCCTTTCTGGCCTCCGTGGCCGAGGTCTCCATCGTTCCCCTGCAAGATGTATTAGGTCTGGGCACCGCGAATGAATTTACCGGGCAGGGTGACGGAAAGTGGAAATGGCGTTTCACATCGGATGCTTTGACCAAGGATTCAGGCGCACGCCTGCGGAGGCTGACGCTGTCTCTATGACGGTAAGTTCGCGAGACTGACCTTCGTGAACCATCTTTCTCGCGACAGACTAAAGATCAGAGGGGAGAAAATTCGTCTTCGTTCTCATCCTTTTTGGCGCGCACGAACCGCTGTTCGAGGAAACGCTCGGCCAAGTTTCTGCCCCCGATGCCGAATGCGATTGCCAAACCCAGCATCAGGGCCCCGAAACCGATTCCGAAGGCAACCAGCATCGTCTGTTCTGCGATTCCCAATTCTTCAAAAGCGATCGACAACACGAAAACAATAATGATGCTGCGGATCGCAAGACTTAGAACTCGGGGCGAAGGCACGTTCGCATTGACTGCAGCCAACAAAGCGGCGCGGGAAAAGAAGCTGGCTGCCAATAATCCGACAAACAAGATGAACATGGCAACGAAGAGCCGCGGCAGAAAGTAAAAGAATTTTCCAATCTGCTCCTGCAGACCGAGGATCCCGAGCACGCTCACTCCCAGCAGAACGAAACCCAGCCACACCACCCAGAACACGAACCGGCTCACTACTTCGGTAGCCGAGGGCAGCGCGGCTTTGGTCAGCAGTTGAGCGGCACCGGCGTTCTCCGAAAGCTTGTCGAACTGGATGAGACGCAGGATGCTGCGCAGAACTATTTTCACCAGGTAGGCTATCGCCCATCCCGCAAACGCAAGGATCAGCATCACGATGAGACGAGGAAGGTAATGAGCAAATCCTTTGGCCAGTTCGTGCACGGCCTGGCTCAATTCACTAATGATCATTTCCCGCATAAGTTGTCTCACTCTCTCGATTTCCACATCTGCAATAGATATGGTTTCAATCGCTCGAACTCAAGACATAGACTTTCGATGCAGTTTTCGATATCCTCCGCGGAACCGTTGCGCTGTTCCATGAGGAAGGCCAATGCCCGTCCCCGAAAAAGTGGCGCCAAAGCTTGAATGATGTGGTCGCGGCTGATGACGGATTTGTGATAGGAAGCGGCAAACTCGTAAACGGTTTTCACCCATAATTCCGCGGGGTAATCAAAATCGTTCTCACCCAAGAGTGCGACTCGCTGCAGTTCCGCTAAAGTATCGGGAGAAAGAATCGACTGGAACACGGTTGCCAATTCGGCAACACCAGTGGTGAACATCTCTCGCAAACGTTTTCGATTGACTCGCACCAGATCGAGAAGGACTTCATGGTCGGGACCTATAGTAAGCAATGGCTGCGAGCCGGCGACGGTGCTCCAGAACGGAAAGTCCGGCGCTAATGCGGAGAACAATGGCCCGACGGTTTGCCGGAGCGCCGGTACCAGGTCCGAGCCACGCCGCTCGATGTGGTCCTTTTGGCCCAAAAAGGACTGGCAGATACGGTGTTGCGCCGTGATGGCGGCCAGAGTGAAGCGTAGTTCGACTCCGCTCCCGGCGGTTCCATCGTCCCATGCGTTTTGGGAGAGGAATTCACCCCCAAGACGGCCGGAGAATCCGAACTCTTGCGCGTAAGGCTCCCGAAGTCTTAGCCCGTAGAGGGCGCGACTCATGGGATAGAGCAGATTGGTTATCAGCACTCCTTCGAACTTGTGGCGGCGATAGGTTGGGGTCACCAAATCGAAGCCGTCGTTACGGATCGGGCGCAAAAGTTTGGAGATCCATTCGTCTTCAACGCTGCAGGATTCGGGAGACATCACAACGCAGGCCTTGGCTTGCAGTAATTCGGCGGCAGCTAAAATGGTTCGAAATGCCGCTGGCGCGGCCGGGCTTGTCGCGTAGTTCGTGCTGATAGAGTGAAGAGTTCGCAGGGCATAAGGATTGGGGCCGCGACGCACGTCGTCGATCGAGATGCTGGTTACCAATTCCGGAGTGCCGTCTCGCGAGCCGCCATCGGCATTGATGATGACGGCTCTTTCTCGGGGAAACCAACGCAGAATGCCGCTCTGAATGGTCTTGACGATCGAACCAACCGTCTTGGCGTTGTTATGAGTCGGCAACCCCACAAGGATGTCGACCTCGCCCACATTGATGAGTTGACGAAGAAAGTCATCCGTAAGAAGTGTGTCTTCCGCCAATTTTCATCTCCGTGTGAGCTGACGCCGCGCGCGAAAATAGGTCACGCGACATCTTTTGCAAAATTTGTGGCTAGATCCGGCGCAGCCGAAACCAGAAAAACTGATAAGGCCCCAAGGTCAGCAGATAAGGGAGCTCCCCTACCCGGGGAAATATGTTTTTGCCGAACATCTCGATCGGAATATTTCCCTTATAGCGCCGCAGGTCCAGTTCGACAGCTTGTGCCGCACCCGAAAGATTGTTGACCACAAGAACCGACTCGTTCCCCAGTCGACGGACGTACGCCAATATTCTGTGATTGGCGGGATGGAGAAACTCAATCGATCCTCTGCCAAATACAGCCGTCGAGCTGCGCACCGCGATGATGCTTTGCATCCAGTGCAGCAGGGAATGTCCACTGCCGACTTGCGATACGACATTCACCGCCGGATAACCATAGACCGGATTCTGGATCATGGGAGCGTATAGCCGGTCAGGCTCTGCGATGGAAAATCCTCCGTTCCATCCTCCGCTCCACTGCATCGGAGTTCTTACTCCGTTGCGGTCGCCGAGATTAATGTTATCGCCCATACCAATCTCATCGCCGTAATAAACGATGGGAGTGCCCGGCAGCGACATCAGCATTCCGTTCATCAACTCGATGCGCCTGCGATCATTATCCAGCAGCGGAGCCAGCCGGCGGCGAATTCCCAGGTTCAGCCGCATCGTCTTATTTTCGGCGTAGGAGTCGTACATGTAATCGCGTTCGATATCGGTGACCATCTCCAAGGTCAGTTCGTCATGGTTGCGCAAGAACAATGACCACTGGCAGGTGGGGGGAATTTCCGGTGTTTGCTGCAGAATCTCGGTGATGGGCTTCCGATCTTCCAGCTTAACCCCCATGAACATTCGAGGCATCAAGGGAAAATGAAACGCCATGTGGAATTCATCTCCGTCGCCGAAATAGGGACGAAGATCCGCCGGCCACTGATTGGCTTCCGCTAGCAGCATTCTCCTGGGGAATTGTTCGTCAAGCCTTCTCCGCAAGTCTTTCAAGATCGCGTGCGTTTCTGGCAAGTTCTCGCAATTTGTTCCCTCCCGCTCCACCAGGTACGGAACGGCATCAAGCCGGAACGCGTCAACGCCCATCTCCAGCCAGAACTTCATTACGTTCCACATCTGTTCCCGGACGGCAGGATTGTCATAGTTGAGGTCAGGTTGATGGCTGAAGAAGCGATGCCAGTAGTAAGACTTCGAAATCGGATCCCACGCCCAGTTCGATTTTTCGGTGTCCAGGAAAATGATGCGTGTTCCCTCATAGCGGTTGTCGGTGTCGCTCCAAACGTACCAGTCGCGGCGGGGATTGTCCTGTGAACTCCGCGACTCCTGAAACCACGGATGCTGGTCAGAGGTGTGATTCAGCACCATTTCGATGATGATTCGGATCCCCCGGCTGTGGGCGGAATCCAGAAGATTGCGGAAATCCTCTAAGGTTCCGTAGCTGGAGTGGACGGCGTTGTAATCCGCTATATCATAACCGTCGTCGCGCAAGGGCGAAGGAAAGAATGGCATCAACCAAATCGCATTGATTCCCAGGTCTTGAAGATATGCGAGCTTCTGTTCGAGTCCTTGAAAGTCCCCGATGCCGTCGCCATTACTGTCGTAAAAAGTACGGACGTGCACTTGGTAGATGATTGCGTCCTTGTACCAGAGTACATCCTGATTCAGCGGCAACGGAAGTTCCTCCTGGCCACGATCCCTACCGTTTCTAGCAGGGCAACAAGCAAGTTTATATAAAGTGAACAGAGTATACGATTAGGTTGCGACCGGAAGTGTCGAATCCCATCCTAAAAAAGAGAGGTGTGTCGACGTCCAGGGAGCCCTTGGGACTTGCGAGTTTGGGTAGAACTTGGAAAAAACACAATGGGGACCCGAGATGTCTCTCCTGGCACGGCAGGAGGCGCTTTTCCGCGTTTCCCGAGCTTCCGCAGTTCATTGCCGAGAACGCGAAACAAATGCTTCGGGTGGCGATAGACGTTGATCGCCGTTCCGTCGTGCAACTCGCGAGTAAACTCCCAGGAACGTGGACGCTGAACATCATGTGCAGAGTCTCGTCCTCACGCAGTTGCACTATCGGGTATGCGGTAGCTACGAAAAGCAGGGCCACGATCACCAATATAACCTGAGTGCTGGTTGCCGAATCGTCGTGTCGTGGGGTTGCAACGGTTAGTCAAGCCAGCTGCGCTCATACCCTCTCCTTACCACATCACTTTTCAGGGTAAAGCCAGTGACGATTCTCCGACCCCCACCGGTTCTCTTCTCTTGTCTCCGTCGATGAAGCGAACTCGGACTAGCCAGAAAATCATCAGGATCAGCGGCAGAAAACTCAGCAGGAAAAGTGCGCCTGCCTTGCGTAATAACGCCGGGAATATTTGTTGCCGCGCCAGAAATATGGACGACGCCGCGATGAACAGCGCGAAGCACATGCGCCAAAGATGCCGCGCAATCCGTTGAGAGCCAGAAATGCCGCTGTGCACGAGCATGCGAACGTCGCCCGTGGCAGCAAGCAGAGCTACCGCACCAAGGAAAAAGTAAGGCCCTGGGGGATAGTCGTGCTTTAGCCCCGTGGGGCTAATCGCCGCTTCGAACCCCCAGGTCACATTGAAAACTGCGACCGCCGAGGCAACCAGGAGCGCTCCCCAATCGAAAATGCCAGGTACCTCGTCCCTGCGCCTGGCGGTCGTCCAAGCCGTTGCCACGAGATAGAACGTGAGAGTGCCTCCCAGAATATTGCCCGGTTGGGATTTCATGATCGCCAGGTAGACCCCGCTGGCCGACAGACATAGCATTGCGAATACAAATACGTTTCCAGCCATGCCGTGCCTACGGGACCCTTTACGGAGAAACACTGCGACAAACCCAGACAGCATTCCCAACGTGCCGGCGATAATGTGGAGCAGCAGCATTAGTGATCGCATTTTTTCCACTACCTGTAATGAATCATTCCCCGGTCGCGCTGCCTCGCTCCGACCGCCGCTGAGCGGACAAAGTGGAAGAACGCCGCGAACGCAGGCAGGCTCCGGTTCACCGGCTTTGACAAGTCATAAAAGAGGGCCGTCACGGCGAGATAGCCCGCGCCCGCGATGAGGTCGACGATCAACGCCCACCTGCCATGGACGAAGAGAACGATTCCTCCCATCACTAGGGTAAGCAAATAAAAGACGGCGGTAATTACCGCTTTGCAGCGCGGTGACACTTCGGCAATTCGTCCCGTCGTTGCTGCTGTGCTCATACCCTTTCCTCCGGCTCATGCGAGTGATTGAATCAGGTGCATTCGGATCAGATCGGCCCTTGATATCGGCGCAGCCGGACCGCCGCGGCGAGAAAAATCGCGGCGATCACCAACCCCCACCACAAACCGGGCGTGCTCAGGAATTTCTCCAGATTGAGTTGCATCATTGAATGAGAGCCCGGTTTGGGGAACACAAAAGTTTCCGGACCCGAGATACGGTACCTCAGCATAGTGGCGAAACGCGAAGTGTTAAACGCAAGCTTCTCGATGATGAAGATCGCAAGCGGGGGCAACCCAGCCCACAGAATGGCCGCGCGCCGCGCCCATCCGGAGACCAGCAGGATCCAGGCATAGATGGGCGCATACCAGAGCATGTGCACGGTTATGAGGTGGTAGAGAAGCTCCATGTGAAGCGACCAGATCCGCGCCCACAGGGGGGCAGCACTCAAACCGCTCCCCCTTAGTACGACGGTGCTTAGGAGCAACATGATCCAGTGGGTGACAACGGTGAGCGCGAAGGCAATCGCCGGCAGAACGACAAGCGGAATGGCCGCCTTGGAAAGCACCGTAGTGAGATCAGAAACCGGCAGCGACTTCCAGAACAGGATGCTGCGATCGCGACGCTCGCTGTGCAGCGCGTCGAGCGAGTAGAACAGCCCGACGACAAACGCGGTCCCCATGATCAGGGTGGTAGCGAACTCGTACGGCCCTTCGAGTGTGCTTTGGCGCAGGGTCAGGTCAGTAGTCGACAAGGCGCCGCCGATGCTGGCGAACAGAAAACCGAGTAGGGTAAGGCCGGCGACGGCCAGGGGCGCGATATAGATGGAACGGTTCTCCCATAATTCTCGCCGCACCGACCAGTACAGGGGCCGAGTCGCCGATATGGCCACGGGCGCGACTCCCTCCGAGCCGAGAGGAGACTGGGGGGCGCTGTTCGACGGACTATTCATCGATTTGCTCCTTGTGCAGGGCTGGCGTTGTTGCCCATTACGGCGACGAACAAGTCGGCAATGCTAGGCGTCCGCACATCACCGAGCGCGGTGAGTTGCTGGCGATCAACCTGATCGAAAAGCAGGATGCTGCGACCGAGCAGCTGGCGCTCGTGCATCGGCTTGAACGCCCGGGCTGCGGCGACATGATCGGGAAGCACCATCACTTCCAGATAACGTGACTCGAACTCTTCCATGCTGCAATCGAGTACGATGCGACCTCGGTTGATGAACATGAGATCGGTGAGAACGTGCTGCACGTCTTCCACCTGATGTGTGGTCACCACGATGGTGCGGCTGCGGTCGTAGTAGTCGTTCAGCAGGGAATCGTAGAACTGCTTGCGATACAGGATGTCGAGGCCAAGCGTCGGTTCGTCCAGCACCAGCAGTCTCGCGTCAATGGCCATGACCAGAGCAAGGTGCAGTTGTGTCACCATGCCCTTCGACAATTCCCTGATCTTGCTGGCACGCTTGATGTCGGTCTTTGCCAGAAATCCTTCCGCCTTCGCGCGATCGAATCGCGGATGCACACCGGCGACGTAGTTGAGCAGGTCCGAAACTCGCGCCCAGCGCGGCAGGACGGCGACGTCAGCAATGAAACAGACATCGCGCATGAGCTGATCGCGCTCAGTCCAGGGGTCGCGTCCGAGCACCCTCAGTTCTCCCTGATATGGCGTAAGACCAAGAAACGCGTTGAGCGCGGTGGTCTTGCCCGCGCCGTTGGGGCCGATGAGTCCGAGGATGCGGCCCTCTTCTACGCGGAGATTGACACCGTCCAGGGCGATGGTGGTACCGAAGGCCTTGCGGAGGCCTCGCGCCTCGATCACTGTCATTGCTTCTTCCCCTTGTCCGCCGAGTTCGATGGCGGGAGGGTCGGGTCAACAGCACCCAACAGTTCCTCCGCTTCGAGTCCGAGCCGCTGAATGGTTGCATAGACTCGCGGCCATTCTTCCGCAAGAAACCTCTGGCGCTCGCCCTGCAGCAGCAGAGGGCGGGCGCCCACATTGATGAACATGCCGCGACCTCGTCTACTTTCGACCAGTTGCTCGTCGACCAGTTCTTGATAGCCCTTCAGAACCGTGAGCGGATTGACCCGGTATTCAGCCGCGACACTGCGCACGGATGGCAGCGGATCGCCTTCTTTGAGCACGCCGTCGAGAATCATGGCCACGACACGGTCGCGAAGCTGGCGGTAAATCGGCTGACTGTCATTCCACTCACGGTCCATCAGTTTTTCCAGATAGCCTCACCCGAGATGCGCTTCATCATTTTGTCCGCTGCAAGTCCATGTGCGCGTGGACCGGCTTGTCTCCTGGCATCATGAAGGTCCAGTCCTCGGTGTGGTGGTTGGCGTCGATGATGGTGAACACCGCATGCTGCATGTGCCCGTACTGTAAATTACCGGCAACATCGAGAAAGTCAAATTCCACCGTTTTCCCGTCCGCCGAGCTTCGAGCTGCCATGCGAGGCCGGTTTCCCGCGTCACAATAGTGCGTGAGAAGCAGGCGACCTTCGTCCAAATACAGCATGGTGACCGGATGGTCGTACTTTGTCGGATCGTCAGGCGTTCCTGCTCCTTTCATCTCGTGCACTAGGGCGTTTCCCCTGGAGGTCACGCGCATCGTGACCTCCGCCTGCGCTCCGTCTCCCATGTCGGGTAGCGGCGGGATGGTAGTGACGTGGGCTTCCCACGAGCCCGCCAGAGTTTTCAATTTGTCGAAGGACTTTTGCGCGTCTGACTCGGCAAAAGCGGTGGCGGCGACCAGCAGGAATAGAACGGAAAGTGCAATGCGTGATTTCATGTTCTTTTTCTCCTTAAATCCCTTTCTTTTTTCGGTACAGCCTCGAAATGCTCTCTTGGCTAAAACCCCATACCTGCAAGGCAAGCTTGTCAACTAGTGTTGTAGTTAACTATAACACTAAAATAAAGTCAAGTGTTTTTTGATTTCCTCTAACTTTCTTTGATTTTTTCTAACTAGGAATGTCTGTCCTATCGCCTCCGGAAACGGCACGCTGGCTGGGCCTTGCTTACTTCCGGCTGTCTGGCACGCTTAAGGACCCGGAGTGGGCATAAGGATTGGTCTGTGAAATACCCTTTCGCGAGACCGTTCTCGAGCCGGGATCTCGATCGGTTCCGCGGTATTCGTCGAGAAAGTCCGGCAGCATCATAACCTCAGGCGTCAGGCGCGAGGAACTGGAGAAAGGCGCGCAGAGGGAATCGGTTCAGGAGTGCGCTGCGGCAGAATGGGCCCCAAGAGCGCTGCGAACGTCTGGGCTTTTCGCCATCGATCGGGGCAGCCTGGCGAATGCCTAACCAGAGGCTCAGAAAACTGCTCGCTATTGAGCGCCGCCGTTGTAGGAACCTACGCCGCACCTTGCCCCGTCGCGGCGGCTTTGCGGCGATGGATTCGCTCTGGCGATGCGATCGCTGGGGCGGGCATGTGTTCTGTGTCGGGTAAGGTTCATTCCGGGCAGATCTCCACATAATCGAGTGGCGCTGCTTCGGCGGCATCGGGAAAGCCCTCTATGCGCAATAGGTCGCCCGGACGCAATGCCAAGCCGACAATATGGCGTCGCGTGGACGAGTCACCGTTGGGTACCGTTGCGGGGAGCGAGGAATCGGCAAGCCACTCGTCGACCAACTGATTTCCTACAAAGACCTCGTATTTCGATACACCGTTATTCTGGTCGAAGTATTCAACCTCAAGGTCGTACCAGCCTTTCGCACCAGCGAAGCGATACTTCGCGGTGCACGCTTGGGTCTGAGCGCATACCACGGCTCTTCCGCCGGAAGCGCTTTCCCAGGGAGTCACTTCGAATGGGAGGTACCCCTGAAGCTCCATGGACTCGGCCTCGATCCGGTGGGGATGGTTTCCAACCCGGCCGGTCGCATCGGGAATGCCGGAGAGCTGGTGGAACCAATCATTGATGGCATCCCGCCAAACGATCGCATGCCCGGACTGATAGGTGAGTTGAGCGAGCACATCGTGGAAGCGATCGTCATCCACGCGGCGTTGGAGCGACTTCCATTGCGAGACGAACTGCTTGGCTTTCTCGGCGCCAGCGTAGTGCAAATCGTAAATCGTCTGGATTACCGTTTGTCCAGAGTGCAGCTTGTAGGTGTAAGGCACGTGATGAAAGAACAAGACCAAGTCCTCTGGCGTGTTAGCAAACGATTCATAAATCTTCCGCACTTCGGGGGAATACTGCCCGACAAAACCAGTGCCCGTGGCGACGGTTCGGTCTATGCCAACTCCGCTGCTGTCGGCGCGAATCCATTGGCCCCAGCCGTTGCGTTCCTGTGATTCCGGTCCAGGTCCGTAGTGACTGCCCAGGATGTCGGTGAGCGTTTGCAAACCCAGAACGCCCGTATAGCTCTCATAAGCCCTCCACGATGCCATTTGGATGCGTGAAATTGTCTCGACCACGGCGGGATCGTTGCCGAAAGTGAGCCTGATCCATTCCTCGACAATGGCCTTTGCCGTGAGATTCGGATTCCACGCGAGCCTTCCGAAACCGAACAGGTTAGCCATCGCCAACTGATTTCCCAACCAGTCCTGATCGAGACCGACGTTGACGACGCCGATGTATCCACCAGCGGGACGCGGGAAACCATTGCCGGCAACAATTTCCTTTACCGCTGCCGAGCGGCCGTTCACCCGCAGATCGAAATCAAGAATCTCCTTCCACATAGGGACGAGGAAACAAGTGTGCCGCTGCTGGCCGGTGTACTCCTGCGTGATCTGCAACTCAATTCCAGTATTTGTGTGCGCGAGGCCGCCAAACAAGGGAGACGCCGGTTCGCGTACCTGAAAATCGATGGGACCGTATTTAATCTGAAGGATCACGTTGTCATCGAACTTGCCGTCCAGCGGGTGAAAGATGTCGTACGCGGCTTTCGCTCGATCATTTTTCAGATTGGTCCAGTCGAGATGGTGGTCATATACAAAGGCGCGGTAGAAAACGACTCCGCCGTGCGGCTTGAGGGCACGAGCCATGGCATTGGCCGCATCCGCTGGGGTGCGTCCGTAAAAGGAAGGACCAGGGCGTCCTTCGGAATCTGCTTTGACGACTACGCCCCCAAAATCTGGGATGGCACGATAGACCTCGTCGAACTTTTTCTGCCACCAATTTTTGACCTGAACATCCAGCGGATCGAAAGTGTCTAGGCTCCCGGCTGTTTTGGGCAAGCTCAGGTCGACTGCGACTCCAAGTTGAACTCCCCAGGGGCGAAAGGCCTCGGCTATACGGGCAAGCTGCGGAATGAAATCCGGATCGAGAATGTGCGGATCGGCATTGACGTTGTTCACATTGCAGCCGTTGATGCCGACCGAGGCCAACAGGCGCGCGTATTCCGAAACCCGGGCGAGACTGGGACGGACGCTGCCGTTGGCGAAAAAGATGGAACCCCCAGCATAGCCCCGTTCAATCGTGCCATCGAGGTTGTCCCACTGATTGACCCAGCGGACCGGGGCTGCCGGTTGCTGCCAGTCGTTCAGCCGAAAGATGTCCTCCTGCCGCGCGATCCGGCCGAGAAAAGCGAAGACTCCGTAGAGCACGCCGCGGTCCGTGGCCGCCGTGATGATGATGCAGCGCGAACCGCGCACTTCGCCGGCAGTCAACCAGAATGCATCCCCGCGCACGTGCTCGATTACGTGCAAGGCCGGAGCAATATCTCGAAGTCGCTCGACGGTTCCGATGATGATGGCGCTTTCGGTGGGGACGCCCACGGCAATTCGAAGAGTCCTGCCCAACATGCCCTTCACCCCACGCACCAGTTCGGCTTGAGCCGTGCTTAGTACGATCGTGTCGCTGAGGGCCAGCGTAGCCGCGGGGAGTGCCCGGTAGCGCTCTGCGGCAGCCGGCCGCAGCCGAGCATAACGAAGCCACGCATCACGGCCGGTTTCCGCGTGACCAGTTGCCGCGGCGTACAGGGTGCCTGCCAGCACAAATGCAATTGGAGTTGTTATTTTCAAGTTCTCTTATGAAATTCTTCCAGCGGACAAGTCACTGGTTCCACTCAATCCGGTTGTGAACCCAGCCCTCAGCTCAAACCTGACCTCCCGGTGTTACCACTTCGGAAAGCAGTTTCCAACGAAGCCGCAAGAGTCCGGAGCTAGATTATTCCATACAGCGCAAGGGGGACTATACTAAGACGTTAACGTACACGTAAGGCGAATATTGTGGCACAATGAGGCATGCTGAAAAGCGAGGCAACGCTGCGAGTCAATATTTTCGAGCCGGCGAATCCGCGCTGCTCGGTGTGTGGACAGGAGTTTGGGAGCGAGGGGTTTGCCAATAACCTGATCGAAGCCTTTGCTCTTCACGTTCGGCGCCGCCACATGCAGGACGAGATGAGCCCTGGTGCGGTGCGTTCATACGCGAGTCCCGCTACTGCGAGACTGGCGCGCGCGGGGACGCAACCGCGGTAATGGTTGCGTGAAGTTCCCGTTTCGCAGTCTCGCCTCCCCCATTAGAACTTTCCGGCCGGCACTAGTTCTTTGACGGTGAGGATCTGGTCGGAAGCCACGCCCCTGAACTGCTGCACCGTACCCGAGGGCCATCGGATTTCGACTAGATCGACGGTTGCGTCTGGCCCCAATCCAAAATGAACCGGGCCGGCGCTCGACGACGCATAACCGGCGGCCGTCGACTTTTGGTCATACTGGGTACCGCCCTTGGTCACCACTTTGATGCGCGCTCCGATCCCGTCGCGGTTGCTCTTCGTTCCCTGCAGCTTAATCTCCAGCCAATGATTCCTGCCGGGGCTCTCATTCATCCAAATTTCCGCCGGAGCCTTGAGGGCAGTTACAACCACATCGATACGGCCGTCCCCATTCAGATCGCCGATAGCGGATCCCCGGTGCCGCGCGGGAGGACGTGAAGTCAGACCCGCTTCGGAGGTCAACGCGGCGAACTTCATGCCGCCCAAGTTGCGGAAAACTGTGTTCGGCTGCTCAACCGGGATGCGAGGCGCTGAAAGAAGAGACTGCACATGACCGCGTGAAACAAAGATGTCCTTCCAGCCATCATTGTCAAAGTCGGCAATCGTCGGGGAATAGCCGCCCATGGGCAGGCTCAGCTTGGTCATGCCACTTTGTTCTGTTACTTCAACGAAGGATCCCTTGCCAGTGTTCCGATAGATGGGAAATGTTTCGTTGTCGAGGGCGACAACCACGATATCGGGATATCCATCATTATCAAGGTCGCGGAAGTCGACGCCCATCCCGGAGATAAATACGCCGTCTTCCCGCAAGGCTACGTTGACGTCAAACCCCACCTCATCAAACGAATTACCTTTGTTGCGAAAGAACCAATTGAATTCCTTATCGTTCGCAAGGAAGACGTCCATTTTGCCGTCCAGATCAAAATCGCCGGTCGCCGCCCCCATGCCTTTCCCCGGATGAGAGCGCAGACCCCACTCCACGGACGCATCCCTGAAAGTACCGTCTCCGTTATTGATGAAAAGCTGGTTGGGAGTTGGCTTGTACATCTTTGGATTGCAATAGTCAGCGTGGCCGTCGATCGGGCACGAAGGTTCGTGCTTAATGTCCCACCTCATGTAATTGATGACCAGGAGGTCCAGCAGGCCATCGTTGTTCACATCGACCCAAATGGCACCGACGGACCACAGCGGCCCATATTCAGGATCAGGTTTATTCAGCCCAGCTTTGGCGGTCACATCCGTGAAAGTACCGTCTCCGTTGTTGTGATAGAGCGTGTTCTTGTAGACACCGGCGACGAAGATATCTTCGTATCCGTCGTTGTCATAGTCGGCAATGGCGACACCGATGTCGTAGCCAGTGCCGGCAAGACCCGCCTTCGCGGTGACGTCGGTGAAGTGCCCTCGGCCATCGTTCTCGAAAAGATGATTGGAGTATTTAGGAGACGACTTGCGAAGAGTATTGATGTCGGCTCCGTTGGTAAAAAATATGTCGAGCTTGCCATCGTTGTTGTAATCGAACACGGCCACACCTCCGGCCATGGTTTCTGGCGCGTGGCGCTCCGGGGTTTCGCAGCTGTCGAGTTCGAAAGGGATCGGCTGGTCCGCGAACTTGATGGGGCTGACGCTCGTGGAATGATCGGCGGCCAGCTTTCCTTGCCCTCCAGGCTGCTGCGCATCTGAAGAACTAGGATTCTGCGCACAGAGGAGTGTGGACAACAGTCCCAGGGAAACCGCGCGCGCTTTTGCCCACTTTCTCAACCCCATGGCTTTTAATTTCGGAAGGTGCCAGCACGCCCGGCGCCAGCCGGAGTCGCAGAGAAAGCAAGCTGGAGGCTTCCTAGTCCGGCAAGGCGTGTTTCCCTTTGATCTTAAATCCCGCCTCCGTCTGCGGAGCAGCCGTTCCCGGCTGTCCACCTCCAACGATGACGCGGTAAGCACCGCTGGCGACAATTCGGTGTCCCTTACCACTCACCTCGCTCAAGTCGCGCGCTTCCAGTATAAAGTGCACATGCTGAGTGCCGCCCGCGCCTACGTGGATTCGCGTGAACCCGCGCAGCGCGCACAGCGGAGCGACTGGAGACGAAGGAAAACTCAGATAAAGTTCTACGACTTCATCACCCTCTCTCGGACTCGTGTTTCGCACATCCGCATCCACGCTGAGCGCATCGCCGGCCTTGAGCGCGGCGCTGGAAAGTTTCAAATTACTGTATTCAAACTTGGAGTAACTGAGGCCATAGCCGAAAGGATAAAGCGGCTGGCCTTCAAAATACCGGTACGTCCGGTTCTTCATCGTATAGTCTTCAAAGGCAGGCAACTGATCGACGCTCTTGTAGAACGTAACCGCCAAACGCCCTGCCGGATTATTTGTGCCCGCCAGAGTTTGGGCGATCGCGGTACCGCCTTCTTCGCCCGAATACCACCCATCGACAATCGCGTCCGCGTGTTCATTGGCCCAATTTACCGACAGCGCGCTGCCGTTCATGAGGACGACGACGAGCGGTTTGCCGGTGGGTTTCAGCGCTTCCAGAAGGTCCTCTTCTTCTTTTGGCAGATCGAGGCTGCTGCGGTCGCCACCCACGAAACCGGGTACGTCTACTTTCATCTCTTCGCCCTCGAGTTGAGAGGTGATGCCCACCACGGCTACAACCACGTCGGCATTGTGTGCCAAAGCGACGGCCGTTCGAAGGGGATCAGCCGAGAGATGAAGCCATACCAGTTTGAGGCCAGTTCCGCCCTGCCCATATTCCAGCTTGATCGCGTAGCGATGTCCTTTCTCGAGCGGGAGTGTCGCCTTTGTCAGTTTAGGATCGTGCAAGAGAAAGTCATCCACGATGAGCTTGCCGTCGAGCCAAAGACGGTTCATCGAACCCACGTCGCCGATTTGATAGTCGCCCGATTCGTCGGGAGTCAGAAATCCCGTCCAGCGCACCGAAAAATCTACCATCCCTCGAGGAGGAGGACGGGAAGAGCGTTCGGGATGAAAGCGCTGCAGGTCGATGGCTTTGTCCACCCGCACCACTTGCGGAGTGCCTTCGAAGTTCGGGTTGGAAAAATATTCTCCGGTCAGCCCGGGTTGTCCGTCCGCCGTCGAGAGAGCGGTAGACGGAATAAGTTCCTCTTCTCTAAGAAAGTTCATGCCCGGGGTATACGTCACATGGGCGGCAGGGAATTGCCGGCGAATGCCCTCGAGTGCAGAAGTCGCGCGGGATGCTGTACCACTATAGTTGCCATGCAGCACGCGGGTGGATTCAGCAAGCGGGCCAACGACTGCAATGTTTCGTATATCCGGACGCAATGGAAGGATGCCGTCGTTCTTCAGGAGGACAATCGATTCCCGAGCCGCCCGCAGCGCGAGCGCGCGGTGAGGCTCGCTATCGATCTCAGAATCGGGAAGGTTCGCATACGGCACCATCGCGGGAGGGTCGAACACTCCCAGGCGGAAGCGGGCCGTGAACAGGCGTTTCAGCGCGACATCGATATCCTTTTCGCTGAGCAGGCCCAGCTTCACCGCCTCCACAAATTTTACATAATCGGCGTTGTCGGTGGCCTGGGTGAAGAAATCGGCGCATTCATTGTCCATACCGGTTTTCAGCGACACGGCTCCGGCTTCGGCCATGTTCTGGGTAAAATGATGGCCGCTGAAAATATCGACGATGGCGTCGCAATCGGATACGACGTAGCCGTTGAATTTCCAAGCGCCGCGCAGCTGATCTTCGAGCAGAAACTTGTTGGCGCAGGCCGGTTCGCCATTCACCCGGTTGTAGGCGCACATAATCGAGGCGGCCTTGCCTTCCGTAATGGCGGCGCGGAAGGCAGGGAGATAGGTATCCTCTTCGTCGTGCTTCGACACTTTTACGTCGATCGTGTGCCGCGACGGTTCCGGCCCGCTGTGGACGGCATAATGCTTGGGTGTGGCAATTACTCGATAATACTTGGGGTCCTCGCCTTGCATTCCGGTCACGAAGGCGACTCCCATCCGCCCCGTCAGAAATGGATCTTCGCCGTAGGTTTCCTGACCGCGCCCCCAGCGTGGATCCCGGAAAATATTAATGTTCGGCGACCAGAAGTCCAGGCCTTCCATGATGTCGCGACGGCCGGCACGCACGGCCTGGTTATGTTTGGCGCGCGCTTCTGTGCTGATTACGACTGCCATGTCGTGGATTAGGGGAGAATCAAAAGTTGCCGCAAGTCCAATCGGTTCGGGGAAGACGGTTGCAGTTCCGGCGTTGGCAACTCCATGGAGAGCTTCACTCCACCAGTCGTAGGCGGGCACTTGCAGCCGCGGGATGGCTCGTGCCTGGTTCACGAGTTGAGAAGCCTTTTCCTCGAGGGTCATTCGCGACACCAAGTCGTCGACTCGTTCACTCAACGGGAGCGAAGGATCGAGGTACGGGGGAGCGCTGGCCGGCGGCGTGGTTTGCGCGAGAGAACGGAATACTGCTACAAAGATGAAGGCGATGACCAAACTACACACGCAAGCACGAGGTTCAGGCATGAAAGACGATCTCCTCCGGAAATAATGTCCGGCACATCGAGATTGGCTCGAAGCCGGGACGAAGTATAGCACCGTCAACGTACACGGAGCGTAGAGCCGGTGCGGGACGAGCGGCGTCCGACGAACCCGAGCCAGCTTACTTAGAGGGGAGATGACCGGGGAAGCAGGCTAGAATGGAACAGAGAGAGAGCGATGAGCGCGGCCAAACATAAGAAAGATAGGCGCGGAATCCACCTGATTGCGGAACTGGCTAATGTTTCGATTGGGACGGTAGATCGTGCTTTGCACGGGCGCGCTGGCATTAACGAATCCACCCGCCAGCGGATTCTGAAAATCGCCGAGCAGATTGCCTACACACCGAACCTGGCGGCGCGCTCTTTGTCGGTCTCCAAAGCGAGCGCTCGCATTGGCGTATGCATCCCGAGAGAAATCCATTTTTTCTACGATCAACTGTGGGGCGGAGTGCTGGATGAAGCTCGCAGTGTGGCGCAGCATGGCATCCAGTTGGTATACCGGCCGGTTCACACCTTAGGAGAGGCGGACACCCAAGCCTTCAAGGAACTCATGCGGGAAGGCGTGAACGGAATTATTCTCACGGCGGGAAATCCGCAAGCTCTCGCACCCTTGATTGATGAAGCCGAAGCAAAAGGAATACCGGTGGTTTGCGTATCGACTGACGCCCCGGAGAGCCGACGGTCAAGCATCGTGTGTGTAGAACCGTCGTTGAACGGACGCTTGGCAGGAGAACTCATGGGGAAGTTCGTGCCTCCAGGCTCCAAAGTGGCCGTGATTGCTGGCATGTTGAGCGCCGAAGATCATCGGCAGAAGACCGCGGGCTTTTCCGACGCGTTTCCGCGGCACTGCCCTGGGGGCGAGATCGTCAGCGTTGTGGAAGGACACGAGGACGAAGACGAAAGTTTTCAGAAGACCTTTGATCTCCTGGGTCAGGTTCCGAGCCTTGCCGGTCTCTACGTGAATACGGTCAATTGCCTTCCCGTGTGCCGAGCCCTCGGCGCCCGCGGCCTTGCCGGAAGAACCAAACTGATCACCACGGATCTTTTCGCAGAGATGTCTCCCTACTTTGAGAAGGGGACCATCACGGCTTCTATTTACCAACAGCCACACCGGCAGGGTCAGATGGCAGTTCGGCTGTTGGCAGACCATCTCACTGGCAAGATGCCTTTCCCGCCAACCGTCCATCTCAGTCCCGGGGTTGTGATGTCCTCCAACCTGCACCTTTTCCGAGAGATTCGGCTGGCGGGCGTGAAATTCGACGACTCTGCTATTCGACCTCTGACTCGCGCCAAGGCTGCGAACAAGTCTCATCTCCGCGACAAGACTGAAGTAGTCGGTTAACCCTCAAAATCAAGGCACTTGTCCTTCGGGACTCCCTTGAAGCTCTGCCCCCTTCCTTTGGGGCCAGCGGCTGCCGGTCTGAGCCGATCGAAGCTTTTGATTTCAGGGATTTAAGATTTTTCTTGACAAAGGTGGTGGAAAGAAGATAAAAGCTGCTCCGTGATCGTTAACGTTAACGCTTGGGCTTAACGCCGGAGGAATGTGGACTATGAATGCTCGCTCGTCTCAATTCAGGGGCGTTGTTGTTGCCATGAAAGGCTGCGGCTGGAGTCTCGCGGTCCTTTGTGTCTTCTTGCTGGGCTTGTCATTCCACGCCTTCAGCCAGGAGGCGACCATTCTCGGAACCGTTACCGATCCTTCCGGTTCGGTCGTGCCCAACGTGAAGATCAGAGTCACCCACGTGGAAACGAATGAAGTCCGTAGCGTCGTGACCAACGACACGGGGCAATACGGCGCGGCCGATTTGCCCATCGGTCACTACAACGTCAGCGCCCAAGCGTCGGGGTTCAAGATGGCGGAGCACAAGGATGTGGTGCTGAACGTCGCCGATCGTGCCCGCGTGGACTTTCAGATGGAACTCGGCTCAACCACCGAAACCGTCACCGTGGAGGCCAGTACGGTTGCGGTACAAACCGACACCGGCGAAGTGAGTTCCGTCGTCACCGGTCAACAGATCACGCAACTCGCCACCAACGGACGCAACGTGTTTGGACTCGAAGCGCTTAGCCCCGGTGCTTCCAGCATTCAGGCGGACTTCCAGGTTCCGACCGCTTCTGGCGGCGATTTCAATGTCAGCTTTAACGGCCAGCGGGTGAGCCACAATCTCTGGCTGATCGATGGTGGCGAGGCCGCGGACCGCGGGGGTGGCGGCGGCGCCATCGTGCTGCCCTCGGAAGATGCCATCGCTGAATTCCGCAGCCTGACCTCGAACTACAGCGCCGAGTATGGCCTGTCATCGGCGGGCACGCTCAGCATGGTGATCAAGTCGGGCACAAGCAAGGTTCATGCGACGGCGTTTTATTTTGGGCGCAATGATGCTCTCGATGCCCGCAACTATTTCAACCCGGCGCCGAATCCGGTGGCCGAGTTGCGCCTTGACGATTTCGGCTTCAATGTCGGCGGCCCGGTGGCGCTGCATGAGAGCGGAAATCACAAAACCTTTTTTTTCTATAACATGGAATGGCGCCGCTACATTCAAGGCGGTCTTTTCAACGTCACCGTGCCGGAGACGAGCGAATACCCGACCGCCACCGGTGCCGTAATCACGAGTGCGATTACAGACCCGACAACGGCTCAGGTTCCAGCTTCGATCCAGTTCAGAAACTGCCCCGGCGGCGTCGCGCCAGCTGGAATTACCCCGGGCGGCGCATTCCCCGGCAATACCATTCCCTCGTGCATGATTGACCACAACGCAGCCCTGTTGCTGGCAGCGAAAATCTTCCCCGCGCCTACTTCCGGCGACACGTTTATTGGTGGCAACAAGCAGCCGACGACGGGTAAGGAAGAAATTGCCCGCATCGACCATCAGTTTAACGATAAGCTGTCTATTTTTGGCCACTGGATTTCCGACCAATCTGTACAAACCTACGGCACGACGCAGTGGAGCGCCGACAATGTGCCGACCATAGGTGACACTTACAACGTCCCGTCCTATAGCGCTATCGTGCACCTGACTGAGCAGATTCGTCCCAATCTGCTGAATGAGATTGGCTTCAACTACGATGGCAACCGCATCCACATCCTTCCTCTCGGTGTTTACACGCAGCCTGCCGGATTCAGCGTGCCTCAAGTCTTCCCCAACGCTGCCAACGTCGACACCCGCATCCCGGATATTAATTTGTCTGGGACGACCAACACTCACTACACGGTAAACTGGCTGCCGTGGAACAACACCGCGAATGATTATCAGATTCGCGATGATCTTTCCTGGGTGAGAGGAGCGCACCAGTTCAAGTTCGGAGGCGGCTGGGCGCTCTATAAGAAGGTCCAGGATTACTTCGCCGAGACCCAGGGCGGCTTTACTTTCAATGGTTCATTCAGCGGAAACGACTTTGCCGATTTCCTGCTGGGGGACGCACAAGGCTACAACGAGAACGCCTACAAAGGCTCGGGGCACTGGAATGCCATCTCGCCCGAAGCCTATGTGCAGGACAACTGGCGCGCCACCCACCGGCTCACTCTGAATCTGGGGTTGCGCTGGGATGGAATTCCGCACACCTACGAAGCCAACGAAAACCAGTCAAACTTCTATCCCAATCTTTACAACCCGGCAAATGCGCCTCTGTGGACAAACTCCTCGGACTCGCAAATCGCCGCCAACAGCCCTGGTCTGTCATCTGGCCCAACCAATATTCCCGCGCTGACCCCCTATACCTTCTACACGAATGGGATGGGCATCGGAGGCAAGAATGGAATTCCCAGAGGACTTGCCAATAATGCCTGGTGGAACTTCGGGCCGCGCCTTGGCTTTGCCTACGATCTGTTTGGCACTGGCAAGACCGTGATTCGCGGTGGTTATGGCCTCATGTACGAGCGCATTCAGGGCAATGACATGTACAACGGCGCAACCAACCCACCCTTTGGATTGTCGTTTGCGACCAACAACGTCCTTTTCGATAATCCCAGCCAACTGGCCAATGGAAGCGGCACCATCACGATCCCGGTCGTGCCCGGGTCGGTGACAGGAATCAACCAGAGCTATCCTGCACCCCGGACCTCGTCGTACAGCGGGGGTGTCCAGCAAGCGATTGGAGCCAGGACGGTATTGTCAATCTCTTATGTCGGCAGCGTTGACCGGCATGAGAGCTACTGGCAGGAACTTAATCTGCCTCCGTATGCGGACTTGGCCGTACTTCAGGGTGGAACCAGCCCCACACCATTCAACGGTCTAGTCCCCTACCAGGGCTATACCCAACTCAAGATGGCATACAATGGAGCGGATTCCCATTACAATTCGCTGCAAACCGAACTGCGCGGAAGGGTCACTCGCGATCTAACCTTGCAGGCGGCTTACACTCTATCCCGCGCCATCGATCCCAGTACTGGCAGCAGTGGGAACGGCTGGGATTTGGATTACGACAGTAATCCGTACGTGGGCTGGAAATATGATGTCGGCCCCTCGGTTTTTGATCGTACGAATATCTTTTTCGTCAACTTTGTCTACGAAATTCCGTTCCTGCGAGACAGCTCCAATCGTTTCTTGAAGACAGCTGTAGGGGGATGGGAGCTCTCCGGCATCGTCAGTGCCGAATCAGGCCCGCCAGAGAACCTCGGTGTCAACGGCGAGAACGTTGCCAGCGTTTTCCCGGGAGGCGACGTCGCCAACCGGCCGGATGTGACCGGAAGCCTCTCTTATCCCAAGACGAAGGTTGTGGGTAGCACTGGGCAGGTGACCGGCGTTCAATGGGTCAACCCATCAGTATTCTCGAATTCCGCACCGGGAACTTGGGGAAATTTTGGCTTCGACGGACTGCGCGGTCCTGGACGCGACAACTGGAACCTGGCGCTGTTCAAGAACTTCGTGATCAGCGAAGCCCGCGGCTCTTCGTTCCAGTTCCGGGCGGAAAGCTTCAATACCTGGAACCACACCCAGTTTGGCGGAGCCGGACAGAACGGAGGTTTCAGCAACAACTTTGGCGCAGGGAACTTCGGCCAAGTGACGAGTGCCTTCGATCCGCGGGTTTTCCAGCTGGGGGCAAAGCTGATCTTCTAGACTTGCTAATGTTGATCATGCCCCGCTCGCGACCTGTGAGCGGGGTTTTTTGTCCTGAGCGATTTTCCTGCGACGGCGCCTGGAGATTCCCAGAAGCTTATGATTGAGGGGTGCCGGACGGTACATTGGAATAAGGTGCGCGGTCCGGCACGGATTACCGGCTCATCTGGCTGAGAGTTCGTAGCTTTTATGACGAGTTCGAAATTGGATTGGTGCGTCATTGCTCCGCTTGCCTCGTTCGCCGCTCTCCTGATTTGTTGGTTCTCGATCCACTCCAGTGCGCAGGCCGGTATTGCCTCTGAGGCAATTACTCTTCAACAGCAAGGAAAGTGGCTTGAGGCTGCCGAAGCTTGGCGCGCTGTCATCCGCAACAACCCTAAGGACGCAGGTGCGTATGCGAGCCTGGGAGTGGTTCTTTCCAAGGAACAGAAGTACTCGGAAGCGGCTTCGGCCTATAAAACAGCGCTTGCCCTCAACTCGAAGTTGCCTGGTATAGAACTCAATCTAGGCCTGGCGGAGTTCAAGCAGGGACGCTTCGATGCGGCAATTCCGACCTTCCACGCAGTTCTGGCAGCCGATCCGCGCAATCCGCAGGCCTCGACGCTGCTAGGGCTTAGCTATTACGGCGCCAAGCGGTATGTGGAAGCCCTGAAGTACCTTGAACCCGCCTCGAGATCTGACCCTGCAAACCTCGAGCTGCACGAAGTGCTGGCGCAGAGCTGCCTGCGGGCGAAAAAGTATTCGTGCGCTCTGGAAGAATTCCGTCAGATATTGCAACAGCAACCGGACTCGGCAGCTGCGCACATACTGACCGGAGAGGCCCTGGACGGCCTGCAAAGAGACCCCGAAGCCATCGCCGAGTTCCAGGAAGCGGCCAGGGTTTCACCCGAGGAACCCAACGTGCATTTCGGTCTCGGTTATCTCTACTGGAAGTCGCACCAATACGAGGAAGCCAAGGGCGAGTTCGAGAAAGTGTTAGCTCTCGATCCTAACCACTCTCAAGCGCTGGCGTATTGGGGGGACATCGAGATGAAGAAAACGAATCTGGACGAGGCCCTCGCCCTGCTTCGCAAGGCAGTCAGCGAAAAAAAGGATATTCGCCTTGCCTATATGGATATGGGTGCAATTCTCATTCAGCAGAAGCGATATCCGGACGCCGTGGCCGCGCTGCGGCGCGCGGTTGAATTGGATCCTGCACAGCCGGATGCTCATTACCGACTAGGGCGAGCCTATCAGGCTATGGGAAGAGCCGCAGAATCGCAGAAGGAATTTGCCAGGGTTCGCGAACTCCATGAGAAGTCCGATGAGCCGCTGGCGTTGAAGATTCCCCCAAGTCCGCCCCCACCGGCTCCCTAGGGTCGGCACGATTATTGGAACCCATCCACTTCGACCGGGACTCATCTCAGAGTTTGCTGCTAAGGATCACGGTGCCATCGGTGGCGTTTGATTCAAGGTGCCAAATAATTATGCGGCAAGAGGTTATTTAGCGGGCATCGCCGGCTTTGTTAAATACGCGAACAAAGCCGGTGAACCCGTTAAAACCCAGATCGTTCCAAGACCGGCTTGCGGTGACTCTTCTCGCAAGCCTCTTCCGCAAAGCCTTAACGGAACGTTTGCCCATGATTCGGCACCTAGCAGTAGACAGGTGCCGTCCGATGATGGTCCGATCTAGAGAGCACACCCATGAAAAAATACATGCTCACCTTCTTTGGCGGCAACATATCGCTTCGGTACGAGAATCTTGATACGGCAAACAAAGAGGATCGGAAAAAGCATATGGCTGCCTGGCGGAAGTGGATGGCTGACCTTTCAACGGCCCAAAGGCTGGAGGTCGGATACCCGTTGGAATCGGACGGGAAACGGATCGATCACAGCGGCGCCGAAGATTACCGCTTTCCCATTACCACGGAAGGTGGCTTCATCATCATAAGCGCGGAATCATTAGACGATGCTGCGCAAATCGCGGCCAAGGCGCCCATTATCGGGAATGGTGGACATATTCTCGTGCGCCCATGCGGCGAGACGAGATAAGCCATTAATTATAGAAACAGTCCGCAGGGGCAGATGATCATACTTCTTAATCTACAGAGTCACCCCATGACCTCAGCCGACTTTCATAGAATTGCATTGAGGGATTATCGGGATGAAGGTGATGGCACGCGGCCGCATTCTTTCCAGTTGGACGCCGCCGCCTATGGAACAACAAAAGCGTTCATGGGAAGGCCGAGGCGCAATCGCTACCACTCCGGGTACGCTGACCAGGCAGGAAACCATCTACTACAATCTCTCGTTACCCATCAGCACGGCAATCATCGGTTGTGACTCAGTCGAGCAGGTCGAGGAGTGCCTGTGGAACTCGCCCGTTCCTTTACCCCGCTAAGTCAGGCCCAGATGGCTGCCCTGGAAGCAAAAGTAGAACCTGTTGCCAAGCAGGCCCTATTTTTCCGGCTCATGCCCCGCTGGGATTCGAGCGGCACGCCAATCGCTTTCAACTATGCTGAGAATAGCGTTTCATTCCAGCAAGACTTTTGGCACGCTTACCGATCTTCTTCAGCGTCACTTCGCGTTGTTGCGGCTCTTCTCGAGCGAGGTCCTGGAACGCACGTTTGAGGAGTGCGCTGTGCCTACGAGAGACAGGGACCGAGCGAAGCTCAAGCCGTTTTGGGCAGAGAAAAGCGAAGATGGATAACCTATCATCAAAGTGGAAGATGCTCGTTGCCGTGTTGCATCGCTGATGACAGGTTTTCTCGCATGACCGTCGTCTCCAACGGAAGGCTGATCTGAGAGAAGTGCGCCCATACCGTTTTTCCGAATGATACGGCCTGCAAGGACCAAGCAAGCCATTGCACCGCCAGCATCCGCCACATGTGCGGCCAAGACAGTTCTACGATATGGCCACGGCGGGCCCAGATTTAGAGCGGTTGTCTGCGAGGAGCTTCGGAATCATCTCGTGGGGCACCGGCTTGGAGAATAAGTAGCCTTGGGCGAGCTCGCAGCCCAGATCCTTCAGCAAATCAAGTTGCGCCTCCTTTTCGACCCCTTCGGCAACCACTTTCAGTCCCAGACTATGGGCGAGCTGGATGATCACCCGAACGATCTCGCGAGTCTCGCGGTCGATATCGATTCGGGAGACGAAGATACGATCGATCTTCAGAGTGTCGATGCGGAAGCTTTGCAAGCGGCTCAGCGACGAATAACCGGTACCGAAGTCGTCAATATCCAAGCCGACACCGAGTGCCTTCAATTTCGAAAGCACTCCCGCGGACCTTTCTGCGTCGGCCATAGCGATGGTTTCAGTAATTTCGAGATTTATGCAGCGAGGATTGATGCCACTGTGCTGAAGAAGTTGGCCAATCTGACCGGCCAGGTCGGCTTGGGCAAATTGTTTTGGACTGATGTTGATGCTGAGGAAGAGAAGAGGATCGGAAGGAAACAGTTGCTGCCAGGAGAGCAGCTGTTTACAGGCCTCGGGTAGCAATTGGCGTTGGATCGAAAGGATAATGCCGGTCTCGTCGGCGAGCGGGATGAAATCGTTCGGCATCACCAGGCCACGCGGGCTTTGCCAGCGTGTGAGCGCCTCGAACCCCACAATCCTTTCGTCCTGCAGGGATAGGATAGGTTGATAGTAAAGGTGGAACTCGCCCAAATCAACGGCTCGCCGCAAGTCCGTTTCCAGCTGCAATCGTTTGAGGGCAGACGCATGCATTGCGTTGTCGAAGACCTCGCATCGCCCCTTACCCGTCTGTTTGGCACGATACATCGCGATCTCAGCATCGCGGAGGACATCCTCAGCTTCGCTGCTGGCACTACTGCCGAAAGCAATACCGATGCTTGCCGTAATAACGATTTCGTGACCGTTCATTTCGAAAGGGAGGGACAGCCTCTCTTGAATCCGTTCGGCCACACGAATGGCATCACTCGGGTTGTGCAATTCCTCCGCCAGCACCGTAAATTCATCTCCCCCTGGCCGGGCTAATGTGCTGGTACTAAAGGCGGGTTCTTCATTTTCGTTGGGTTGGGTTCGCGAGACGGTGTCAGCATGTCTAAGGCAAGCCGTCAGACGCCGGGAGATCTGAATGAGGAGCGCATCGCCGGCGGCGTGTCCTAGACTGTCATTGAAGAGTTTGAACCCGTCGATGTCGATAAATAGTACCCCGAATTGGAAATCGGGGTGGCGTCTCGAAGTGGCAAGTGCTCGCCCGAGCCGATCTAAGAAGAGGGTGCGATTCGCAAGATTCGTTAAAGCATCGTGAAAAGCGTTGTGCGCGAGCATTTCCTCGGCCCGCTTGCGCTCTGTGATGTCCCGATTGACGACTACCAAGTCTTCGCACTCGCCGTTTGCCGCGCAAATAGCGTTCGCCGTAGATTCAAAAATTCGCCAGGAGCCATCTTTATGTCGAACACGATACTCAAGACGTTCCCCGCGCCCAGTGGTTCGGGCTTTTTCAGCGGCTTCGTGAACACGACCCCGATCCTCGGGATGGACCTGTTTCAGGGAGGAGCCCGCCAACTCTCCCTGACTGTAGCCGAGAATCCGGTGATAGGCCGGGCTGGTGTAAAGTCGTTGTCCGGTCTTGTCGACGACGGCTATCATGTCGGCGGCGTTTTCACTAATTAACTTAAAGAGTCGGTCACGCTCCGCCAATTGTCGGCGCGTACGCTGGAGCTGGCGGTGTTGATAGATCGTGTAAACATCGAACAAGAGCACTAGAGCAGCAAGACCACGAACCCACTCCCTTAGGTTCAAGGAAGAAACTCGGTCGTTGCCCAAATGAAAGCCTGGAAAAGTCAACGAAAGGATTCCCACCATCAAAAGCAAGGTGACGGTGACAGCAAATCCCCACAGCCACCACTCCTGTCCTTCCACTTGGACCAAGGGTGCTAAGGAGGTCTCGGTACGACTCGCGGATTGAGATTGGTCGCGCACTTGTTTGCAGGTGGTGACTTAGGGAAGAGATGACTATGAACAAGGGGACAAATAGCCCTGGCCAACCACTCTTAAGTCATAACGAAACCAACGGCTTCTTGATCGGGCTCTTGTGTGTCAACCAATCATGCAGAATATTTAGATCGACCGGCGGAATGCGAAGAAACTCACAACCCATGGCGCCGTACTGTCGCGTCCATTGGACACGAGCCTCTATGTATACAACTCGGTCAGTCTCGGGGAGTGGCAAACGAAACGACAACCTGTCCCCGACGGCGAATTCATGCTTAGTGCTTATACCAACTCCCCCGTCGCCAATATCAAGTACCGTTATTTCCATCGATTGGCTGTTGTTTTTGGTTGCCGTCACCGGGGTCATGAGGGCATATCTCGCGTGTCGGCGATGGTCATAAACCATTCTGGAATAGGCAAGCTTCAGAGGGTTGGCGTCCGTTACGGGTTTCCGCATAGTTACGTCAGCACCCGGAACCCTGCAGTCTATTTGCGAGACTGCAACCACGGTGGGCTTCTGCCACCCGCTAGTCTTGCGGATGCTATTCAAAAAGTCTGCGGACTCGTCCTCCCAGTCAATGATGACCAGATCAGTGCTGTGGCCGGGCATCTGTTCAAGCGCCCGCGAGGTGGTCAAGTAGACGTTGGTCGAGATGGAGAAGGCATCGAGCAGTTTTTGCATGTCACAAATGAAGCTGCTATCGTGGGAAACCAGCAAACACTCGAAGGCCATATCTGAAGTCACACTTCACCTCTGCTGCAAAATTCAAACGGGCCGCGGCAGACTAAGAGTCGTGGCCACGTCCAAGGGATTTGCCCCGGCGCTATAGCCTCCAGAGAGCCGGAATTCTGGAGGGAGCAATTTCTGAAGGGTCTAGGAGCATTTTAATTACCAATCACCTTTTGTCGTAAGCTATCATCAACAAACAACCAAAAAGGCGGGTCAATCCCGCAATAATGTCCACAATCCAGATTACGTTCTGATTTCGGGCGCGCAGGTTTAATCCGGCAGGAACGATGCCTGGAGCAGGATACTGATCTCTAAGAACGCGGGGATAACTTCAGACTCTGTGGGTAGCCTCCGGGGTCGGTCCTTTTGGGGGTTACAGGCTTCGTCCGATGATTGAGAGCAAGAAATCGAGTCCGCTCTTACGCTATCTCGTCCCGCTTCTCAACCTTCATCCTGGAGAGCAGTTCGTAGATGGTGGCGCGACCAATTCCAAGAATCTCCGCAGCTCGCGCCTTGTTGCCTCCCACCCGCTGCAGTACTCGCACAACATGCCGATTCTGCATCTCTTCAAGCGATAAGAGACCTTCGTCGCCGGATGACTGATCCGCAGAAAAGTTCCGGATTCTGTCCGGTAGGTCGCCGACGTCGAGGATCCTCCCCTCTGCCAACATGCATGCGTTTCCGATCACATTTTCCAGTTCCCGGATGTTTCCCGGCCATGGGTAGGTTGCCATCCGGCTCTGGGCTCTCCTGGTAAGGCCGGCAATCGGCTTGTTATATTCCGCCGCGAACTTTTCGACAAAGTATCTCTCAAGAAGTGGCAGATCCTCACGCCGATCGGTAAGCGCAGGTAAGCCAATCTCCACCACCGCGAGTCGATAATACAGATCCTCGCGAAACCTGCCTTCCCGTACCATGCTTCGCAAGTCGCGATTCGTCGCTGCGATTACCCGAAAATCCACTTCGCGGGAAACGGACGCACCAACTCTTCGAACACGACGATCTTGCAAGACCCGTAGCAATTTTGCCTGTGCAGCCGGAGAGAGTTCCCCGATTTCGTCGAGAAAAATCGTCCCTCCATCAACGCTCTCAAAGAGGCCAACCCTATCCTGAGTAGCTCCTGTGAAAGCGCCTTTCACATATCCAAACAGTTCACTCTCGACCAAACTTTCGACTAAAGCAGAACAGTTACAGACGAGAAAGGCTTGTGTGGAAACTGGGCTGTGGTGGCATAGCGCCTTCGCGACCAGTTCCTTGCCCGTACCGGTTGCGCCAGTAATAAGAGCAGTTCTGAAGTGCGGCGCGACCCGCCGTATCTTTGAGAAGAGCTCGAGCATGATAGGGCTGCGACTGACAATTCCCTCGAATCGGCACGCCTGCAGTAATTCCTGGTCCAGAGTCAGAGTTTTGTGACGTATTTCCGCGTCCTTCAGAAAACCCGCGATTCGATTACGGAGCTTTGTGAAATCGATGGGCCTTGTTAGATAATCGCAGGCGCCGTTTCGAATGGCCTGAACCGCGGAATCGGTAGAATAGTGTTCCGAAATCAGAATGACATTGACTCCTGGATCGGCGCGAACCATGCGTTCCAGCAGACCCATCCCGGTTGTTCCGGATGGATCCAAGGTCAACAACACAGTTCCGGGGTGAACTTGCAGAAACATTTCGAAGCCAACTGTCGGGTCGCTCGCGGTTAGTATCTCTATCCCTTCCGGTGCAAGTGCCTCCGTGATCGATGCCAGCCTCCGCGGGTCGCCGTCAATCGCCAAAAGTCTGAACGCTTTAAAATTGCTCATTTGTCTACGGCCGACCGAACATTCGTCCTTCGTCTATACCGCCTTACGGTTAGATGACGTACTACCCTAGGTATGTTTACTTGTTCTCCCTGGTTCATGAACTCCCAAGTCAACGCTCACACGCGGTTGGCCTGTTAGCAGCCACCGCGATAAGGACTCAAGTATCTTTCGACCATCAGACCAGGCTCTCGAACACGGTGGGCGCTTAGAGTCGGACCGTCACCGTTGTTCCGATTGTCGCAATGTCTCCGAACAGAGGTTTGCCCCTGTCAACCCCTCACTCACGTTAGGCTCAGGCAGTAGCCTTTCGAAAACATGCCCCCATCGAAAACTAGAAAATAAACTCTGCTTTGTAACATAGGCTTTTCGATCCGACAGGGATTTCTTATTCCGTTACGAAAACCGAACAAGTGCCGAACATTCGGCACAAAGTGCCGAAATATCGGCACTTGCCTCGTCAAGGCGTTAAGACTACTACGATACTTGGGTGGCAATCTCAGACTCGCCCTTGGCGGTGCGAGCTGCGGTGCGTGACATTTGTTACAAAATCCGACCAGATCCTTCGCGAGACGCCCGTCGCCAAGGCTCATGGTGAACAGCCGGGCGATTGGCTCGACCGAAAGATCGGGTGCTTACTTTCAAGTGCATGATGCCGGAACTGACCCCCGAGGCCATCGATACTCCGGCCGTTCTGTGTGCAATTGTCTGTCTAAGAAACACTAATCCGGAATCGTGACTGGAACTCGGCCGCGCGAGGCGGCTTCTCAGCATCGGTAAGTGTATGTCCCTCAGAGAGTTACGCACAGTCGCCTGCTTTGGTCTGCAACGTGCCCTACTTGTAGATAAGTTTATGAAGCAACAAGTTTTACTAGACGGTCTTCTCTTCACGAGCGACACGCAAGTGCTGTCGGTCATGCCCCAGATTCTCGGCAGTTTCTCGATCGAAACCGAGGTTTGCGGGAAAATAGAGTCTGCTTTGGACGCCGTCACGCAGCGCAGGCTTGATGCGGTAATCGTCGATTGGGACTGCACAGTCGATCCTAGCCGCATCGTTCGAGCCACGCGCAGGTCGTCCCCGAATAGCAACTCGACTATCGTTGCCATGGTCAACGGGCAATCAGAGACGCACGCTCTTCTGGTTGGAGCTAATTTCATGATTCACAAACCCACCAACCTCGAAAATGCGAAGAGGTGCATGCGAGCGGCGTACGGGACCATGCTGCAGAATCGCAGACGAGCAGCCCGCGTTCCGGTTGACATCCCGGTGATGGCGAGGGTTGGAGATGTTGGAGAAATCGAAGCCCGAATCAGCGATCTCAGCGTCGGCGGGATTGCTTTGCATTGCGTGCAGCCTTTGACGATCAACCGTGAGGTCTTAGTGCAATTTGTTCTTCCCGGCAACACCAGCATTATTCATGCGAGCGGTAGGGTCGTAAATGCTAATGTCACAGGGCGAGCCGGGGTCCGCTTTTCGTTCGTTCCGGAGGAGGACCGCAATTTGCTGGAGGGTTGGTTGGCAGTCGAGCTGGCCAAACTGGAGAAAGCTGAGATGCCCACCGACGATGTTGAAGACGCAAACTGAAAACGAGACCGCACCTTCTACCGGAAAGTATGCTGGGTCGGTCGTACTGGCGGAAGACTCCGCCCTTTATCGGCACCTGATCCAAGGGCACCTGAAGGAGTGGGGCTTCGCCTTTAGCTATGCCCGAGATGGCAAAGAAGCATTGAAAATGCTTATGGATAGGGACGCTCCCAGGCTCGCCCTGCTTGACTGGGTTCTTCCGGAAATGGACGGCGTCGAGATTTGCCGCCGGCTTCGTCGCCGCTCCGCGGACGAACCCTACACGTACACCATCCTGTTAACTGCCAAGAATCGCAAACAGGAGATGCTGGAAGCAATGGACGCAGGCGTAGACGATTTCCTTGCAAAGCCGTTTGATCCGCTTGAATTAAAGGCCCGCATCCTAGTCGGCCAGAGAATCGTTGATCTTCAGCAAAAGCTCGTATCTGCCAACAACGCTCTCCATTTCTCCGCGAAGCATGACTTCCTCACACGAGCTTGGAACCGGGCTGAAATAGTGGCATTTATGCAAAGGGAAATCGCCCGCTCCCGACGGGACGCTACGCCCTTAGGGATTGTTCTGGTCGACGTCGATCACTTCAAGCAGGTCAACGACGAGTTCGGTCACGAGACGGGTGATCGCGTCTTGCAGGAGATCACGAAACGTCTCTCCGCTACGCTGCGCGAGTACGACGGTATCGGGCGTTACGGGGGAGAGGAATTCCTGGTAGTGATACCCGACTGCGATATGGCAACCACCGTTCGGCGTGCCAATCAGATCAGGGAATTGATTTCCGAACAGCCGGTTCCCACGCACTGCGGGGCACTAAAGGTCACGGTCAGCATGGGAGTTACCGTCGCAGAACAATCAACCAGCGTGGAATTGCTATTGCGTCAAGCAGACGTAGCCCTCTATGAGGCTAAGCACGCTGGACGAAACCGAGTAGAACACTTCAAGCCCGCAGCAAGCAAAGGCAGAGCGCAGTAATTCCGTTCTCGAAACTGTGTTTCCGGGGAAAACATTGGCTCACTTTCGGTGAACATACCACTCCTGAAGTGATATACACAAACGACTTTCTTTGGGGGACGAATTGGATAACACGACTCGCGCCTTAGAAGGACATCTAAGTGTCCAAAGCGAAGACGATATTCCAGGAAAGAAACGCGTACAGACCATCGCCCACACTCGCACCTGACCATCTTCCTCAGATAAGTCACGCACAGTCATCACTACGCGCAATTTATTTAGCGCATTGGACTTTGGTACTCATCGTGCATCGTCTGTGACTGCTGCATTTCCTCCAAGCATAGGCTCTTGAAAGTTGCCGTAAAAGCCGGGACCTCTTCGGTGGTGGGTCGCGACCTGGGAACAGTACATGTCGTAGGAAGAGCCCTCTTAATTTGAGGTAACGCAATGCATTCCAGGATTCTCACGCCTGTCGTTCTTTTGCTAATGGCAGCCCCGTCTTGGGCGCAGCAGAGCCCCGTCTTACCACTCCCGCAGAGCGACGCTTCCCAAGCTTCACGAGGTTATGCGAACTACACTGAGCCGCCTCTGGCCTTTGAGGCTAACCGCGGTCAGAGTGATCCACGGGTTAAGTTTCTCTCCCGTGGCAAGGGATACACGGCTTTCCTGACCGCCGGAGGTATAGTCCTTTCCTTGCGTCCAAAGCAACTTGTGCCGCAGCAGACAAGCGACGCGCCCAGCCTGAACACAGCCCAGCCATCTCCAAGCACCACACTACAATTCAATCTGGTCGGAGCGGCCCAGAATCCGACGGTTATCGGAGAAGAACCGCAGGCTGGGCAAGTAAATTATTTCATCGGAAGAAATCCGGCGACGTGGCACACGAAAATACCCACTTACGCCAGAGTCCGTTACAAGAACGTGTACCCCGGAATTGACTTGGTCTATTACGGAAACCACAGCCAGATGGAGTACGACTTTTCACTCTCTGCCGGTGCCAACCCGAACCAGATCCAATTCGAAATCAGGGGCGCTAGCAAGATCGACCTGGATGCGGAGGGGAACCTAGTGCTGCAGACGAGTAACGGAGAATTCCATTTCCAGAGCCCCGTGATTTACCAACAGTCCTCAGGCACTCGTATGGCCGTATCGGGCGGCTATGTATTAGATGATGCAACGCACGTCGCATTCCATGTCGCAGAGTACGATCCAGGCAAGCCCCTTGTAATCGATCCTGTATTGGTGTACTCGACCTATCTGGGAGGAAGCGGGAATGACCAGCCTTCTGGAATCGCGCTGGACAGCACCGGCAGTCTTTATGTTACCGGCTCGACCGCCTCAACTGATTTTCCGCTGGCAATGCTCGGATCACTCCCTCCCGGTTCAACTCATGTCTTCGTTGCTAAGTTCGATTCGACCGGATCAAACCTAGTGTATGCGGACTATATCGGAGGAGACAGCCAAGATTATGGCTACGCCCTGGTGCTAGATAGCGCAAACGAAGTGTATGTAAGTGGCAGCACGTCATCGAGTGATTTTCCCATGGTAAATCCGTACCAAGGCACATATCCGGGTTCTTTCAACGGGTTCCTGACCGGGATTTCATCCGACGGTTCGTCCTTGTTGTACTCGACCTACCTCGGCGGAAACGGTTCAGACATCCCAACGGGCATTGGCATTGACAATTTCGGAAGTGTCGTAGTGGCCGGCAATACTTCATCGACGAACTTTCCCGTAGCCAACGCCTATCAGGCTTCGGCTTCTCCGAACCAAGGCGGTTTGTACGGAAACTACGGCTTTCTGACGAAGTTCAGTCCAGACGGCTCCTCTTTGCTTTACTCCACCTATTTCGGCGGCGATTCGAATGTCGCTTTCAACTGTGGAGGCACTCCCTGCTGGTCTTCGCCCTACAGCACGATCACCGGAATCGCGCTGGATACCACAGGCAATGTGTACGCTGGAGGAATCACTAACACCTACAATTTTCCAACTACGCCAAGCGCATACTTGACCGCAGACTCGACTTCGCAACAAAATGCCGTGGTCGGATTTGTCAGCAAGTTCAGCAGTTCGGGAGCCCTCGACTACTCTACTTACTTTTACGAGTCCAGCGGTATCCTTACAAATATTACCGCCATCGCGGTGGATGGCTTGGGTTCAGCCTACGTCACTGGTGTCGCCATCAGTGACGGGACATTCCCGATCACTTCGACTAGCATCTGCGACCCGGGCGTATATGGATGGGGCTGCAGCTATGCCTTCGTGACCAAGTTCGACGGGTCAGCTGCGACATTGGTGTACTCGACATTCCTCGGCCCTAACAATTATGCCAGCCCGCAGGCGATTGCTCTGGATAAAAACGACGACGCCTACGTGGTGGCTTCTACCTCGAGCAGTTCGTTCGGCCTGGTCAATGGCATCGAGGCTTACACGAACGGAAGTGACCTCTTACTGGTGAAGATCGATCCGTTGGCCAGCACCCAACTGTTTGCTACTTACTTGGGTGGCAGTGCAGACGAGTTTCCTGGAGGCATCGCTGTCGATTCCGACAATAATGTCTACGTTGCCGGTTCCACCGATTCAACCGACCTCCCGACGACTCAAGGAGTTTTCCAGAATGTGCTTGGAGGCGGCACCGACGCCTTCGTCATGAAGATTGGACCGAACTCGGCCCCGTCCGTCGCCATCAGTCCGGCTTCTCTGCAGTACTCCTCGCAAGCCATTGGCTCGACCAGCCCGTCCCAGACGGCTTTGCTCCGCAACATGGGCAGTTCGGCTTTGGCCATTTCATCGATCGCACCTAGCGGAGATTTTGCGGAGTCGAACGGTTGCGGGACGAGCGTACCGGCTGCCTCCAATTGCACAGTTTCCGTGACTTTTACGCCCACGGCGGCAGGGCCTCTGACTGGATCGATTCTGATCCAGGATGACGCGGCCGGGTCTCCTCACATTATCAGCTTGACCGGCAACGGTTCCGGTGCCATGGCTACCCTAGCTCCACTGAGTCTTGCTTTCTTGCCTCAGGAGTTAGGAAGTCCCAGCCCAGTACAAGCTGTTACGCTTACAAATGCTGGGAACGCAACTCTGAACGTGGCCGCAGTTCAGATTACCGGCGACTTTACGCAGACTAATAACTGTCCCACAACATTGGCCGCTGACCTGAGTTGCGCTATCAGCATCACTTTTACGCCCACCGCATCCGGAACTCGCAACGGGAGTCTCGCGGTTAGCGACAGCGGCTCGGACAGTCCTCAGACTGTGGCCCTTATCGGAACGGGCACGTCGGTGTCTGCCCCCATTGCTGCAGCGACACCGACGAGCCTCGCCTTCGGCGCTCAAGTTGTGACGGTTGCTAGTGCGACGCAAGCTGTGACGCTCACCAACAGCGGCAATGCTCCCTTGAGTGTCGGTACGGTGCTGACATCGGGAGACTTTACTCAGGTTAACAATTGCTCCTCCACATTGGCCGCCAATTCTAGGTGTACTCTGAACGTTGCATTCGTGCCGACAGCCTCTGGTAACCGCACAGGTACTCTTACTATCGGTGACAATGCCCCAGGTAGTCCGCAAACCGTGAATCTTTCCGGAGTTGGCTCGGACTTCGTCGTGACCAGTTCCCATCCCAGCCAGAGTGTGGAAACCGGTGCCTCCGCTACTTACCAACTGATGGTGTCTCCGGTGGGTGGCGCGTTCAGCAATACGATACAGCTGAGTTGCAGTGGTGCACCGGCATTGACGACTTGCAGCGTGTCGCCCAAGGCTTTGACGCCAAACGGTAGCTCGCAAACTGCCACCGTAACCATTTCCACGACGGCTTCGGTGGCTCAGGCAATCCCGGGCGGTGTGCCACACAACCGCTCGCTTTATGCAGTTTTGATGAGGTTGCAAGCAGTGGCGGCGTTTGGAATGATTCTTACCTGCTTCAAGAGCCGGTCGCAGAAGATCCGAGCCTGCTTCGTCTTAGGTTTCTTGATTACGGGCCTGCTGTTGATGTCATCCTGCGCTGGAGGAACGGGCATCGCGCCCACGCCTCAGACCGGAACCGCGCCTGGAAGCTACACCGTGACGGTGACCGGTACTGCGGGCAATCTACAACATTCGCTGCTTTTGACTCTGACTGTTCAGTAAGCTGGGATATCTCACCGGTTACAGGCGATCATATTCTGAGTCACACCTTCCAAGCTCACAAAAGAATTCCCGACTAAAGGCAAACTCCAGAATCGGCTGTGATGCTTACGCAAATAGTAAGCCGCAAACAGGGAGCCGACACTCTTTGCGGAGGCGACTGCATACGCACGCCCAACCGTCGGATGAGTTCCGTACAGGTAAGGGGACTGAACCTCAATATTGCACACGCCCTGTTTGTGAGCCAGCCAATTCTGCCTGGCAAATAATGTAGTGTACGAATCAGCGAACGTGCTGCCGGCAGAGACCAAAGCTAAGCTGGCAAATTTCATATCTAGCGGGCGAGACGGTGCGATCTCGGGGGCATAGGGCAGCGCAAGTGGCGCGGTCACCAGAGCATCCCCTTGGCCGACAGCGCTAGGAGCAACCGGAAGCTCGGCGGCCGTCGCGTTCGCACCCAGCACAATCGCGATAACCATCGCCGGCATTATCGACTTTAGGATCGTCAGTCCTTTGGGGGCCCCGATTATCCTCGGTTGGTGAGATGGATGATTTTCATGAGTACGGGAGTTCATGACCTGAAGATACCTCTACCGGCTACGGTCCACAATTGCGAGACGGTAATGGACCGTCATATCAGTTAGTAATACCCGGTAACCCCCCGTTTGTGCCATGGGCTATCCTTGCGTACGGAGACCTCATACTCAAAAACACTGCTGACAAGATGCCTACCGGGGAAGTCTCCGTTTTGGAGGACATGAGGACTATGGAGGTGGAGCGCTGGCCGCGAGCAGTGCCGGTCGCGGACGGGACCAAGGCCAAAATCAACTGCGGAAAATTGGCATTTCCGAGCAACCGGCCTGCGAAGGAGCGAACGGTTCGCGCTGAAGTGGAAAGACGTAGATTTCGAAAACAGGCAGCTTCAGGTCACGCGATCAATCGTGAATCGTGTCGTTGCCCCATGCAAGACAGAGGGTTCGCAGAAGCCGGTTCCGCTCACGACGACCTGTTCGAGGCACTGTGCCAATGGTATGAACAAGCGCTACCAATCGCCCGAAAGCTGGGTTTCGCAAGTCCTCAAAGTCGTGGGCGGTGCCTCCAGGGGAAAACTATCTCCGCGTCAGCCGCAGCTCGATCATCATGCGGCGTGCCGACGATCGTGGTCGGCCGTGGCAGGACACCCGGGTCAATGGAATTTTGTGGGTGTTGGGCACAGGAGCGCAGGGGCGCGAACTGCCTCGGAAATATCCGCCGTACCAGACCTGCCACGGTCGCTTCCAGCAGTGGTTGCGAGGGCAAGCTGGAGGGCATCTTGATGGTCCTAGCCAAGGAGTTGCAAGCCCGAGGTAAACTCCAACCTGGAGGAGGCCTTCATCGTCGCCGCCTTCGCGGCGGCAAAAAGGGGCCTCGCGGTCGGGGCCTACCAAGCGCGGCAGAGGGACGAAAATCCCCGCTCTCGCCGATGATCACAGTCTTCCTCTCGCCGTTAGTATCGAAAGTGCTTCGCCGCACGAAAGCCAATTCGGCGGCAACACTCTTACCAATCAGTGCAAAGTGTAACCCCTTGATGACAAAGGACAAGAGAATACTATTATCGAACTGGAGTGTTTAGAAGGTGTCCACTGCGGCGCTGGTATTTCTAACGTCCGCATTGCTGACAATCAAGAAAGAAATTGACGAGCTGCGCGTTTTCCATTACGGATCCGATGCTCTGTATTCGGAATTCCGATCATAGGGCAGTCTCGCAATGCCGAAGGGTGACTCCTATGGCGTCGTTCAAATATCTTCCTTCGATAGGACAATTCATTTCGAGTCCGCGGAAGGCGACGTTAAGAGACCTTTCAGCAATGCTCTGTGAAAGGTCTCCGGGCTCTGAATCTGCGGCGCATGCCCCATATCAGGAAACTCCTCAAGCTTGGCATTAGGGATTCTCGCTACAGCTTGCTTCGCCAGCTCTGGATAGCGCCCCAGTTGTGCTCGCACTGATGGTGGCGCTAGATCTTTGCCAATTGCCGTATTGTCCTTATCCCCAATTAGCAGAAGCGTCGGCACCGCGACTTGTTCAAGCTCGTAGTAGACCGGTTGGGTGTAGATCATGTCATAGAGAAGCGCCGAGTTCCATGCGACAAGATCCTTCCCGGGACCACGATACATACCCGCAAGCATTTGAACCCATGGCTCATAGGAGTCGCTCCAAGTGCCGGCATAGTAGGTGTTTTGTTCATATTGCCGTATCTTATCGGCGTTCGTCTGTAACTCCCGTTCATACCACTGATCAACCGAAATAGAAGGGACGCCCTTGACTTTCCAGTCCTCGAGTCCGATCGGATCAACAAGAACGAGTTGACTGGTCGAGGCGGGATACATCAGTGCATAACGAATGGCGATCATGCCGCCTGTAGAATGCGCGACCAGAATCGCCTTCTGGATGCTCAGGGCTTCGAGGAGAGCATGCGTGTTTCGCGCAAGCTGCTGGAAGGTGTACTGGTATACCTGAGGCTTCGTCGACTTGCAGAAGCCGATCTGATCAACCGCGATTACGCGATAGCCAGCATCCTCGAGTACATCGATGGTCGCTTTCCATGTCGCGGAACAAAAGTTCTTTCCGTGCATCAAGACGATGACCCGGCCGTTGAACGACTTCGGTTTCACGTCCATGTAGGCCATGTGCATTGTCTGCTTCTGGGACGAGAACTCGAATCGATGCACGGGGTAGGGATAATCGTAGCCTTCCAGCTCCGGTCCATACGCGGGCTCGGGGGCAGGATTTGTCGTGGCATTCTGCGCAGTCGCCGGGTGCAGAACGGCGATTGTCAGGAGCAGAAACGTTGGGGCGAAGAATCGAGGCATAGCATCATCTCTATCTCTGGAATGAGTTTTTGACTGCTTGTTTCCATCTCTAAGACCGGGACGGAGCTTTCGGCTCGTTCATCTCTTAGCGGAACTGGTGGCGGATGCGCGCGTCGAACGGACTGCCCCAAAATAGTTGGATCTCCTCCCGGAACTGTACCGTGTGCTTGGACTTCGAAACTCGTTCGATGCATCGAACGCAACGCTGTGCGAATAGGCCTCGTGCGGGTGTCGCCGGCCGGCTTCATCGTTCGGCCCTCGCCTTTTGATCAGCGCAGCGTTCGAGCCAAGCCTTCTCTTTGCTAAACCTATCAGTATTATGTCAATGAGTTTCGACGATACGCTTACACTTCGCTTCATGGCGAAGGCGAGATGGCCGTGCGCTTCAACTTGGTGCTGGGAAGCAAGCACCAGTAACGATGGGAGAAGATCGCGGGAACGACCCCGCCAGAGCTGACCTTCGCGCTTTCCATTCAAGCCACAGAACTGCATCCTGCATGTGGCTCGCCATCTCGCCACCGGCGAAGTCGATATTAGCGCTTCCAAGTCGCTGGCGACGGAACCGTTTGACATTGACACGAGCAGCGGATTGGGCGGACAATCAAAACCATTTTCGGGGTCGCGAAAAAGAATTTCGCATCAACGCGGAGTATCTGTAGTTGCCGACAAGAAGGAGAAATTGTAATGGTGTCCAGGAATGAAACAATGGCTTGGCTTGTTGTTGCTGTTTTTGCTCTAGGTTACACGTGTTGGGCTCAATCGCCTGATGACGCCGCGGTCAGCCTGGGCGATGCGACTACCCACACGCTTACAATCACCATCAAGGGCACGATCGGCCCGATCTTGTCGGGATCGGATCCCCTCGCTTTAGATGGAAAAGCCGGATCCATCAAGCTGGTGGCCAGTGAGTCGCTGTCTCCCTCGAAACACACGTCCACTTCTGCTACCTACAGCCTGCCTGCGGGCGCGATCGTAGCGACGGGAGGAAAAAGAACGCTGGCGACCAAAACGCCGTCGACGATGAGCATAAGTCTGACGAAAGCTGCGGACATTCTGACTCTCATCTTCGCGGGCCCTGACGGTCTGGTAGTCACGGATACGGGCTTTTTTGAACCGGATAGCTGGACGACCGCCGTATTGAAGCACCCCGGAGTCTTCCAGCCCACTCCGCAGGACCTGAAGTCGGCTACGAAGGCCGGTGGATCGGGCTGCCAAGTCAAGTACACGATCAAAGGATCTACAACCGTTCTCGGCTTTACCGGAACCGCTTCGAACAGCGATCCTGCCGATCCGGTGCTTCCTGACTTCGATTTGAGCGAGTACGACCTGGACCAGTAAGCCCCAGTACACTTGCATCGGCTGGTTTGCTCAAAGTGTGAGAACGCAATCCGCTACGGGGGACTGCTGTTCAGCAATACCCGCCCTACAATGCTAAACCCCGCTCGGTTTCCACAGCTTCGCATTTTGGTGGGGGCAATCTTGCCAACTATGCGGACTGGTCTCTTCTGCGCGTTGGCAATGGACCGACTTCAACTGCCCCAATGAGTCTTACGACCCGCTTGTGTAGAGGAATTAGCCGATTGGACAGCACCTCAACTGTTGCTCTACGGTACCGGACTGCGCCTGGGTGAGGCAGCCCTCTTCCTCAGCGATGCTCAAACTGCTTGCCGAGTCGACGGTTGTGGGTCGAAGCTTGCTCTCTTTCTTCCAAATGGTAAGGTGATCGCAGCCATTTTCCGTGCCACAGTGAGTCGGTCCATGGTCGGCCTGGCAACGCCGCCTACAAGGATTCTGAAATTCATGAGCAACGATTGTCACTGCACCAGTTCGCGGAGCGTATGAACAAACTGAGGACTGATTCGAACCCTTAGGAACTCATTCACCGGGAAGTAGGTACCGCTTTCGGCGTGAAATACCGGACTGTTACATCGTCCCCCACATAGCTGACCCTGCCTGCCCCGAAACGCGTCTTTTGCGTGGCAGACTGATAGGTGAAATGGCGAACCGTAACATCGTCTCCGATGTAGTCGACTTCGTTCCGACCCACACGCGCGCGTGGGCGCCTTATGGCTGCCAGCCTCGTCGCCTTAGCCCCAGCCGGCGCGCCAGTCTTGAGAGTTTCTTCCGCAGGTATTGGGCTGGCGGATTGCAGGGTTCTGACGGCAGTCGATCCTGGCAGGACCGGAGACTTCAAAACGGGCCCTTGATGTCCCTGGCCAATCCAAAAAGTTAGTCCGACCCCTGTAGCGATTGCGGCGAAGGCTAAACTGCGGATGGGCCTGGTTGAGATGAAATCGGTTGCCTTTTGCACTACGGCCTTCGCAACCACATCCGGCTCGCTGCAGACTCGGGATCGCTTGACCGTTTTCCAGGCGGCTCTACACTGAAGCTGGAGCGCGTTCTTACTTTCCAAGAGAAGCCTGAGTCCCTCTTCTGCGCGGAGATATACAAACCTCGGCGATGGGACCGCGTCAACCGTGGTCTCGATGACTGACGGTGTGTGCTTTACGCTTTGCCTTGCCTGGAAGGCCTCATCCATCGCCGTTTCGACCAGCCCGGCCATCAACCGGTACATTTGCACTTCACAGTCTTGAAAGGCGTGCGCCTGGCTAAACAAGATCTCAAGCACTCCCACCAGGGGCCGGCCGCGATAAATCGCCAAGATCAGGATCGATTCTGCTCCGAACTGGCGGCAAATCGCCCCTTCAATGCGGGTGTCGGTCTGGGCGTTCTCCACGCGGAGAATCTCGCGGTTTGACTTGGTCTTCGCAGAAGCAGTCAGGGATGCCGCAACCCGGGTTCCAATTCTTGCAGCTGAGCACCCAGCTCCAGCCCGGAAAATGAGTTTATGCCCCTCTAGCAGCCCGATGGCGACTCCAGCGGCACCAGCCACGTCACGGGCGGAATCAACGATTAGATTCATTGCACTGTCTATACCCAGCTCTCCCGTGGTGATAAGGCGTTGGACTCCGATCATCGCTGAGAGGAATTGAGGATCGTTCTGACTTTCCTGGACTACGAACACATGTGCGAGAAACTGCTGGAAGGAATCGCGGTCGACGTTGGAATCGTTGCTCATTGGCGCTTAGCGGTTAGTAAACGCGGGAAGAACCGGATAATTGGATTCGCAAAATCGGACAGAGGTTTATGTTTTTTTTGCGATTTTTACGAGTGGCTTCGGGAGGATACCCGGTGCCGCCGCCTAGAATCACGAGATCGTATTCTTCAGAGTCGGTCCGCTTTGGGGGCCTGGGGCGAACGAAATATTCTTCGTGCTCATCAGGCGACTTTTCCTTTCCGAGCGCCAGGCTCACTCCGGGGGTGCATTGATTTGACGAGGTCGGCCGGCAGGGAGAAGTGTTTTTCACTTGACATCCTTTAATAATAGGACTTCTGGCCCGCGATAATTTCCGGTTAGCCGTCATCCACCGGTGGTCAGTGCGTCTCATAGCTTCGAGGCGCCAAGATCTCGCTAAGGTAGTCGTGACTGCCCGGGATTGGCTCCAGGTGCGGGTAACGTACGCCCCCAGCATATTGAATTTCGCGAGTCTCGACCGAATCAAAATTGCGAACCACCAGCGAGATTTTGCCGTTTCGTGGATGCGCGATCGCTTCGTTGAGCGCTGCGGCTGAGTAAACGCGGCCATCGACCGCGAGAATCGCCATATTCGGGCCTAGACTCGCATCGTAAGCTGGCGTCCCAGTCAAGACGTCGAAGATCGTACCGTCTTTCTTAACAGTGATCCCGACGGAATAGTCGCCGTAATAAGCAATCGGGAGGAGATCACTGTAGAAAGGATCATTGTTGGGCGTCGCGTTGTACGTCAGACGCCAGCCGGCGGCCTCAAGGCCATCGGTCGGAGGCTTTCTGTTCACCTGGTAGACGCGCGTCTCGAAAAACGCGTGCCAGTCAAACGGGCAGATTGCCGACAGCGAAGCTTCGATGTCTTCTCGGGTGTACGGAGCAACGATCGGCTCCGTGTCACGCTGACCGAAAAAGCTGCGCAAGAAATCGTCAAGGGACCGGAGCCCCTGCGTTTGTTCACGGATGATCGTGTCGGCGCGCAGCCAGATCAACGCGCCCTCATCGTAGTAATCCTGTCCGCGGCGCAGCGAAGACCACCCAACGTCGAAAGCACGCAAAACCCAGTCTTCCGTCGCTGTATCCACGAGAGCGGTGGTAGCACGACCAGGTTCGTGGGAAAAATCCGCAGCTATCCGTCCGAGATAGTCGCGCATGTAGGCTGGATCGTTGAAGCCGGCGCGGGTCGCGAGCAACATCCCTATATATTCGTTCAAACCTTCATACACCCAGAGCAGCGACGTTCGCTCCGGACCCTGATAGTCCGGCTTTGAGTACAGCTCGGCCGGACGTCGGTACTTCCCGTCCCAAGAGTGCGATTGTTCATGGGCGAGAAGCATCCAACCGAATTTCTCCAGTTGATCTTTCTTGGAAAGCGCGGAGTCCCCGACTCCCGTGTACGGCGAGTCCTCGTGCTCCAGGCCATCGAAGGGGCGCGCTTCGCTTTGCGATACAAGGAGGTGAAGGGTCTGCCAATGCCGGAAGCCGAACATGGCACGGTCCTGGTCGATCAGCTTGCTAAACAAGGTGACCGCGTGCGCATCATCCGCATTGTCAACAGCGGCCTGGCTGTCGCCAGTGATGTCGAGCTCCGCCGGCCAACTTGAAGCCAGTGGCACAACTCGAAGGAACTCGCCGGCGAGCACCGGGGAGTCGATCAATCGTTCGAGTGAAACCGGCGCGAAATCCACGCGGCTACCCACCTGACTGGTAACCCTTAGCGAGCTACCCTGGTGCCAATTGAGAGGCAGAAGAATCGACGGCTCGATCATCAACTGGCGCTTATCGATCCCGCGCGGGTAAAGCACGACCGTATTCCACGCCTCCAGGAGCTGATGATCGGAGATCGTGTTTTCCAGCAACGTGTCAAAGTTGACGCTGATCCGATCGGTCTTCGGCGGAATCTGAATATGAATCGTGTAGATGTCCTCAGGATCGCGCGTCCAGGGCAGGATCGTGTTTCCGGAACCTACCCGGAGCGCTGCGAATTGTTGAATGGGACCGGTCGGCCCGTGCTCGCCTGGAATCCACCGGGGATACGCGAGTGCCAGGGTGCCCGGCCGCACGCTAATTTCCTCGTGGACAAAAGCAATCCGTCGTGCGGCTTGTGTTTCGTCGACGACCAGCGTCATGGCAGGCTCTAAGGTGTCCTGCGCACTCGCACAAGTTGCGCCGCCAGCTGTTGCGATCAGTGTCAGCACAAGAAACTTCCGAGACAGCAGCGTTTTCATGCACATGCTCCAATTAAGGTAAACCGAACCGGGGCTGTTCGGATGGCGACGGCACACTAAAAACAAAAGAGGCTCGGTTCGCTTTGCCCGCCGGACGTGGGGCCGTGCCGCGCGTAATTATACCTGCGCCGAGTGCGCAGCGAATCTGAGGCTTCTGGGCGCTTTGTCGGCAACTCTCACCTTGAGATTCCTTCCCACTCGCCCGTCACTCGTGACACTCTCGAAAATACTCGCCGCGCAGGCCCTTCGCTTGGGATCCTAAGCGTCGCAGATCAGTGGGCGTGAGTTGATGGCAGCCCGACTCCCCACACCGGGCTTGTGGCGGCGATTTTCTCGAAATTCGAAACGACTGCCTTCGCGCGAGGTACCGCGTTTTTTACGGCAGGCAAAGACAGTGAGGCGTTACCATCCGCAACAAGGAAGCCGGGCGCTCGCCGTATCGGGTACACAACGCATTAATCTTTCGTATGCCGTTCACTTGACCAGCCTGCGCGCACTCCCTGCCTGGGCTCATCTTCAGTACGGTTTCTTCGATGGCGATGCAGTCTATCTGGTGACGAGGGGGCCCATCGTGGCTTCCGATTCCACGGAGTCAACCGACCCGGCTACGGTGAGCTTTTCGCTGCCTGAAGGGGCAAAGGCGGCCGCTCCCCGGAGGTACGACGAAGGGAAGCAGGCATATCCATCAACGATTGCGGCATTGGTCAACAATTCCATCGTTGCCGGCCAGTTCCCACAGGTTTTTTACCATGAAGGAAACTTTTCGATCACCGTCGTACTTTTGGGGAAATCGCCTTCGCATCAACCGGCCGTTGGGCGAGTCATAAGAGCTTCGGTAGCACACGATCTGCAACGGTTTCCCGGAACACCGGAAGAGCAATATCTCGTGACCCCGTCCTCGGGTGACGAAGATGGCCAGTCCTTCACCACAAGCAACTCCCATTTTCGACTCGACTCGCGATTGCCCTGTTGATTTCTTTTTGCTACAAATTCTCTGGCGCAGCTCAGTTCCGTTCGTCACGGGCTGCTGTGATCACTCATTCAAGACTTAGTTCACCGTCTGGGTCAGCGAGGCTGAACTGCCGGTGAAGTCCGTGACACCGTTGCAGGTTGCCATGATGGTGCTGGAACCTACTGGCAGAGTTGATGTCGGGATGGTTGCTTTCACGCCTTCCGGGTTTACGGTGCCCAACGTCGTTGTGCTTGCGGTGAACGTGACCGTGCCGGTGGGGTGCTCTCCCGTGGAGGACGTCACCGTCGTCGTAAAGGTAACCGTCTGGCCCTGCGTAGACGGATTGGACGAAGATGTAAGCGCGGGAGACCTCGAACATGAAGCCTAATGAACCCAGCCGCACAGCCCTGATAATCGCCCGACAACGAGCTGCTCATCAGGTGCTCGATCATGGCTTAATCCTCTATGACCCATTTGCCATGAAGATTCTGCGTGAAGACGAAAGGGACGTGCTTCAATTTGCGCAGGAACACCCCTTGGCCAGCATCGGACGTCTGTTCACCACCGCGCGAAGCCGGATTGCAGAAGATGCTTTGTCAAAAGCTGTCGAAAGAGGGGTTCGGCAGATCGTCATCCTTGGCGCCGGACTCGACACTTTCGCTCTCCGGAATCCCCATGGCGCACGACAGATTCGTATCTATGAGGTGGACCACCCCGCGACGCAGGCATGGAAACGCCAGCGCTTGGCCGAAGTTCAAATCGCACTTCCGCCCATACTTGTTCTCGTGTCCGTCGACTTCGAGCGGGACGATGTGGGAGAGAAGCTCGTCGCCGCAGGCTTCCAGCAGAACTCGCCCACGTTTTTCACTTGGCTCGGAGTAGTGCCATATCTGACACAGGACGCTATTGGCCGCACTCTGGACTACATGTCGTCAATCCAGAACTCGGAGGTGGTGTTCGACTACGTGGAACCTCCCGAGGCATTCTCCGAAGAGCTAAGGCAATTAGAAAAGGACCGGACCGAACAGCTTGAGAAAATTGATGAACGTACGGTCAGCCGTTTCGAGCCGGCTGGCATTGCAGCGATTCTTCGCGCGCACGGCTTTTGTGCTATCGAAGACATCAATTTCCAGGAGATCGCGTCCAGGTTCGGCCGCGCCGTTCAAGGACTCGCGCCCGGACACGCTGGCGTTCATGTTGTCCACGCTAAGCACTAATTGAACGCGGTAATCTATTGCTATTCAAATACAGAGCCCGTCCACACCGACAGATCCCGTTTATGTGTGGGCGGTTCGCACCACCGTTATGAACGGGGCGTGGCCTGAGAACTAAAAGGCAAGGGAAGGGAATACCGGGAAGACCGAATCGTCCGCTCCATTGGCGGTGAGATAGCGGGCTGAACCGACGGATAAGTCAAGCTGGTATCGCTGGTCTTTTCTTCCGACAACGATGGAACGGCACTTGTTGCTGGATAAGAGACTGTGGGCCGCCGGAAAAGGGCCAAAAAGGGCGTGTTAGGCCATCACGGTTCTTGAAGTTGCTCTCCCGACAACGGCGGAGGCCGCCGATGTTGCATCCAATCTGTCGCCAGATTTCGTAAGGGCCGGCCCCACAGCCCAATCGAAATCCCATAGATCCCACCGCATCCGCCGCAAACGCTAGCCGCTCAGTTCAAACGTACCCTATCGAAACTGCCCCGACTACGTAGTCTGCGCACACCCAGACACTTCTGCCGTCGGGGCAGTCCCGATAGGGATCTATCGTTTCTTTTGGCCAAGTTCGGGGTTACCGACCAACCGGTCAGGAGCTATGCGGTCGCTCTTGATCTACGGTAGTGTCTCATGTCACGATCGCCAAATGCGTGTAGCCTACCAGCCCTGTGCCGCGCTAGCTCCACATGTGAAAGAGCTCTGGTACTGCGACGGACACCAGGGGGTCCATGGCACACAGAGGGTGCTGCCCAAGGGACGATTTGAGCTGGCCTTCAGTCTCGCGGAAGGCCCCATAAGTGCGCTGACCGACCCGATGGGCGATGGATTTGAGATCGCCCCTTCACTCCTAATGGGAATACGATCGCGCTTCAGCATCATTGACAGTGCTAAGCTCCGGTCGGCAATGGGAGTAGTGTTTCGGCCCGGCGGTGTGCACGCTTTCCTGAACACAGCCGTCGATGCGTTTCAAAACAGAAATGTATCTCTGGATTTGATTTGGGGTTCGATGGTGCGAACCCTGCGCCATCGGTTGTGCGACGCAAACCACCCGGCCGAGAAGTTTCAAGTGCTTGAGGTCGCCCTTTTGGAGCACCTAAACCAACGCGCTCAATTAAATGCCGCGGTGCGGTATGCCCTCCAAGAGTTTGCGAATAGACCGCAGATCCCGCGGGTACGAGAGATAGCCCATGAATCCGGCCTGAGCCGCCGGCGGTTTGCCCAGCTGTTCCGGGAGCAAATCGGAGTGACGCCAAAGCTCTATTGCCGGCTGCAGCGCTTTCAGAACACGTTGAAACAGATTGGGTCTGGTGTTTCCGTGGACTGGGCACAGTTAGCTCTAGCGGCTGGCTATTGCGATCAGGCCCATTTGGCTCGCGAATTCCGTGATTTTTCGGGCCTCTCGCCAAATGCATGCCTGGCAGGCATTCGTCCCCCCGCGAGTCACGATTCCATCGATTAAATCGAATCCTGTCTAGTTCCCATTTTTACAAGACAGAGTCTTAGCTTCTTGAGAAGCTGCGAATCAGTCTGCCAAATTTAAAATGGGAGGGAAGGAACGTGAAATCGAATTACAAACTTCTAGTCGGTGTTCTGGCCGGTCTTTTGATGGGTGCCGTTGCCAATAGCACAATTCATGGTCAGCAGGTAAGAACGCCGCCTGTCTACTTAATTTCGGAGGCTGATGCAATCACGGACCCGACCGGGATAAAGGAGTATGCGGCGAAGGTCAACGAAACCCTAGCGCCTTTCAATGGCCATTATCATTTTGTTGTTCGGGGCGGTAAAACAGAAAGCCTGGACGGGGACGCGCCGCCCAAAGGAATTGTGGTCATCGCATTCGACAGCTCCGAACGGGCACACGCCTGGTATGACTCGCCAGCCTACGCAGCAATCAGACCGATCCGGCAAGCTGCGGTGAAGGGCCGCATGTTTATCGTCGAAGGCGTTGCGATCCAGTGACCGGTGCATGAAGGCTGCGGGGCGAGAGAACCTGAAGGAAGCATTGCGGCAGGTGAAGGGTAATAAAGGTAGCGCGGGAATAGACGGAGTCACTGTCAATCAACTACCTGAAACAGCATTGGCCAGTGATCCGAGAACAACTACGGAATGGAACCTACGAACCAAAGCCGGTGAGGCGGGTGGAAATTCCCAAACCGGACGGCGGGGTGCGAAAGCTTGGCATCCCGTTGACTCAATCTCACCGAGGGTGACCTGCCCCCTTCGCTCCACGGGAATTACCCCGCTTCCTCGCTACTACGAAGCAGTTCGCCCCTGGCTTACGCGTTGGTTAACCGGAGGAACTCATTGTCTTGCCGCAAGGCGGCAGCCTTTCAGGGGTGGCACGAGCCGGATGAATCGAGAGATTCACGTCCGGCTCTGCGAGCGGCTCGGGGTGAAATTCCCCGGGCCGACTCGGCGGTCGGCGGGTGACCGCCGCCCCTATGCCGATGAAACGCGCCTGCATTGACCCAGACTATGCCTGCACACTCGAAATCTCCTGAGCCGGCGACGAACAATATCCCATGGCTTCAGCCGTGCCATACCGCCGCGGAGAAAAGGGGGCCACCTGGCGAAATTAAGTTGGCCTCCCACCGGCTATGACACGCATACCGAGGCCCCGGAACGAACCGGGGCCTCGCATTCCGCCAGTCACAATCTTGCAACGGAAATCGTCAGTACTTCATATTGGTCAAATCTTCGATCAGTCCTGGTCCAGTCGGATGCCAGCCCAGCCTCTTGCGCGTCCACTCGCTCGGAGCCGGCATGTCCAGCGTTGCGAAGTGCGCGAGCCATCCAAAGTGCTCGCCTGCTTGCTCCGGAGGGATGGATTTTACCGGTATCTTCAGCCCCTTGCCAATCGTCTTCGCGATCTCCCGCATCGACACGCCTTCCTCTTGCACCGCGTTGTACACCGTCACTCCCGGCCCGGTTTTCTCGACCGCGAGACGATACAAATGCGCCACATCCTTCAGCGGAGCCGCAGCCCAGCGGATCGCGCCATCGCCCACATACACCGACACGCCCTTCTCGCGCGCGGTCTGGGTGACCAGCGGTACCAGCCCCTGCTTGCGCGTGTCGTGCACCTGCGGCAGCCGTACAATCGCCACATGCACACCCCTTGCCGCGACAGCCTGCGCTGCCTGCTCCGGCCTGCGCGGAATCATCGGCGAATCCACCGGAGGATCACTCTCCGTGCGTACGTGGCCCGTCGCGCCGCTGGTCAATCCAACTCCCGAGGTCACCACTAGCAGCTTCCCGGGTTCGAGCACCGAGCCCACCGCCTCGATGGCCTTGATCTCGTCTGCGGCATTTTCCGCAAACTTTGAAAAGTCGTGGCCGAACGCCAGGTTCACCACAACATCCATCCCCTTGGCTCCGCTGCGCAGACTGTCGAGGTCCTGCAGGTCGCCGCGATGAACCTCCGCACCTACCCCCTTCAACTGCTGCACACCGGCATCGCTGCGCGTAAGACCGCGCACCTTGTGCCCTGCCGCAATCAGTTCTTTCACCAGTTCCGTTCCAATGAAACCGGTTGATCCTGTCACAAATACACGCATAGTTGTCCTCCTGCTGTTATGACGCAACCCATGAAGGTCGCGCCAGAATTTGGCATCCGTGCCCCCGTCTATTAAAGCGGAGACAATCTCCGAATATAGAGATAAGCGGAGACTATCTCCGGTTGCAAAATTTTTCTGTAAGCTTTATCACGGGTGTGGGTTGGCACACGTTTCGACATTCGGTCGGAACCATGCTGACGGAGATGGGCGAACATCAGCTCACGATCCGCGACTACTTGCGGCACGCAACCTTCATGTCACGAACAAATACCTGCAGGCGACGTCGAAGACCAAACGATTGGCACAGGACAAATTGGTCGACGCTATTTTGCCAGCGGATATTTTGCCGAAGACAAATCTAATCCAATGAGCGCTGTTTCGAACGGTTTTCGGATGGGACCGTTCTCGTTCGGCGCCGTCCCCTAACACGCCTGATTCGCTGGACGTTCGATTTGCAAGTGCCTAAAAAGAATGGCGAGGACAACGGGACTCGAACCCGCGGCCTCTGCCGTGACAGGCTGTCGGCAACCGTTGGCTTCATTGGGCAGCGTGTGCGACGATTTGTGCAACCGTTAAGCCCATGTCGGGCGCGCGCCAAAGCCTAGCAGAACTGAACTTGTTCACCTTGCAGGCTTTCCAGAAGCCGACTTCTGGCTCGAGTGACGTAAGTGCTTCATCGAACGCGCGTCCCAACACTCGCCGCTCCACCCTTCCAGCTTTGCGCGTCCGATAAAGCACTTACGTTATCCATCCGCAATTGCGAACACGCCCGTGAACTTGCGAACCATGAGGACGACACCTACTGTAGTCTGAATGGCGGTCGTGGTACCAGCGGGCAGGTTGATGTGCCCCCGCCGCCCACTGAGCCGGAAATGACGACCTTTTGATAAATCTTCGCGATGCACTCATTCCACTCGGTGTGCCCCTGCCCACGGAGCACGACTTTGAGGCGATGCGAGAAACCCTTGGCGGCATGCTCCGTATACCATAGCGGCGTAGCACCATCGGTATCACCAGAGGCGAACACGGTCGGCACGGATGACTGAATAGGTTCGCGATAGTCTTTCGGGAGTGAGGCCTTAGGCCAAAACTTGCAGGCAGCCTGTTGCTGACGCACGCGATAGTCACCCAAGAAAGTGCCCTGGGTTTCAGCTGCAACGTCGGCTTCTCTGATAAACCGGACATCCTCACTGCACGTAATCGCAAAGAAGAGACCGAAGCTGAAAGGCGAGTTATCGCTGGCATCAGCTAGAACGCCCTCGGAAATCGGGCTCCAGTCGTCAAGGAAAGCTCGATGAATCATCCAGGGTAGTGCTGTGGAGCTCCGGGGCCTATAAAGTTTCGAGCGAAACCACTCCGCAACCCGGCCGCGATCCAGCGGCACGGTGCCGGTTTGTTCCTGTACGGAGACGCGCACGGATCCTGAGGACAGGCGAGCAGATATCTGGCGAAACTCTTCTCGCAGGTTAGGGAACGCAGCGTTGCAGGCGAAATCTCCGGCGCAGGCGTCGAACATCTTCTCGAGCGCAGCTTGTCCGGTCCTTGCGAAAGGCAGCGGCGTCGCTGCATCGAGCGGAACGACACTGCCCATATACACAGTCCGCACGCTTTTGGGGTACATTCGCAGGTAAACTTGCGCGGCTCGAGTTCCGTAGGAGCCCCCAAACAAATTCAGTGGTCCGTAGCCGAGAGCGTGTCGGACCTGTTCCAGGTCGTTGGCGAAGCGATCGTAGGTGTACTGTGTCAGGTCGGCTCGCACGCTAAGGTTTTGCGCGCATTTTTCGACGGCTGCAGGCGGGAATACATCGCGCAAGCTCACCGCAGCTTCTTGCGCTGAGAATAGAGCGCAATTCAATGCGCCCGAGCGTCCAGTACCCCGCTGGTCTACTAGCAGGATGTCGCGATCCTGACGCAGCGTTGTGAACTGCTTGATGTAAATCTCGGCTGCGCTGATCGCGTCTTCACCGGGGCCGCCCATCAATATGACAATCGGGTCTGGACGCGACCTCCCGCCGGTCGCGGGGATCACGGCCACGCCGATCTTGAGCTGACGCCCCGCGGGCCGATTGGGATTCTCGGGGACTTCGAGTACACCGCACCGCGCTGGTTGCGGGACGCCTGACAATTTGCAAAAGGAAAGCTCAATGGCGCCAAAGGACTCCGCGGAAAGAGGTGGACCTCCGACAATCGCGGCTTTCGCGACGCTCACGAACTGGGTCGATATCACGGCCGTCAGTGGCAGAAGCAACAGAAGTCCCATGGTCCGCCGACGCGAAGAGCGCAGTTCACGGGTTCGACGCAAATATCGGCATCCTACGTTAGTGCTGGCCTGTTCGTTTACAGCAACCCTGAAGTTGGGATCGTATCCCGGTAAGTGGGGCCTTCGGCTCTCATCCAAATCTCCGCTGTTATTCTTGCAGCCCTCGTTTGCACTCGTCCACACATTCTTCGACGATGTCCGGTTCTGTAGGAACATTTGCACGAATCGCATTGTATAGTCAGCCTATGAAACTTCCCTACGTTGTTGCGTTTCTTCTTTGCCTGGCAACCGCGACAGCGGCGCAGAAGCCGCCGGATACGGCCCGCGAGTATACCGCGGCACATCGCGCGGAACTCGTGCAACGGTTTAGCGAATTGCTGTCGATACCCAACGTTGCCGCCGATCCGGCAAACCTGAAGCGCAATGCCGACGTACTCCTCGAAGGGCTGCGGAAACGCGGTATCGATTCCCGGCTGCTCTCTCTCCCCGGCGCGCCGTCGGTGGTCTTCGGGAAGATCGACGTGCCGGGAGCCCAGCATACGATTGTCTTCTATGCGCATTATGACGGACAGCCAGTTACTCTGTCGGAATGGGATGGCGGCTCGCCCTTCACGCCGATTGTGCGGGAAGTAAACGGCGAGCAGCGCATCTACGCTCGATCTGCCGGCGACGATAAGGCGGCGATCTTCGCGCAGCTCACCGCGTTCGATGCGTTAAAGGCGGCCGGGATCCCGTTGCGGGCGAATCTTCGCTTCGTGTGGGAGGGTGAGGAGGAAGCAGGATCGCCACATCTGGAGCAGATCCTCAGTGCCAACCGCGATCTGGTCCACGGCGATGTTTGGCTGGTATGCGACGGCCCGGTCGATCAGAGCGGAGAACAGACGGTGGTTTTTGGAGCGCGAGGCGATGCGCATTTGGAGATCACAGTTTATGGACCGCACCATGGGTTGCACAGTGGCCATTACGGAAACTGGGCGCCGAACCCGGCGATGATGCTGGCGCAGTTGCTCGCCGGGATGAAAGACGAAGACGGCCGCGTCCTGGTACCGCATTTTTACGACGGAATTGAGCCGCTCTCTGCTGCTGAGAAAGAAGCGCTAGCCCATGCGCCGGTGAACGACCACATGCTGATGAGTGCTTTTTGGCTGGGGCACGTCGACGGCGCAGGCGCGCATCTGCTTGAGTTGATCAACCGGCCCTCACTGAACATCAACGGATTCTCCTCGGGCCAAACCGGAGCCAGAGCCGCCAATGTCATTCCGCCCACCGCGACCGCCGATCTGGATCTGCGCTTGGTGGTGGGCATCGACTGGCGAGAGCAGCAGCAGCGTGTCATCGACGATATTCGTTCCCGCGGCTACTTCATCGCGGACCGCGAACCCACGCAGCAGATCCTGCTGGAGCATTCTCGGGTTGCGATGGTGGTGCGCGATGAGGCAGGCTACAACGCTGTGCGCACGCCGATGGATCTGCCCATCGCCCAGGAGGTAATTGAAGCAGTGAAGAGCGCGCGCAAAGATGTAGTGCTGCTGCCCACCATGGGAGGGAGCGTGCCACTGGGAGCGATGGAACACGCCGCGCAGACGCGTACCATCACCATACCGATTGCCAACTATGACGATAATCAACACGCCGCCAATGAGAACCTGCGCTTGCAGAATCTGTGGGACGGGGTGGAAACCATGGCTGCGCTGCTTGATATGAAGTAGTGCTGAAGCACGTTACGCTCAACAGAATTTCGATTTCAGCACTCCCACAATTTCAGAACCTTAGCCCCATGGGGCTTTTGATCTTCGCCCACCGGAAGTTATCCAGAAACGGTCTACGAGGAGATCGCTCCTTTGCGTCTCAACTGAGCTCGACAATGTCCTCGAAGCCGACTTCGGGCCCGCTTCGTTGAAAGTTTGTTTGGGGCATAACTTCTGGGTATCCCGTGATTCGGGGACAATCGCCAACGGCGACGTGAGCAATTACAGGGGTAACAATCTGCCGATGCGTATGACGCGCTTAGGGATAGCGATTGGACAACTCAGCGCGGCTGCGGAACCAGCCAGTTAACGATTACGTTGATTTCGCCGCCACGAGTTGCGCCTGTGGCACGAAATCCGAGGAAGTGTTTTCCGTCGGGCATCATTTCGCCACCAGTAATGTTGGCGGGAATTTCGAAGAGTTCTTGCGGCGGGACCGGCTTGAAGTCGTTGGGGTCCTTGACCGGGATGGCATACACCTTGTTGCCGCTGACAAAGAAAAGCTCGCGTCCATCGGCGCTCCAAGTTGGCTGGCAGCCACCAGCGCTGGTTAATTGCCACTGCGGGTGTCCCGCGGGGAAGGCGGCGACCGAGAGATTGGTTACCCCGTTCTCATCGAAGCAGTAAGGCAGCCATTTTCCGTTGGGAGAGAGCTTGTTGCCAAACTCGTCGCGCGGCGTCGCAACTACGTCGTGCATCTGCGATAGGGGGTCCAGCGTCATCCAGGTAACATCGTTACCCGTCTGCGGCCTCTGGGCCACGAGGACCACCTCGCCCTGCGGCGTTACATCCACGGGCCAGGCGTACTCGGTTTGCACGCTGCCGAAATCTTCGATGGCTCCGCTCTGGAAACTGTACTTCTTCAAATGGCCAGCGTTGTTGACATAAATAATGGCCTCTAGTCCAGAGGTAAACACGGCCTGTGTATTCAACAACTCCAAAGGGAGCTTGGAGAATGCCTTCGAACCGAAGTCGAGCATCCATGTCGAGCAGGTATCGATCGCCGACTGGTCGGACTCGCAAAACAGGGCTTTACTCGAATCGCGAGCAAGGTCAAACGTTCCACCCCATCCCTTCTCCGTCGCGGGGAAAGTAACGTCGACCCGGCCCGACCGGTCCAACCATACTAATTCGGTGAATCGAACGGGAGAAGTGCGGTAGGCCAGCAGGCCGGAATTCGATACGCTGAAGCTCGCCGAAGCGCGGCCATGGTAGGTATTGACGTCGTCGGCGATCTTGATCGGCTTCCCCGAGACCTGAAAAGAAGTCAGGCTGAAATCCTGCCAATAGAGGCTACGGGCCCTGCCGTACAGCAACTTGCCGTCAGCAAACTGTGGACTGTCATACTCCCCACTCATCACCTTTCGAGGCGCGGCCCCGTCGACTGATCCGACCAGGATGTCAAAGCTGGCGTGCAGCCCAGTAGAGGTACTGATGAACTGCTCGACGAACAGAAAGTGTTTCTGGTCGGGGAGAAAGGAGGGCACACGGTCACTGTGCGCTCCCTGCGTGGGTGGCGTGACTGCCCGGGGTGATCCTCCGGAATCTGACACCACGTAGAGCGCGTCGCCGATATTGGGTGTAAATACGATCTGGCCATCGGCGTTCCAGGTTCCTCCCCGGCCATTGGGAGCGTCACACAGTGCTTGCACCGTACCTTGGTCGAGCGACACGGTCCTGAGCTTTTCGCCGGCAAAGAATCCAATCGCGCGTCCATCCGGCGACCAGAACGGGAACAGCGCACCTTCGGTTCCTTTAAGTTGATCTAACCTGCCTGTCCTCAAGTCGCGCACGAAGATTGCTGAGTGAGCGTCGGCAGCGATAAATGCCAGCTTCGTTCCGTCGGCCGAAAGCTGGATGGCGGCGTACTCTGCATCGACGACATCGTGCTTATCATTGTCCGACTGGAGCTTCCACTGCTCGGCGTGAGTGTGCGACAGCAACTTGACCGCAAGCGCAATGGTGGCAATCAGCAGCAGCCCGGCAATGCCACCATAGACCAGCCCCGGTTTTGCCGGCCGCAGTGTGGAGGAGATAGCTGCTTCCGGCGCGGCGTTTCTGATCCACTCCAGCTCGCGACTGATGTCCCCAGCGCTTTGCCACCTTTGATCCGGGTCCTTGTTCAGGCAGCTGCCGATCACATGCACCAACGCGGGACTAACGTTGGCGCGCAATGTCGAAATCGGCTCCGGATCCTTTTCCAGGATTGCCGACGCCACCGTCAGTTGTGATTTGCCTTCAAACGCGCGCTTGCCGGTCACCATTTCGTAGAGCACCGCCCCGAAAGCGAAGATGTCGCTGCGCGCATCCGCTTCCCGGCCTTCGATTTGCTCCGGAGACATGTACTGCATCGTTCCGATAATCATGCCGTGTGTGGTGAGCGGCGAAAGCTGGGGGCTGGGCGAACTCATGGTCAAGGTTGCGGAAAGCAGCGGCGTCGAACCACTACTTACCGCGAAAGCGTGTATTGGCTTGGCCAATCCGAAGTCCAGCAGCTTTGCGCCTGACTTGGTCAACATCACGTTGCCGGGCTTCAGATCGCGATGCACGATGTCGGCACGGTGTGCCTTGTCCAGGGCGTCGGCGATTTCGCGGCCAACCTTCACCACCAGATCGAGTGGTAACGGCCCTTTGCGCAGACGCTGGGATAGCGTCTCGCCCTCCAGATGCTCCATCACCAGGAAGTCGATGCCATCCTGCGATCCGACGTCGTGCAGCGTGCAGATATTCGGATGGCTCAGCGACGAGATAGCCTTTGCCTCGCGCTCGAACCGTTGTTTCAATTCAGGATTGTCGGACAGGTGCGAAGTAAGGACCTTAATGGCGACGGTGCGGTCGAGTCGAGTGTCACGGGCGCAATAGACCTCCCCCATGCCGCCTGCGCCGAGGGGAGATTGGATTTCATAAGGACCGAGTTTTGTGCCAGGCGTGAGGGCCATTCGCGAGTGCAATTATAGCCTGTGCATCAGGTTACGCCCCGATTGGACGATGCTGGGAGAGTTGTCAGCAATCCAGAACTATCTTGCCCGTCAAATGTAAAGTAGGTGTACTTCATCAGTCCGAAAGCGACCGATGATTATCGCAACTGGGTGGGTTCGATCGCAGCTTTGTCCTGTCGAACTGCAACGCCAACATTATTTTCTGTCGGCCATCGCATTCAACACAATCGTCAGGGGAGTGGGATGATCAGCTTTGACGAAGCGGTTCACCAGGAATCGCTGGCCGTCCTTGGTGACGTCGTACGTATATTGGTCGGTGGAAGAGACATGCGGGCGGCCGCGAACTGGAAACAGAGGCGTCGGCGTCCCGTTGGAAAATCCGCCCTCCGTCGATACCGTCGTCGCCATCAGCATGCCCGATTGTCCGATGTAATAAAGTTCCTTGCCGTCGCCGCGCCAGTGTGGTTCTGTGCCGCCACCACGTGACACTTGCCATTTGCCGGCCGCGTCAGGGAACGTTGTCACGTAGATTTCCCAATCCCCGGATTCCGTGGATGCATAGGCCACCCACTTGCCGTCTGGAGAAATCTGGCCGGTGCGATCAGAACCGCGAGTCTCGATGAATGGTTTCATTTGTCCGCCGCGCGCGGGAACCAGGAACAATCCGGTGGCGCGGCCGCTGGGACTGTTAGCGAGCCAAGCGGTGCACAGAATCTGCTGGTCATCCAACGTCCACGAGTTGGCCAGAATGTCCTGGCTGATGTCGAGGGAGAGCATGGTCTTCTGCCGCTCCAGGCCGGAAGCGGCTTTTGCGAGGAGCTGGGCTTGCTCTCCTACCGAGCGATATGCAATGGTCTTGCCGTCGCGGGACCAGACTCCGTTCACGTCTTCGCTGGAGCCAAACGTAAATCGCGTGTTTGAGTTGCCTTCTGCGGCCTCCAGCCAGATGTCCACGTTGTTGGCCTTCAGGTCCGCGATGTCTACCGCGACTCGCTGGTTGTCAGGAGAGAGGATGGGGTTCGATACAGTTCCCGGTTCACCCACATGCCCAAGCTCTTTGCCACTGCGGTCGAGCCACGTTAACTGCGATAACGACGTTCCCGTTCCGGTGGAATACACTAGGCTCCCATCCGCCCCAACGGAAAATGCGGCCATTATGATCGAGGGCGCGTATTCAACGGAATCTGCCACAACCTGCGGTTCGCCCGAGACCGCGCCTTTGGAAACATCGAACCGCGAAGAGACCAGGCGGAGCTTTGAATCCAGGTAGAAAATATGTCCTTGCGCTACTCCGACATTGGAATGAGTTAGCACGATCAGTTTCTTCTCTTTCGCGTCCAGCGAACTTTCATAGATGCCACCGATGGGATCATCCGGGTCGTTGACAAAATTGCCAACCCAGAACAAAAAATGATCACCATCCGGCAGGAATACGGGCCAACGGTGCGACTGCTCGCGTTTTCCGTACAGACTCGGATTCAGCGGAGCCGCGCCCGTGCCATCCGCATTCACGCGCCACATTCCACCTTGAGCGTCAGGAGTGTATACGATTACGTTCTGAGCTCCCCACGCCCCACCTCGGCCTTCATGGGCCCCCGTGATGACCTGCGGCGAACCGCCGGAAGCAGCAATCTTCATGAGCTTGGATTTGGCGAAGAAACCGATGTATGCATTGTCTGGGGACCAGAAGGGATAACTTGCGCCTTCGGTATCGGCCAGTTCAGTCGCAGCAGAATCACCGACGCGTTGCACAAACAGTTCCGGTACTCCCGTGTTGTCATCGGGCGAGACGAACGCTAGCATTCGTCCATCCGATGACAGCGCCATCTGGCTGACTTCGCCTGGAACCGGCAGCGCGAACTGCATCCGGCGGGCGGCTGGAGTCCTGCGCATGAACATGCCCAGAAGCGCACCGGCAACCAGCAAAACAACTGCTGCCACAGATGCCCAGATCCACCGCGATGACTTGCGTGGCGCGGATGCAGTCCGGACCGCTGCGCTGGCATCGGTGCCCGAGAGCGTTCCCAGTGCAAACGCCAGATCGTGCGCCGACTGAAAACGCTGCTCCAGCTCCTTTTCCAGGCACCGCCGTACAATCCGCTCCAGTGCGGGAGAAACAATTTTGGAATCCGTCGCCCAGTCCGGCGGTTCTTCCTTGAGAATTGCGGTCATGGTCTCGGCCGCGGTATCGCGTTGGAAGGCACGCTGACCGGAAATCATCTCGTACAGCACCGCCCCGAAAGAAAAAATGTCGGTGCGATGATCAATCACCGCTGCCCGCACCTGTTCGGGCGACATATAGCCCGCCGTGCCCATCACCACTCCTGCCTGTGTGGGAGAACTGGTTACAGTCAGGCCGTCGTGGCTGGTCGGTCCGGACGCCGGCTGAGTCAGTTTCGCCAATCCGAAGTCGAGAATCTTCGCCCGGCCTTCCCTGGTGATGAAAATGTTTTCCGGTTTGAGATCGCGGTGAATGATTCCTTTTTCATGCGCCGAAGCTAGACCCGACGCGACCTGCACCGCATAGTCGCCCGCTTTCCGGGCCGGAAGCGCCCCGCCTTCCAGAACCTGACGCAGGCTTTGCCCTTCCAGGAGTTCGGAAACAAGGTACGGTTGGCCGTCCTGTGCGCCAATGTCGTACAGTGCCAAGATATTGGGATGATTCAGCGCCGCGACCGATCGCGCCTCTTGCTCAAACCGCTTCAGCCGCTCCGGGTCGCGCGCGAACGATTCGGACAAGACCTTGACTGCCACATCGCGTCCGAGGCGCGTATCGCGCGCGCGATACACCTCGCCCATCCCGCCGGCGCCCAGCGGAGACTGAAGCTCATAAGGACCTAATTTCGTGCCAGAGGGAAGAGGCATTGGTGCGCGCCATTATATCGTGTGAAGCCGATGGTGGCATTCCGGTGATTTTAATTGCCAGCAATTGGTAGCTTGGCCAGAAACGGGCTTCGAGACCATCAGCCTCCAGATGGACAACCATACTGACCGCGGCCTGGGAGGTCGCCAGTATGGCACATCGCAAGAAGTCGGGACACTCCAAGAGCAAGACAATCCTTTGGCTGCCCGACCTTGAGCAGTCGAAGAATGCGGTTCTTCACTCGCTCTCAGCCAATTCGCAAGAATCATAGGGTCACGCCATCGACGAATTCATCGCGTGGTATTGTTCCGAACCGCGTTTGGCCTTTAACCGAACTGTCGTCCTTCGCTACCGACTCTTTCTGGAGCAGAAGAACCTCACCCCGTCCACCATCAACGTGCGCTTAGCAGCTGTGACGCGATTCGCCTGCGAGGCTTCCGATAGTGGCCTTCTGAGTCCGGACTTGGCTGCCGGAATCCGTCGCGTCAAAGGCGCAAAGCGTCTTGGCGTTCGGATTGGCAACTGGTTGACTGTTGACCAATCCAGAACCTTGCTTCGAGAATCATCATCAGACAGCCTGCGAGGCAAACGTGATCGCGCAATTTTGGCGCTCCTCGTTGGATGCGGCTTACGACGGGCCGAACTAACTGGGCTCGAAACGGAAGACTTCCAGATCCGCGAGGAGCGCTGGGTAATCGCCGACCTTATTGGCAAAGGGAACCACACCCGTACGGTTCCGGTTCCAGCGTGGACAAAACGCGCCGTTGACGAGTGGACTACCGCAGCTGGCATAAATGGTGTCGTCTTCCGACGAGTCAGTCGCATGGGTAAGATCTGGGGAGATAGAATCACACCCAAAGCAATCTGGCATGTGGTGAAGGCGGCCGCAAAGCGCGCCGGCATCACGAACCTTGCTCCCCATGCCTTGCGCCGGACCTGCGCGCGGTTGTGCCATCTGGCGGGAGGTGAGCTTGAGCAGATTCAATTTCTGTTGGGGCATGCGTCGGTGGAGACGACTGAGCTACCTTGGTTGCAAGCAGAAACTCAGTCATGCGGTGAATGACAACCTCGGGATGGAAGACGCCTGAACGGGGTCGTGACCCCGAAGCCGACTTCTGGCCCCGCGCTTGTGGTGGGGCGACACATCTTGTCGTAGTATTTACTCGTAAATTGATCAGAATCTGTACTTGTCATGCGTTACAAGGCCTTCGTTTCTTACAGCCACGCGGCGGACGGAAAGTTGGCTCCTGCAATCCAGCGGGGCCTGCATCGTTTCCGCAGGTCCTGGTATCAGGGCCGAGCAATGCGCGTCTTCCGCGACGAAACTAACCTTTCTGTAAGTCCCGGCTTGTGGAGCTCAATTGAAGCCGCACTGGGAGCCTCCGAATACTTCATTCTGCTCATTTCCCCAGATGCAGCTGTCTCGAAATGGGTTTTGAAAGAGGTGGAATACTGGATTTCCCACCGCTCACCAGACACCATGCTGTTCGTTCTTACCGGTGGCGACATCGTCTGGGATGCCGAGCGCGGCGACTTCGATTGGACCTTGAGCGCAGTTCCAAAAACCCTCAAAGCTGTATATCTCGAGCAACCCCTCTGGGTCGATCTGCGCTGGATCAAGCATCAGGAGAGTCTTTCTCTACAAGATCCTCGATTCCGCGACAAAATTGCGGACATCGCCGCCACCCTGCTCGGACGTGCCAAGGACGAATTGGTCGGAGAGGATGTGCGTCAGCAGCAACGCGCGAGGCGAGTGACTGTGTCTGCGATCGCGGTACTCAGTCTTCTCACAATCACCTCGATTGCGTTAGCCATCTGGGCCAATCACGAACGCAGAATGGCTATTGAGCAGGAGCAAATCGCTCTCGCTCGCCAGCTTGCGGCTCAGTCAGAGTTAGCCCGTCCAAGCTCGATCACAATCAGTACTCTGTTGGCCGTTGAATCGGCGCGCATGCGTCCCTTGGCTGAAAACAACGCAGCGTTACAATCGACCGTGCAGTTCCTTCCGACGGAGCGCGTGCGCATGCCGCACGACGACGGAGTAACCACCGTCAAATTCAGCAATAACGGCTCATATTTGGCCAGCGCGAGCAAGGACAAATCGGCAAGCGTCTTCGAAGTGCCAAGTGGAAAACTAGTTGTGCGCTTTCCAACCGGAGAAGCTATTCACGCCGTCGCGATCAGCCAGGATGGCCGATACCTCGCGACTGGCAGTGTTGAGCACACAGTGCGGCTCTTTGAGGTTTCTGCGAAGAAGCAGCTGGCATCGTGGCCGCATCATGCTAATGCTCTTGCCTTTAGTCCCGATGAGCGCTGGTTGGCAACCGCTTGTGATGACGGAACAGCGCGGGTTTTTGAGATCGCGACACTCAAGTTGCTGGGGGAATTCAAACACGGAAAAACGGTTGTCGGTGTGGCCTTCAGTCCTGATGGCAGCTATCTCGTCACCGCTAGCTACGATATGACCGCTCGCGTCATTCGCACAGCGGACTGGCAGACATCTCACATTCTCAAAACTCGAGCATCAATCGCGGCCGTCACCATCAGTGCGGACAGCAAATATATAGCGGTAGGATCTTTTGACACCAGAGCACACGTCTTCGAGGCAGGCAGCGGTAAGGAGCTGCAACTTCTGCCAGCTCAGAGCGCCGTTACCACAGTCGCGTTCAGCCCTGACGCACGATATGTAGCCAGCGGCGGTTTCGACAAGACGGCACGTGTCTTCGAGACATCGACGGGGCAGCTCGTTGCGGAGATTGAACTCGAAAATTTCGTTGAATCGGTTGCCTTCAATGCTGACGGCCGATTTCTCGCCGCACACGAGACGGCCGGGCCGGTAAGATTGTTTACTCCTCAGGATGGAACGCTTGTTGCACAGATGGATGAGGTCGCGGCATTCGATCTCGGTCCGGAAGCCGGCTTACTTGCTACGGCAAACGCAGACGGCAGCGCACGATTGTTGGACATTTCCGGCCCTCCCCCGGCAATGTACCTCAGGAACTCGGGGGAGATTTTCGCTGTGGCCTTCAGTGGGGACCGGCGTTTTGTTGCGATAACCGCCGACGGGATTCAAGTTTTCGCGCTTTCAACAGGGGCGCTCGTAACAGCAGTGCAAACCAAAGATCAGCCCACAAGCGTCGCGCTCAGTTCGGATGGGCGCTATTTCGCAGCCGCTTTAGCCGAGAAGACCTTGGGCTTATTTAAGGTGGAAAGGGAGAGGGCGGTAGTGATACGTCATCTGCCACATCCGGGTTCGATTGATGCCATTGCCTTCACCCCGAATGACAGGGCAGTGGTCACAGGCAGCACCGATGACGAAAAAGTGCGCATATTCGATATGCCGAGTGGTGCACCCTCGGGTGAAATTCCAAATGTCTCTTCGATAGATGCCCTCGCTTTTACACCAGATGGAAAGTATCTGGGGGTGCATCGGGACAAGACCGCTGAAGTTTTCGCTTTCCCGCATGGAGCGCTGCTGGCTCGTTTCGATCGACCCGTCCAATTCTGGTCCACCGCACTCAGTCCTGACGGTAAATACCTCGCCACTGGAAATGGCGACAGAACTGTGCGTGTGTACGACATCGACGAGCGAACTGAATTGCGAAAGGCAAACGATTCCGGCGGTGTTTCGGCCATTAGCTTCAGCTCCGATGGACGATATATCGCATCCGGTTCCAGCGAAAAGAGCGCTGCCGTCTTCGAAGCTTCAACCGCAAAAGAGATGGCCCGATGGGATTGCGGCGGGGAAGTGAGGGAAGTGGCATTTTCCCCGGATGATAGATACGTACTTTGCGTTGGGAAACAATCGACCAACGACAGTATAGCGGCCGTGCACCGCGTTCTGTGGCGTACGCAAGACTTGCTGGAGGCTGCCTGCGCCGGCGTAGGACGCAACTTCTACCAGTGGGAATGGCAGCGCTATTTTGGAGACACACCATATCATCGGACCTGTCCTAAGCTTCCGGACCCGCCAAACCCCGACATCGCCAAACAGACCATCTCGAAATGACGAGAATTCTTTCGCTATCCCTCTCACTATTTGTCCATCACCTCAACCGCCAAAACGGCGGCACAGCGTGAGGCTGCTCGCAGCCTGCGGTCCAGAAACGGGCTTGTAGGAGATCAATACCCATCTCCCCGAATCCGACTTCTGGCCAGCGTCGTTTGAGAGTCCGTCGTCGTGGATAGCTTTCGGCTTGGTCGCCAGTCGCTCAGAATAGGGAGGCATGCAAAGCATTCGGGCTTCCCGACGAGCAGCCCGCAAAGCAGCGGTGAAGACAATGGTGGTTGGATTTGTTCAGTAAAATAAGAATGACGGTTTGAAAATTCGGGTTCAGGCAACCGTCATAACTACAGGCAGAGGGTTCGTTCCACTGGCATTCGCGAAGTAGATAATGGTAATCAGAGGGAAAGTGCCCCGAGTCGACCGGGTTGATGAAAGAGCTGCGGAAGTCGGTCTCTTGCCTGCTCGCAAGTCCTATTGCGTGCAACGCCACTCCTTGGACCGATGTAAAATAGGTTCCCAGAGCGAATATGTCTGCCTCTGTACCCTCGATTACCCATGTCAGTCGGGCTCGCCAAGAAGCAGCCGAAGCCGATCTGCGCAACCGCGTTGTGAATCGGCTGGCGGAAACACTCGAGCGAGAGCTCGGTCTTGCAGGCGGCAGCCAGCGGCAACAACGGCAGCAAATTTCACGGCATTCGGAGTCAGAGATTCGTTCCTTTCTTACCCGCTTGGTTGAGTCTTGGCCGGAGGAGATGAAACGATATCTCTTCGAGCATTTAGGTGGCATCTTCCAAGTGGTTCAACAGCAGCAACAGCAGCAACAGCAACAGCAGCAGCAGCAGCAACAACGGCAACAGCAGCAACAGCAACAGCAGCAGCAGCAGCAACAGCAACAGCAACAACAACAACAGCAACAGCAGCAACAGCAGGAGTCGCCTCTCCAATATCTTTACGACACTCTAAGTCGCCAGTTGGGACCGGCTCGCCAGCAATCAGAGCGGGCAAGCAGGACATTGCAATTGATCGAGGATGTCGGCGAATCGATCGGTGTTCGGAGTCCTGCTGCGGAACCCACGGAATAGGCCGATCCGGTCCGTTTCGCGGTTTACGGCCCAACCCGTATTGCGAGCGATAAGCCTTTCACCCTGGACGTTTGGGGTTTTCTCCGCAAGCAGCAGGAAAAGGTCGAAGCTATTGCCAAACGGATGGGCGACGCTCGCGCCCGCGGTGTGGCGGAAGGAAAAGTTGTACCGGGCAGCGTACTTGCCGTCCAAGTCCACTCTCCGGATCTCGATGTCTCCCGTCCGGTAAGGCCTTTCACCTGGAACGGGCAGGAAACTTGGGAGTCGTTCGATTGTAGTTTGAGAGCTGGTATAGACCGCTACTTCGTTACAGGTAGCGCCATAATGACTCTATACGGGCTCCTGATCGCGGAAGTTCGGTTTGAACTTTACGTCGCCAAAGAGCTTGAGCCGACCCCGCAAGATGTTTCGTCGGGTGTCAACAGTCCCAGCACCGCATTCGCTTCGTATGCGAGCGCCGACCGGATTGAAGTTATGCGTAGTGTGCAAGGGATTAGCAAGGGCGCTCCCCACCTGGAAATCTTCGTTGATGTCGACGCCCTGCGTTCGGCTGATGATTGGAAGGAGAAGATTTCCGCTTACATTTCCACAAGCGACATTCTGTATCTTTTTTGGTCAACTGCAGCCTCCCAATCAAAATGGGTCGACAGCGAATGGCGCATGGGAGTAAGCCAGAAGGGAGTCCGCTTTATCGATCCCTTTCCCTTGGAAAGCCCTTCGGTTGTTCCGCCTCCGGCGGAACTGAGTTCTCTCCACTTCAACGATCGCTATTTGATACATATCTTGGCGCAACAGCAAATCGACCTCCTCAAATCGCATGGGCCGACGCAGACGTCGGGCTAGCTCAAGTGCCCTGCTGGAGGCACCGCCTCAGATCTCGCCGTCCACAAACGGGCTTCGGGGAGATCAATCGTGATGTCCTCGATGCCGACTTCGGGACAACGAAGTCGGAGTCCGCCTGAAAACGTGAAAACGCAACTTCCCGTTAGCCCGTTATCCGTTGTCTGGAATTTGAAGGCCGGCTTTGCGCAGGCCTTCGATGACTTGCTCGACATGTTCTTCGTCGTACCACTTGGCGTACTCCTGCCTCGCCACGGTAGCGAAATCGGGACGCAGTGCCAGCAAATCCTGCACGGCTTTCCGCGCTTCCTCGTGCCGCCCGAGCTGGCCGAGAGCCGCCGCCTGCATTGCGGGGACGTGGAAATAGTTGGGCATGTTGGCCCGTGCCAAGGCCTCCAGAGTCTGTTCATATTTGCCCAACCGATAGCTGCCCCAACAACGGGCGAAATAGAAGTATCCCGGGCAGTTAGGATTCAGTTGCATGGCAGACTCAACCATCTCGCAGCCAGGATCCCACTCGCCCGACGAAGCGATCAGCAAGCCAAGGTAAGCCTTTACGGATGCATCGAGGGGATTGATTTTCAGCGCGCGCTCCGCTTCGACGCGGAAGGGAATCATTTCCTTGCGGAAGAAATGTACCGTCGCCAGGGCGTAGTGACCGAGAGAGTGGGTGGGAGCCAGGTCCACGGCGCGCCGCGCCGCATCGAGTGCGCGGTCGAGCGGATTGGGACGGGCGTTGAACCCCTGCGCGAATTCGCCACGATAAATCATCGACAGGAGGGCCCAACTATCGGCATGATCGGGCGCATCGCGGACGGAGCGTTCAAGGATGTCGCGCACAACGGCATGCTCCTCGCGATCGACGCGGGAGAAGTAGCTGAACGTGCGAAGAACAGCCTCGTGCGGCGTCAACTCCTCATTCGATTTGCTGCGCAGCGCTTCACTCATGCCCCGGGGCAAGACTCCGTACTGATCGGCCACGGTCGAAACAATGCGCGGGACGAGATCATCTTGCAGATCGAAAATCGCCTCGGGCTTAAAAGATCGTTCGTAGGTCTCGGCCCAAAGATGCGTTCCGGAAAATGTGTCCACAAGCTGCACTGCTAGCCGCAGCTTGCTTCCGGCCTGGCGCAGGCTGCCTTCCATCACGTAGCGCGCGCCGAGTTCCTTGCCGATGGCGCGGACATCGTCCGACTCGCCGGAGTACTTCGCGGTCGAGCCGCGCGCGATTACACGCAGATAAGAGAAGCGCGAGAGACCAGTGATGACCTCCTCAGATAATCCTTCGGCAAGAGCTTTTAAATCGGCATTGCTGCCCGTGTATTTGAATGGCAGAACCGCGACCCAGAAGCCTTCGTCTTCTCGAACGGCGGCCCGGGCCGCACCCGAGTCTCTGCGATCCACTCGCATTCTGCTGGAATGACTTTTCAGCTCGGGCTCGATCTCCGTCGCCGCAGAATCCGCCGAGCCCTGCTTCATTCCGTACTTCAGGCCTGCTTTCTGCAATCCCTGCATCAAACGTTCCACCTCGCCTTCGTCCGGATCCCACCGCGCTATCTCTTCACGGACATTTTCCAGATCGAGAAAAGTCGGGTTGTATTTGCGCAGAGACTCAATGGCCGCGCGAGCTTCCTCATGGCGGCCCAGCATGCCACAGCAGGCGACAGAGATTAGTTACGATGCGGACCACCTTGGTTTCTCCGGACGGCGACGACGAAGAAGTGCTTAATCGCATTCCTGACCACAACCCAGGTGCAAGCCACGAGCGCAGCCTGGTTGGCCCTGAACTGCGCCGATGCATCCTTCGTGCGCTCGGAAGACTCTCGCCCCGCGAGCGGATGGTCTTCGAATTGAAGCACTACCATGGCCTCAGACTGCGAACGGTGGCCGACCTCCTGAATACGACTGAGGGCACAATCAAGAACACTTTGTTGCGCGCCAACCACAAATTGCGCGGCCAGCTCGCCGAGGTCCGCTGAATTTCCTCTAAGTCCTCGGTGCCCTCAGTGGTTTTCTTTACCTTCGAAACTCATCGACCCGACAAATCAACTACGAGAGCTAGAAACGGGCTTCGAGGAAGTCAGCCGGAGTGGTACCGAGAAGTCGGCTTCGCGACTGAAATCTCAAGACCGCACCCCTGACTGATAATCGGCGTCGTGATGCGCGTTTCGCATTACCAATAGGGGCCGCATCGATTGTTTGACTAGTGCTCGCCTGCATGCAGCTGTATCGTCGATACATGTCGCCAAAGCGCATTTCGAGATCGTTCAACCCTGATGACAAGCTCGCTAAACTGTCCTCCCTGGAGATCGGACCAGCTTCGCATGTAATAGCCGGATTCAACTGTGTTCTGCACAATCGGCTCTTCGACGCCTGC
>JBAUXO010000156.1:0-20939 GCA_049584315.1 Candidatus Sulfotelmatobacter sp. | reverse complement strand
CGCGCCATCTATGCGTGGCTTGCAAGCTGGAACGATACGCCCAAGCCGTTCGCCTGGAAGGCCACTGCTGACGTGATCCTAGACAAGGTGCGCCGTTGTAAAGAATTGGCTGGGACAGCACACTAGCACAATACTCACTGCCCCACCACAACTCTCCCCAAGAACGAAATATGATAGTGGGACCGGTTTCACCCTTAAACCGTAGTGCTCTCGCTAAGCTAGAACATCAACCCCGGTAAGTGATTGAAAAGTTGGTGAGCGCGGAAGGAATCGAATCCGCAACGAAACGTACCCAGAACAACTTACAGAGCACGGACGGCCCATAAGAACATCGAAGAACCTGCAAGATCACGTGAACTGATTTGCGGATTGATCGCAAAATTCATACGGCACAGGGCCGTAGCCTCTATTCCACTTTGGCAGCTGGATAACCCTCGACGTATTCCTCTCCATTGCAACCGTGGTAGGTCACCGTGCGCGCGTCGAAATCGACATCGTAGCGAACGACTCCCGCATTCCACGATGCCATCAGGAATTCCGGGAAGGTGCTTTCGCTCGCCTGGTCGGTGCGCAGCGCCTTGATAAGTGCGTCCCGGTTGAACGTGGGCACATCGGCCTCGCCGGAAACCAGCGGCTCCCCCTGGGTCACAACCGGCCCTTCGTTCGTCAGATACAGGCTCTGGCACGATGGCAGGGACCACAGATTGCGCTTCACACCCGCGCGCCGGAGATTCTCGGCCAGGTACGGAAAGCCTCCGACCTTGGGACGCCCGCCCATAGAGCGCTTCTGGGCGGCTTGCAGCGTTTCGATTGCTTTACTCATTCTGTTTCCTCCATGATCCAACCTGCTTGACATGTTCAAGCGGCTGCGTTTACTGCTCGATCAGCTCACCCTGTTCACTCACCGAAATATGCGGCACATGCCGTAAAGGAACATTCAGCTTGTAGCGCGTGTGTCGGCGCTCCCCTTCCCTGATGAGCCCACCCTTCCTTCGTCAGATCAGCGAGGTCACGTGTCGTTGTCGCAGGAGACACCCCTGTGATGGTGCCGTAATTACCGGCGCTCATGCCTCCCTTGAGCCCTTCCGGCCCTTCGCTGAACATCCGAAGCAGCGCTTTTTCCTGGCTGTCGTTCAGTTGGATGCATGGAGAGATTGTTTGAAGAGATCGGAAAAGAACATGGCCGTTCCGGAGTTACGCCCATCGCACCGGACGCATCCACTCGCGCCAAAACCCGTCAATGAGCGCCTGTTCACGACAGCGGACTTTGGTTTGAGCACCTCGACACGAGGATCAGCGATGATCGCAAATTGTTGATTAGGCTTTCGTAAGTGCTGGATCAGCTCACCCTCTTGGGGCGGTAGTGGAGGTGAACCACGCCGTTGCCGAAGCGTCGTTCAGACAGCAGATCGAGCCTCAGCCGAATGTCGTTCGGCTGGGATTGCTTGCCACCTCCCACCAGCATGGGCGAGATAATCAGGTGGTATTCGTCCACCAACCCGGCCTTTATCGCATGGGCGGCGAGGCTGGGTCCAGCCACCGTGATGTCGCGTCCTGCAAGCACTTTTGTGCGCCGGACCGCTTCCGCGTCGAACTCTCGCTCGATCCGCGTCCTGGCACTGGAGACCATTTCCAACGTCTTGGAGTACACGACCTTATCGGCCGCCCGCCAGATCTCCGCAAAGTCCCGCGTGAATGGCGCCTCAGCGGCGGTGTCCATGGTCTCCCAACCGACCATTGTCTCGTACATGCGGCGACCGTAGAGGTAGGTGCCAACCGGTCGCAATAGGTCGTTGACGAACCTGTGGACCTCCTCGTCCGGTACGGCCCAGTCGAACTTGCCACCCTCGTCCTCGATATAACCGTCAAGCGAAGTTATAGCGATGTAGATCAGCTTCGCCATCGTTAACCTCCCGTTACCTTACACTTGCAACTCGCCGCCGCCTCTTCAGGGTAATCAACTTTCTCCGCTGGCCAAACAGCATCACCTGCCCGCGCTGTGGATCAGAGCGCCCTGCGTTCATTTTACTAACGGCTGGACAGCAGCGGCTGAAATGGAATCGGGGCTGTGAAACGCCGTGTCGGAAGCTGGGCCCCAAACGGTCGTAAGCGGCTGGCTTGTGGGAACTTGACCGTCAGCGTGGACCGCGAACGTGGTATCCAAGGCGACGCTGAAGGGCGACCTCGCCGATACTGTTCAAAGACGTGACTACTGCGGTGCCTGTTCAATTGGCCTAACATCCCGTTTACACCTGGAACCGATCTACAACAAATGAGGGTCACAAGCCGACAGTCCGATTACTTGCGGATAGAACCTGTATCGCTCATCTGGGCCGTAAACTTTCACTTCTGGCTATGCTTAACGCTTGGCAGGAAGGCTATTCACGAAGTCGCTGATCTGTGAGATCACTTCTTCCTCGCGTGAGAGGAATATGAAGTGGGTGGCGTTGGGAATAACGATCACCTTTGCATGCGGCTGCTCCCGAAAGATAGAAATCTGCGCTTCCTCGCGACGCGTTTCTGCGGCTCGAGAGGCTGCGAGTTTTTCTGGGTCGCTCGTCTGACCTGGATTGGGAGCTCCAGGATAGGAAAGAATCGCCAGAAGGGGTGTATCGATGGAGTGGAAGCGTTCTTCTTCGAGCATCACAGATTGGTTTGCATACCCGTGCCCAAGCCACTCGCCGACCCTGCCGTCCTCACCGATGCGAAAATCCTGGCGCACCTCCGACTCGGGGATGATGCCTCCGTAGTAGCCTTTCATGTAACTCTGGAAGGCAGAAATGCTGGCAAGGTCACTGGCTTTCGGATCAGGGCCGGTTGCGCCTTCGACTTCGCCTCGAATGTCGGCAAGATACGCCTGAAAAAGCGTCATGTCCGTCAACGTCTTCGATATGAGGCCGTCATCGAAGAGGTTCTTTTGTAGTGCCGAAAGATCGTCTTTGAGCTGCGCCAAAGAGGGTGTGTAGTCGCCATACTTGGGGTTGTAGAGAGCGAAAGTGCCTGTGGCATCGAGATAGATGAGCGCTGCTGCTCGCCCTGGATGGTAGGTGGAGACCGCGCTCAGTTCTTCTCCGGCGATCGAATGCCCGACGAGGACAGGATCAGCGATGTGCAACGCATCAAGAACCGCGACGACATCATCTCCGAGACGCCTTGGGTCATAACCCGTTTGGGGCGCGGAGGACTGACCAAACCCGCGCCGCGTGATCCCAATGACATGATAGTGCACCGCGAGCTTCGGCCCTAAGCTGTCAAAAACGTGAGCCGTGTTTCCGAGACCTGCGAGAAGTACGAGGTTGCGTCCGGTCCCTCCCCAGTCGAGCACTTCCAGCTTTACATCTGGCTGAACGGCGACGAACTGGGTTTTGAACGCAGTCTCTCCCTGAGACGATGGACCATTCTGGGCAAAAGCTGCACAGGCTATCAGGGCAAACACAGTCATCCGGATTTGTTGACCCATTTACATCCCCTTCACTTGGTCAGACGTTCTCGCAATTGAGATAGATGGTTCGCTGAATTGTCATACTCACTCCTCCTTCTGCCTTGTGAAAGGGAACTATCTTGCTATCCTACCTGCATCAGGGTTTGCTGGTCTCTGCTCAGCCACCAATCGGAGGATGAGGTTTTGTACGGTTGGTGATATATCTCGATGGCGCTCACTGACGATGCGAATGACTGTTCTTCCCCCCTTCCCCATTAGCAAAGGCAAAGCCCCGTAAGCTACCATCTTTGGACGACGGGGTGTGTCGCATTGGGATTCTCCAAGAACGATCAAACCTCCATCGCCGTCCTCGGACCGCATGGCAAGCCGACTGATGGAACGACTGCCCATGCTGTACGCTTCCAAGATCAAGAAGGCGAGAGAGGTCTTAGGTTCCTGGAGGCGTGAATGTCGGAGGCGCGAAAACTACTTCAAATATTGGTCGAACCAATCGAGCCAGACGCGGTCTATATCGGACAAATGCACGGGAGCGCCTTCGGGGTAGTGTCCAGCCACGGGAAAGGCGATGAATTTCACGGTGACGCCGTTATCCTTGAGCGCGTGGTACATCGCGTATAAGTCAGGGATGGGCACGGTGGGGTCGCCGGTGTCGTGGAGGATCAAAGTGGGCGTGGTGATGGCGCCCGCATAGGTTATGGGCGATTGTTCCGCGATCAACTCATCCTAGGCATCAATCCCTAGGATGATAGGCCCAACCCGTTCACCGCCAAATAATAGCCTTTGATCTCTAGAGGACTTTTCGATTCTGATCTTTCCGTGCTACCCACCCCCTAACTCATTGATTGTTGGTTGGTTGAGACTTTTCCTGATTCGCAAGACTAGAAGCCATCTCATAAATGCCTCAACAAAATCAGGCAGCATCCCAGGTAAAGCATTCCAAGAAAGTTCTCAGCATAACGCTCGTAGCGCACAATCAATCTGCGGAAGTTTTGCAGCCAAGCGAACAGCCTCTCAACCTTCCAACGTCGACGGTACCGTCGCATCCGGCGCAGATCCTGTGTTGCGTTTCTTCGATTGCTGCGGTGGGGAGCAATCAATTCGATTCCGTAATGTCGGAGTTCGGTGTCCAATTTGTCAGAGTCATAAGCATTGTCACCGATCAAATTCTGTGGTGCCTCCGGCACAATCATCTGGACGAGAGTGGAGGTCGCGAGTTTTACTTCGTGAGGAGTGGCGCTTTCGACACAAACAGACACAGGTAGCCCGTGGCGGTCTGCAACCGCCATGATCTTCGTTCCTTTACCACGCTTCGTTTTCCCGACTTTCGATCCCCCTTTTTGGCTGGAGCAAAGCTGCCGTCGATGAAGGATTCACGAACATCCAGCCGACCTCGAATATGCAGGTCTTCTGCTAATGCTTCGAGAACCCCCCCGCATGATTCCCGAACGTACCCACTGCTGAAATCGACGATGGCACGTCTGGTAGGAGGGATAGCGCTCAGGCAGGTCCGACCAAGGAGCGCCGGTCCGGAGTACCCAAAGGATTCCGTTTAAGACTGTGCGTCGTTCCTTCCACGGTCGGCCTCTTCCGTCAGTGCGGCGCAGTGGCTCAGGGATAAGGCTATTGAGAATCGCCCATTGAGCGTCAGTCAGGTCTCGTGTCGTCTGAGGCATAGGCTTTGATGGTTGAACGGTTGGAGGGATTAACGGCTTTGCTTCGTTGTTAAACCTAGTAGTTCGGCGAACGTGCTCCGTAAGAACTGTGACGATGCACTAGTCGGCCGTCTAGTAGTTCCCGCCATCCAATTGGATTTTCATTATTCTCCTTTGCCACGGCGGCAGGCCGTGCCGCTTGGGAGTTGATCTCAGCTGCAGCGCTCACTTCCACAAGACTGTAATCACAACCTTCGACGGCTGGATGGCTCTCGTCACAGGGGATCAACATGCACGGGTGCTCGTTTGGGACAGCAGCTGTCGTTCCTGTACAAGCGATCTCGCCACGATCGTTGATAAAGTCAGCGTTGATGATGCTCATCCTGGTGCCGGGAAGAACCAGCGCATTCAAGTCAACCGCAGGTCCGCCATTCTCCCAAAGAAAACCGTGCGCGACGCTGCTGCAGAAATCATACGACCCACCAACCACTTGACCCCGCAAATTAATGCTGAAGCCCTCGCTAGTTGGATCGTTGTCCACCGTGCCCAGATCCGTCATGACTCCGTTACGCCAGAGAAACCCGTGGCCTTCAAGCGGGCACCTTTGGTCGGGGACAATGAGCGAGAATCCAACAACCTCTCCCGCGTCGTTAATCCAGTCAGGATGTCCGAAATTTCCTCCTAAGCCACCGTTAAGAAAAAGGTCGACCATCCCTGTCGATTTGCTCCAGATGAATGGATGCTCGGTTTGGTCCCCCGGAAGATTAGAGGCACCAACGACCTGCCCACGATTGTTGAGCCATTGAACATGTCCAAACGTGCCGCCCAGTCCTCCGAGGTCGGTCATCTTGCCATCCTCGGGAGACCAAAAGAACGGATCCACCGTGGGCACACCGGTCGAAGGGTTAGCCTCAAAGCTAATGAACGATTCGCCTGCAACTTGTCCTTGATTGTTGTTGATCCACGCAGTGCTGTCCGGCCCACCCAAAGTGTGCAGGTCGCGCATAAACCCGTTCTGCCAGACAAAGGCATGGGTTTCGGTTGCGCCAGGGACAGCGAGTGCACAAAAGGCGAATGTCAGTCCCCCACAGAAGACTCCTGGCGCAGAAATCAGCGGTCCGTTTGCGAAAGGGTCGGGAGTCGCAGCGAGCGCCGCTCCGACGACTTGGCCCCAATCATTGATCGAGTTTGCGCTGCTTTCGTTTCCACCCAACGTCCCGAGGTCCCGGACATGACCTCGTTCCCAAACGACCGCACGAATTTCCCCCGGCCACCCTGTCAAGGGGTCCATGGCGCCGTTCTCGGCTACCCCCGCGACTTGGCCAGAATTATTGATGCCGCTCGCATAACTGCTAAGATTCTCCCCACCAGGAAGAGGCGGAAGAGGGGTCAGAACACCGTTGTTCCAAAGGAAACCAATGTCAACGTAGCAATCGAAAAAGCAATTTGGCGCATTGGGGTCTGGAGTGGCAGTGTCGAGCGCACCCACAGACATTCCCTTGGCATTTAACTGCTGAAAGGATGGTCCATCACCATTAAATCCGCCCCCAGTCCCGCCGGGACCTCCGAAGGAGCCCAGATCAAACAACTTGTAGTGATGGTGTTTGGCGTATTGCTCCTGAGCGGCCAGTTGAAGTGAAATCGCCATGAAGATACACGTGCCTGCAGCGATACAACTCAGTCTGGATTTCATATGAGCTCCCCATGCGGGCGTGTCGCAGGGTCGACGAGCGCCCAAGCTGGGGCAACTTTGGGGCAACAACCTCTGGTCGGTCAATGGACGCCCGATTACCTGGCGGTAAATTTTGAATAACTGGCCAAAATCGCTGTTTCGGCGGGCCCTCCAATCGTGAAGCCTTCGCTTTGAAAGCGGTGATAAAATGAGGTCCCCTGTCGCCCAGGAGGTTCGGTGGCGCTCTGAACTCAATCCTCCCAACGCATTTATGGTTTCGGTCCATTTGAGTTTGATCTTTGGACGGGAGAGATCCGCAAAGACGGCACAAGACTGAAAGTTCAGAATCAGCCCTTAAAAGTCCTGGCTATGCTCCTCTCTCAGCCCGGCGAGCTGGTCACGCGTGAGCAACTTCGCGAAGGACTTTGGCCAAAAGACACCTTCGTAGACTTTGAACGCGGACTCAACACTGCAGTGAATCGGCTGCGTGCCGCACTTAACGATTCTGCAGAAAATCCTCACTTCGTTGAAACCGTTGGCAGCCGTGGTTATCGGTTCATCGGCGCAGTCTCAACCAAGGCCTCAGGCAAGCCCGATACCAGTTCTCAAGATCCACCTCTCTCCGGTCGCGTTTACCAGTGGCCATCAGATGGTGCCGAGAGGCTTTCGGTCGAATCAAGCACGGCAGATACACCGCTCGCTCCGGCGCCAGTTCGACTTTTTTCGAAGAGATCGAATCGGGTAACTGTCGCCTTGATCGCAATCCTCATCACTGCTGGGTCTGTCGGCTACATCGTGCATTGGCGGATGTCGCATAGCATTCGGCCAAATCTGGAAAACATTCAAATTAGCAAGCTCACAGACAGCGGGAAGGCAGAAGACGTGACTATTTCGCCAGATGGCCGTTACGTTGCGTATCTATTTAGAGATGGAGATGACACGAGTTTGCGCCTCCGGCAAGTGGGAGACCGAGGTGAGGCTCAAGTGCTGGTGCATGAGCCACTATTGTTTCCCGGCTTAGCTTTCTCGCCGGACGGGAGCTATCTTTATTTTCTTCGTGCGACACCCAAGGATACGCTTTTCAGACATTTGTACAGAATTCCGTCGTTAGGCGGCCCGGAGCGGAAGGTAGCGCCCAACGTCGACTCCGCCGTTAGTTTCTCCCCTGATGGAAGCCAATTCGTATACGAAAGCGGGATGCCCAGCAAAGATTCCGTGGAAATTCGCATTGCCAACGCTGATGGCAGTGACGACCACCTGCTGGTCAGCATACAGGGTGTATGGGGAGGCGATGCGCCTGGCGCCGCCTGGTCTCCTGACGGAAGATCTATCGCCGTTCCGATGTGGCGATGGCACGAAAAACCACGCAACGTTCTCGAAGTTATTTCCGTTGTCAACGGTGCGGTGCGAGGCCTCTATTCCGGTAATCAGGAATTGGGGAGGCCACGATGGCTGCCTGGTGGGAACATGCTAGTCGTACCCATTAACGACCAAAACGGCCGCATGCAGTTGTGGACCGTGTCGTATCCCACCGGCGAAACTTGGCGCCTGAGCAACGATCTTGCCGATTACGATGCGGACATCGATCTGACGCGTGACGGACATATGCTGGCGACCGTCCAGCACAATGCCATTTCCAGGCTTTCGATGATGTCTCTACGGGATGGTTCGATCGTTAGGCAACTCACGTCCGGTGAACAGTTGATCACCGAGGTTTTCCCCCTGGATGGAAAAATTGCATTCGTTAACCGCGTTGACAACGGACTGTGGATCATGGACCCGGACGGTACCCACCAGCGGCTCGACACGGAAGCTCGGAGCCGGAGCTGGTTTACAGGCTGTGGTCGCTTTATCGTGTTTATGTCGGATAGCAGCGGTATCTCGGAGCTAGTGCGAATCGATGAAGACGGTGCTCATCCCAAGGTGCTGGCGTCAGGCGCAATCTGGGGCGTGGGCTGTTCCCCAGACGCAAAATTCGTCTACTACCCGGAGGCGTTGAAACCACGTTGGAAAGTTAGGCGCGTGCCAATCGATGGTGGTACTCCGGTCGACATTGCGGAGAATCCAGGTGAAGCCATTCCCGGCCGCGCCGCAATTTCTCCGGATGGAAAACTCCTAGCATTTCCGTTCGACGTTCCTTCACCTGAACCCACTCTCAAAGTCGGGGTGGTTTCCACTGCTGGCGGTCCGTTGATAAAAGAAATCAACGTCCCAAACGATATCGAGGGACCTCGTTGGTCCCCGGACGGCCTCAGCTTGCAATACTTGTGGGACCACAATGGAGCAACCAATGTCTGGGAGCAGCCAGTAATAGGCGGGCTACCCCATCAGTTAACCAAATTTACTTCCGGTCACATCTTCGACTTTAACTGGACCCCTGACGGAAAACAGTTGTTGCTGGCCCGTGGCCAAGTCGCCAGCGATATTGTCCTGCTGAGCAATCTCCGCTGAGGCGACGAGGGTGTGCACGACGAAGCATCACCATTTATGGGATGGCTTCTAGTCTTCGAGTCCGCAAAGTACTAGTCAAAGTCATCACTATTATTCATCATGTATAGCAACAGAGGCAACGAAAGTGGGGGGAGCCGACTATGAATAGACGCCAGTTTCTTGGCATCGTGGCCATTGGAGGATTTCATACGCTGAGCCTCTCCAGGTTGAACGCCACGCTTCAGAATGGCTCGCCGAACAGCTCCTTGGAGGCGCACGCGAGTCTATCAACGGAGTACGGATCGGGTCATTTTGGGGAATGGATTAGGGATCAGTTTGGTTTGCCAGCTTACCGGTACACTTGCAACCAATTGACAGACCCCAAAGCTTGGTCACCGGTGCACAAGGTGTGGCGTGCTACGACTGACCACACCCATCAGATCGGAAATGATCGTCTGGTTGCGGCGGTATCGAATTACGGTTACGTGCAGGTGCGGCAGGACGAAGGTTCGCCGAAATTCCTGAACGACTATTCGCCGGAGCATGGCCACTATGGCGGGGGGATCGGGTTCCTCAGCGATGGGAAAGAAACACTCAGTACCTACTATCCGGGAAACGCCAACTTTTTCGACAGAATCCTGGGCGAAGGCTATCTCCGAAAGATCGTAAGAGCACACAGTTACGAAGTTGACCAAGTGATTTTTGCGCCGTTTGGAGATGATCCGGTTTTGCTTTCGATGGTGACGGTCACGAATCACGGGGTTGTTAGCGCGGATCTCCGGTGGATCGAGTATTGGGGATGTCACAATTATCAGTTCTCCTATCGTTTGTGGATGCAGGCTGGGGAGGAAAACGAACCGAAGGCGGCGGAGTTGCGGCGCCAGTTTGGCGGCCGCTTTGCGCACGAATTCCGGGCAATGCCGAAGGATGCCGGTCTCATCGAAACTCAGGGATTCCTGGGACTTACACTGGAAGACAATCAGGCGTGGGAGAAGGTTGAAGCTTCGCTGGAGAAGGATCCCTCCGGTTTTTTTGGCCCCCCGGTACGGGATCTCGCGCCAGGAGCGACAATGGAGGATCTCACGCCCCCGTCCACGTTCCTAGTCTCGCTCGACGCGCCCATGGATGGGTTTGCCACCGACGCGTCGGCTTTCTTCGGCAGCGGCGGCGTCGATCATCCCTCCGGACTGCACGCTAAGCTGAACGGTGATTTAAGCAGCATTGGTCCGGAGAGCGCGTTCTTGATTGAGCGTCGTTTTCCACTGCGTCCGAAGGAAAGCCGGACGCTTTGTTTTCTATATGGGTATATGCCTCAGGGATTCGAGGTGAATGAGCTCACCGCAAAATATTCGGGTGAGCCCAAACAGTTGTGGGCAAATTCCAGCGCAGCCTGGAAAGCAGATGGGGTCCGATTGAGTGTGCCGGGTGAGCCCTGGGTCGAGAGAGAAACGTCGTGGCACAATTACTACCTGCGCAGCAACCTGACCTACGACAGCTTCTTTCGCGAGCACATTCTCTCTCAGGGACACGTTTATCAGTACATCATGGGGTTCCAGGGGGCGGCGCGCGATCCGCTGCAACACGCCCTGCCTTTCATCTTCAGTGAGCCGAAAATTGTTCGGGGAATCATTCGCTACACGCTCAAAGAAATTCAGCCGGACGGATCCATTCCTTATGGCATTGTGGGAAGCGGCGTCCCCATGCCGGTTATCTTCCGCCCAAGTGACCAAGATATGTGGCTGCTGTGGTTGGTGAGCGAATATGTGTTGGCCACGCGTGACAAGGGATTTCTTGGGCAGAGGATTCCCGCTTACCCCCGTCAGGAAGCAGGTCCCGCGGACCCGACGATTCGCGAACTCCTGGGGCGCTCTTTCGTGCATCTGGTGGAAGGTCTAGGCGTGGGAGAGCACGGGATAATGCGGCTCTCGAACGGAGACTGGAACGATGACGTGGTGGTTGGCCACGTTCCACGAGCGCTGGCGGAAGAGGTGCGCCGCCAAGGCGAAAGCGTTCTGAATGCTGCTATGGCTTGCTATGTTCTCGAACACTATGCGCGGTTGCTGGCTTATGTCGGAGATGCGAAGACGGCGGAACAGGCACGCGGGAGGGCCGAAGGCCAAAGGCTGGCGGTTCGGGAATATTGGGCGGGACGATGGTTCCGCCGCGCGTGGCTGGGTCCTCACATCGGGTGGATTGGCGAAGACCACGTCTGGCTGGAGCCGCAGCCATGGGCGATCATTGGGGATGCGGCCACACCCGAGCAGCAGAAGATCCTGGTCTCCGCGCTTGACGAATTTGTACGGAAACCCTCACCGATTGGTGCACTCCTGCAGAACCCAGGCGATCCCACGATGAGAACTCCGGTAGGAACCCTGACCAATGGAGGAATCTGGCCTTCCATCAACGGGACGCTGATCTGGGCACTGGCGCTGACAGATGGCGCTCAGGCTTGGGACGAGTGGAAAAAGAACTCTCTGGCGATGCATGCAGAGGCTTATCCGGGAATCTGGTACGGCATCTGGAGCGGTCCCGACACTTACAACTCCGTGCTGTCGAGATATCCGGGCCAGACCATGTTCGCGGAGCCTTCATCGCCCGATTACAAGACGCAGGCGGATTGGGGTTTTAATTGGACAGACTTCCCGGTCATGAATATGCATCCGCACGCGTGGCCGCTGTACAGCGCAGCCAAACTGTTGGGACTCGAGTTTCATGAAAGCGGGGTTCGCTTCAAAGTGGATCTTCCGCTGGCGGAGTATGAGTTCACTTCTCCACTCCTGGGATTCAACAAATCCAAGGCTGGCTACAGCGGTTGGTATGCACCTGCCAGCGCTGGACGCTGGGAAATTGAGCTCAGACTTCCCGGCTCGGAAGTGGCACGAATGCGGCAGATCAAGATCAATGGTTCTGTTGAACGGTTGCCGAAGTCCACACAAGTCATCCAGTTCGCTGGCGAGAGTAGTTCCGCTACGCCGCTACGCTGGGAAATTTCGTGAATCACTGTGAACGGCTAAATCATTCCTTTTTGAGGCTGCACCGCCAGCCAACCACCAAGTCTCGATTTCCTCCAGGCTTCGTCCCTTGGTCTCTGGAACCGCCATCTTGACGAACAGGAAGGCCGCAATACAGATGACGGCATATAGCAGGAAAGCACCCGGCGCCGTCAGTGCTCGCACCAATGACAGAAATGTTAGGGTAACGAGCAGCGTCCCACACCAGAGAAAGAGGGTGGCGATCGACATGGCGCGGCCACGAACTCGGGTCGGGCAGATTTCTGACATCAACACCCACGTTCCCGTGCCGATGCCGACGGCGAAGCAGGCAACGTAAGCCAAGACCAGAATCAACACTGCTAGGGCCGGAGCTTGCAGGCGAATCGCCCCAGCCACTCCGACCAGGGAAACCGCCATACCGGCGAACGCCGACATCATCAAGGCCTTCCTGCCAACACGGTCGATCAGGTACATCCCGAGGACTGTGGCCACAAAGTTGATGACCCCGATCATGACGTTGGCCCACAGCGCTGTGCTAGCGGTCTGCTTGGGCACATGCTCCAGGAAAACCAGGGAGCCGTAATAAATGATGGTGTTGATACCAGTGAACTGGCTGAAGAGCGCGATCAGCACGGCGACTATCAGCGGTTTTCGAAACGCAGGATCGAGCACGTTGCCGCTTTCCTCGGCGACAGCCAAATGGATGGCAAGGATTTCCGCGTGTGCCGCTTCCCGGCCCTTGATACGGGAGAGGATGCGCTCGGCCTCAGTCTCGCGCCGCTTTTGCACCAGCCACCGCGGGCTTTCAGGAACAAAGAGTAACGCCAGCAGGAAAAACGCCGATGGCACCGCAGCCGAAGCGAACATCCATCGCCAGTTCGCTGGGCCGGCTCCGGTGAGAGCGTAATTCACGCTATAGGAGAGCAGAATGCCCGTTACGATCGCCAGTTGGTTGACACTTACCAGCAATCCACGGATGCGGGGCGGAGAAATCTCGGCGATATAGAGTGGAGAAAGAGTGGACGCAAGTCCGATGGCAAGGCCGCCCATCAATCGTGCGAGCACGAACTCTGTGACGTTGCGGGGAAGCGCCGCTGCAATCGACGAAACCGTAAACAGCGCCGCTGCCGCCAGCAGTGACTTCTTCCGACCAAAGCGATCGCTGGTGAAGGCTGCCAGGCTCGCGCCGAAGACGCATCCCAGAAGCAGGCTGCTGGCGCCGAACTCAGTTTGTGAATCGGTGAGCGCAAACTGCCGCTTCAAGAATACGATGGCACCATTAATGACGGCCGTATCGAAGCCGAACAACAACCCGCCAATCGCCGCGACTGCAGCGGGCAGATAGAGGAAGCGTGCCGACCCTTGCGGCGACCCATCCAGTGCACGAACGGACTCCTGCGTGTCGGTCGGGTTCATCTCGGCAGTCGCATGCCTCCTGTCGAAGTGACGGATGCGGTCTTACATTGTCAGCAATCGCTGTTGCAGGAAGACCAACCCCGCCGCGCCGGCAACTCCACCGTATCCGCCTGTACTTTGAAAAACGATCGGTACCTTCCTTCCCAGCAAAACACTGGTCCGGCGCGCGACCTCTTCATGCACCCGGGCGACCAGTTGCGGTCCGGCTGCAGAGATGTTGCCGCCCAAGATGAGCAGTTCGGGATCGAATATGTGGAGAAAGCTTACCAGAGCGGCGGTGAGACACTGGAAAGCGAGGTCCAGCACGCGGCGTGCACTGGGGTCACCCTCCTCTGCTGCCTGAAAGATAGCTTCGGTGCTGGGAGTTCGGCCGGCACCGTCGACGGATAAACGGGTCGGGGACGCGCGATGGATATGTGCAAAATAAGAGGACTCGATGGCGCGGGAAGAAAAGCAAGTTTCCAGACATCCGTAATTCCCGCAAATGCAGAGCCCGCCGCGAATGTCGAGAGTTACGTGTCCCAGGTGACAAGCTGCTCCGGAAGTGCCGCGCACGATCACACCGTCGACTAGGGCCGCTGCTCCCACGCCTGTGCCCAGGGTGAGCAAAACCACATTTCGCCGCCCGCGAGCAGCACCCCAAAGCACTTCGCCGATCAGGGCGGTGCGCGCGTCATTGTCTGCGGAAACTGGCAGGCCATCCACGTTGACCAGTTCCCGCAGCATGCCCCCTTCTAGGAAATTCAAATCGCCAGGTAAGCGATTCACGCGCGTGGTGGCGGCATCGATGACTCCCTTGCAGCCGATCCCAATCCCCAGCACTGGAACAGTCGCCTGCTGGCGCACAGAGCGGACAAAATCTTGTAATGACGAGATGGTGCGTGGCGAGTCCGCGCGAAAGCTCGCCAGGATGTTTCCGCCTAATCCCACCAAGGCCGCCTTCATCGTTGTGGCGCCGATATCGACACCGATTGCTACCGCTTCGGCTTGTAGTGATCGAGTTTCGCTCACAATCGTTCTGAATTATACTCACCTCGATCCTCAGCAAGCGGTTGCGAAGCAACCAGGAGTCGACCCGTCCGTGCCAGACAAGGTTTTCGATCACGCCGTGGGCTCGAAGCAGGCTGGCCTCGCATTCTTCGATCAGGCGATAGTTCTGCTGGAGAAGCTGCGACGCACCCAAGCCGAGGTAATTCAGAAAGCAGCCGATCTGTGCGCGGAGAGGATCTCGCACGGTGGCCTGGTTTTTCTTTTTGGCAACGGCCACTCCCGGATGATGTGTGAAGAAATGACTCCCCGGCAGGGTTGCTATGCCGGTTTCGTTGCTCTGGTCGAGCTGGCGCTTTCGAACCACGCGTCGATTATCGGCACGAACGGCCTGCGTGCTCCGCTCTACTTGGAAAATTATGAGGGGTACGCAGAAAAAATTCTGCAGAGCTTTCACTTTGGACCGCAGGACGCCTTCATCGTGATTTCTACCAGCGGGATCCGCCCCGTGGTCGTCGAGATGGCGGCCGGAGCGCAACGGCGAGGGCTGCAGGTGATCGCCATCGTATCCAGGGCGCATTGCGAACAGGCGAAGCCGGCTCATTCCTCGGGAAAGAAGCTCATCGACTGCGCCGATTTGATCATCGATAACCAGTGCCCGCCAGGCGACTGCATCGTCGAGCTGGAGGGTTTGGAATGGCGTACCGGGCCGGTTTCCACGATTACATGCGCCACCATCATCAATATGATTCGCTGCGCCACTGCCGAGGCGCTGCTGGCGCGAGGCGTTAAGCCGGTGTTGTTGCCCAGCCACCAATTCGTGGGAAATGCCAGCGCTGCAGAGCAACTGGAAGCGTTCTACGAGGCCTATCGCAAGAGCCTCAAACATCTTTTTGAATAGAGGCCAAGTGAGCGAAGTCCTTGTGGTGACTGGGTCGTCGGGGATTGCGGCGGCAACCGCTCGATTATGGGGCGCGCAGGACAGTGTGTTCATCGTCGGCGTGAAAGAAGAAGAGTGCCGCGCACTGGCAGCGGAATTGCCACGGGCGGGTTTCAATGCAGCGGATGTACGGGACGAGGAAGGTGTGCGCCAAAGTGTTGCGGCCTGCCTCGAACGATTCGGAAAAATCGATGCGCTTTTCAATGTGGCCGGAATCAGCGCACGTTTGCTGGGCGATGGCCCGGTCCACGAATGCTCGACTGCCGCGTGGGACATGGTAATGAAAGTAAACGCCAAGGGAACCTTCTTGATGTGCCGGGAAGTGCTGCGCACCTGGACGCGGCATTCGCAGAAGGGCGTGATTCTTAACTGCGGGAGTGTTCTGGCGCAGCACCCACAGCCGGAACACTTCGCCACCGCAGGCTATGCCGCAAGCAAAGGAGCGATTGATGCGATGACGGTTTCTGCTGCCGCGTACTATGCGCCCGCCGGCATCCGGATCAACGTTATCGCGCCTGGACTGGTGCTGACGCCCATGAGCAAACGCGCACAGGACGACGCCACCGTCATGGAATTTATCGAACGCAAGCAGCCTCTGACCCACGGTCTGATCGCAGCAGAAGACGTTGCAAAGATCGCATGCTTTCTTTTGAGAAAGGAATCGAGCCCCATCACCGGGCAGGTCATTACTGCGGACGGAGGATGGACGGTAAGCGCATGACTTCAGTTATAAAACCGACGGAATCCACAGCCGACGCCGCCATTGACGAGCGTCGCGCGGCCAAGGAACGCCGCTCTCTGAGAACGACCGTGATCGGCAGCTACCCGTTTCCGGGATGGCTTGAGTTTGCCTCAGCGCATCTGGACGAATTCCGCGAGGCTGATATTGAAGAGATGCGGACGGATGCAGTCATCGCCGCCGTCCACGATCAGCTCGCTGCTGGCTTGGACGTAATCACCGATGGAGAGCAAAGCCGCTACGACTTTAACTTGTCTTTCTACGGGCGGCTGGAGGGCATTCGTGCGACACCATTTTCCCCGCGCCGTTTCGGCCCGCCGGCGCACGATCAGCGGGGAAAATATCCCGTCACCGGAACGATTGTCTCCAAGTATGGCCTGGGCGCTGTCGCCGAATTCAAGCTCTTGCGGAAGATCGCCCCGCCCCGAGGACCTGTTCTCAAGGCCAGCGTTCCCGGACCCTACACGCTCAGCGGCCGCATCGAGCCCGGCGGGGCCTACCCTAGCCGCTGGGAGGTCACCGACGCATTGGTCCCAATCGTCCGCGCCGAGCTCGAGCAACTGGTGGAAGCTGGATGCCAAGAGATTACCCTGGACGAGCCCTCCATGAGCTGCTACGGATATCGCGAGGATCCGTACCGCTTCGTAAGGGTCTTTGCCGAAACCGTCAAACCCATCGTCGGCCGATGCCGTCTCTCCGCGCATTTGTGTTTCGGCAATTACAAGGCACGCGCGGTCGCCCCACGCCGCTACGCGCCGTTGTTCCCGGCATTCTTTGAATTGCCCGTGGACGAAATCCATCTCGAGATGGCAAGCCGCGAATTCGCCGAAATCGAACTGATCGGAGAAATCGCGAAGCGGGGCATCGACGTAGCGATCGGAATCATCGACGTGAAAAACTATTACATCGAAAGTGCACTCGACGTAGCTGAGCGTGTGCGTCGTTGCCTCAAGCACGCTCCTGCCGGCCAGCTTTCTTTCGCGCCCGACTGCGGACTTAGTCAGACCGCCCGCTGGGCGGCCCGGCAGAAACTCGTCAATATGGTCCAGGGCGTGGCCATCGTCCGGAAAGAACTGGGATTCGCGTGATTCGACCGGTGCAGTCCCACGCCGCGCTGCTCGCTGACATTCGCGCAGGAGAAGAGAATGACCGCGGCTTCCGGCTGTGGTGGCTGGGACAAAGCGGATTCCTGCTGCAATGGCAGGGCGTTCATGTCCTGCTCGATCCTTACCTCTCAGACTCGCTCACACGGAAATACAGCCAGACCGACAAGCCGCATGTACGGATGACCGAACTAGTGATTGATCCGGCGCAGTTGTCGTTCGTCGATATCGCGACTTCGTCGCATAACCACACCGATCATCTTGACGCTGAAACCCTGGGCCCGATCCTGGCGCGAAATCCATCGCTCCGGCTCGTGATCCCGGAAGCCAACCGCGCGTTCGTTGCGGACCGTCTGAAGATCGACCCCCCGTCGCCGATTGGGCTCGATGATGAGAGTTCGATCGAACTCTCAGGGATTCGATTCCACGGCGTCGCCTCCGCGCACGAAACCGTGGAGCGCGAAGAGCACGGACACGTGAAAGCTCTGGGCTATGTTTTGCGATTCGGCGACTGGAATCTCTACCACAGTGGCGACACGCTGCGATACGACGGGATGGCGGAGAAACTGCGTCCCTTCGCAGTCGACGTCGCGATTCTTCCCATCAACGGCCGGGCTCCAGAACGACGCGTCCCGGGCAATCTTTCGGGACCGGAAGCCGCACAGTTGGCGCACGACATCGGCGCAAACCTCGTTATCCCCTGCCATTTCGATATGTTTGAGTTCAACACGGCGACTCCAGATGCGTTTGCCAATACCTGTCGACGCCTACCGCAACCCTTTCGCATTCTGCGCTGTGGCGAACGATTTGATGGTCCCTAACGCGAGTTTCTCAGCAATCCGGTTTCCCAACTCGAGGCTGAGAATGGATACCAGCTGATCGACAGAGGCGATGGCGCGGAGGATCACGTCACAATGAATTGAGGGTGCAATGAAGTGGCTTGTAAGTATTTGAAAGGATGGAACCGACGAGCGGACTTGAACCGCTGACCTGCAGCGATCAATTCATATATGCGCCGGATTTGCTGTTCAAACGCATCGGAATCTTTCATATCATTGCCTCCTCGTACGCTCCCAGTCGCGCTGCCACTGCATTGCCTTTTCGTGTCGGCAATCGCCCGCTTTCCCTCTGGCGTGTTTTCCCACGCATCTTGGGGCAAGTCTGGTACCGCGAACCATTCGGGGCGAGTCAGTCCTTTTCACGAAACAAATTCTTCGGAGCAGAAGTCCAGTGGCACCGCGTTCGCGAGGTCAACTGTAGCTTGGGAAGGGCTACGTGGCTAGAATGGCGTGCGGTTCTTAACCATTCGCGTCTGTCAAAACGGGCGCGTATAATCACGCCGCGATGCACAATCACTCGAACTCGTAAGTTTGCGCATATCAGTAAGCAATCGCGAAGGCCATCGAGATTCCGCCGCCTTTCGGCGTTTGTGGCCACACGGCGATCGGTGCCGAAGTTAAATTCTCGCCGTAGGCTGTGGCGTTTTGTGAGCTGGTGTCCAACGACTGCAGAATGTAATTCGTAACGGCGCATCCGGTATTACAGTCCTCTTCAAAGACGAAATCCTGCATCACTACGTCATTAATTCCAGTCAAAGTTAAAGACGGCCCATCGCAGGAGGTACACCCAGCGGCAGCGCCATTGCCGGGGTAGACTAAGGCCGCCTGCGTATCAAGCGAAGGCGAGCAGGAGGTCGAGCAGGACCACTCGGACAAAAACAGATCCATGTTGGGGATGTCGGAGGCCCCGGCGGAATCGATGAATGTGACAGAGAGAGACGTCGATCCGCTGGTCGTCTGATACACCGCCCAGCAATCAGACATGAAATGGTGCCCAGCGGAATTCAGGTCCTCAACCTGACAGTAATTTCCGTTGGTTGTTCCCGTGCCGCTCGCGGAAACTGTGTTCCCCCCTGAAAGGTGAACCCATGTCCCGCATCCCGGGGAGTTGCAGCGTGGCGTCCCGGCTACCGGAAAGCTGTTGGTCCCCTCGCCATTGATAATCAGGATCAGTAGATGGTTTGCACCTACCGGCTGTGATAAAGGCGTATCCCCTGACTGAGTCATTGACAAAGTGCAAGTCAGCGTCTCATTGCATCCACTAGCGTTGCCCGAGAATGCCGACTGCACTAAGGAGAATGTGCCACTAGTGCCACTACTAGAATGGAACGTCGCCTTTACCGATTCCGCCGCACTCATGGTGACCGAGCAGGTAGTGGCCGCTCCCAAACAGCCCCCGCCCGACCAGCCGGAGAAAGTATCGCTCCCTGCCGTAGTTTCGGTCAGGGTAACGACTGCCCCCGAGTTATAACTCGCCGAGCAAGTCGAAGGGCAGGAGATCCCGCTGGGACTGGACGAGACCGAGTCGAAGCCACTCCCCCCAGTTACTGTCACGGTCAATAAGTGGCTAGCGCCACCAGGCCCGACAATTCCGCCAGAGCAGCCGATTGTGACAATAGTGAACCCCAAAACCACCGGCTTGATCAATCCGACAAGTAGATCTCGATAATTTAAGCTTCTGCCACGAAGTTTTCCGGAGTTGCTGGAGATCTGAGCGGGCAGCCACCAGAGGCGGAGGAGAAGCCTCGCGGGGTCACCATCTTCTTCATCGGGTCGTACCAAGCGCACCGATCGCATTAAACTGCTCAGTTACTATCGTCTAGCCTGGTTCGCTGGCTGTACGCGCAGTATACCTCCCGCACGACGAGACCGGCAATTACTGGACCATCGGGTTTAGAGGAACCGATGGCAAAGAAGTGCGAAAATTCCTTGGTCGCAGTACAACGGTACCCCCAATGAGCCGAAGTCAAAGACAAGTTGCTAAACTTCCTACACAATCGCTTTGCCGGCGTCGCTCAGCTCCGATCACCTGATCGGAATCAACCGGAATGCTGATCGGCATCACGCCGGAGCCCTGATCGACTTCGCCGAATACGCAGACTGGGGATGGTGGGGAAGCTGTCACGCCGCGTTTCCGAGGTTAGAAGAATTAGGGCTGAGGCTGTATTCATGTAGAGCTTCCAGCCAAGGTTACAGCGCCTGGCCGAGGGCCACCGGGTCACTTCGGCCCGCATCCCGATACTTGGTTGTTTTTAATCGTGACATTGGACCCGAGATTTACAAGGTAGGTTGAACCGAGTATGTTATCGCTCAGGCAACTATTCTCGATCGTCAAGTGATCTACCGGCTGGGTCGGAGTCGTGTTGCTGGTATCGCTCCAGATGCCGTACTGACCGTTTCCGGTGGTGATTGCAGAATCGACGGTAATCCATTCGGTAGTCCTGAACGTGGAGCTTGAGTGGCCAATCTCAATGCCCGAATACCCGTTTCCGAAGCTACCTGTGTTTGGGTCCGAGTTCCTGACCAAAATGTGCTGCACCCCGTCCATGTTGATGCCGCCGCCCGAGTTATTTTTCACGATGTTGTCGATCACTGAAATGTCAGGACTCCTGATCTCGGGGCGATATTGAGGGTAGAGCAAGAAAATAGGATGAGCCAAGAAAGGGGTTGTGGCAGAGGGCAGTGGGGAGAGAAACTGACGGCGAGATGCCACAGCTACAGCTTCC
>JBAUXO010000155.1:0-10663 GCA_049584315.1 Candidatus Sulfotelmatobacter sp. | reverse complement strand
AAATCGCATTATAAAAGGGCGCCCCTCTTGGGGTAGGTTGTCATCATCGCGTATGACCACCTACGAAAGGAGCACCCTCAATGATCGGTGAAAAGTATATTGGGCTCGACGTTCATCAAGCAACTATCTGCGTAGCAGTAATGGATTCCAAGGGCAAGGTTGTGATGGAATCCATCCTGGAAACCAAAGCCACAACTCTTCTGGAGTTCTTGGCGGGGCTGCGTGGAACTTTGTCCGTGACCTTCGAAGAAGGCACCTGGGCGGCTTGGCTCTACGATCTGCTTAAGCCGCATGTTGCCCACTTAGTAGTGTGCAACCCGCGTAAGAACGCGCTGCTCAAACATGGCAAAAAGCGACAAGATCGATGCCCGCAAACTTGCCGACCTGTTGCGGCTCAATGATCTCGTGTCGGTCTACCACGGCGAGAGCGGGGTACGCATGCTGCGGGAACTCGCCCGCAGTTATCTGACGATCGTCAAAGATGTTTCCCGGGTGATGAGTCGGTTGAAAGCAATCTATCGCAGCTGGGCGATTCCCTGTGCCGGCCGGGACGTTTACTATACCCGCCATCGCGGCGAGTGGCTGGGGAAAATCCCCGAGGCTGGCTCCCGTCACCGCGCCGAGCAACTCTATCAGCAACTGGATATGCTGCAGCTTTTGCGCCAGCAAGCCCGGCGTGAACTGTTGGCGGAGAGCCGCAAGCATACCATCACTGCCAAACTGAGGCAGATCCCCTCGCTGGGTCCGATTCGCTCCGCTTTGGCGGTGGCTCTGATCCAGACCCCGCATCGGTTTCGCACCAAGCGACAACTCTGGGCCTATAGCGGTCTGGGGTTGGAAACCCGCGACAGCGGGGAATACCACTACGTCGAAGGCCAGGTGCGACGTCGCAAAAAGCAGGTATTCATTCGCGGTTTGAACAAAGATCACAACCATGACCTAAAAGGTCTGTTCAAAGCTGCCGCCACCCGGGCGAGTGTGCAGCCCGGACCGTTCCAAGATTTCTACCAGCGATCGCTGGCCAAAGGCATCCAGCCGACCATGGCGCGTCTCACCTTGGCGCGCAAGATTGCAGCCATTACGTTGACTCTGTGGAAGAAGGGAGAAAACTTCGACGCTGAGAAACTAAAAGTACAAGCCGCTTGAGCGTCTTGGGTGAAGAGCCTTTTCTATCGCCGCCTGATTCTTTCTCTGGTGGTGGTCGGTTGGTTCTGGAGACGCTCGGGTTCGAGGGTGAGCATCCTTAACGCCTGTAGGCGCACAAGTGTCAGTGACACTTAGCCTCCGTGAAATCCCTATGCCCCTTCGGACAACCCGAAAAAGCACTAGGCCACGAGCCTCAGATAGATCCATGGTTGCCACCATACAACCGTACGGCTTGATGCGTTTCGAAACTGATCGGCGTCGTCGCTACTGAAGAAGATGCAGCTACTGCGATGGAACAACCCAGGTGCAGGACACCACGCAAGCGTCTTCCATGGTGAGAGGGGGCTGGATGTCGCGAACCAAACCCGCGCTTCCGGCGAAGGGAAAAAAATGTTCTTGACAAATCCTTTTATAGATCATTGAGGACTGGGCGACCGCGGTCAACAATTCACCGAACTATTTTCTGGCGCGATCGACGTGGGCCCAGTCACCGTACAGTTTTCAAGCTGAGTCGAACTCAATGTCGCCTTCTGATTCCATGTTCGGTACTTCAGACGGCTAGCATTCTTCGTCAAAAGGAATGCAAGATATATCTCTGCGCGGTCCAATGCCGATAAGCGTTCAGGATTCCATGCTTCGGCGTACTCCGCAAAGCACGAGTCGCCCGTAAGACGCGCCAACACAGTCAGCAGCATGCGATTGAGGGAATGGTACGCCGGCGGGCACAAATAGTCGCGGTTAGAGTACACGCTCCACTTGTTCCGATAATCCCATCGGGGAAGAAAATACCTCAATCCTTCCACTCCCTGCATAAACAACTCGTAGATCTTTGGGTCGCCGGTCTCCACATGAAGGTCATATAGACCGACCAGGGACCTCATAAACCCGTCCATGATTCCCGGAGCGGAAAGACCAGGAGCCTCAGTGTATACGACATGTCCTTCGGCTTGAACTCGCACGCCATTACTCTCGCAATCGAGTTCAAACACACGCGCCGCCCCTTTCAGAAGTTCAAGAAGACGAGGCCGACGTGTGATTCGCCAACCGCGAACCAGAGCACTGATGACAAACCCCTGCACGTTCGCGGAGACCCAAGGCGGTCTCAATAGAATAGGGCCCTCCTGGAGGTCGAAATCATGGGGCCACACAACGGCTCCGTCCGCGCGAGTGACCGCGTGTTGCTCGAGCCAATTGATCTGATTCAGGAAGAAGTTGAGCTGCGCCTGATTCCCGCTCCGCAGGTAGTGACCTAGGTTGGCAATCCCACGCATCGCAACGACAGCCGGTCTATAGACTACTCCGGTGACTCGGCCCCACTCCTGAGCAACGCCATTCGAATCGAGCCGCATTGCGCTCCGGTACGGAGGCGTTTCATTGTACTTGTACAAGTAATAATGGAGTGACTCCTTCGAACCGGCCTCCGGCACAGTCGTCAACGGATAATCAAAACGAAACTCGGCGATCTCCTCATAGAGCACACGGAGCGCGGATTCTAGACTCGTGGGCATGGGGATATTCACCCCTGACTGGGAGGCTTTTATTTATCATGCCCAAGCGCCTGCCGCAAGAGCTAGGTGTTCTTGGATCGCCGAATTTCGACCGCCGCACGCTCTACAACGGCGAAGTACTGACCTATCTCAAGCGTTGGAGTACGCAGGGGCGTATACTCTGCGAGACGGCCTCATTGACACATAGAAGCGGTTGTCCCTAGACGCCGCGAGGGTTCTGCCGGCCATGAAGGTGCCCGCGGATCTACAAACCTCCCGCCATCCATCCTCGTCGATCGCTTGTGGGTTCAGGGCGCGGACTCGGCAGATCGCCCTCCAGCAGCATCTCCTGGTCAGGGACTCATGACGGAATGAAAGCCCGCTGCACGTCCACAAGGATCTCCTCGTCAGAAGAGTCACAAGAGGGACGATCACGCCTCGCGTCCCGCTCCGAGGGCATTGCCCTGACTTCAGCAATCGCCTGCTCAACACCGTCGCTAGCGATTCTTTCGGCGGCGTCAGGGAAGAGCTTCACAAACTGGTCACTGGAGGCAGCAAACATCAAAAGGTCAAGCCGCTGTTCGGCTATGGCGTGCAAAACATCGGCGTCCGACGCAACTAGCCTGGACAACGTCCGGAACGTGAGAAGCTCTGCCGGATGGGCAAGGAACTCCCGAATTATATGGCGGATCATCTCGGTGATAAGGCCATCCTACGCCTCGGACGTGTAACACTCCTTGGGGTTGCGCTAGAAGGCCTCGGCAACTGTTTCCATTGTGGAAAACACCTGTTTGAGAAGTGGAACCTTTCAAAGGAGAACCCATAGTCTTGTGCCCAATTTTGTGACCACCACCAAACCCTACAGAGTACTACCGTGCGTCCACGCCTCACTGGAAAGCCTTGCTGGACAAGACTTTTGTAGCAATTGGTCGCAATTCATCACTCTCTGTCTAAGTCGTTGATTCTTCGTGCGGCAAGTCCTCCGGAGCAATAGGTCGGGAGTTCGAATCTCCCGGGCGCACCAGATTCCTCTCGCCGCCAATCACTTCTGCCGTCCTCTCCATGAGTAGAATCGATACCATGAAGTCGACTCATCTCCACGGAATCGCCCGCGCCTACGTGATGTCGATCAGCTTCTGGTTTGGGATTTCGTTGCTGATGGGCTGGCAATATGGAGTTCTCAATCCACGAAATCTCTGGCCCTCGTTCCTGGATCTAGTGGTGAAGGCCGGCGCTCACGCCTTTACCTTAGCCCTGTGGACGCCTCCTATTTTTTATCTGGTTGGGAAGTATCTCAGCTTTTCAAGGAAGTGTATTCGCTATGTCCTGCTTTGGGGCCTGGGAGCGGTGCCGTTTGTACTGCTCCTCACGGGAATACAGTCGATCCTAATTCCACACTCCGACGTGCAGCAGAAATACCTTTCGCGCTTCATTCATTCCTGGCTCGAGATGGTTCGCAACGGATTTGCTGACGAGATCTTCATATACATCGCAATCGTCGTGGCCGCCCATGCATATGAATATTTCCAACGTGCCCGCAGCCAGGCCCTGGAGGCGTCCGAATTCCAGAGGGCTCTGGCGATTAGCGAATTGCAAGCATTGAAGATGCAGATTCATCCGCATTTTCTCTTCAACACTTTGCATGGCATCTCCACCCTCGTTGATAGCGATCCCGCGCGCGCCCGAGCAATGATCGTTAAGCTTTCCAATCTGCTGCGGACTGCGTTTCAGCAAACCGACTCCGACCTGATTCCGCTTCGCGAAGAGCTGAAATTTGTTGAAGAATACCTCGACCTGGAAAAGATGAGGCTCGGGACAAGGCTCACGACCAATCTGCAGATAAGTCCGGACACTCTAGCGCTCCTGGTCCCGCAGTTGGTGCTTCAGCCTCTCGTCGAGAACGCGATCCGCCACGGGATAGGAACCTCGCGGGAACTGGGGTGGATTGAGATAGCGTCCACCCGCAAGAACGAAATTTTCGAACTCCGGGTGCGAAACAGTGTCAGCAGCAAAGGTTTTTCGGGAACGGGGGTCGGACTACGCAACACGGAGGCCCGCTTGCAGCATCTGTATTCGAAAGAAGCGTCTTTTTCGTTTGCCTTTGAGCCTGATGGAAATGCGGTAGCCACGCTGGTCCTGCCTGCTCTTTGAGGCATGGACAACCACGAGTGGAACCGGATCGGGTCGAAAAGGGAGGTGCGAGATCATGCGGGCATTGATCATCGATGACGAGCCTTTGGCACAAGCTGCCCTGGTCAATATATTGCGCGCCAGAGTAGACATTGAAGGCTTTGATACAGCCAGTGACGCGTTTGAGGCCCTCGACAAGCTCGCAAAGACCTCATACGACGTGTTGCTGCTGGACATCAACATGCCCGAGATGTCCGGTATCGCATTACTGGATCGGCTCCAGCAGCACGAACCCTCGGTTTCTGCCATCATCTTTGTAACCGCGCACGAGGAATACGCCATACCCGCCTTCGAAAAACAAGCGATCGATTACGTGCTCAAGCCCTTCTCGGCCGAGAGGCTCGGCGAGGCTCTGAACCGAGCCGCCCAGAGAACCGCCAGCCGGCGAACGATGAAGTTGTTCGACGCTCTGCCAATGCTCCGGGGAGCCACGCCACCGCAGTCTCGTAAGATTGCGATCAAGGCCAAAGGCAGAATACTCTTTATGGACCCCGGTGAAGTAGTCTCTGTCCATGCAGAGGGCAACTATGTGCTGCTCAAGAAGGAGTCCGGCTCTTATCTCCTGAGGGAATCCGTTTCGGATGTGGCCGGTAAGCTGGAGCCGTATGGGTTTATTCGGATCCATCGTTCCGTGCTGGTGAACGCTTCATTTGTGGAAGAAATCCGTCCTCTTCCAACCGGGGATTACGGGCTGCGCATCAGGAGCGGCGAGGAATACACAGTCACTCGCACTTACAAGAAGAACCTCAGGGCACTGGCTGAGTTCTGGCTCGGAATCGATACTTTCCTCGCGGACTAACTCTCCTCTGCGCTGTTTGCGGAGCTCCCGGCACGCCCGCCATCCAAGCCGTCTTCCAGAATCTCCAGAAATGCGGAATTTCTGAAGATCGACCTTCTGTTTGGTGCATTTCAACAATCCTGCGGGGCAGTCTTACAAGCAGACAGTTCGGTATCCAAGGAATGTGTGGCGAGTACATGCTCCACCTATCTGCCACTTCATAAAGACATAGCAACTGACTTACGTAAACCCCTGAAAACTATCTACTACCGGGTGGTTTGTAAATTGCTACCTCGTCTTTGTGGGCGGGCCTCTGTGCGGGCCTGCGCGATGAGTCCCGGTTCCCGCAATTCCTCAAGAAGATTGGGCGCAGTGTGTTCAAAGAGTTTGACTCGGAGGATTTTTTCATGACGACGAAACTTCGCAACATTGGACAAGCACTGTTTGTCATTGTTATGTTGCTCGTGGCTGCCGCCGTTAGTTTTGGCCAAGGCATTGTGACTGGATCCATCTCAGGAACCGCACTGGATCCGCAGGGTGCGGTCGTCGAGGGAGCCAGCGTGACCGCCACCCAGGTGGAGACCAACCGCGTGTTCTCAACCACTAGTTCCAAAGCCGGAGTTATTCAGATTCCCTCACTGCCTCTCGGAACGTACACTGTGACGGTGGAAGCGAAGGGATTCTCCACCTACAAGGCAGAGAATGTCCGCGTGGAAGTGGGTAAGGATACTTCCCTTGGCGCTGTCGAACTCAAGCTCGGCGGTTCGGCTGTAACCGTCGAAGTTGAAGGCACTGCTCCGCTGGTCGAAAGCACCACCGACCAGATCTCGCAAACATTCGAGTCCAAAGAGGTTGCCAATGTTCCGTTGGGCAACACCTATGACTCGTTCGTGCTCTTTACTCCCGGCGTGGCTAGCTCGGGCAGTGGCGGATTCGAGAACAACAACGGCGCTGAGCTGTCGATTAACGGTCAGCGGTCACGTTCGAATAACTATCAGCTGGACGGCGAGGCCAACAACGACACCGTCATCGGCGGCCCGTCTTTCTTTTTTGGCAATCAGGACGCAATCGCCGAGCTGCAGGTAGTGACCAACTTCGACGCTGAGTACGGCCGCAACATGGGCGGTGTCGTCAATTACGTCACCAAGGGTGGAAGCAACGCCTTTCACGGTACGGGATACGAATTTTGGCAAGGTGACACGTTTGACTCTTTCCAGAACCAGGAAAAGAATCCTATCCTGGGATTCTGCCCTCCCGGCGTAAGTGCCAGCACAGGGTGCCAAACGCCCGTTATTCCTCAGTATGTGCAGAATCAGTGGGGCGGTACGATCGGCGGGCCGATCAAACGGAACAAGATATGGTTCTTTGGGTCTACCAATTGGCAGCATAACCGGACTTCAGGTGTGCCGCTGTCCACAAGTCCAGCGCTTACGCCGGATGCGAACGGGATTCAGCAGCTGCAGACTGCATTTCCAAACAATCCCGCCGTCACGGCGTTTTCCGAGTTTGGCCCAGCCACAATCCATGTAGGGAGGCCGGTGTTCGGCAGCATCCAGAATGTGCTGGTAACCAATAAAGGTGACGCCGTCGGGCCATGCACGACCGCTGGTGTGAATGGCTGCACGCCAATCGAAATGGGCACGCTCTCCAATTTCGTAACCCAGCCCTTTAATGACAGAGAGGCCACGGGGCGGGTCGATTTCCAATTGACCAGCAAGGATCGCTTCTTTACTCGCTACCTCTATCAGGTCTCGGAGACGTTCAATGAGGATTTCTTCGGCCCGGGAGCGGGGGCGGCGGGGCAGATCGTGAATGTCCCGGGTAAAACGCAACAAATCGGCCTCGACCTCACGCACACCTTTAGCCCGTCGTTCTTGAACCAAGTGCGATTCGGCTACTCTCGGTCCGTTATCGCTTTCGATGGCGGTGGGTTCGGCAACTGCCTTCTGAGTAACGCTGGTGCGTGCCCGCCGTCGATCAGCTTTACCAATACCAGTGATGTGCCGCTGGGCCAGAGCTTCCTTTTCCCGCAGGGCCGCATTATCAATGACTACCAGGTGCAGGATAACGCCTCGATGGTGCACGGCCACCACGTAATGAAGTGGGGTGGCGAGTACGACAAGCAGCGTTCGCCCAGCTATGGGCTGTTCCCTCAGAACGGGACTTTCCAATACACGGACTACAGCAATTTCCTCGCGAATACCCCGAATAACGGCACGACCACCGTCGCTTATGGGCAATCGGTCTTGCGCTTCAAGGAAAACGACATAGGTTTGTACTACCAGGACGACTGGAGAGTGAAAGACAATCTCACGGTCAATCTGGGCCTGCGCTGGGACTGGTACCAGCAAGCCGCCAACGTGCTGCACAACGAGAGCGTGGCTATGCAGAACGGCCCCAACCCGCTGTGGAGTACGAGTCTTCCTCTGAGTCTCACCACGGTTCCGAATCTTCCTAACAATTACCACAATTTCGGACCTGTCCTCGGTTTTGCCTGGACGCCGCGCATGCTCGAGAGTTTGTTTGGCAACAACAAGACGGTGATTCGAGGTGGTTTCCGCATCGCCTATGACTTCATCTACTACAACCTTGCCACTAACGTGCAAGGGAGTGCGCCCTTTACAAATCTCGCGACTATTCCAAACGCGGCTGACACCGGTGCTGCAGGTCTGCCGAATGTCACCCCGATCGACGGCGCTACCGTCACTTCCGCGCTTTTCCCGCTTGCACCCAAAGGAAATCCGGGGGGTGCGGGCGAAGTCCAGTTCGGCAATAATTTCCGCAACCCTTATTCCCAGCAATGGAATCTGGGTATCGAACGCCAAATCAATGGCAAGATGGCGGCCGAAGCCCGTTATGTCGGGAACCACACTGTGGCCAATTTCCAGGAAGCCAATGGGAACCCGGCCATCGGCCCCCTCATTGTCAACGGTTTTGGCAACGTGATTCCCGCCGGTCTAACGCCGTGCGCCGACCAGACTGCGCCTGGTTGGGCGGGAGGGGTGGGTCCTCCAAACGCCCTCATTGGAGTTTACGCGAACTGCAATTTCAGCAAGGTCGTCCAATACACCAACACAGGCTACGCCCTCTACAATGGTCTGCAGACCCAGTTCCGGCTGCAGAACTGGCATGGTTTTACCGGTGAGGCTTCCTACACCTGGAGCCACACCATTGACAACGCCTCGGAGGCTTTTTCGGCGAACTCAGGCTTAGGGACGGTCTTCGATCTTGCCCAGAATCCGTTTGACATCAGCAAGGCGGAACGTGCCAATAGCAGCTATGACTTCCCGAACCTCTTTAACGTGCTGTGGGTTTACGATGTGCCCTTCCGCCACGGCCAGGCTGGATTCCTCGGGCACTTGATGGGGGGCTGGCAGATCAACGGCACCTACCGCTACTCCAGCGGCCAGCCGTGGACGGTGTTACAGTCTGCGGGGCAGGGATTGTGCGACCCCACCAATTTTACGGGGACGTCTGGATTCGACGCTTGCCGGCCGTTCTTAGGTAGTGCCTCGGCGCCATTCAACCAGGTGGGTGTGTGCACGAGTGCAACGGCAGCGGACTGCGGACTTGAAAGCTTAAACAACGGCAATGCCCCAATCCAGCTGAGCCAGGCACACTTCATCATCAACAACATTCCGGCAGAGCAGTTCTTCGGCACGCCGTTCTCGCCCCTGGGCCGGGACACGTCGCGCGGCCAGCCCATCAGCACGGTGAACTTTGCTGTGTTTAAGAACACGAAGATCACCGAGCGTCTTACGATCCAACTGCAATTTGAGGCCTTCAACCTGTTTAACCACATGTGGCTGGGAATACCCAACGTCAACGCCAACGCTGCTGCCTCCAGTTCGGATGGCGTCACGGCGTTCGGGAGCCGAGCATTCAACCCCGATGGCGGCGACACCTTTGCCGGCAACAACGTAACCGACGGTATTCAACAGCGCCGGCTGCAATTCGGAGCGAAGATCATCTTCTAGGGCACCGGCTGATCGCAGGCGACGAACGTGTGACTCAAACGGAGCTGAGGAGTATGCTTCTCTAAAAGACAATGATATCGAGCGCTTCGATGCGCAAGCCAGGCGATCGAAGCGCTCGATAAATTTGCCGCGTCCTTCGACATCGTGCTCCTCGATATCTGAATCCTTACTGGCTTAGCGCTTCGTTAAATCTCCGAAATTGTGGAGCCTGAATACAGCTGCTGGGCGTCACCTTGGCGCGCTACCCGATGCAGACGTGACACACCCCGCATCTACCCGTTACGTGGCCGGTTCGACCGAAGGCGCTCGCGACTCTCAGCAGGTCGAATTGCCGAAACAATCAACCGACCACACCCTGTGGCTTTCCGGAGTGATTTCTCTTCAACTAGCACGGCGCAAAGGCCAGACGCATGTGGGATTCCCTCCGGTTGCCTTATCTTTGGGGGCAAAGACGATACAAAACGCGACCATACGAACCGAACAACAGAGCAGACAAATATTTCCTGCGTGAGTTGCTTTCGTAGTCCTGCCTGCTGCGTCTATCGCACAAGAAGCGTCGCGGGGAAAAGAGGCGTGTCTAGGGCAGGATCTTTTAGACGAGGTCCGAAAGAGTCCAATCGTACGGCATCTATTTCTTAATGAGGGGTACTCACTAGTTTTCGAGTGTTGAGATCAATATGTCACAGCGTCCAATCATTGAAAGTATCGGGAGATTAGAGCAGGGCAATCAATCATGGCTCCCTTTACGTTCGGTCCTGCCAAGTGAGCGCATAAGTCCGGCCTTGACAAACGACAGGCAACTTCTCAAGTTCTCCTCGGGAAAGCTTGCAGGAGACCCTTTGAAGGTAGATCAGGGCAGCCCCTCCTCGTTGCGAAGTATTGTCGCGACTGATGCATTGGATCGGTCCACGTTTGCCCGCCTGCAGTCGGCGCGGATCGCAATCAAGACTAAGGGGAAGTTCCTTTTTGTGTTCTTGGCGGATATCGTCGCCATGGAAGCCCAGGGTAACTATGTTTTGCTGCATCACACTTCAAGCTCGCACATCTTACGAGAATCGATCTCGCTGATGGAACACCGTTTCAGT
>JBAUXO010000154.1:0-45481 GCA_049584315.1 Candidatus Sulfotelmatobacter sp. | reverse complement strand
AAAATCTTAGTACCCTATCGACAAGTGTGCCGGCGCGGAACATTTGGGGTGGGCCCAAGTGCATCACGCCGGCGCACTTGCGATAGGGGGATTTGTACGAAGCCGCTGACGCGGCGGACGCGGTGGAGCTATGGGTTTTGCATGGGCGATTCACGATTTGTTCGCCGAGCAACTGAGTTAGGCGGGGTTGGGAAGCGAGTCGATAGAAGCTGCGATAGCTGGAAGGCAATGATCGGGTAAGGATGATTTAGGAAAGTAAGTGGTGGATCGAGATCGATTTTTGTGAGTGAAGACACGAAGGCTGTCGGAGCGAAGGCTCGCGCTGTAGAGAGCGGCTTGATGGTTCGGTCAGGAAGAGTCAAGGAGTGCGCTCCTGTTGGTGGGATGCTGAGCGGTGAGTACAGAGAACCTTTCGACGATGACCATGGGGGTGGAACATTTTGGGCAGCGGAAACAAGTGGGCTGGGTGGGTGAGGAAGTAGGGGCTGCGGGTAGGTGCGGAGTGGGTTGGTGGGCGAGCAGGCGCTGACAGAGCGGCAGGAGAGTCGTGCGCCGGCGATTGGCCAGGAACCCGAAAGAGCGGATGCGGACAAAGCCACGGGGCAGGACATGGAGCAGGAAGCGGCGCAGGAACTCTTGCGAACCGAGGGTCATCATTCTCTTCTTATTTCCGTGGGCATAATCCTTCCAGCGGAAACTCACTTGGTCATGCTGGAAGGACACGATGCGATGGTTGGTGATGGCCACGCGATGGGTGTAACGGGCGAGATAGCCGAGCACATGATGAGGACCGCCAAAGGGTGGCTTGGCGTAAACCACCCAGTTCTGACGGAAGAGGGGACGCAAGAAAGAGCGAAACGCTTTCTCGTTTTCCAGCAGTTTGAGAGATCCGGCGAAAGTGAGTTGGTGTTGCTGGAATCGTCGCTTTAAGCCGGCGACGAACTTGCCGCGGAAGACGCGACTGAGCACGTGGACGGGCAGGAAAAACGGGTAGCGGGGATGAATCCATCGGGAGCGGTCGGGCGAGAGGCCACCGGCGGGAATGACGCAGTGGACGTGGGGATGAGCCAGTAGATTCTGTCCCCAGGTATGCAGGACGGAAAGGAAGCCGATGTCGGCCCCCAGGTGACGAGGATCTCCAGCTACCTCGAGCAGGGTCTCCGCACTGGCGCGGAACAAGAGGTCATAGAGGACCTTCTTGTTCTGCAGGGCCAGTGGGGAGAGTTGGTGAGGCAGAGTGAAGACAACATGGACATAGGCAACCGGCAGAAGTTCGCTCTGCCGAGCCATGATCCACTTGTCACGAGCGCCACTCTGACACTTGGGACAATGGCGATTGCGGCAACTGTTGTATGAGGTGGCACGATAGCCACAGCGCGGGCACCGGTCGCGGTGCCCGCCGAGTGACGAGGTACGGCAGCGAGCGATGGCGCGCAGTACTTTCCGATGGGCCCAATGAACCCAGCGGAAGTAGTGCTGAATGAAGCGATCGCCTTCGGCACGAACGATATCGGCCACCTCGAGGAGGGGCCGAGTCATTTTTTCTTGAGCCTCCGCGAGCGGTGGACGCTGTCGAGGCTGGAAACTTCCAAGGCATCGAGCGGATTGGGGATGGCTTGCAGATGCTTGGGTGAGAGATGCAGGTAAATGAGGGTGTGTTCCAGACGGGAATGACCGAGTAAGACCTGAAGGGTACGCAGGTCGGCGCCAGCTTCGAGAAGGTGGGAAGCACAACTATGCCTTAGGCTGTGGGGAGAGAGGCGTTTCGTGATACCTGCCCTTTGGGCGGCTTGCCGGCAGGCTAACCAAACCATATTGGAAGTGATGGGCACGTCGGCGCGCACTCCTTTCACCGTACCGGGAAAGAGAAAGGTGGCGGGCTGCATCCAGCGCCAGTAGACGCGCAGGGTCTCGAGCAGCTTGGGACTCAAAGGAACTTCGCGGTCGCGGCTGCCCTTGCCTTGGTTGATGCGAATCATCATGCGTTTACTGTCAATGTCATGCACCTTCAGCCGGCAGAGTTCGGCACGGCGCATGGCCGTGGAATACAGGGTCATCAGCAGAGTGCGGTGATAGAGATTGCATGCCGAGTCGATGAGTCGAGCCACCTCCTCCGGGCTAAGTACGGTGGGCAGTCGCTTGCGGGATTTGGGAAACGGAATGTGCTCAGCGAGAAAGTGCCGGTGCAGGGTCTTGATAAACAGGAAGCGCAAGGCGGACACATACTGCGAGACCGTGGCCGGGGATAGCTTCTTGGCCTGGAACAGATGTGCCTGATACTGCCGGATTTGCTCGGGCCCGAGCCTGGCAGGTGGCTGATGAAAATACTCCGCAAAATCGCGAACGACGCGAACGTAGGTTTTTGCGGTACGATCGGAGTAATTACGACGCTGGAGTTCCTCCAGCATCTTTTGGCGTAGTTGGGTCACAGGGACCTCCTTTTTCTGTGACCCAACTTACTTCTTACTTCAATCCCTCACCAACTGCCGACTCTAGAGCACGCGGTAGCGTCCGCCGCGTCAGCGGCTTCGTACAAATCCCGATTGCGCGTTTTGACCCTTGAGCGAAGATCGGGCCGATTCGCGGTGAGTGTAAATGCCTGCTTTCGCCAGTTATCGCAAGAACGCCAGACAAAGCAGGGTTTATTCGGGGAGGGTCATGCGATAATTTGGGTCTCTTCGATGCCCGGCAGATTGGTCACTACAAAGGCCAAGGGATGAGCTTTGTCATTACCTATGAGGACCGATTGGCCAGACTGGCCGCTACGAAAATAGCTCTTCACCAGACCGACGGTCAGACGTTCGAGCACCTAGTACCCAGTGTCTACGCATGGATTATGGCGGAGGGATTGGGGAATGTCCGTTCGCATATATTTGATCTGATCATAGACTTTATTCACAGGGCCATCGAAGAAGGGAAGGACGCTACGGAAATCAGGAAGGCGGCGGTGCTCTTTGTCTGTGGCAGGCTACAGTGATGATGCCAGCCGGCTATTCCGGTGATTGTGGCGCGACATCGCCGTCTTGACTAGCCTCCGTGCCTTCGTTGAACCAGCCAGAGACTGAAGAAATCGATGCTTCAACGAACAAGCCGATGCCAAAAGACGAAGCTTGAATTGCCGCGGCGAGATGTCGCGGGAGGTAATGGACGATGGCAAAGAGAGTCAAGGCGACGCATGATATCGCGGATATTCCGAGCACGACTCTCTTGGGAAGAAAGATCGAAGACAGCATCGCCACCGAAATCCCGGCCAGAAAGTGCCAAGCAAAATAGAAGGCGGCGGTCGGCCAAGATCGGATGACCCGCCCCACGTAGAGACGCCAACACAAGGCCATCGCCACGTATGGCAACCCCAGCAGTGCACGGCCATTAGTCGCCGCTGCCATCTTCGACGGTCGGGACTTAGAGAGTGAATCACAAGCATCAAACTTGCCAGAAGTACTACTGAAAGGGCGATCCCGTTAGCCGTAGTCAGAGTTTTCATCGCTGCACGGACAATTATGCTCCAAAGAGGCGGGAGAGCTGTTGCGAAATCCTTATTGCGCGTTTTGACCCTTAACCGAAAATCGGGCCGATTCTCGGTGAGCGTAATCGCCCCGTTAACATCCACCGAATTCGCAGCGCTATCTCCCCCAGAACGTGCATCAGCAGCTCAAGCAGGGATCGTAGGCGCGCACAACCACCGAGACCCGGTTGGCATGCCTTCCTGTGGCTTGTTGCCATCGATGTAGCGCTCGCCTGACCTGCTGCACGCTGCCTCCGATGGCAAGATTGTTATGGCCAGTCGCCACGATCAGGTTGGCCCACCTAATGCCACATGGTTCAATCACTTTGTAGTGGTGAGAGTGTGCCCCGATGGCAATAACCTTGCCGTAACTCGGGTCAGGAAAGTGAGTGATAGCTGACGGCTTATCTGCCTTCGTCCCAGCTCCTGGACGCAGCTTCCCACTGACCTGCTGGCGGCATCGGTGATCCCGTTTGCAGTCAGGCATGCGTCCTCACCCCATGCCTTGCGCCCTTCGCGAAGTTTGCGATTCAGGCCCCAAATCTCGCTGGCCCGTCTTTTCCGCTCACATCGATACGTGATTAAGATCGCGGCTGACGGAACCCGGCACAGGTGCAGGAAAGCGCTGCCAGCTGTTAGCATATTTTCTTGGTACGAATGAGAGTTGGTAGAAAGCGCCAGCTGAGGCTAGAAGGTTAATTCGATGATGTTAGTTAACGATGTGAGCGGAAAGGAGTGCCGCGTTCCGCTGGCGCGCAGCTCGACCGGCAGACTGGGATGCTCGCTGGATGGCCAGCCCTACGTGGTTCCGATTGATTTCGCCTACGAATCCGACTTTTTTTTGTATTCTCTCCACCATTGGGCAAAAGATCGAATGGATGCGCGTCAATCCCAAGGTGTGTATCGAGATGGATGAAATCGCCAGCGAGTCCCAGTGGGTGAGTGTCATCGTGAACGGCCATTATCAGGAGCTGCCCGAACCCCAATTGGCAGACGAGCGCGGCCATGCACGGAAGTTGCTGGAGAAGCGTTATTTGTGGTGGCAGAACGCATTGGGCGAGCGCAGCTCAAGTCGGGCAAGGAGTTGATTACGCCCACCTTCTTCCGCATTCGTGTCGTTTCCATGACCGGCTTGCCTGCTGTTGCCGAAGGCAAGTAGTTCGCAGTAGATATCGCGGCCGCCGAGCCAGAAGCTTTTGTCACCCCTCACCATCTTCGGGCTGTTCGCGGTAACCGCAATGCTCGTCTGTTACGCTCTGGAGGCGCGGAGTCGGTGGTTCATTCTGGCCTTTGCCGGAGCTTGCGCGCTCGGCTCGGTCTATGGCTTTCTGCAGGGAGCGTGGCCGTTCGGACTGGTTGAAGCCGTTTGGTCCGTGGTTGCGTTACGCCGTTGGGCGGTTGCATCGCGGTCAAAATGATCAGCTATCGGACGGAAGAAGTTTGCCGTCCGTGCCGTATTTCTTCCAGCATCTTCGACTCGATATTGCCGCCACTGATAATAGCGACACTCGGATTGCCGCGCGGAAGTTGACGAGCGTGAAAAAGGAATCCGGCGACCGCGACCGCGCCACTAGGCTCCGCAACGGTGGCGGGATTGCCGCTCAGATACTTAACAGCTTGCCGGATTTCGTCCTCGGTCACGGTGAGGATATCGTCCACGTAGCGGCGGATGTGCTCGAAATTGATCGGACCGACGCTCTGCGTTCGAAGTCCGTCGGCGATGGTGCGTGAAGTCTCTTGGGCAGGGAATTGAACGATCTTTCCCGCGCGAAAGCTGGCTTGTGCATCTCCTGCCAGCTCCGGCTCCACGCCAATTACGTTTATCGAAGGGTTGCTCAGCTTGATTGCCGCCGCCACGCCGCTGATCATGCCTCCCCCGCCAACCGGCACCAGCACGGTCTCGACCTTCGGCAAGTCCTCGAGAATCTCCAATGCCATCGTGCCCTGACCGGCAATGATCTGTTCGTCGTTGTAGGGAGGAACGATCACATATCCGTGCTGCGCGGCCAGTTCTTCGGCCTTAAGTTGACGCTCGGCGCTGCCCGGACCCACGACGACAATCTCCGCCCCCAGCACCGCCGTAGCCTCGCGCTTGATCGCCGGAGCATTGTCTGGCATCACGATGATGGCCTTCACCCCCAGCGCCCGCGCTGCGTAGGCTACGCCTTGCGCGTGATTGCCGCTGGAGTAGGAAATGACGCCGCGCTTCCGCTCGTCTTCCGACAGAGATGCGATCTTGTTGTAGGCTCCGCGCAGTTTGAAGGCGCCCACGGGTTGCTGGTTTTCAGGCTTGAGGAACAACTGGCGCGGATCCGCTTCGCCGAGCTCGAATTCGATCAGGCGCGTCCGCACGGCGACGCCGCGAAGACGGTCTTGGGCGGTACAAACATCAGCGAGAGTAACCATTCCATCTAATTTACAGGACGCTGCCTGGTTTTCCCGGGTGTGAGAAGACGAATTCCCCTACTCGCTTACAAAATTGCCGTGTTTGCCTCCGGATGGGGAGGGCGACTGCTTTCGTCCAGATCAGGGGATTCGGATGGTAGCGGAATCAGTAATCAGCCTTCACCGCGGTCACTCGCAAAGACCCGCGGGAGGGAACGCAGGAGATTCGCGTGCACGAGCTTTCCCGCTCCGAGCGCCAGATTTACTATCGAGCCTTTCCCGGGCGAGAAGGCGCTTTCGTCATCGAACGGACCGACTGGCCTGAGTGTAAACGAAGCTAGCGCGTGCTAACCGGTGACACTGCAATGGCGGGCGGCGAAATTGCACTCGGTTCGCGGGTGGGTAACAGGATCGAAGATAAGAACTGCTGTCAGTTTGCATTGCTGATCCGAAGGGCTGGGAACAAACTTACGCTTTTCACGATAGCCCTGGCTGTCTCGGGCAACCATCGCAAACAGGCGGGTTGTAGCAACGCTTCCGTCTTCGAGCGTACGAGTCCACTCCGTTGTGCTCCGACCGGAGAAAAGCTTTTCAGCAAGCGGAAGAACTTTGATGCCTTCGACAAAATCGCGGTTTCGCCATCAGGACCGGGCGATGGGCCATCGGACACTTGCGCTGCAGAAGGGTAGGTAAGCAGGGGGGATAGCGCTAGCAAGGCGTAGGGTCTCTATCGGGCCACCTCACTATCCAAAGTCCGAAGACTAGAACATTTCGTGGGGTTGGCTTCAATCTGCTGCGGGATACCAGATGCGTTATATTTCCAAAATCACCGGCATGATCAATGGTCGCTTCTGCGTCTGCTTTGAAATATAACGCTTCAGATCCGCGCGGATCTTTTCCTTGATCACGCCATAGTCGGCCTTCTCTTCTTCGCTGGAGTGCGCCAGAGTGTCTTCCACGATGCGTCTGGCCCCGTCCAACAAGCCATTTTCGCCGGGATTAAAGCCGCGGGTCACGATCTCTGGCGGCGTCTCCACTAAACCCGTGAGCTTGTTGATGGCGATGATCGGTAGCACGATCCCATCTTCGCTCAAATGCCGCCGGTCCTTGATAATCAAATCTTCGACCACATCGGTCCGCGAGCCGGAATCGATGCAGACGCGGCCTACGTTTACCCGCCCGGTCTTACGGGCGCCGTGTTCGTCGAATTCCAGAACATCGCCGCTCTCGATCAGCATTACCTTGCCCACGGAACTGTGCATGGCGCCTGCCATTTCGGCGTGCAGCTTCAGTTGCCGGTACTCGCCGTGGACCGGAATGAAGTACTTCGGCATCACCAGGTTGATGATCAACTTCAGTTCTTCCTGGCTGGCGTGTCCGCTGACGTGAATGGGAGGCGAGGTGCCATCTTCGTAAATTACGTAGGCCTCGCGGCGGAACAGGTGATCAATCATCCGATAAATCGTTTTTTCGTTGCCGGGAATAATGCGCGACGAGAGGACCACCGTGTCGCCCTTCTCGATCTTGGCATGCTTGTGATTGTCCACCGCCGCTCGCGATAGTGCGGACATGGGCTCGCCCTGCGTGCCGCTGATCATCACGCAAATTTTCTCCGGCGCAAAATTCTTCATGTCGCCGGGATTGATCACCAGCCCGTCGGGGATTTCAAGGTAGCCGAGATCCTCAGCGATTTCCGCAGAGTTGTTCATCGATCGACCGATGAAGGCGACTTTGCGTCCGTGCTGATGCGCCAACTCCACGGCCAAACGAATGCGATGGATGGACGAGGAAAAGCACGAAATGAACAACCGCCGCTTGGTGTGCGCGAACACTTCGTCAAATTTCCGCCGCACCGCGCGCTCGCTGGGCGTATAGCCCTTACGCTCAACGTTGGTGGAATCCTGAAACAACGCCAGCACGCCCTGTTTGCCATACTCGGCGAAGGAGTGCAGATCGAACAGATGGTTATCGGTAGGCGTGGGATCGACTTTGAAATCCCCGGTATGAATGATCACACCCAGAGGCGTGTGAATCGCTAGCGCAACGCAATCCACCAGGCTGTGGGTCACACGAATCGGATGAACCGTAAACACCCCAGCCTTGAAGCGCTCGCCGGGACGTATCTCGCGTAGATCGGCATCTTCGAGCAGCCCATGCTCGTCCAACTTGTCTTCCACATAGGCCAGGGTGAACTCCGTGCCCCATACCGGCACACTGAGTTCGGAGAGAATCCAGGGCAACGCGCCAATGTGATCCTCGTGGCCGTGGGTGAGGATGATGCCGCGCACCCGCTCGCGGTTCTCGGCGAGATAGGAAATATCCGGAACCACAATGTCGACACCGAGCAATTCGGCTTCCGGGAACATCAGTCCGGCATCGATCACAATAATGTCGTCGCCCCAGCGGACCGCCATGCAGTTCATACCGAACTCGCCGAGGCCCCCCAAGGGGACGACTTGCAATTTTCCAGTTGCCATGGGGTACTGATGATGCTAGCAGACTGTGTAACATACCGTACAGAGCGATTCTGCCGTTGCTACGCTAGGTGACGGATGGCGTTGTCTCTCCCTCTGAGTTAAGGTGGAAGGAATGGCAAATGCAGAATCCAAGTCGTGGTTTCGGGACCGTGCCGAGAAGGCGCTGGTCAAGGGACTTACACGCGCTTACTCTACGGTCCAAGTCGATCCGCAAAGGTTTCTGGTTCAACTCAGAACCGCGTACCGTCTGCCCGTCAGCGGATATCATGGAGTCTATTCACTGGAGATCGGTGAGCTCGACGCGGTGGCCGACGACGTTATTCGTGGCGGAATGAAACTGGCTGCCGCCGAGGGTGCCGGTTTCGGCCTGGGTGGCTTAATTACGATCATTCCTGATCTCGGCATCCTCTCCGCCATTACCATGCGAACGATTCAGAAGCTGAGCTTGGTCTACGGCTTCCAGTTCAATACCGACAACGAGATCGCTGAACTCTGGATCGCCGCCGCTAGCGCGGCGGGTGTCGACATCAGCCGCGAACTATTGGAGAAGGAAGTAGTGAACAAGTTCGTCCCGCGCGTGATTCAACGAATCGCTGCCACCGCCAGCGGCGAGGTCGTCGAAAAGTGGGCGGGACGCATGATTCCGCTGGTTAGTTCGGCGATCGGCGCGGGTCTCAACTACTGGTTCGTGCGCGCCTGGGGCGGGCGCGCCAAGGCACACTTCCGCGACCGGCATTTCCAAATACGCCACCAAGCCCAGCAGCAAGCTTTGATATCGGGCGAAGCGCCTCTGATTTTGCCGCCTGCGATCCGCTAATGCCATCTGGGTTAGAAAAAAGGATGACCACTTTTCACTGCTCCGCAATTCTATTCGACCTCGACGGAGTTCTCGTCGATTCCACCGGCTCCGTCGACCGTCAGTGGCGCATCTGGGCTCGCGAGCGAGGAATTGATGAAGAGAAGGTGATGGCCATCGCTCACGGCGTCCGCGCCGTCGAAGTGGTTCGCGCAGTCGCTCCTCATCTCGACCCGGAAACAGAAGTCGGGAAGCTGGAAAGCCGCGAAGCGGCGGACCGTGATGGAGTCGCTGTGATGCCCGGCGCCATCGCACTCATCCGTGCGATCCCAGCCGGCCATTGGGGTGTAGTCACATCCGGAAGGCGCCAACTGGCAACTGGACGTCTGCAGCTTGCGCAAATACCGCTTCCGAAAGTCATGATCGCCGCCGACGATGTTGCGAACGGCAAGCCTCATCCAGAGCCCTATCTTAAGGGCGCTGAGCTATTGGGCGCCAATCCAGCGGACTGTTTAGTGATTGAGGATGCTCCCGCGGGAATCCGTGCCGCGCATGCCGGCGGCATGAAAGTGATCGCGCTCACCAGCACCTACCCCGGGTCGGCCTTAAGCGAAGCGGATCTGGTCATTCGAAGACTAGATCAGATTGAGGTCAGTCTCGACGGAGCGCAGAAACTTGCGATCGAAGTTGCTGAGATGCCGGATTAGCTCCGCAGAAGAGTAGCATGTTATCTCGGATGCCGGCGCCGGCGCGCCAAGCGCTGAGACCAGAGAGGAACCTGCTTTAGGGTTATCTCGACGCGTGAATCTGGCGAAGAAACTAGCGCAGCCAATCTTCCAACTCAATCCCGCGGTCGGTTTTCTCATCGCGGTACTTCACGATTACTGGGGTATACAGAGAAATTCCGAGCTCTACCGCGGACCCCTTGGTTACCGCGCGCGCACCCGGTACAACCACCGCGCCTTCTGGAACTTCGAGTGGGGCTTCCGCTGTCGCGCGGTAAACTTCGCCGCGAACCAGGTCGTAAAGCGGGGTCGATCGGGTCAAAATCGTACCTGCGCCCAGCACCGCCCGCGCGCGCACCAGCGTTCCTTCGTACACGCCACAGTTGCCGCCGACCAGCACGTCGTCTTCAATAATTACCGGGGCAGCGTTGATCGGTTCGAGAACGCCGCCAATCTGCGCCGCCGCACTTAGGTGAACGCGCTTTCCCACCTGCGCGCACGAGCCCACCAGCGCATGGGAATCGACCATCGTGCCTTCATCGACGTAGGCGCCGGCATTGATAAACATCGGCGGCATGCAAATCACCGAGGGCGCCACATATGCCCCCACGCGCACCGAGGAACCGCCCGGCACCATGCGCACACGGTCGGCGATAGAAAACCTCCGGGCGGGAAACGTGTCTTTGTCCACGAAGATCAATCCCGAGCCGCCCATCTCAACTAGTTCCCCAAGTCGGAAGCCCAACAGGATGCCGTGTTTCACCCAAGTGTTCACAGCCCAACGCCCGTCGACTTTTTCGGCGGCGCGGATTTTCCCTTGCGTGAGAGCATCGCGAAACTCGAGAAACGCCGGCCGCGCTTCGGGATTGTGCTCGACCTCGCCCAGCGCCGCCAGGCGTTCGATAGAAGTTTTCAGGGATTGCATGCCGGGAAAGTATAAAGGAAATGCAGAAGTCAAAAGGCAGAAGTCCAAAGTCCAACCTCTTTTCGTTGTTACTTCTGCCTTCTGACTTCTCCCTTCTCAATTCTGACTTTCACACGCACTTGCATTCGCTGCGAATGAGCACGCCGGTCATGCCATGCGCGACCTCGCGCCCTTGGGCCAGCGTCGCATACGGCCCGTGCCAGCGCGCGTGGTTGGCATCGTGCCCGGCCGGCCGGCCCTTGCCTTGGTTGCATTGCCCGCAGGACCCGCGATGCAGCACGATCTTGTGCGGACCTGCTGCCCAGTTTTCGTATATGTAAAATTCCAGCGCCTCGGGAGCAGACGCCGCTGCTTTCGCGATCAGTCCAACTTCGGTGACGACCTTCTGCAGCTTTGATCTCGTATCACGCCGCATGGGCAACAACGGCAGACGGTAGTTCTCTTCAAGTTTGCCCATCATGGCCAGAACAGCCTTCACCGGAAGCGGGCTGGATTCAATGAAGTTCGCCTGCATCAGGGCGAGATACTTGCGATGGAAGCTGCGTGCCGTGGCCCAATCGTTGCTCAGCGCAGCCTGCGTCATGGCTGCCATCTCGCGCGGAATCTCATTCGAGGTCACCGAAATGACGCCCACGCCCCCGAGAGCAATCACCGGCAACGTAACGGCGTCATCGCCAGACAAGACCAGGAAAGTTTCAGGTACGGCGTTGATGACCTCGGCCACCTGCGTCATGCTGCCGCTCGCTTCCTTAATCCCAACAATGTTCGGAATCTCCGCCAGACGCGCCAGCGTGGGGGGTTCGAGGTTCGCTCCCGTGCGCCCGGGAACGTTATACAGAACCACCGGCTTGTCGCCAACGGACTCCGCGATTGCTTTGAAGTGCCGGTACTGGCCTTCTTGTGTCGGCTTGTTGTAGTACGGGGAAGCCGTGAGAATGGCGTCCACTCCGGGATGCGCCGCAACTTCTTTCGCCTTTTCGACGGCATCGTGCGTGGAGTTCGAAGTCGCGCCTGCCATGATCGGCACGCGCCCCGCCACCACCTCGATCGTCGTGTCGATCACGTGCAACCATTCGTCGCGGGTGAGCGTTGGCGTCTCGCCAGTGGTTCCGCAAGGGACCAGAAAATCTATGCCAGACTCAACCTGCCACGCCACCAGGTTGCGCAGCGCAGCGTCGTCGATCGTACCATCCTGATGAAAAGGGGTTACCAGTGCCGTCCCACAGCCACGAAGTTGCATGGTAATAAGATAGCGCGAATAAGCCGATGTGGAAACAATGGCTGGACTACAGCTCCCGCCACAGGTCCTTGAAATCGTAGAAGCCCTTCTTGCCCGAAATCCACTCCGCTGCGCGCACCGCACCATCGGCGAAGCCCCGTCGGGACTTAGCGTCGTGACACAGATAAATGCTGTCTACGGAAGACTCAAGCACGATCTCGTGCATGCCCACAACCTCGCCCTCGCGAAAGGAAGTGATCTCAGGGCATGCTTTTCCCCCGCTGGCTTCCCGGACTACATTCTGAATGGCGATGGCTGTCCCCGATGGCGCGTCTTTTTTGTGCGCGTAGTGCCGCTCGAATATCTGTCCGGAGTACTCGTGCCGCAAGGCCGCGGCGGCCGTGCGCGCGACCTCGAGAAACAGATTAACTCCGAGCGAGAAGTTTGCCGCATAAACGAATCCTGTGGCGTGGCTGTCTACCAGTTTCTTGACCCGATCAATCTCTCCATACCAGCCGGTCGTGCCGACGACCATGTTTCTGCCCGCTCGGATACAGCCTTCGATATTGCAGACTACGCAGGAGGGAGTTGTGAAATCGATCACGACATCAATCCGGCTCAGCTTTTCGGCGGTGACCGCCTCGCCGCGAGAGTTTTCGGCAGCGCCGGCGACCTGAATCTCATGTCCTCGCTGACGCGCGACCTCCGCCACCAGCGATCCCGTCTTGCCGCGGCCAAGGAGAAGGATATTCATGAAGTCGTGAACCGCATCGCATGCCGGGCACATCGCAAGGAGCAATTATTCCCTGCGCGCTCGGCGATGCATCCCTACGCAAACACTTCCGGATCCAAATCACGAAAGAACGTGCTATGCAAACGCTGGATCACTTCCGGCACTTTGTCTTCTTCAATCACAAACGTCAGATTAATTTCGGACGCGCCCTGCGAGATCATGCGAATATTCGTGCTCGCCATCTCCCCAAACACTGCCGCGGCTACACCCGGCGTGTCGCGAAGGTTCTCGCCCACGAGACAAATGATCGCCTTGCGGCCTTCGTACTTCACGTCGGCCAGCTTCGCCAGATCGGCCGCCAGCGCGGGAATAGCCTGGTTGGAGTCGACGGTGAGGGAAACGCTGACCTCAGAAGTGGAAACTACATCCACTGCTACCTTGTGCCGGTCAAATGCTTCAAAGATGGTGCGCAGAAAGCCGTGCGCCAGCAGCATGCGCGGCGCGGCCACATCCACGATGGTGATGCGTTTCTTCACCGCAATTGCTTTGAAAATGTTTTTCCCCTGGGGCGCCTGGGTGGTGATCTTCGTCCCTTCGCAACCCGGGTTCAAAGAATTCAGCACGTAGACAGGAATGTTCTTGTGAATTGCCGGCAGCACCGTGGCCGGATGCAGCACCTTGGCGCCGAAGTACGCCAGCTCTGCGGCTTCGTCGAAGCTGATCACCTTGACGCGCCGCGCTTCCTTGCAAATCCGCGGATCGGTCGTGAGAATTCCGTCCACATCCGTCCAGATCTCGATGCGCTCCGCCCCCAACCCCGCGCCCACAATGGCGGCGGAAAAATCAGAGCCACCCCGTCCAATCGTGGTGGTAATTCCGGCGCGGTTCGCTCCGACAAATCCACCCATCACCGGAACCTGGCCCGCGTCCAGCAGCGGCTTCACTTTGTTCTGCAGACGTTCGTTGGTTTCTTCTTCCTGTGGAACCGCCTGCATGTAGCTGCTGTCGGTCACCAGCACTCCGCGCGCGTCCACGTGCGCACTGTTCAAACCGTGGGCGGAGAATGCCGCTGCCACAATTTTGCTGGAAAGAATCTCCCCGAAAGCCGCGACGTGATCGGTGGTCCGTGGGGTGACCTCACCGACCGCGGCAATACCGCGCAGCAATTCATCCAGCAATTCGAAGTCGGCGCCCAGCTCGGAATGAAAGTCGGTGAACAACGCCGTTCCCAGCAGTTCGCTGGCGGTATTGTAGTGGCGTTCCTGAAGCGAGCGGCAGAGTTTGAGGGCGGTCTTGCGTTCGCCCGCTCCAGCGGCGCGGGCCATGGTTAGCAGCGTGTCCGTAACCCGCGCCATGGCGCTGACCACCACCACCGGCCTCTGGTCGACGCGCCCCTTCACGATCGCGGCCACGCGTTCAATGGCCTTGGCATCTTCCACCGAAGTGCCGCCAAACTTCATCACGATCATCGGCGCGACTTCCCGGCAGGATTAAGGGGGAGCGATTTCAATCCAGATAACCTTTCGCCCTGAGGAGCTCTGCATTCAATACCGCCGCGCCTGCGGCTCCGCGGATGGTGTTGTGCGAAAGAACAGTAAATTTCCAATCCAGCACGGCGCAGGGCCGCAGTCGCCCCACCGCGGTGGTCATGCCGGCGCCCAGGTCGACATCGAATCGGGGCTGCGGACGATCGCTGGCCTCCATGTACACCACCGGATGCGCCGGCGCACTGGGCAGCTTCAATTCCTGCGGGGTGCTGCGGTACCCATTCCACGCCGCAATGATTTCTGCCGGCTTGGCCTTGGTTTTCAACCTCACCGAAATCGATTCCGTGTGCCCATCCTCCACCGCAACCCGGTTGCACTGCGCGCTCATGGCAAAGGCGGCCGGTACAATTGTCGTTCCGTTCATCTGCCCCAGCAGCTTCAGCGTCTCCTCCTCCATCTTTTCTTCTTCATTGCGGATATAGGGAATCACATTTCCCAGAATATCAAGCGACGCTACGCCGGGGTATCCCGCACCGCTGACCGCCTGCATCGTCACGGCCATCACTGCTTCCAGTCCGAAGCGTTGCTCGAGTGGGGCAAGTGCCATTACCAAGCCGATAGCCGAGCAATTCGGGTTCGTCACCACGTACCCGCCCGATTTCTTCCGCCACGCCTGCCCATCAATCAGCTTGATGTGGCCGGCATTCACCTCGGGGATTACCAACGGCACCTCCGATTTCATGCGCAGAGCGCTGGAATTCGACACCACGAAGCAGCCTGCCTCGGCGAAGCACGGCTCCATCTCGGCAGCAATCGAAGCATCGAGCGCCGCAAAAATAATTTTGGGCGCACCTTCGGGCGTGGCGGGCGAAACTTTCATCGCCGCCACCTTCGCCGGAATCGCTGTCTTCAGCCTCCAGCGCGAGGCTTCGGAGTAAGTCTTTCCCTCAGAACGATCCGAAGCTGCCAGCCAGGCGACTTCGAACCAGGGATGGTTCTCCAGCATCTGGATGAACCTTTGTCCAACCACGCCGGTAGCGCCCAAGATGCCGATCGGAAGTTTGCTATTCATAAGTTGAAGGCCATAAAAGGGTTACTTTGGATTCTACAACAGACTTCGCCTGGAACAATTTGCCCAAAGTAACCGGGATCGTCTCCGCAACGGGAAACAAACGCGCAAACTGCGGCAAAAAGCTCTTTTCCCCTTCTCGAAAGCCGCGACTCTTCCGTCACCGCAGGATAGGTTGCGGTGCGCTGAATAAACAAGGTAGAGGATCACCATGCCCGAACTGGGACAGAATTTCTTTACCAAGGAATGGTCATCATCGCCACGGAACGCGCCAAACGCCGGGAGGAGCTGGCCACGCGCCGGCCTACGCAAAATGCGCCCGCTTTTTTGGAGACCTGCCCGTCTTGCCCCGGGAGCGAAATCAAGACTCCCCCAGAGATAGTCCGGTTTCCGACAGATGTGGGCGAACCTTGGGCGGCGCGTGATTCCCAATAAGTTTGCCGCGCTTTCCAGCGAGGCCCAGCCTACCCGCAACTTGCAACCTCTGCGCCGCCGCATCGATGGCTTCGGATTTCACGAACTCATTATCGACAGTCCCGACCACTCCTGTTGTACGGCTAGGTCGCGGGACGAGCCCGTCGCCAAGATCCCTCGCGTCTTCAAAGAGTGCTATAACCGGTTAAGCACAGACCAGCGCATCAACCACGTCACGATTTTCAAGAAGCACGGCGGCGATTCCGGAGCCAGCCTGCAGCATCCGCATTCCCAGACCATCGCGACTCCGGTGATCCAGCCAGGTGCGTCATCGCCAGCACGAAGCGCTGCGCCAATTGGATGACGCCGGAGAATGCATGTATTGCCATATGATGGAGCGCGAGGTTGAGGACCAGGCTCGCATTGTCCTGAAGAGTGCGATGTTCGTAGCCCTGGAGGTCTTTGCGTCACCTACTCCGTTTGCCACTCACCTCTTTCCTCTTGCCCATACGGCGACCTTCGGCCAGATTGCCGCTGCCGAAATCGTCGACCTGGCGCGGGCTCTGCGAACCTTGTTGGCCAAGATCTAGGTCGGACTGGAGAATCCCGACCTGAATTTCATGGTGCGCAGTGGCCCCTCGAATGAAGTTGGCGCCAGGCGTTTCACTGGTACGTAAGCGTCATCCCGCGTCTCCGCCGTGCGGCCGGCTTCGAACTGGGCTCGGGGAGGTTCATCCCCGCAGTCTTGTCCGAGGCAGGGGCTGAATTTCTTCGCTAGGTCACTGAGGGAAAGCGGTGGGAGCCACCGTCTCCGCTGGCTAACATCGGACGAGGGAAGGGAAGTCCGAAACCCGGGAGCGAGACCGGAAACCGAAAACTGAGAACTACTTCTTGATCCCAACCTTGCTACCCAGCGCGTATTCATCCAGCGGCCCGAACTTCCGCTTCTCTGCGTAGAGCCGCCACCGCCGGAAAACAATGCGCAAACTCGCCATGACTGGGATGGAAAGAAAGATACCCAGAATGCCGGCCACTTCTCCACCTGCCATGACCCCAAAAATGGCGGCTAGCGGATGCAGTTCCATGCTGTGGCCCATGATGCGAGGGGAACTCACATAATCCTGAATCAGCCGCCAGACGCCGAGAAAAACGATGAGCCCGAGCCAGTGGGGATAGCTTACTAGCAGCGATACGGTCACGATCACCACCGCTGCCACCAGCGGCCCGATGACTGGAATAAATTCGAGCAGGCCGCCCAACGTCCCCAGGACCAGAGCATAAGGCATCCGCATCATGGCCAGAACCGCCGAATACATGACCAGTGTCAGAGCCGCCAGGCTGAGTTGCGCGCGGATAAAGTGCGCCAGCATCTGATTCAGGTCGCTGAGCACGCCTTGCAGAAGTTCCCGTTGCGGCCGCGACTGCACCAGGTCGAGCAAAATCTGGCTGAAGGTGTGGCCATCTTTCAGAAAAAAAATCGATAGCAGCGGAACAATCACCAGCAGCCACGCTTGCTTGGCCACGTCCGCCACCCGCAGCCCCACCGCTTGCGCCAGGTTTGCGATTTCATCGCTGTGGTTGGCGAGATAGTCGCGCAGCAGGTCGACCAGGCGCGAGTTCCAGCCGTGTTCGTGTCCGAGTTGTTCCGCGATCTGTCCGGAACTCAAGCGGGAAAGCGCGGGCAGCGAGTGGCCTAAATGAGTGCTTTCGCGAGCGATCCGCGGTCCTGTGGAAACGAAAAACAACACCACCAAGCCCAGCAGCAACACGTAGATGACTGCGATGGCGCGCCCGCGCCCGCGCAGAAGTTTCTCCAGGTAGGAGACCAGGGGACTCATCAGGTAGGCAAAAAAGATCGCAAACAGGAACGCCACCAGGGTCTGCCGCGCAGCGTAGAGAAAGCCCAGCCCCAGCGCGAACAAAAGCACTGTGATGATAACCCGGGCCGTACGTGCATCCGCCAGCGGCAAGACTTGCTCCAGGCAACGCTAAGTCAGAACCTCGAGAGACGCCATCATCCTCGTTAGTCCCGTAATACTATCGTGTTATCGTCCGGGATTTCGACTCGCATGAGCTTGAATTGATCTTTATCGTCCACCCAAAGGGTCCAGGCGAACGTCTCGCCTTGCAAGTTCAGGCGCAACAGTTCGCGTTCCGCTCCTCGGATCATCACTTTCTCTCTTCCCGCCAGTTCCAGTCGCACCCGCATGGACGTTCGATCCTGCGGAACCAGCACTCCGAATTCCAGTGGTCCCTTCTGGCACTTTAGATTGCCGCTCACCGTTTGACAGTTGGTTGCCAGGTAACGCCAGGCCAGCACCTCGCGGTGAATGAAAAAATTATTGTCCAGGATGGCCGAGGTGTTCGGCATCAGAAACGGTTGCTCCGCCGGCTTGGAGGAACCCGGAGCCGTGATCTTTTCCAGCAAAAATTCGTCCTTGGGAGTCACCACCAGCGAGCCGCCGCTGCCATCGCTCCACTCGTAGCGAACCAACTCGCCAGTAGCCGTCATCTGCAGCTCCGATTTTTGGACAGCTCCTGCGGAGCCGCTGATTTCCTGCAGCTGTGCCTTCACCACGCTGTTGCCATTCTCTTTCTGCACGGTGAAACTCTCCGTCACCACGCGCTGGCCCTTGATGAAGACGCCGAACGATCCGGCATCCACGGCCTGGTTGCTCGCGTTGTCCTTCTTGTCTCGGGCGTAGGTTCCAACCGCGCACGCCAGAACCGCGATCATTCCCCATCTTAGGTACGCGATCAGACTCACTAGTTTGGTCCTCGCTTTCCTCCACGGCGAACGAGCCGCAAAGTTTGGACTAACTCCGCCGCGATCTGCTCAACCATCTTTCCGTCCGTTTCCCGTCTTGTCGACGCTCTCAAGTAATAGGGGCGCCGTTTCTTATAGAGCTCCCGGAAGCCTCCTGCCCGTGTCAATAAGGGCCGCTCCATCCCCAGTTCGGGCTGCTGCTCGATGCAGCGCCTCCACAATTCATCGACCGCAGCGTCCAGAAAGACAGTCGAGATCTTCTTCGCTTCGAATAACTTGATGTTGGATTCGTGGATAAATGCGCCCCCACCCAGGGCGATTACTTTCTCGGCGCCGCTGCCCAGTTCCTCCAACAGTTCCTTCAGGGCCTCGTGCTCCAACCGTCGGAACTCCACCTCTCCGAATTCGCGGAAGATTTCCGCGATCGTCCGATGGTTGCGCCGTTCAATCCTTTCGTCGAGATCTTCAAAGCTCCAGTTCAGCTGCGAGGCGAGAGCCCGGCCCACACTGCTTTTGCCAGCCCCCATGAAACCGACCAGAACGACTGCCCGTATGCCATGAGGGTCAGCCTTCGAACGCCGTTTTCGCGGATTCAGTTTTTTCTTCTTTATTGTTTTTCGGAGCGTTTTCTGAGATGGATTTTACCACTGAAGGTTCGCAGCACCACCGTGGATGAGACCGCGACGCGGCCTACGGTACCTGCGAAGGCACGTCCCTTGTCGAGCGGAAAATAAGTGTGGGTCTTGGGCTGCAAAGGAATGTCGTCGTGCACTTCGCCGCGAACCGAGCGGGCGCTGACGTCGGCGGAAGTCCACTCCGGGATGGTGGCGTCGATATCGCCGCTGTGGCTGGTGAGCCGATATTCGCCGCTATTGCCGAAGTCCCCGATGTAGTTGATTCGGCCGCTGGTGGAAACCACTTGCACCAGCGAACCATTGACGCTATTCAGCGTCACTTCGCCGCTGAGCGAATCGACCTCCACGTGCCCATTTTTTATATTGTCCAGATTCACTGCGCCGTTCATCGTCTTGACATGCACGTGAGCGTCCGATATGTCCCGGACATCCACGGCTGCGCCAGGACCTTCTAGATTTACATCCCCGTGGAGCTTCTCCGCGTGCAGCGACCCGGTGCTGGAATGTAGGGTGATGCTGGCATCCGCCGGAACCAGAATTTCATAGTCCACGCGCCCGGATTCGGCATCCGCGCCCGGCAAAAGGTGAGACTGAATGTCCACCCGGTTTCCGCTCTGGTTGTTGTCCACTTCGACCCGGTCCGAGTGTAGAACCGCGTTCACGACCACGGTGTTGTTCTGCGAGGGCTTGACCGAAATCGAGCCGTAGGGATTCATCACCGACACACCCGCTCGCGGTCCCACCGTGAAGTGGAGTTCTTTCCTGCTTTCCGCCACCAGCGCCCCTGCCAGCATCACTGTGACAGTGACCAGCGTCGCCGCGTGTTTACTCAACATAGCCACTCCCCCGAGCCTGCTGCTATTGACCCGCGCCGCAAACTTGTCCTTGAGAACTTCCACTACGATAACTTTCCACTATGGCATTGGCTGATCCATCGCCATCTCAAATAGCATGGATTTCTGCTGGTATGCATCCATCAGTGACCGCCGGGCGTCTTCGTCGTTCGGGTTTTCGTTCACCATACTCTGCGCGTCGCGGATCGATTCATTCACCCGCCGCAGGTTCTCTTCGTACTGCCCCTGCATCGCCGGCGCGTTGGCCACAACTTCCTGGATCAAGTCGTCATCGTTGAGTCCGGAAACATTCACCGGCGTGACCACGGCGGCCTCTTGCTGGATTGGATTGGGCAACGCCCCGTGGCGTTCATAGATTCCCACTGCCAACAGCAGCATTGCCGCTGCCGGTACCAGCCAACGTGCGGCGCCCCAGCGCGCGCTGAACGAGGGCACAGGCGGACGCCGCGAAGCATTCCGGGGGCGAATCAACCCTTCCTGCCGCAGCGCAATCTCGATGGAATTCCACACCCGTGGACTGGGTTCGTCGCTGGCCTGAAGTTCGCCAGCCGTCACTACGATCAGATTTAATTCTTCGAGCAGCTCCGAGCATTCTGGACACGTTCTTAGGTGAGTACTCTGCTCCGGCGTGCTGCCGTCTTCTACTTCCGCCAAGCTCTCCCGCAGCTCAACGCAATTCATACGACCTCTCCCCGAGTGTACTGCGATTCTGGCCATCACCGCAGTTCTAACGCCCCTGCCGAGGTTACGACGACCTCAGTTTGCTGCAACGCTGACTCTTTACCTACCCTGCTCGGGACTTCCCGGCCTTTTCGGCTCTATTCATCTTGAGCAGGTCGCGCAACTTCATGCGCGCCTTGTGCAACTGCGACTTGCTGTTGCCGATTGAGCATCCCACCAGGCTGGCGATCTCATTATGCTCGTAACCCTCGACGTCGTGAAGAACAAAAATTGTTCGATAGCCGGGCGGTAGATCGTTCACTGCCCTCTGCAACTGCAACCGGTCAATCGATCCGGATAATGCCACATCGTCCGCCCCGAAATCCTTCCTCGGCGAATCGTCTTCAGTGTTCTGCGTGGTCTCTTCCAGCGAGACCACGGGAAGGCTCTTCTTCCTCAGATGCATCAGTACTACGTTCACCGACAGACGATGCAGCCAGGTCGAAAAAGCCGACTCCCCGCGAAACGTGCCGATCTTGCGGTAAAGCTGCAGAAATGCCTCCTGCGCAAGGTCCTCCGCCTCGGCGGTGTTCGCCGTCATTCGCAAGCATAGCGAATACACACGTCTCTTATGTTTGTCATAGATCGCCTGGAACGCTTCCGCGTCCCCGAGCTTGGCCCGTTCGATGGCTTCAGCTTCACTGAGTTCAGTGGCTTTATTTTGTCGTGGCTCGGTCAACTAGTCTTTTTCCGGCCGCATTGATTGGGATGCGGCATAAGTAGTTTGTGTTGTATTGTTTGCGTGTCCTTGCTGAACCTTGGTACCGCGCCTTCAGTTCCAGAATATCAGAGGATTTCTACCGAACTCCGGATGCTTTTCCCGGACCTCATCGCTCCTTAGATCGCCTTCGGAAACCCTTTGCCTGTGGTGAGTTGGAGAATCAGTCTGCTCCCAAACTTTAAACCCGGAGGGAGCCGAAGAGTCGCAAATCTTCGGAAATCTGTAGTCTGCAGATTCGATTAGCCCTTACTGCCGCCCGCAGTAATCGTCTCTAGGCTGTGGCCGTGCGGCCCCAGCTCCCGCTGCCGCAGCAGAAAGGCGAAGAAGACTCCCAGGATTCCGAGAATCGAGAAAATCCACATCCCCAGGTTGTAGCCCGCCGGGTTGGTGGCATCGGCATGGCTATAGTTGTTGGCCCAGCCCACAAGCAAGTTCAGGCCAAACAGCCCGATGTTCTGGATCATGGTCATTAACCCGTACGCCGTCCCCAGCTTCGATTGGTCGACGATGTAGGCCACCGATGGCCACATCACTGCCGGGATGAGCGAAAATGCAACCCCCATCATGGCCATCGGTACGTACAAATTGATGTGCGTGTAAGCCATCATCAGATAGACGGGAATCAGCAGCAAGGATCCGAGCATCATCAGCAGCGCGCGCCTGCCCACGCGATCCACCCACAGCCCAAACAGCGGCGTCGCGATCATGGCAAACAACGTCAGCATGCTCGACAAGAATCCGCCAAATTCGCGCGACGTCCCATGCGCTTCCATGAAAAACTTCACCGCGAAAGTCTGGAAAGGGAAGATGGCCGAGTAGAAAACAATGCACAGGGCGACGATGAGCCAGTAACTTACGCCAAACTTCCACAGGTCGGCGAAGACCACTTTGTCGGTCGAAACTTCTCCCAGGTGATAGTTTTTCTCTGCGTAGACTTCCAACATCCAATAGATGGCAGATCCCACGACGCACATCGACGTAAATGCCAGCGCGATCAGGAAGGGAATTCGCCAGCTGGCATAGGCCGCCCGTGCCCACGAGGGAGAGTTGAGAGCCGCGAACGTGCCCAGGCGTGAAGCCGTCAGGTTCAGACCAAAGGCAAAGCTCAATTCTTTGCCCCGGAACCAGCGGGCCAACGCGGCGGTGACCGCAACGTTGAGCGACTCTGCCCCCATCCCGAAAATAAGCCGTCCCGCCGCCATGACCGGGAGGTGTCCCGTGGCCACAGTGATCGCCGGACCAAGGAAGCAAAGCACGCCGAAAATCATCAGCGATTTGCGCAGCCCAATGCGGTCAATGATGAAGCCGCCGATGAGCACCGTGAAAATGTTGGGAAAGCTGTAGATCGCCTGCAGAAATCCGATGTCCAGATCAGTAAAGTGCAGTTGTTGTTTCAGCACATCGGCGAGGGGACTCAGCGCGTCGTACGCGTAGTAGCTGCCAAACATCGCCAGACTGACAAAGATCAGAACCAGCCACCGGAACAGAGGACTCGGCTCAGGCCGCACAGTTTCCGTCATCCACGCTCTTTTCTTAGAGCAGATCGAATAGGTAAGGATTGCGAGCAGAAAAGATTAGCAGATCAATGGAGCTGTTCGCATTGCCCATGTTGGGACCGCCGCCCTCGGCCGTTCAACCGGGCACAACCCGGCAGAAGGATCGAGAGAGCGATATGAGCGGTTTTCATTCCGACCGAAGCCGGAGCGCCAGCGACGGAGTAGTGGAGGAACCGGCTTTTTCCGGCCGCTTTGCCACTCTAATATTTCACAATCGCGGCAAACGATTTGGGGTCGAGCGAGGCTCCGCCCACCAGCGCCCCATCGATCTCTTCCTGCGCCATGAGTGCCGAGGCGTTGTCCGGCTTCACCGACCCACCGTACAAAATGCGCAGCTTCGCGGCAAACCCCTCGCCGAATATTTCCGTAGCCTCGCGGCGGATGACCGCATGCGCTTCCGCCGCAAGCTCGGGCGTCGCCGTTTTTCCAGTCCCAATCGCCCACACCGGCTCGTAAGCAACGACAAGGCTCGCCGCCTTCTTGGCTGAGACCGCATGGAACGCACGCACGCACTGCCGCCGCAAAACATCGTCAGTCATGCCCGCCTCGCGTTCCTGCAGCACCTCCCCCACGCAACAGATCGGGATGAGGCCGGCCTCCAGCGCTGCTTTCAGCCGCAAGTTTACGGTATCGTCGGTTTCGCCAAAGTATTGCCGCCGCTCCGAGTGTCCGATGATCGCGTGAGTCACGCCCAGCGCCAGCAGCATGGCAGCGGAAGTTTCGCCGGTGAACGCGCCTTCCGTTTTCCAATGCACATTCTGGCTGCCCACGGCCACGTTCGACCCTTTCACAGAATCCACTGCCGCCGCCAAATCAATATCAGGCGGGCAGACCACAATTTCATCACGCTCGTGCCCCGCAACCAGCGGCAGGAAATCGCGAAAAAACTCGCGGGTGCGCTCGGGCGTTTTATACATTTTCCAATTGGCGGCGATAACCTTTTTTCTCATGAGTGAGCCTTTTCGATTCGAACTGGATAGGCAGCATTAGAGGAACAGAATTTTTCGGCGGCTCGTTCGTACCCAGTTAAGGTGGCGACATCAAAGAGAACAAAGCGAACCTTGCTGACGGAATTCGCCGCGGCCAGAGCTGCCAACGTGGACGCAATCGCAATGGGCGCCGCTTGCGCTACTGGATATCCGTAAGCTCCGGTTGAAATCGCAGGAAATGATAGAGATTCGAGCGAGTGTTCATCAGCAAGGCGAACACATGCCAGGTGACAGCTCGCCAGTTTTTCTGCTTCTCCCCGATCTCCGCCGTGATAGATCGGTCCCACCGTGTGGATCACCTTTTTGGCGGCGAGCCGACCGCCGCTCGTAATGACAGCCTTTCCAGCCGCCAGGCTTCCAATCTTGCTGACAATCTGCCGGCACTCGGTAAGAATGGCAGGCCCGCCAGCGCGGTGAATTGCGCCATCCACCCCGCCTCCGCCGAGCAGCGAGGAGTTCGCGGCGTTTACGATGGCACAGGTTGTCTCGCGAGTAATGTCGCCTGGACCGAAAAACTCAATAGCCTTGTTGCCCTCGAGCACGAGTCGAATTGTGAAATCCTGCACGCGCGTATCCAGACCGATCACTTCTTGTCCGTCAGTGCCTCGACTCCGGGCAGTTTTTTCCCTTCCAGGAATTCCAGCGAGGCTCCACCACCGGTGGAAATGTGCGTCATCTTGTCCGCGACTTCCGCGCCGTACACCGCCGCGACCGTATCGCCGCCGCCCACAATCGAAATCGCGCCTACATTCTCCGCCGCGGCATGGGCAATCTTGAACGTTCCGCGTGAGAATCCAGGGACCTCAAACACTCCCATCGGCCCGTTCCAAACAATCGTGCGGGCGCGTGAGATTTCCTCCGAAAACAGTTCAATCGTCTTGGGACCAATATCGAGCGCCATGCGGTCGGCCGGAATCGGCTGTCCCTCGCCAATCTGCTGCACCACGGCATTCGCCTCCGGCTTCATCGCCACCACATGATCGATCGGCAACAGGAACTTCACGTTTCGTTGCTTCGCTTCCGCCAACAGTTGCCGCGCCAGATCCACTTTGTCGGCCTCCAGCAGCGATTTGCCGATCTCTTGTCCCTGCGCCTTCAGGAAGGTATAAGCCATGCCGCCACCAATGATCAGCGAATCGACCTTGGTCATCAAATTCCGGATCACGCCAATCTTGTCGCTGACCTTCGCGCCCCCCAGGATGGCCACAAACGGTGGCTCCGGATGCTCCAGCGCCTTGCCCAGATATCGCAGCTCTTTCTCCATGAGCAGGCCCGTTGCCGATTTCGACAAGAACTTTGTGATGCCGACGGTCGAGGCGTGCGCCCGATGTGCCGTGCCGAAGGCATCGTTGATATAGAAATCCGCCAGACTCGCCAGCTGTTTTGCGAACTTTTCGTCGTTCGCTTCTTCCTCCGCATAAAAGCGAAGATTCTCGAGTAGCAGGGTCTGGCCTTTTTCCAGCTGCAAAGCCACTTCTTCCGCCTCGGGTCCAACACAATCCGGGCAGAAGCCCACGTTCTCGCCGCGCGCCAGTTCCTTGTCCAAAGCCATGCGCAAGCGCTCCGCCACCGGCTTTAGACTCATCTTGGGATTGGGCTTGCCCTTCGGCCTGCCCAGATGCGAGGCAAGAATCAGCCGCGCCCCGTGTCGCAGCGCGTATTCGATCGAGGGCAGCGTTTCGCGGATACGCGTGTCATCCATGACGCGCCCATCTTCCAGCGGAACATTGAAGTCGACGCGCATGAAGATACGCTTGCCATTCAAAGGGAGATCACGGATGGAAAGCTTGGACATTGGCTGGTCGTCCTTGGCAGCGTTATTTAAAGGTAAGCATGATTTAAAGGTAAGCAGGACTCAAAGGCAAGCACCATTCAAAAGTAAGCATGATTCAAAAATAAGCCCGGAGCGCGGAGCCGCCCAACGCACCAGGGCGAAGGCGGATCCGCAACGTCGTTACAAGCCTTTGCCGGCCATATAGTGAATAAGGTCGCGCACGCGGCAGGAGTAACCCCACTCGTTGTCATACCAGGAGATCACTTTGACGCAATTGCCGCCGACCACCAGGGTCATGAGCGAGTCGACGATCGAGGAGCGCGGATCGCCTTTGAAATCCGACGATACCAACTCATTGTCTTCGTAGCCCAGATATGCTTTCAGCGACCCGCTCTCGGAGGCCTTCTTCAGCGCCGCATTCACTTCTTCCTTGGTCGTCTTCTTTTCTACCCACACCACCATGTCGACCACGGAAACATTCGGCGTAGGCACGCGCATCGAGAATCCATCGAGCTTGCCGCCCAGCTCCGGCAGCACCAACTTTAGCGCCTTCGCCGCGCCCGTGGATGTAGGAATCATCGACAGCGCCGCGGCTCGCGCCCTTCGCAAATCCTTGTGCGGAAAGTCGAGAATCACCTGATCGTTGGTGTAGGAATGAATCGTCGTCATCGTTCCGCTGATAATCTTAAACTCGTCATTGATCACCTTGGCGATCGGCGCGAGACAGTTCGTGGTGCACGAGGCATTCGAAACAATGTGATGCTTAGCGCCATCGTACTTCTCATGGTTCACGCCCAGCACCACGGTGATGTCCTCGTTCTTCGCCGGGGCCGAAATGATCACCTTCTTCACCGACCCGCGCAGGTGCTTTTTGGCTTCGTTGGCGTCGGTGAATCGTCCGGTCGATTCGATCACCACCTGCGCTCCCACTGATTCCCAGGGAAGAGCCGCCGGATCTTTTTCCTTGAATACTTTGATTACTTTCCCATCCACGCTAATGCTGTCCGCGCCCGCACTCACCTGGTTGGGCAGATTGCCTAGGACGGAGTCGTATTTCAGCAGGTGCGCTAGCGTCTTCGGATCTGTAAGATCGTTGACCGCCACGAATTCCAGATTCGGATCCTTGAGCGAAGTCCGTAAAACGTTGCGGCCGATGCGTCCAAAACCGTTGATGCCAACTTTAATTGCCATGCTTTCTCCATTCTTATGAATGCCATCACAGAATCTTGTTTATACGACACATGATGTTAGCAGGACAGGGAACCGAGGTAAATGATCGCGGGCGGTAATCGCGAACGGTTTTATTCCCATCACGGAACTTTGTGCGCTTGATCCTTGACAGCGATGGTGAAAAAGACGCTAAGGAACTCAAGGAAAAGTTAGCGCGATGTAAGTATCGGTCCTGTACCAAATCAGCGGCAGCCGCGCTGCCCAATATTTCTGCTTAATTCGTTCGCGCGCGTGAGCATGCTCTCCCGGCGGCAGGATCCGGGCCGACGCGTCGAACTCAGCCCCCGTTACCTTTCCCCGAATGGTGCAGGGAGCGACGCGGACCCGCGGATTATTCCGGATGCGCTTGGTTTTGCCCATATCGCTGCGCGTCATCACATACAACTTGTCGCCCTCTTCTCCAAACCATACCGGAGTCGCAACCGCCACGCCGTTTTTCCGGAACGTGGTCAGAGAAATGTATTTCTGACCCTGGATCGCCGATGGAATCGCCGCAGGCATCCTCGCCATTGTACTGGGTTTCCCACTCGTCGAACCCGCCGCCACGAATACTTTTCTCCGCTGTCAGCCATGGTTCGCAGGGCCGTGACCGCATTGATCCGGCACTCGCATCTGTGTTAAAAGCCTTGCATGCGCAAATGGATGCGCGAGCGCTTGCAGCGCCGCAAAAAAACTCCCGCCGGGCCATCCGATCAGCCTGCTCCTCCTCCTCTGCAGCCCGCATATTTTGACGCGGAACAGGCTCCGGACGCGGCTTCAGAGGTCGAGAACAGGGCCCCCGAAATCTCTGCCCCGCCCGCTCCGGTTGCTCAAGATCAACCCACTCGAGCTCGGCAAGCGACTTCCGCCCCCGAAGAGCTTCCACCGGAAGATCAACCTGCAGCTTCGCAGCGTGCTCCTGAGAGTGCACCCGCAGGCCGCAGCCGTAGACGCCGTGGCGGTCGGGGGCGAGGTGGTCGCGGGCGCGAACAAGCAGTCGCTCAAGCCTTTACTCCCGCCGCCGTCAAAGGATCGATTCCGGTAGTGCCGGTCGAACCGGTAGAAGAAGAAATGCCGGAATCCGATATAGACGGCCAAACCCCTGGGCCGGTCGCCGTCGCAGTTCCAAAGCTTCCGGCACCGGCCGCAGTCGCGCAGCGTCCACCGAAAGGTGTGGTCGTGCTGGCCATCGGCCTGCCGGGATCCGGAAAGAGCTCGTGGTTCAAGCGCCACAACGTGGTTCCACTTTCCAGTGACATGGTTCGGACGTTGCTATTCGACGATGTTCGCGAGCAGCGCTTTCAAGATCTCGTCTTCTCCAATCTGCGCTCCATGCTCAAGGCGCGTCTCATCGCCAAGCGTCCAATGAACTACGTGGACGCAACCAATCTCACGCCGCAAGAGCGCCAACACTGGATCAAATTGGCCAAGGATTACAACTATGAGGTGCACGCCGTCTTCTTCGACGTACCGCTAGAAGTTTGCATCGAGCGTCACGAACGCCGCGATCGGGTCGTTCCCCAGGACGTGATGCGCCGCATGGCTGCCAAACTGAAACCCCCGGCATTCGAAGAGGGCTTCGCCAAAATCACTGTGGTGCGGGTCAAGAAGAAGGATGACACGGCATCAGACGAGGCCTTCGGGCCCGGACCAGCCTAGGCATGAGCGGACTGCGCCAGGCTCCAGTCCGGGGATGGCCCAAAGCTGGTTTGCGTGTCTCGCCATCGTTGGCCTCCGCTTCCAGCCGAACTTGACCCGCCAACCGTCGCAGACGGGAAGCGAGAGCCGACAAATCGCGGAGCGCTTCGCTGCTGGGTTGGGGCTCCGCTGGCCGAGCCCGGCGTAATTTTGTGCCCGCTCACGGTTCGGTTTGCTGGCTGCTTCCAGTTGCTGCTGCACGAGGATGAAAAAGGCATGTCCCCAAGATCGCGGATCGGTTCCTCTTTGTCCTGCAAGATGCGGGAATATTCACTTTGGATGCAGAAGCCGGCAAGGGTGGCCAAGCCGGCTCCGGCCATTCGCTCGATGATCCGGAACTTGGTCTTGAGGGACATGCTTCAGTTTATACCATCGGCATTTCGCGAAGAAAAATGAGGGGGTAGGGACCCGGTCCGTGAGGAGGAAAACGGGTGCCTTCCACTTCATCAGCCGGCCGACAGAAGATCCTGCGGGTCAGTCCCTTAGATAGGGCAGCATCTCTTTAAACGCCGGAGAAGCCGAAGATCGCATCAGTTCATAAATCATCATCTCGGTCGAAGAAATCACCGCGCCCGCGCTGCGCATCCGCTCCAGGCCGACTTTCCAATTCCACTCGGTTCGCGAGCTCACCGCATCCGAAGCGACGTGCACAATATATCCCTCCCGCAGCGCCGCCAGCGCTGTCTGCGTCACGCAGATGTGACTTTCCATTCCGCACAACAATAACGTACTGCAGTTGCCCGGTAGCCTCTTGAGCAGCGTGCAAAAAACTTCGCTGCCAAAACAAGAGAACAGATTCTTGTCGATCGCCACAGTTTCCGGCAGCAGGGAGGCGATCTCCGGCACCGTCCCGCCCAGTCCCTTGGCGTATTGTGTGCTCACAATCGCAGGAATCTTCAGCACGCCGGCTGCGCGAATCAGCAGCTTCGCGTTGCGCACCAGTTCCTCCTTCTGAAAAATCGGAGGCAACAGCTTTTCCTGAATGTCCACCACCAGCAGCGCGCATCGCTCCGCCACCAGAGGCCGACGTACTACTTCGGCGTAGTCGGACGCTGGTGGGGCAGTGTTCTCAAATGAGGTTGGCATCGATATCTTCCTACAACCTGCGATGCTAATTGTACCGTTTGATCTTAGACGGAGACCACTAGCAGATCCCGATGAACACAGCATTCTCTCATTGCCTCCACTCGCGGCTAAAGGCAAGCGCGAAACCTGCTGCGCGGGCTCAGTCTGGCGCAACTTGTTCAAGGATGCGAGGTGCTGCAATATCGAGAGAGGCACCAGGAAACACCGGAACCAGCGCCAGCGGAAAGGTACGAATGAGTTGATTGGGCGCGCCGAAGGCCAACTTTTGCGGTGGCGAAGGGGAGTCAAGACACCCGTGGTAAGGGCCGCGACTATCGCCCATTCCCAGGAGATTCCAGGCGCGCGCACGCATGCAGCCGCGCGCGTATGCCAAGCCCACCACCGGCGCTAACAAGCCAACCACAATTGGCAGTCGGCGCCGAGGCGTCTGCGGCTGGCGCTAGGCGAAGCAAGTTGGAGCACGCAATGAAAGCTACGCGCGCTGCAGGCAGCTGTGCCCAGCGCTGATTAAGCCGGCGGCGACCGACCACGATTTTGTTGACCGCGCTCTGCTTCAAACCATAGAATCAGAATGAGCTGAGAAGCGGTTAGCTCTGTCACTGCCCCCTCGTTCAACGGCTAGGACACCTGCCTCTGGAGCAGGCTATCGGGGTTCGAATCCCTGGGGGGCAGCCAAATTTTCTTACCTCACCGGCGCGTTCAGTGCAGCCACCAGTTCCACAAAGCTTGACGCATGCACCGCCCGGTCCACAGCTTCTTTGTGGCTGAATATTTTGCTCGCGTCTCCCAGCAAATCGCGTTGCGACTGATTATCTCCGGTAAGGATCATGATTATCAGCCGCGCCGGTTTGCCATCGCGCGCATCAAAATCGATCCCTGTCGTTTTCGCGGCGACGACCAGAGGCCTGGCCAACCCATTCACCCGCGCGTAGGGCACCGCCAGTTCATTCTCCCAGCCGCTGGGGACGATGCTCTCCCGCTCCGATATCAATCGAAACAGCCGTTCCGGTGCGTTGCTCACCGCTTCCGCCGCTACCTCACACATTTCCCGCAACGCTCCCAGCCGGGTGGTTGCCGTCAGGTGCGGCAAGAAAAGTTTGGCGGTGACCGTGTCCTTCAAGGTGAGCGCCGGTCTCCGGTGCACAAGGAAATGAATGGCTGGCGCGGAGATTAACGAAGTGAGCAGGGCCATCACCACCAGCGCCACGAACATCGATTCGCGGATCAACCCGGCTTGCAGCGCTAGAATTCCCAAGATGATCTCCATGGCTCCGCGCGCATTCATCGCCAATCCCACCACCAACGAGGACGTCCGGTCCATGCCGCCCAGCCGCGCGCCCCATCCCGCGCCCAGAAGTTTTCCCACGCAGGCCACTCCAATCACCGTGGCGGTTAGTCTCCAGTCGAACTTCGAGACAAAATCCGTTCGCAATCCGATGCTGGCGAAGAAAAATGGAGCGAACACATTGGTGACGATCTGGTGAATATGCTCGGACGTCCGTTTGCGCAGATGTCCCGACTCGCCAATCGCGATGCCAATCACGAAGGCGCCAAATACGGCGTGAATTCCCGCATATTCCGTAAAGGCTGCGCCCGCCAGGGTGAGCGTGAAGATGAACCCCAGCACTCCTCCCGGCCAGGTGGTGTGAGCTTGCACAAAAGGCAGGATCTTGTCGAACAACCAGCGTCCGAGGGTCAGGGTGAGACCCACAAACAGCACCACCAGTACAATGGTGTGCTTCACCGCATCGCTCACGTTCCCGCCCGCCGGCGGATGTAGCATCCCCAGCACCAGCGAGAACAGAATCCATCCCACCAGGTCATCAAACATGGCCGACGAGATGATGACCGTTCCTACCTCGGTCCGCAGGAGGTTCAGGTCCATCAGGATCTTTGCGATCACCGGCAGTGCCGAGATCGCCAGCGCCGTTCCCACGAACAGCGCGAAGATGAGCGGATTCGCCCCCTCCTGGGCGCCCAGATATTCGGGAAAAAGTCTGGCCGTCAGGAATCCAGCGCCCAAGGGAAACGCGACTCCGAAGATACTCACCAGCAGCGCACTCTTGCCTTGCCGGAAGAGGCTGCGCAGATCGATCTCGAGACCCGCGGTCAGCAAAAAGAAAACCACCCCCAGCGTGGTGACGGTATCGAGCACGATCGGCATCGGACCGGCGGTGGGGAACAATGCTTCGTAGAGGTGCGGCCGAAGTCGGCCCAGAACCGTTGGCCCCAGAAATATGCCAACGGAAATCTCTCCCAGAATCGACGGCTGGCCAATCTTCTGCATCAACTCCGCCGCCAGCTTGGCGCAGCCCAGCAATACGGCCAGCGCCATGAACATCGTCATCACGTCGTGCGGAGTCAAATGAGCCATGGCCAACCATACTCTCCAGAAAATTCACAACAGCATAAATCCTTCCGAGCGTTTAAATTCCAACCGCTACGATTCTTTTGTTCATGCCGCCGCCAAATTAGGGCAAACCCTGTAGCCGCGTTTCGTTAGGGTAGGAAAGACTCTACCCCCTGTCGTTCGAGAGCCTTTACGAATGGCTTCCAGGTAGTGCTTCTCCGTCTCTCGCTTAGGGACACGTTCCTGCCCTGGGTCCAGCGATCACCCTATGGTGAAGCCCGCCGCTTGCGAATAAAAACACACTGCAGGGGATGAATTTAAAGTCCTGAAAGCCTATTGATTGAGGCAACGACTCTTTATGGCGAACCGAGCAACTCCCAATCTCGTCGAGCAGAAGCGCTGGAAGCAGCTTTTTGAGGGATCTTTAACCAGCTTGAACGGCGGCACGACTCCCGCCTCGCAACAGCCGATCTTTCGGCTGAGGCAGAACCACCTGCTCGAAAACGATTCCAAGGCCGCGCTAACCACCGCAGCAGCTTCTCTGGCGGCATTGTGGCAGATTTCGCCCAAGCGCCCCCACCGAAGCGAGTAGATCAAGAGAACCAGAGGTTTTCGATGAGCTTCCCGCCCTGATGCACGTTCTCATCAGTAGTCAGCTCCATGGCCAAGAAAGAAAATCGCTGTCCTATTGCCTAATCGCTGATACGTTTCGCCGGATGACCGCGCTCTTCAGAGCGATGAGCCTGTCAGAACTGCGGACACATTGTTTTTTCTAACGATTTGGCCTTGCGGTGTGCTTGCGCGAAGTGTTTGGAAATTAACTTTTATCCCAGGGTTCGCCGAATCCGGAGGCGCCAGGGTTCAGCAGCGAGATGGAATCGTCTTTGCGACAACCCGTCGCCGCAATTCACTCTCTAAGGTGCAGGAGGGAGCGACATGCCAGCGAAGAAAAAAGCCTCGAAAAAAAAATCAGGTGGACGCAAATACGGACAAGCTGCCAGTAAACGAGTCGAGAGTGCCATGCGCCGCAAGAAAAGAGGTACGTTGAAGTCCGGTCGAGGCGGCAAGGGCGGTACTGTAAAGAGCCGTAAACAGGCAATCGCGATAGGCTTGTCGGAAGCCCGCAAGAAAGGCGCCAAAGTTCCCCGCAAGAAGAAGGCGGCGTAGAACTTCTAGCTCCCCACATAGCGCGCGTACAAGCTCCGCGCCACGCCGGTATCGGTGGTTCCCTTGATGATCGCCCGCCCATCGGGAAACAAAGTCATCTCATAAGGTTCGCGCCAAAACTTCAACACAAACTGGTTGTGCCGGACGACCCCCAGCGTCTCCAGCCGCCGACGCATTTCGGCAAAATCAACCGGCCGAGCCTGCTCATGGATCTGCACCGAATTTCGTCCGCACATCGTGACATGCGGACGTCCTTCCCCTGCCAGATGTATAAAATTTCGCTCGCCGCATGCCCGGCAGCCGGCGCGGGGTTTTCCCGCAGCAATCTCCGCCAGTTCGTTTGTCCACACATCCAGCGACCACAATGTCTGCCGCGATTTTCCCAGCGCGGCACCCCCCACCAACAACTTCAGCGCCTCGGTGGCCGCCACCGATGCCACCAGGTTCACTGCTGAATTTAATATCCCGGCAGTTTCACAAGTCTCCACCATCCCGCTGGGCGGATCAGAAAAGATGCAAGCGAGGCAGGCTGTTTTTCCCGGCAGCACATTCAGGGTCACGCCATAGCTGCCCACTGCCGCCGCATAAATCCAGGGCAACGAAGCTTTCACCGCAAAATCGTTCACCAGATATCGAGTCTCAAAATTATCCGTGCCATCGAGAATTACATCCATTCCTTCAAGCAAAGCCTCAATATTGCCCGGAACCAGATCCTCGACCCGTCCCTCAACCGCAATCTGCGAGTTGAAGCTCCCAATCTTCCGCGCCGCCGCAATGGCCTTCGGCAGTGATTCGGCCGCATCCTTTTCATCGAACAGTGACTGGCGTTGCAGATTGCTTGGCTCCACATAGTCGCGATCGATAATCCGCAGCCTTCCCACGCCCGCGCGAGCCAGCAAGGAAGCCAATGCCGATCCGGTTGCTCCACATCCCACAATCGCAACTCGACTTGCAGCCAGCCGCCGCTGGCCCTCGGCTCCAATTCCGCGAAACAGAATCTGCCGCGAGTACCGTTCTTCGATCTTCTCTTTATCCACGCCCTGCCTCAAGGAGGTCATCAATGATGAACCTCCAACCCTTTATTATAAGGTGATCACCCAACTGTCAGGATGTTGGACAACGAGGGCTCCGCACGCTTCATCGAAGGAAGGTAACGAGCCCAAGGACTTTATCTGCTGAGAACGTACGTATCTCTTATCATTTTCATGATGATTTCGCTCGCTCCGGTCGCTCGTGCCGGTTCGTCCGCAGCTGTATCGGCTCCAACGTCCCAGGAACAAGCCACCACGCCTTCCACTCTCGCCTCCATGTCAGCCTACGTCGGCCGCCCGGTCAAATCCATCGACCTTCCTCGCGTCTCCAATATCGATTATTTTCTTCCCTTGCTTCCACAAAAAGCCGGCCAGCCTTTAGATCGCGATCAGGTCCGCGACAGCATCCGGATCCTTTTCGCCACCGGCCGTTTCTCCGATATCCAGGCGGAAGTGACTCCCTCGGGCCCGGATGTATTGCTCAGCTTCGTAACCTCGCCCAACTTCTTTGTGGGAGCCGTCGAGGTCGAAGGTTCGACCAATCATCCCAGCTACAACCAGATCGTAAACGCTTCAAAGTTCGACCTCGGCGAACTGTACACCCGCGACAAACTCGATCGTGCAGTGCAAAACATCCGCCAGCTTCTGCAGGAGAGCGGCTATTACCGGGCGCGGGTATCGGTCGAAAGCGTCTCCAATGCTGATACCCAACAGGTCAATCTTCTGTTTCACATTACTTCGGGCGAGCCCGCACACGTCGGCACAATCACCGTCACCGGGCATTCCCAATTTTCCCAGAGCCAAGTTCAAGATATTGCCAGGATGCACCCCGGCGAACGGATCACCGCCAGCCGCGTCACCAATTCTCTTCAGCATCTGCGCAAGAAGCTGCAGAAGCAGCAGCGCGTTCTGGCCCAGGTTTCCATCGCCGAACAGAAATACCGTCCCGAGTCCAACGCCGTCGACTATACCTTCCTGATCGAGCCCGGCCCTGTCGTCGTGATCTATACGCAGGGATTTCACGTCAGCCGCGGTGTGCTGAAAAAAGAGGTTCCGGTCTATCAGGAGAACGCGATCGATGATGACCTGCTGAACGAAGGCAAGCGCAACCTGCTGGACTATCTCCAGAGTCGCGGTCACTTTGACGCTACCGTCGGCTTTCAGAAGGACAGCGCTCCGGATCTCCTGCGGGTGGTTTACCGTATCGATCCTGGCCCGGTGCACAAGCTCGAGCGCATCGAGATTACCGGAAATAAATATTTCCCCGCCCGCATGCTCCGCCAGCGCCTGCAGATTCAGCCGGCCAGCACTTTTTCTCCCGGTCGCTACAGTGACGCCTGGCTGAAGAACGATGTCGCTGGGTTTCAGGCGCTGTATGTATCCAATGGATTCCGCCAAGCCAAAATTCAAACCAAGGTCGACGACAACTATCACGGCTCGGATAACCATCTTGCGGTTCACATTCAAATCGAAGAGGGCCCGCAGACCCTGGTGGGCGCATTCCAGATCGTCGGCAATCAGAAGGTCGACGCCAAGGCATTTCCCGAGCTGAACACCCGGAGCGGTCAGCCTTACTCCGAACAGAATCTTGCGACCGACCGCGAACTGATCCTCAACTACTACTTCAATCACGGTTTCCCCAACGCCATTCTCGATATCACCACCAACCCTTCCCCCGGCGAGCCAAATGGTGAGGACGTCACCTACACCATCCAGGAAGGCGAACTGTTCGCCGTCAACCGAGTACTGGTGGCCGGGCTCGATCACACCCAGGACTACGTTGTCCAACGTGAAGTGAAACTGGTGGCCGGCCAGCCCCTCAGCCAGCAGGACCTTCTGGATACGCAGACCAAACTATACGATCTCGGCATCTTCAGCCAGGTCGACACTGCGGTCCAGAATCCCAACGGTACCGACCCTGAGAAAAACGTTCTCGTCCAGGTTCAGGAGGCAAAACGCTATACCTTCACCTATGGCCTCGGCTTGGAATTTGAAACCGGACTGCCCGCCGGTGAGAAGGTTCCCGACGGCGCAACCGGCGTCAGTCCTCGCGTTGGATTGGACATAACCCGCCTAAACGTCGGCGGCCGCGATCAGACTCTCACCTTCCAGTCTCACGTCGGACGCCTCCAGCAGCGCGGCTTAATCAGCTACGAAATCCCAAAAATCTTAAATAACGACCGCCTCAAACTTATCTTCACCACTTTCTACGACAACAGTCTCAACGTCGCCACCTTCACCTCACAGCGCTTCGAGGGCAAGGTCGATTTGCGCCAGCAAATTGGCAAGCAGCAAGCCAATCATTCCACCTCCATCACCTACCGCTTCGATTACCGCCGGGTTAAGGCCAGCAACATCGTATCGGACTTTTCTCCTGCCGAATTTAGTCTGTTTTCTCTGCCGGCTCACGTGGGTGGTCCGGGCTTCACCTTCATCCGCGACAAGCGTGATAATCCACTCGAAAGTACGAAGGGCCAATACTTTACCCTCGATGCTTTCGGTGCCTCCAGCTATGTCGGCTCGCAGTCAGACTATGGTCGCGCCCTTGGCCAGGATTCCACCTATTACGCCTTCGGCCGGCCCAATCACAAATTCGTCATCGCCCGCTCCACTACCCTTGGTCTGGAGCAGGTCTATGGTGGCACCAGAATCTTGCCCCCGGGTTCCTGCCCGCTCAATAATTTGCAGACGGCCTGTCAGTCGAATATTTCCATCATCCCGCTGCCTGAACTTTTTTTCGCCGGGGGTGGCAACTCCCATCGTGGTTTCGGGTTAAATCAGGCAGGGCCTCGCGATCCCGATTCCGGCTTTCCCGTGGGTGGTTCCGCCCTGTTCGTCAACAGTGAGGAACTCCGCTTCCCCTCGGTCAGCCTACCCTATCTCGGGGAAGGCTTTGGTTTCGCTCTCTTTCACGATATGGGAAACGTGTTCACTGCCGGTCACGACATGCTCAAGGGTGTGCTGCGCTGGCACCAGCCCGATCCCTCACAGTGTCTGCAGGCGATGGGCGTGCCCAATTCCGCCTGTATTACCTCATTCGATAACAGCGGCTACGACTATACTTCGCATGCCATGGGCGTTGGTTTACGATATAAAACACCCATCGGCCCCCTGCGCTTTGACTTCGGGTACAATCTGAATCCGACGTCTTATTTCCAGGGCATCCTTCTCAACGGACAACTGACAGGAGACTTCGAGACGCAGCGTTTGCGTCACTTCAATGTTTTTTTCAGCATAGGGCAGCCATTTTAATGCGATTTCCCAACCATCGACCGATTGCGGCGCTTGCGCTTTTACTTTCCCTCTTTTTTCTAGCCCCTCCGCGTTCCGCCGCCGCCGCCGTCCCCGCCTCTCAGGTCATCGATCGCATTGTCGCTACCGTAAACGGCCGCGTCATTCTGCAATCCGATTGGGATGAAGCCCTGTGCTACGAAGCGCTCCTCAGCAACCGCTCCCTCGCCAGCTTCACCGACGACGATCGCCGCGCCACCCTCGACCGCCTTATCGACCTCGAACTGCTGCGGGAGCAGATGAAGTCCGCCGACTTCGGCCACGCGACCGACGCCGAAGTCTCCGCCCGCATCGCCGCTGCCCGCAAACAATATCCTCAAGCCAATTCCGACGAAGCCTGGCAGTCCCTGCTTGCCTCTTACCACCTCGCGCAAAAAGATCTCTTCGCGCATGTGCAGCGGCAGATTGATGTGATGCGCCTGGTCGATGCCCGCCTGCGCCCAGCCGTAGAAATCGATTCCAAATCCATCGAGGCCTACTACCGCGACCAGTTTGTTCCTAAATTGAAACAGGCCGGTGCCTCGGCGGTCCCCCTCACTGAGGTTTCCGGCAAGATCCGTGAACTGCTCACCCAAGAGAAGGTCAGCGAGATGCTTGTCTCCTGGCTGCAAACCTTGCGCTCGGAAGGAGAGGTCCACATTCCCGGCGTCGCCTCCTCGTCCAGTGACTCGAGGGTGCAATCGCAGTGAGCGAGACCGAGGCGTTAATGAAGCCCGCCCGCCGCTGGTGGAAATACCTGCTGATCCTGGTTGGCGTGGTGGCTGCCGTGGCGGGCGCCCTCACCATCTACATCAATACCGAATCCTTCCAGGCATTGGTTCGCCGTCGCCTTGTCGCTGAAGTCGAGCGCATTACCGGAGGCCGCGCCGAAATCGGCAGCTTCCATACCATTCCGTTTCGCTTGCAGGTCGAGGGGCGTAGTATCACGGTGCATGGCCGCGAGTCCGCCACCGACGTCCCATTGGCTCATGCCGAGAACGTTGTCGCCCGCTTGAAGATCAGCTCTCTGATTCGCTCCGAGCTCGCTTTTCATCAAGTAATCCTCGATCAGCCCGTCATCCACGTCATTTTTTATCCCGATGGCACCACAAACTTTCCTGGGCGGACGAGCGCTTTTTCTACGCGGGCTTCGATCGAACAGCTCTTCTCGCTCTCGATCACTCAGCTGGAAGTTCGCCAAGGCCGGATGCTCTGGGATGACCGGAGCATTCCTCTCGATTTCGCCGCTCGCAACATGTCCCTGGAGATGGAGTACTCATATCTTCACGCCCGCTACCACGGCCGTCTCCTGTTCGGCATGGTCGATACGAAGCTGCCCGATTGCCGACCCTTTGCGTGGATGAGCTCCGTGGATTTCAGCCTGGAATCGGATTCCGCCACCTTCTCTTCGCTCCAATGGAATTCCGGGCACTCCCATGTATTCGCCAGCGGCCTGGTCACCAACTTTCGCCGTCCGCACGTCCAAGCCGCCTACGACGCCCACGTCGATCTCACCGAAGCGGCTTCGGTCACCCGGCGTCCCGAGCTTCGTGCCGGCCTGCTCGAACTCAAAGGAGACGGCAACTGGTCACTCGACCAGTTCGCCTCGCATGGTCAGCTCACCCTGCGTGATCTCGCCTGGCAGTCCGAGCCGGTCTCCTTCTCCAAGGCATCTGTGAGTACCGGCTACTCGATCAGCGATCAGCAGCTCAAACTGTCCCGTCTGGAAGGCAAGATCTTCGGTGGAAGTGTCACCGGCGATGCAGAAATCAATCAGTGGCTCGCCGCGGAGCAACATCTCTCGCCCACCGCCAGAAAAAGTTTTGAGACCGCGACCATTTCCGCGGCACCTCCTCTGAGTAAATCCCGCCCGCCAGCAGCCAAATCCAAGGCGACGGCGATCCAAAACGCATTAATCGTTTTTCACCTGCGCGACATCTCCGCCCAGGAACTCGCCGTCGCCCTGAATGCGCCAGAACATCCCTTGGAGGCGCTGCATCCCGCTGGACTGGCCTCTGGGACCCTCGAAACTCGCTGGAAGGGAACTGCTCGCGACGCCGAAGTCCAGTTCGCCCTGGATGTCGCCCCGCCCGCCCCATCCCCTCCAGGCCAGTTACCGATCGCGGCCCACGCGGCTGGGGTTTACCACGCGGCCCATGACACGCTCGATCTCCCCCAATTCAGCCTGACTACACCCACTAGCCGCGTGCAAGCCTCGGGCACACTTTCTTCTGCGTCCGCGCTCCGTCTGTCGGTGTCGACTTCCAGCCTCGCCGATTGGCTTCCTTTCGCTGCCGTAGTCCGTGGCCCCGCGTTATTCCCTGTGGTGCTCAATGGCCGCGCCTCCTTTAACGGTAATATGTCCGGGCCGGTCTCTTCCCCGCAACTTGCCGGAAGTCTTCAGGTCGACGATTTCGAAATCAACCTCCCCGCCACCGCCCGCACGCCCCAACTCAAGACTCATTGGGATTCTCTTTCCGCCTCCCTCCTGCTTTCTTTCCAATCCGTCTCTCTTCACAGCGCGACTCTGGAGCGTGGCGATACCTCCACCGAATTCGACGCGTCCGCCACGCTGCAACATGGCCACCTTACCAGTCAGAGCGTCTTCGCGCTTCGCGCCAATGTGCACAAAGCCGACCTCGCCGCGCTCGAGGCTCTCGCCGGCTACAACTATCCCATTACCGGCACCGCCGATTTCTTTCTCGAAGCCGGAGGCACTGAGTCCGACCCTCACGGCGATGGACAACTCCATCTCAACGACGCCTCCGCTTACGGCGAAGCCATCCAGCAATTCGATTCCGTATTCCATTTCGCTCACGGCGAACTTGCTCTCGACAACATGCATTTGTTCCACGACGACTCCGTCATCACTGGAAACTCTTCCTTCAACCCCACTACCCGCGTCTTCCATCTCGATATCGACGGAAACAATCTCGATCTCATGCGCGTCCGCCAGCTCCACACCGGCCGGCTCTCCGTCGAAGGCCGCGCCGATTTCAAACTCCAAGCCTCGGGCACTCCGGAGGCGCCTGTCCTCAACGCCGACGTCCACCTCCGCAAGCTCACGCTCGATGGCAAACTCGAAGGCGAATTCGACCTGCAAGCCGTGACCCAGGGCAACCAGCTTCAGCTCACCGGGAGCTCCCACTTGCAGCGTGGTTCGTTACTGGTGAGCGGCAATGTCCAGCTGCGAGACGACTATCCCGCCGATCTTTCTTTCCGCGTGGATCAGCTGGACCTTGATCCCCTCTGGCACGCGTATCTCGGGGCGCAACTTACCGGGTACTCCTCCATCGGCGGCAATCTCGAGTTCCACGGCGAATTGTTCCAGCCCCCGCGCTGGGTGGTCAAGGGCGATCTTGCCGCTGTGTCCCTCGACATCGAAAATGTCAAACTCAACAACCAGGATCCCGTTCGTTTTGTGGTCGCAAACGAATCCGTCGATGTCCAGCAATTCCACATGCTGGGGGAGGGAACTGATCTCGACGTCCACGGCTCGGTTCAACTCTCCGGCAGTCGCGCCCTCGATCTGGCCTCCGAGGGCCATCTCGATCTCAAACTGCTCTCCGGTTTTGCTCCTGACCTCGCAGGCTCCGGCCTCGCAATCTTGAAGATGACGGTCGGCGGAACTCTCAGCGATCCCTTCCCTCAAGGCCGTCTTCAACTTGCCGATGGCTCGCTTTCCTATGCGACCCTGCCCAGTGGCCTAAGCGGAGTCAGCGGGTCCCTGATCTTCACTCGCGATCGTGCTCACATTGAGTCGCTCACCGCCCACACGGGCGGCGGCACGTTACGTTTCGAGGGCGACGCCACTTATCTCAATCAGCAACTGAATTTCAATCTCACCGCCTCCGCCAAGGACGTGCGCCTGCGGTATCCCCCTGGAGTCAGTTCCACGGCGGACGCTCAGCTGAACTGGGTGGGTACACGCTCCGCTTCTTCCATCTCTGGCGACATCACCATTAATAAGATCGCCGTCACTCCCGGTTTCGATTTCAGCTCCTACCTCGAGCGCGGCCGCCAAGGCTCTTCCCTCACGGTCGCAAACTCTCCGCTCAACGACATCAAACTCGACATACACGTCCAGACGGCCCCGGAACTCCAGATGCGAACCGCCATCGCCCGTCTCTCCGGCGACGCCGATCTTCGCCTGCGCGGCTCGGTGGCGCGCCCCGCCGTTCTCGGACGCGTCGACGTTCTCGAAGGTCAAGCCACTTTCCACGGCACCCGTTTCACCCTCGAGCGCGGGGACATCAATTTCGCCAACCCGGTTTCCATCGAGCCGCAACTCAATCTGCAGGCCTCTACTCACGTCCGCAACTACGATCTCAATATCACCGTCACCGGGACGCCGGATCGCGGCCTCAACCTGAATTACCGCTCCGAGCCGCCGCTTCCGAAATCCGACATCATCGCCCTGCTTGCTCTCGGCCGCACTGGCAATGAGTCCAGTCAACTCCAGGAACAGTCCGGCCAGAGCGCGTTTTCGGATCAGGCTACCGCTCTGATCCTCAGCCAAGCCTTGAACACCAGCGTCAGTAATCGACTGCAGCGGCTGTTCGGTGCCAGCAATATCAAAATCGATCCTCAAGGACTCACCACCGAAAACAATCCCATCAGCAACGGCCCCCAGATCACCATCGAGCAAGAATTCGCCAACAACGTGTCCTTGACTTATTCGACCAACGTCTCGCAAAGCTCGGAACAGATCATCCAGGGCGAGTACTATTTCAATCGCAACCTTTCGGTCGTCGGTACCCGCGATCAGAACGGTGTCGTCAGCTTCGATGTGCGAGTCCGCCGCCGCAAGAAATGAAAGCCGTGATCAGTGATCCTTAACCCGTCGGGGTTCTACACGGTTCACTCGCCACTGACCGCGAGTCACTGCCCATGACCGATCCCCTGCCCTCCCGCCAGCGCATGATCGACTCCCAACTCCGCGCCCGCGGTCTCTCCGACCCGCGTGTCCTCGACGCCATGCTGCGAGTTCCCCGTGATGCCTTCGTTCCCGAACCCTATCGCGCCGAAGCCTATGAAGACCACCCTCTGCCCATCGGTAACGAGCAAACCATCTCGCAGCCCTATGTTGTCGCCGTCATGCTCGAGTATTTGCGACTCGCGCCCAGCGACGCTGTCCTTGAAATCGGTACCGGCTCCGGATACGTCACCGCTCTCCTCGCGGAACTCGCCGCCCAAGTTTTTTCCATCGAGCGTCACTCCGCTCTCGCAGCCAGCGCTCGCGCCGTCATCGCCGCACTCGGGTATGGCAACGTCCATATATTTACCGGCGACGGTACGCTCGGCCTTCCCGCCGAAGCCCCCTTCGACCGAATCCTAGTCTCCGCCGCCGCTCCTGATGTGCCGCCCGCCTTGCTCGCTCAACTCCGCGAAGGCGGACGCATGATTGTCCCCGTCGGTCCGCCCGATTCCCAGCAACTCCAGTGCATCCGCATGCTTAATGGCCAGCCCGTCATTTCGCTCCGTGACCCTGTCCGCTTCGTTCCCCTCATCTCGAACGGTGAATAGGTTGTAAGGCCGCCATTCGGTGGCGAACCCGTCGACCGCAATTCTGGTGTGACAGAGCGACAACCCTGGAGCGACGGAATTTGCCATTGGCACCGTCTCCATCGACGATCTGGTAGAGGCGGGCCAGCTTTCGCGTCCCAGGTTCGTCAAAATCGAGGTGGAAGGTGCTGAGCCTCTCGTTCTAGAGGGAATGCGCCGTATCCTCGCCGAGACGAGGCCGGTGGTCTTCCTCGAGGCTCGGAAGCAGGTCGCGAACGCTCTTAGCGTTTGCTTTCCGAGCTGAATTACCAGTGTCAATCGGCAATCGCTCGCCAGCCAGTAGACACATTTGAGGAATACCCTCACGCTGACTTCCTCTGGCCCCCCGCGAACCCTAACCTAGAGCCCAGACCTAAGACCTAAGACCTGCCGTGTGCCTTACAATCTTCCTGTGCCCGTCTTTCACAACCTCCGCGTCACTCTCGAAATGATCAAATGGGAGCATTCCATCTTCGCTCTCCCGTTCGCTCTGTGCGGAGCCATGCTTGCTGCCTCCGGCCTTCCCACCGCTCATCAGCTCTTTTGGATCGTAGTCGCCATGCTCTCTGCCCGCTCTGCCGCCATGGCTTTCAATCGCCTCGCCGATTCGGCCATCGACGCTGCCAATCCCCGCACTCTCACTCGCGCACTCCCCGCCGGCCATCTGTCTCCCGCATTTGTCGCCACCTTCGTTGTTGTCTCCGGCGCGATCTTCATCCTGGCCGCTTCCCAACTGAATCGGCTGACTCTCTGGCTTTCCCCCGTCGCGCTCGCCATCCTGTTGCTCTACTCCTACACCAAGCGCTTTACGCGCCTGGCTCACCTCGTCCTCGGCTTCGCTCTTGGTATCGCCCCCGCCGCCGCGTGGATCGCCGTTCGCGGCTCCCTCGACCCTCGCATTTTGCTTCTCACCGCCGCGGTCACCTTCTGGGTCGCCGGCTTCGATGTCCTCTATGCCTGTCAAGATTTCGAATTTGACCGCGATACCGGACTGCATTCCATCCCTCGCCACATCGGAATCGGCCCCGCACTCTGGGTCGCGCGCGCCTTTCATCTCATGATGCTGATCTTTCTCCTCGCACTCTTGCCTGCCTTTGCGCTGGGAAAACTCGCCGTGGCCGGCATCGTCGCGGTCACGTTGCTCTTGCTCTATGAGCATTGCTTGGTCAAGCCCAGCGACCTCTCGCGCCTCAATGCCGCCTTCTTCACCATGAATGGCATCATCTCCGTAATCTTCGCCCTATTCGTAGCCGCCGACATCCTCCTCCGAAAGTAGACAGAATAAGACAGGCGCTTTCACCCCCTGCGGTGAAAACACCTGTTTCCCCATTCCCTCAAATTTCTTCGAGGGCGTGAAGATCGTGCTGCCGGTCTGTTTTTCCCGATCGCACCCTGATCATGCCCTTATCGCGCGCCAGCGGTTGTCACCAATCTGTCAGGGTTTGTAAAATCCGTATCCCTGCCAGCCCACCCGGCGTTTCCTTGGTAACTCCAATCCCGAATGTCGAAGCTGGTGGCATAAAGGTCCTACAAGACAATCGTGCGCTCATTTTTCCACTCCGCCATCCTCTTGCTCGCTCCCGCTCCTGGCGCAGAGCAATAGCGGCTATCAGCTCACTTCACGTGTATGGATTGCCCCGGATGCGAGTATGGCAGTGGCCTGCCCTTTGATTTTGATGGCACCTACCAGCAAGCGCTCGTCGAATATGGCCCATCCGTCGTCGATCTCATCAACCTCAACCGCGGACGCATCAAGCCCACCCTCGCCGTCGACGCCTCCCTCGGTGCTCAGCTTTATAAGACCTACGAACTCGCTCTCAACTTTCAAGCCGACGGCGAGAACCTGAACCATCGCCTGAACATCATCGACTTCGGCGGCCTCTTTTCCGCAACGCCATCGGCCCGCGCCGAGAAGCTAAGCCCTCCGCCTCGCCGCTGCCTTCTAATCAAGAGCTGTCATCCGGAGCGAAGCGTGATGGTGTAAGGACAATCATGCGCAGTCGAAGGATCCCTTCCGTTATCGCGCCTCAGGCCCGTTTGAAGTACTGCACCGCGCGTTCATGCTTTTTAGCCGCCGCCAGCGAAGAAAAAGTCCCCAAGTTCTTCCGTCTTCCGGTCTTCACATCCTTCTTGCGCGAATACAAACGATACCCACCGGATTGTAGTTTGCGAATCATGGAAGAGAAGATGCCTTCTCGCCACCAACCGTTGGCATGAAAAAAGGGATGCTCTCGCATCCCTTATTTATTTATCCGGTCATCCTGGCCGCGTTAAGATTGCCGTCTTACACAACGGAGTACTTCGCCCCGGGATGATGTTCCACCAGCGCGGCCGCTACCACGCAATATGCAAACGCCGGTCCCCCCGGGATCGGC
>JBAUXO010000153.1:0-9970 GCA_049584315.1 Candidatus Sulfotelmatobacter sp. | reverse complement strand
ACAATGAAGACCCCAAGCCCTTCGTTTGGACCAAAACCGCCGACCAAATCCTGGCCAGCATCGCTCGTTACGCGCAGCGCACGACCTCCTCTAACTTATGACACGAACCACTGGGACAGGAGACTAGTTGACGTAGAAGGATACTAGGTTCATCGCGGCTACAACGAGCCAAAACCGGACGGGATTGGTACCGCCCACAATCCTGTCGTCGTCCAGGATAAATCCCAAGATCACCACAAGAATTAGGCGAACCATAATAGAGCAGACGTTACTCCCTGTTCAAGAACCCGACAATGGCCCGAGCGTGCATACGCTACGCGCCACATTTGCACAGCAGCGCAGCGCTAGCGCCAAGGCCGGATGCGATGCCGCGCAGGGACTCAGCCTTCACACGTCGCTTCTCAACCTGCGACATGTCCACGTCAGCAGCCGGGCAGCCTAGTACCTCCGGAATGCCATCTCAGGTTAAAGCCAGATAACAACTTGACCCGGAAAGCGGCGCCTTTAACGCGCTGGTTGAAGAAAACCTCCTGGTCTAAGTGTCCTTTTGATCTGGGCGACAACTCTCGCATTCTGATCCAAGTGTTAGGTGTTCAAGTTCAGCGACTTCCTCATTGCCCAGCAACCAGCCCTGTGCCTGAGCTAGCGATAGAACCAAGCCATATTGAGAGCCCATCGCTTCCGTCGCATCGCGCGGAAGACCCTCACGGCTGGTGAGATCATTTTCTCGACCCGCCCATTGTTGGCGAAAGCGCCGCATTCGTTCCCACACCGCCGCCTCGGTTCTGGCACTTCCGTACGTCGATGAGGTTTCTGCTGCCTGACGAGCACGGTTCAAGTCGGGATTGTTCAGTTCAGCGATAATGCTAATCTCAATCTCGTCACAGCGTTTCATTTTCACGACTGCAGGTATCGATTCTGTCATACAAAAACTAGGAGCAGATGCTTCACTCCGTATTCTGGTTCGGCGTGGAGGAAATAGAGAACAAACCCATCTTCGGTGACGCAATCCCAGTGGCCGGGGTTGGCCTCGTACGCAGACTTGACCCTGGACAAGATAGCCTTCGTGGAGTAACGCCCGATGAGCGGAGCATCGAGAGCTGCAGTGCGACTGTTTTTCTGTTCAAGTCGAGCCGTGAGTATTTGATCAAATTCCGGGGAGTGTCTCCTTCGGCGGGAAACCAAGCGTCTTTGCCTTTACGGTGAACATTCCGTTGTCGATATGAGAACGTTTGATCTCGTCCAGTATGTATGGCGTCGCTTGGTCGGGATCGAGTTCGTACAGCTCCTGTAGAGCAACATCGCGCAGCAATTGATGTTTGATCTCAGGTTCAGCAGCGATCGTTTCAAGTGCGCAACCACCGAAGGGACTCTGATCCGTTCCCAGAACATGGAAAGTAGAGTCCATTGTTGATCAGGCGGGAGGGCAAGAAACGCAGAGGCAATCTCAGGACCTGGTAACGCGGAAAGGGGTTTGACGTCTTGGGAACCGCGAGCCGGCAGCAGCAAAGCCTCGACGGTTTCCGCTCGTGCGTGCTGCCACCCTGCTTGGTCGATACTAGCGTAGCGGTGTCTTCAAAAAGATCATCTTCAAGTTCTGTAAGTTACTTATCTTGCGCTTGCATGATTTCTTGCCAGATCTTATGTTGTTGGGCGTCATGTTCCGGATAAGGCGGCAGAGGTTGGTGTTCGAGCTGCGTTCTAGGTTTCGCGAGCGTGTAGAGATAGTCCTCGGTGATCGGAATATCGGGAGATTTCATCTGCCGCTCCAACTCTTGAACGATCTGAGGCTGGTGAAGTGAGCCAGCAGGACCCGGAACGCAGTCGAAGCGTCCTCCTGAGGGGAAGTTGCCCATTTGTCACCGCCGAACCGATGAATCAGTAGACCGCTTCGCAACACGCTTGTCCGTTTCACAACATTTCGGACGACAGGGTCGGCGCCTATGGTTAGGATTGCGCCATGCGAATACAGCATTCAACGCCTCCGAATGCCTTTGTTTACTTGCGGCACAAACACTCTATGCAGGCCCAGGAGATCTAGAACCGAATAGATTTAAGTTTGATGCGATGTGGTCTCAATGAAGTTGACGGACGGCAGATCCACTTGCGGCGTCGAGGACTCCCATCCTTGGATCCCAAAGAAAAGAAAGAGGTCACCTTTTCATGAAGACTTGCTGTCTTCCCGCTCCGGTGCGAAATCTGGCCGCTGAGTTTCGCCGTTTCAGGCGTTTCGCCGCGGCATTGCCCGTTCTCCTCTCTGCGCTCCTTTCCGCGGGCGCGCAAATGTCTCCCGCTCCGGCCACGGCCAACGATACGCCGCGCAGCTTCGCGCTGGCCGATACCAGCGATCTGACCGTTACCGGTGGCAAACCGGAACCGGTTGAGTATCAAGGCCGCAAAGCCGTTCGCCTGACCACGGAAAAGGGAGAGGTCTTCGCTTTTCTCAAAGGGATCCAGTTTCAGGATGGAGTGATCGAGACCGATCTCGCCCTGAAGACCACAACGCCCCCGGGCGTTCGCAATCCCGGCTTCCTCGGTATAGCGTTTCGCGCCAGCAACGATGCATCCCGCTACGAGATGTTCTACGTTCGGCCCGGCAACTCTATATCCTCGGATCAGGCGATGCGCAATCACTCCGTACAATTTGTCTCTGCGCCGGGAAACGACTGGTACAAACTGCGCCGTCAATGGCCGTGGGTCTACGAGTCCTGGGCGGAGCTGCGTCCGGAGACGTGGGCCAGAATCCGGATCGAGGTACACGGCAGAAGCGCGAAGCTCAACGTGAACGGATCGGAGCTCCCGAGCCTCGTCGTCGACGGCATGAAGGGTGAAGATTTGTCGGGCGGCGTGGCCTTGTGGAGCACATCGGATGAAGAGGCGTATTTCTCGAACGTCACCGTCACTCCAGGCAAAGCGGAGCCGGTGACCAACGGCGGCGAGGCTTCGGGAACGTGGGATGTGAAGTTCTCGAGCGACTACGGCCCGTACCAGGGAACGATGACTCTCCATCGCGAAGGCATTGCAGTGACGGGTACCTGGTCCGGCGACTTCGGCAAGGAGCTTCCCGTCACAGGCACGTGGCGGAACGGCTATGTTGAGCTTGCGTTCAGCGGTACGTGGACGGACGATAAACCCGCACCTGTGAACGTGGCCCTTGCCGGGTGGATCGACGGGGATGCAGCCAAGGGCAGGATGACGGCGATCGGCCGAGCCGATGGACCGTGGTCGGCAACGCGAAAAAAGTAAGAGCGCGTTTAAACGCAGACATGACAGGAACCGTTCCCTGGGCTCCTGAAGAATTTGAGAAGTGTGGTTTGGGATGACATTAGCGAAGCGATGTCAATCCCATATGACCCCGATGAATCTCGCTTGAACTATGTCCCTACACAGATTCTTTCCGAGCGCTTGCGGCAATGGGGAGTGGACGGCATGGCGTAGAGGAGTCTTCTGGGCCGAGGGGGGAACCAACCTCGTCCTCTTCCAAGTTAAAGACGGCTTCGATCATTAAGGAGGACTAAATGTTAAATCGTACTTTTCGGTTGCTGCTGCTGGTTGCTTGTCTGGTTACGGGCACGTTATGGGCAGCGAATGATAGCTTCGTCGGAGGTTGGAAGCTCAATCCATCGAGAAGCAAACTCACCGACGTGATGAAGGTCGAGAGCCTCGGCGCCAATAAGTACATCTTTAACTTTGGCGCTGGCCCCGAGACGATCGTGGTCGATGGGACGGATCAGCCCGGCCATTACGGGACCACCCTGTCCGTCGCCATCGAGGGCGACACCTGGAAGGTCATTCGCAAAAGGGACGGCCGCATGCAGGTCTCAGCGATCTGGAGTCTTTCTGAAGACGGCAGTACGCTCACAGACCACTTCACGGGTTTCAATGCCAACGGGTCGACCTACAACCTGAACTATGTGTACAAACGAAAGGCGCGAGGATCAGGATTCGCAGGCGAATGGGTAAGCACGAGCGAGACGGTGAACTCGGTCGTTATGCTTCAGGTCCGGCCCTATGAAGGAGACGGTCTTTCCTTCATCGAGCCCGCAGCCGACGTGACCAGAAATGTGAAATTCGATGGCAAAGATTATCCGAACCTTGGTCCGAACGCGACCCCCGGCTCCACGTCCTCGATACGCCGGGTGAATGAGCATGTTCTCGAGATGACGTACAAGATCAATGGCAAGGTGCTTTACACGCAAAAGATTGAGCTGTCTTCTGATCTCAAAACCTTGACGGTCACCCGGCTCATAGTAGGCGAGAGCGAGCCGAACATTCGAGTATTTGAACGGCAGTAACGCGCGAGTCCACGCTTGCAGGTGGGGGTTCGCGATGCGGGGCCCGGCTTGGAGCCGTTTTAGACAGCATGCTTTGAGTGTTCTAGAATTCTGCGATGAATAATCGCTGGGCCCACTGGATAGCGGCGATCCTGCTGTGGAGCACTCTCGGAGTGCTGTTTGCCTTGCCGGGTCTTTCGTCGAGCAATTGGAGCCGTGCTCTGCTTGGTTCGATCGCTCAGTGGTGGTCCTGGGGCCTGGTTACACCTCTCATCTTCTGGACAGATGCGCGGCTTCCATTTAAAGAAAGTCAGCTGGGGATGCGTATTCTCGCGCATTTGCCCGCGAGCGTGATTCTTACCATCCTCTACTTCTACGTGTTCATGGCGATGCGCGCCTTTCTCGGCCTGGGCGCCTGGAGTGTGCTGACGGATACACGTTCTCTTCAGAACGCATTCCGCCAAGGCCTTCTGTGGAATTGGGTTGTCTATTGGGTCATCTTCGGCGTGCACCAGACTTTCCGATACTACGAACACTATCTTGCCAGTGAACTGCGGCTAGAGCGAATGGAGCGCAGCTTTTCGCAAGCGCGCCTGAATGCGCTGCGCATGCAGCTTGACCCGCATTTCCTCTTCAATGCGCTCAACACCATCTCGTCGCAGGTCGAGCGAGATCCGAGGCTGGCGCGCACTATGATCGAACACTTGGGCGATCTGCTCCGCCTGTCGCTCGATGCGCGGGACAAGCATGAGATTCCGCTGGCGGAGGAACTGGCTTTTCTCGACCACTACGTCGCTATCCAGAAGATTCGTTTCGCAGAAAATTTGCGCATCGAAATACAAGTCACCCCCGAGGTGAAGTACGCGCTCGTACCTTGTCTCATCGTGCAACCGCTGGTTGAAAACGCCATTCGTCACGGCATCTCAGGGCGCGCTTCAGGCGGCACCGTGACGGTGATAGCCCAGCGCGGCCCGAACCAGTTGGAGGTCCGTGTCGCGGATGACGGCGTTGGATTGCCGCCAGGGTGGACGCTAGAAACATCTTCTGGCATGGGACTGTTCGTCACGCGCGAACGCATCGTTGGTCTCCATCCTGACGGAAACAGCCGCTTCTCCGTCCGGCCACGTGCCGGCGGCGGAACAGAGGTGGAGATCTCGTTGCCGCTACGATTTGCAGGAGAACCAGCCAGTGCCCCAACCAGCTAAACAGCTCCGCGTTCTCGTGGTCGACGATGAAGCGCCCGCACGTCAACGCCTTCTCGATCTGCTCAAGAGGGATCCGCAGGTCGGGCGCGTATTGGAAGCGGTAAACGGAAAGGCTGCCGTAGAGATCCTCGGACGCGAGGCGCTGGATCTCGTCTTTCTTGATGTGCAGATGCCCGAGCTGGACGGTCTGCAGGTAATTGAAACCGTTGGTGCAGCGGCGATGCCGCTCACGGTGTTTGTCACTGCCTACGATCAGCATGCCATCCGCGCCTTCGAAGCGAACGCACTCGACTATCTACTAAAGCCGTTCAGTGATGAACGGTGGGAAGCCGCGTTGGCCCGGGCCAAGACTCACCATGATGAGCTCAACCTCCGGGAGTTTGTTCGCGACGTCTTGCACATGCTAGACATGCGACCGCAGGTCGGCCGCTACCTTGATCGCCTGGTGGTAAAGGGCAGTGGAACCACGCGCTTCATTCGGGTGGCCGACATCGACTGGATTGAAGGCGCTGGAGTTTATGTGAATCTGCACATCGCCGGCAAAGAGTTGCTCTACCGGTCCGCACTTAACGAGCTAGCCGGCCATCTCGATCCCATGCGATTCATCCGCGTTCATCGATCCGCCATCGTGAACATCGACAGTATCGTTGAGCTTCAGCCCATTTCTCACGGGGAGTTCGAGCTCGTACTGAAAGACGGCCACCGCTCACGCGTCAGCAGAACTTATCGTATACAGCTGGAGAAGCGCCTGGGCCAATCCCTGTGACGTTCTTAGGAAACACGCGGGCAGTTGCCATTGATGAAACCAAGGTGCGGGAGTTCGTCAGTCTACTGCTTTCAAAGGGAACAGAACGCGACCGTTAACCGTAGCCTGCAACTGCTCAGGCAAGTATATAGGGTGAGCAAGCTGCCGTGCGCATTCTCTGACCTCGCGCTGTTGGATGAAAGTGGGATGGTGCGCAAAGGAAAATTCAGTCAGGAAGAAGTCGCGCGTCTGTTAACCGCAATGCCGAAATATCTCGCAGACGTTGCGGAATTCGCTTAGGAACGGGCGCAAGGGCAGGCGAGGTTCTGAAACTGCGTTAGAGTTATGTGCGGGGTGATAATGACGAACAATGTATTGAACACCCAGGACCCAAGGAGGAACGCAAAACAGTCCCAGTACGGGTCCAGTCTTCGAAGTACTTACGGCAGAAGATCTCGCAGAACACTGACGCGTCCCAGGGCTTCGACTCGACCGTAGAGGGACAGCGCTAGAAACGTGTTACTGTCCATTGATTGTTCCCGGCAGTTTGTAAACCCACGTCTTTATTGACTCCGGTGAGGTATAGCACCATGTCACTGCTCTCTAGCATCGACTCGCCCTGACTTTCGCACCCTCAAGAGACTGCTATCTGATGCCGACTTGATTTTGTCTGCCGGCACTTCCTGAAAACCGGGTGGGTTACGTTTTTTGGGAGAAAAAGCTATTCTGAAATCATGAAGATCAACCTGAGATTTTGGTATTGGGCAATCGTCGCTCTGATGGTTGTTCGGTCGGGCAGTCAAGCATTGGCCGTAGATCAAACGGATGTAGTTGACAACTACGTCCGGGCAGAGATGAAGAAACAGCGAATCCCAGGACTCGCTATGCTCGTTTCGCGCGGAGGCCAAGTCATACGAGCGCAAGGCTACGGTCTTGCGAATGTGGAGCTGCAGGTTCCGGTCAAACCGGAAACGATCTTTCAATCCGGTTCGGTAGGCAAGCAGTTCACGGCAACCGCGGTAATGATGCTGGTTGAAGAAGGCAAGATCGGACTGGACGATCCGCTCACCAAGTACTTTCCGGACGCGCCTCCCTCCTGGAAGAAGGTCACGATTCGCGAATTGCTGAGCCACACCGCTGGATTCACCGATTACCCGAAAAGTTTCGACATGCGGAGGGATTACACCGAGGCGGAGCAGCTCAAAATTGTTGAGAGTATTCCGCTGGCATTCGCGCCAGGCACCAGTTGGAGCTACAGCAATCTCGGCTTTCTGACGATCGGCATCCTGATTCACAAAGTCACGGGCAAGTTTTACGGAGATTTTCTTCAAGAGCGCATTTTCCGGCCGCTGGATATGCAAACAACTCGCATCATCAGCGAAGCCGATATTGTGCCCAACCGCTCCGCGGGATACCGCTTGGTTAAAGGAGAACTGAAGAACCAAGAGTGGGTTTCGCCCACGGTGAATACGACGGCGGATGGCAGTCTGTACTTCTCCATTATGGATCTTGCCAAATGGGATGTCGCGCTTTACACCCAAGAGCTTCTGAAACGATCGAGCCTGGACGAGATGTGGACGGTGGCCAAGCTTAACAATGGGCAGCCAAACTCCGGGCACTACGGTTTTGGCTGGTTTGTCGTCACCAAAAACGGTCACCGGGTCGTTGAACACGAAGGAGCGTGGCAGGGCTTCGAAACACAGATCTCCCGCTATGTGGATGACAAACTCACGGTGGTCGTTCTGACCAATCTCGATGACGCCAAGCCTGAAGTCTTCGCGGATCGCGTGGCCGACATGTATTTGTCCGGAACCGTGAAATAAGAAGCCGGGGGCGCACCCCCCCGGCTTAAATTGCCAATACGCCCCCGCCGACGCTCCGTCAAGCAGTAACTATTAAGACACTGATGTTATGTGCGCACATAACACCCGACCGCCGTGTGGTCGTCTGCATTGCAACTCCCAAGCGACCGTCAGGGTGCGCGGCTTTAAAGTGAGGATTACGCCCTCCGGGCCTCCCAGTAGTCCTCGAATTTCCCACTAAGCTGACAGCACCGAAGTGCAATGATGGCATTGGCTCCGCGCACGGTCCAAAACATACCGGACTGTTTGAGCCTGCCCAACACGGTTTTGCAACCGGCTTCGATCACTCCCGAGCCCACGAACAATCCCTGCTTGCGAAACTTGGGATAGCGCATGCGTTCTTTATTGTCTTCGAAGTAGTGGGCTTCGGTGCGGAGGTCCTGCGCCAGTTCGGGATGAGAAGCTGCCTGCGAGCGTAGCAAAGCCACTAATCGTTCGATCTTGCCTTCATCCAGCTTGTCTTTCCTTACCATCACCCAGCGTTTCTGGAGGGGCGAATCGTTGGGATAGAGTTTGGCGCCCAAGCTCCACAGGTGCTCGCGGGCGTGATAGAGATCGACGATTTGGATGGCGTCGGGAAAATGTAGACTGGCCTGATTCCAGATCCACTCGGCACCATCCCCCAATACCACTTTTTTCTCCGCTCGCGCCCAACCCCGCTGCCAGGCTTCGGCATAGAGACGGCGGCCGAATTCCTCGCAGCTCTCAATCGCACCTACATAGCTGGTCGAGGCTTCGTCCCGCAGAGGATAGCCTTCTTCCTCGACCGTGGTCTGGGTGAATACGCAGCCCAGCTTGGCCTCGCGCGTGTGCGCCGGTTGGCCATCCTGTTTCCCGACGCGGCCTTCAGTTTCTTGGTGCACCACAGGAATGCCGGTGCCATCCATCTCCACATACAGAATAGGAATGCGTGGTCCCATCGGGATCGGCAAGGCCAGCTGCAGGGCTCGCCGGAGCTCGCCTTGCTGACGAACTTCGATATCTTCTCCGACGGCCTCGGCCGTGCGCTCCACCGCCTTGGTGGTAACCGATAACCCCGCCAGCAACTCCATCTGCTCCCGGCCCTGCTGGAAGGGAGCTTCGTGGCCGACTGCCGCCAACATGCGGCGCACACCGGGCGAGAGTTCGGTGTTCTCAATGTCGAGTTCGACATCGAGCGGAAACTGACCACGATGGCAGTGCTCGCACAGGTAGTAAGGGCGCAGACACTCGGCCTTTCCCACGGCCGTGAGCACCGGTTTAGCGCGCAACTCCAGGTAGCGGGCGGCGTGGCCACAGGAACAAGGCAGTTGGCGGTGTTCCGGGCTGGGAGGACCGAACTCGAGCAACTGGTCCAGCACTGCCGCTCCGGCCTGGTGCACGCTGGAACGAACTGCCATCTCCACCGCTTCTAAATCCAGGCCACCGCTGTTTTTCTGTTGGGGAAAGATCCGCTGCAGCAAATGCCCTAGTTCTCGGCTGATTTCCTGGTGGAGTGTTTCCGCCGTTTTTTTTTAACAGGGAATACTTCCGCAGCAGCCAGGGGGCGCAAGCGGCAGATCTTTTGGTTGACCTCGATTAATTCCTGCGCCAGCGCTTGAAAGCGACGAAACTCGGCGATTTCCTTTTCCGCTTTGCGTACGGCGCTGGCAGAAGACAGGGCTTGAGTAACCGTCTTGCCTGCGATCTTCTGCGTGAGTTGACGATGGGGGCCATGTCCGGGATGGTTGGGTTGAGCGCAATGGCAGTTAGGCTTGCCACAGCGTCGGGTCACGGAGGAAATAGAACCCGGCTGAAAGTCGCCGAGTTGAGAGAGTTCCTGCAGGAGGTGGTTACGGCTGTCGACCAGTTCGACCAGCGAATCGGGCATGAGGAGCTCCAGGCAATCATATAAGCAATCATCTG
>JBAUXO010000152.1:0-15686 GCA_049584315.1 Candidatus Sulfotelmatobacter sp. | reverse complement strand
TATGACTTCATTCGGCCGCACGGCACAGGTGGCAGTTGGCGCTACCGGAGACGCGTCCGATTTGGGATCGGAGTCGCTCTGCGCAAATGCATAACTCGAAATGAACGATACCGCCAGAAGTATCAACATGCTTGTAACTACACGGCCCTTATTTAAACGGGTGACCGCTCGGCCAATAGCCACGCAGGGTGCTGTTGTGAAGCAATTGCGCATACGCGTGTAAGAGTCTAGCGTCACGGCGCAGGGCAAACAAATGACCAAAGTGTGGTTGGGGGCTCGGCTTCACCCAAAACGGAGGCGGATCTGGCGGACGTTCCAGCTAGCTGTTGCAACAGCGTTATATCACGCATTGAATCTGCGCTTGGGGTCAATTAGCACTATCGATCGCCTGTAGGGGGAAGGCAGTGAAACCGCGCGATCGAACCGGGCGCTATTTGGATGGGCTGACGGGTTCGCCCCCGCGGCATAAAGCCCAGCAAGCAATTACGGCGACCGCGACGGCCCCGATTCCAATGGCCCAAGGGTTATCCAGCGTGGCCATTCTCGCGGCCGGCCTAGCCGGCGCACCACAGCGATCCTCGCGAGTCACCTGCTCACCTTGATGTACCGTCACATCCGAAAATCTGGCTTGTTTCGACAGCCGGGCGGACGCACCCTGGTAGTGGATCTTGTCATCATTCTGGTGCGCCGCCACCGTCACTCTCCCATCAACATCGGTAACGTCATAACGATTCCGTTCTTGCGTAAGAGGAATGACGGTGATGCAGTTCACGCGCACTTTCAGTCCTCGAGAGGTGCTCACTTGCAAGCCACCATGCTCGAGGACGAGTTCGTCTCCTTCGAATTGCACAATGGTTTCAGGTTGAACCATGACTGTGGACCCGTCAGCGTCGATTTTCGCCAAACTGCCCTTTTGGGTCTGCACCAGGTCATGCAGAAAGATCGCGGAAGAATTGGGGGCGGGATTCCCGTTCAGCCAGACTCCTCCGTCGTCGTGGAGCATCGCCTGAGGGGAATTCTGGGCCACTAACCAGGTCGGCAGAATGACGATCATGATGCCGCAAACGAGCTTACGCCATTTAGACAAATCGGCTCCCGAGTTCTAGCGCAAGGTTAACTTGCCGAGTACTCGCCGCCAATTGACTTGCGTGGTAACCGGCAGGGAAGCTAAACGCGGGGTGAAATCGGGGGACGAAGTGAGGTCGTCAGCTTGAATGGAGGTACAAAAGACACCTGGTGTCTTATCGTTACTTCTCTTGTTACTTCGACGGACTCGCCGGTTGCTGGCCCTGAACCAATATCCACGCCGTCGCACCGAGAATAGCGCCCCCACCAATTCCAATTGCCACAGGAGAGTTGAGGATACCCCCCTGTGCGGCGGGAGCGGGTCCGGCCGCGGCTGTCTTCTTTTTTTTCTTGTTGTCGTTCGCCGACTGGGAATCGCCCTGCGACTGGGAATCGTCCCGAGTGGTTTGCTGACCCTGTGGCAGCGTGGTGGTGCCGGCGTCATCGCCGATGGTCAGGTCGCCTTTGCGGGCCGCAATCTCGACCTTACCATCCACATCTCTGACGTCAAATTCGGTCCAAACACTTGCAGCAGGTGAAACCGTGATGTCGCCGGCACGAGTGGCTAGCAATTTCGAGGTCGATACGGTTATGCCGCCGTGTTCCAACTTGACAGTACTGCCTTCATACTGCACCAGCGAGTCATTCAGAATCAAAACGATCGAACCCGAAGCGTTTATGTTGGCAGCCGAGCCCGCGACGGTCTGTACCAAGTCGCCGGGAAAGACAGCCGATGAGCTTACTATGCTGTTGCCATTGAGCAACGCCGTTCCATGACTGTAGAGCATAGCAGCAGGAAGGTCCGCCGCCGACATGACAGCTGGGAAAACCACGGCAATCATGCAACTCAGGACCTTCAAGTACTGAGGCCTTATCATTATGATTACTTCCGCCCTTCGGGGATGACCTTAAGCGTAGCAAGGGTCATCGGCGCTAGCATGCCACTGACCATCCTGCGGTACGCCGAACCGGGCATCTCGCGTTTCGTTAATAACTAGCTTGGTACCGTCCAACGCATCGTATCCTCCAGAGTTCTTGCCAGTCAATGCCTTTTGTGGGTGGAAATCGTCTTAACGGTGGAAAACTTTTTGCACATCCGGTTCTTGGCTGTCAGTGCCACTGATCAATTGCTGTCCACCAGATCAGCCTCAGCCATTCGTCCACAAACGTCTTCGCCCATTGCCGGTGCGTCCACCAGCGGCTTCCAAACCCTTCATCGTTACGCGCTGCTGCCACCGAGTAGGCATGTCCGGGGATCTCTCGCCGGAAAACTTCCAGTGCACGGAGTGTATGGAAATCAGACGTTACGAGCAGCACGCTCTTGGCGTTTTCCTGCCGCAAGCACTTTTCGGCGTCTTTGGATTCATCTTTGGTGGAGAGGCCATCGATCGGGCAAATGCTGATCAGTGCCCCCTCGGGCAAATCCCGGATGTAGTCCTGGGCTAACTCAATCTGGGTGTACTCGTAGAGTTTCGCTTTGGTCGGCACATCCAGTACGATCCGCCGCCCATACCCCTGGCCCAGAAGTTCCAGAGCACGGCGCGGACGGTAGTCGGTTTCGCCCGCCAGCACCAGGATCACGTCGGACGGACGCGGGGCATCGACGATCAAGAAGTTGCCCGCTCTCGCCGCCAAGCCAAGCAGAAGCGCCGTGAGCACCGCGCAAGCCACCAACCACCCGGATTTGCCCGCGCCCGGTCTTTTCATGCGTTCCCAACTTTGCAGCCGCGACTCGAATTCGGCAACCACTGGGTGCCATTGATCAACCCATCCAGGCGCGACCGCGTGCTAGAATCGGAACGAAATTTACTACTCGAAAGATCCTGATCAGAGATCCCTTTTCATACCAATGACTAATCACTCTGCCGTAAATCGCACCGTCGATTCAACCAAGAACAAGATCAAGCAGCGCCAGGCACGGGTTGGAATTATCGGCCTAGGTTACGTGGGATTACCACTGGCTCTGTTGTTTACTGAACAGAAATTTTCCGTTACCGGCTTCGACATCGATCAACGCAAGGTCGATACTCTTGCGCAGGGCGGATCCTATATTTACCGCATCAGCGCGGCGGAAATTCAGGCGGCGAAAGCAAAAGGCTTTTCCGCGACCTCCGATTACGTGCAGATTGAAGAGATGGACGCCATCATCATCTGCGTTCCCACCCCTCTCAATCAATACCACGAACCCGACCTCAGCTACATCACCGACACTACTCACGCCATCGCCCCTCATCTGCAACCCGGGCAGTTGGTTGTCCTCGAGAGTACAACGTATCCCGGGACGACCGAAGAAGTGATGGTGCCGATTCTGGAAAAAGAGAACAAGCTCGGACTGAAGGCGGCTCGCGGCGCTTCCGACGCGCAGAAGGAATTCTTTGTCGCTTTCTCGCCGGAGCGCGAAGATCCGGGCAACACCACCGTAGCCCGTCGTGACATTCCGAAGGTCGTCGGAGGAGTGAATCCCCAAGCCTCAGAGCTGGCGGGCGCTCTCTATGGATCGATCTTCCAGCGCACCGTCCCTGTTTCCTCGCCCGCTGCGGCCGAGATGACGAAGCTGTTGGAAAATATCTATCGCTGCGTCAACATCGCACTGGTCAATGAGCTGAAGATGCTCTGCCTGCGCATGGGCCTGGACATCTGGGAGGTCATCGAGGCCGCTTCCACAAAGCCTTTCGGCTTTCATCCTTTCTACCCGGGTCCGGGTCTCGGAGGACACTGCATCCCGGTCGATCCTTTCTACCTTTCGTGGAAGGCCAAGGAATGGGACTTCCGCACGCGCTTCATTGAACTCGCGGGAGAGATCAACACCAACATGCCGTACCATGTGTTGGCGTCCATCGGTGGAGCACTGAATGGTCACAAGAAATCCTTGAACGGATCGCGCGTCCTGATCCTGGGCGTGGCCTACAAGAGAGATATCGATGATCTGCGCGAGTCTCCGGCCCTCACCATCATTGAGTTGTTGCAAAAAGAGGGAGCCCAGGTCAGCTATCACGACCCTTACTTCCCTTTCATCGGCAAAGGTCGCAAGTACGATTTGCAGATGAAGCGGTCGGAGCTCGAAAAACTTGGGGAATACGATTGCGTGGTAATCGTCACCGACCACTCCGACTACGATTACCGCCGCATCGTCGGCGAATCCCAGTTGGTGGTCGACACCCGTAACGCCACCAAGGGAATCGATAGCCCGAAGGTTGTCCACTGCTAGGTGGTTCTAGAGTCTAATTGCTCCCACCCAAATGAGTAGAGAAATCCGCACCGTCGGGGTGTAGAATTTCTGCTGGATGGTCGTCGGCCTGGGATGATCACAGGGCTAGACCGTCGCAAGTAATTGAGGTGGAACTACTTAAAATTTTTGATCCGCACGGCCTAACGGCCTTTGCCGTGCATAATTTCCTTGGGGGTAGTCGATTCCGGCATCTGGTTAGGAACTTCCAGGCTCGAACGGGGGTTCCAACGTAGGTCGAGTTTAAAAAGTAGTCATGGGATACTCTGCACCTCAAACAACTCTCTTCTCGCTGCTTCCGAAGACGAGGACTCCTTGGACGGAATTCGTTTTCAGCACCGGAACACAAGCTTGCCTGATCGCTTTTCTGTTGTGGCTGCGCTTGCTGCACCCCACGATTCTGGCCGCTCCCGAGCACACTTTCCGTTCGGTTCAACTGGTCAGCACTCCGGTTCCGGTCAATCATCAGCCGCAGCCGCTTCGCTCCTTGCCGAAGCCCGTGGTTGCGAATCTCGATCCCCCGGCCAATGCGCTGCGCCTTCCTGCTCCGCGCCTTAAAACAGAAAAGGTAGAAGACGCTTCCGCTCCCACGGTGAGCATCGCGACGAAGAAATTTGACCAACTCCCGGTCAATTCGACGCCGGTGATTCCAAAAGTAGTCCGGACGAATGTTTTTTCCACCGGCAGTTCGCAGGCGCCCACCATCGCGCGCGCTCCCTCGCAGGTGCAAACTGGAGGTTTCGGTGACCCGAATGGGATTCCCGCCAAGGCGAATCCGGGGAGAGCCGTGAACATCGCCGCGACCGGCTCTTTCGATCTGCCGTCTGGTGGCGGCTATGGCAACGGCAGTGGCGGCACTCGAGGAGTTCCCGGCGTAGTCGCCAGTGCTGGCTTTGGCGGCGGTACGGCTACCGGCGATACCCAGCCTCGCAATTCCACCGCTACGGTCCAAGCAAGTGGATTCGGGGATGCCGACGTCCCAGCCCCCCCTACCGCGCGCGCGCATCAGGCAGAACCGGAAGCGGCGGCTGCGCTGCCTGCGGAAATTATTTCCAAGCCGACGCCGGTCTATACTCAGGAGGCGCGCAGTCTGCGGATTCAGGGCGAGGTTCTGCTGGAGGTAGTTCTGGAAGCGTCGGGCGGTCTGAGGGTGGTACGTGTGGTGCGCGGCCTGGGGCACGGCCTGGACGACAACGCTGTCAAAGCGGCCGAGCGGATTCGCTTTAAGCCGGCGACCAGGAATGGCCAGCCAACCGATTCCGTCGTCGTTTTGCATATTGTTTTTCAGTTGGCGTAACTTGCTCCTCCGAAGGTTTTTATGCGTATTTTAAACTTAGGTTTCCTTACCGTCGGTTTGATGTTGGTGTCTTCTCTTCCGGCACTTTCGCAGAACTCAACCTCTTCCTCAATTCAGGTTACGGCGAACGACGCACCCGGACAAAATGGACAAAATGAAGGAACGGCTTCTCAGGCACCTCCCGCGTCTTTCGATGACGTGATGCAGCGCGTGATCCAGAAAGAACATCTCTTTCTGGCGCAAATGCGCCACATGCGGCCCATGGTCGAAACTTATCTGCAGGACCTCAAGACCGACAGCGAGGGCAAGGCCGTTCCCACCAAAGACCAGTATTTTCTCGGGCGTCTGGATATGAGCGAAGGCCCCGAAGACACTTCCTTCGTGGGTCAGCCAGGTTTTGGACACCGCATGGTCAATCATTTGACCAGCCTCTATTCTATGCACTTCCTTCCTCTCGGCTTTGCCCAGATGGTCGTACTCGATACCGATTTTCAAAAGAAGTATTACGACTTCACTTTTGTGCGCCGCGAATTTCTGGGAGAATTGCGCTGTCTGGTAATCGATGTTCAACCCCGGGAGGATGCCCCGCCCGGGCGCTTTCAGGGACGCATTTGGGTCGAGGATCAGGACTACAACGTGGTTCGATTTAACGGGACCTACTTCCCTCACCCCAAGACCAGCTACTACCTGCACTTTGACAGTTGGCGCCTCAACATGCGCCCCGGCGCTTGGGTACCCGCCTACATTTACAGCGAAGAATCTGATATGAAGACGGCTTTCGGCAAGGCTCTGCACTTCCGGGCGCAGACTCGTCTTTGGGGATATGACCTGAAAGGTCTCAACAAGAATGCCGAGTTCACTCAGATCCTGGTCGACTCACCGCAATCGGTAAAAGATCAAAGCGACGCCGCCGCGGATGCCAGCCCGGTTGTCGCCGAGCGGATGTGGGAGCGGCAGGCTGAAGACAACGCGGTCGAGCGTCTTCAGAAAATCGGACTGCTGGCACCTCCCGGCGAGGTGGATAAAATCCTCCTCACCGTGGTCAACAATCTGATGGTGACCAATAACATCGACCTGCAATCCGATATCCGCTGCCGCGTCCTCCTGACATCTCCTCTGGAGTCGTTCACCATTGGGCACACCATTGTTGTCAGCCGGGGGCTGCTCGACGTACTCCCCGACGAAGCCTCGCTGGCCATGGTCCTGGCTCATGAACTCAGCCACATTGTTCTGGGACATACGCTCGATACCAAGCTGGCCTTCAACGATCGCATGTTTTTCCCCGACGAAGAATCGTTCCAGCGCATGGACTTCAAACGCCGCCCCGCCGACGAAGACGCCGCGGATACCAAGGCTTTGGAATTGTTGAAGAATTCGCCTTACAAGGACAAACTGGGGAGTGCGGGGCTATTTCTGAAGGCGCTGCAACAAAGTGCTCCTGAATTGCCCAACCTGATTCGCCCGCACTTAGGCAACAGCCTGGCCGGCAACAACAGCATTCGGATGTCGGCGTTGTTGGCTTCCGCGCCGGCGCTGGACCCGCAGCGCACCGACCAGATCGCAGCGCTGCCTTTGGGTGGGCGCATCAAAATGGATCCGTGGACAGATCAGGTAGAGTTGGCGAAAGCCAAGCCGGTCGCTTTGGCCTCGGCTCGCGAGAAGATGCCTTTCGAGATCACGCCGTTTTTCCCATACCTCACCCGCTATCCAATTTTCGGCAGCGATAAGGTAGCGCTTACCGCTCCGGCCTCGAAGTGAACGACCGGATGGGTTTACGCAGTTGTCTTGGAAATGACGGCAAAGACTGAGTGCCTCTTTCAGGCTATTGGATGGAGCTGCCAACATTCGAGAACACGTTGTTGGCGTTCGAACCGATCAGCCGGATCGTGCCAACCACGATTACCAGAATGACGGCCAGCATGACCGCGTACTCGGCGATGTCCTGTCCACTCTCATCCCCACAATAATTTTGCCAAATGTTTCTCAGAATTCTTGCCACGGGCTCCGTCTCCTTAGTAAGAGTTTTTCTCTAATCCCTGTCCGACTAACTGAGGGACATTAATTCCTGCAGTCAAATCCTGGTGACCGGACCACTTAAAGTCCCGAGGCTGGTCTTTCCACAAATGATAGGGGCAGGAATCGGGCCCGCCAATGGCCCATAAGTGCCATGTGCCATCGGTCGGGGAAAATCTCCTAAGTCCTGATTAGACAATGCTTTTCAGGGGAAGAGACTGATTTACCGCGAACAGCGCCAACTCCAGCCGGGTGGAGACTCCGAGTTTGTCGAAAATGTTGCTCAAGTGGTGTTTGACGGTGTCTTCGCTGATCTTGAAGTACTCCGCGATCTCCTTGTTCGAATACCCAGCCACCACCGCGGCCACAATCTCCAACTCGCGCGGAGTGAGACCAAATTTCTTCTGCCGCGCTTCGTCGCTCGAGGACTGAACCAGCGTCCGCAAATATTGCACCAGGTTCGAAACGCTCTCCCGTCCAACCCAATACTCGCCCGCCATAACCGTCTGGATCGCCTTCAGCAGCAGTTGCGTGGCGGAATCTTTTAGAACCACGCCCCGCGCGCCCAACTGCAGCGCTTCAACAATTTGGCTTTTTTCCGCCGCCGCCGTCAGCAGAATCACGCGAACCGGCGTTGAGTTCACCCCCATACCCAGGTCCCGCAAGGCTTCCAGACCGGGATGCTTGGGCATGGCGAGATCCAGCAGCAGGATATCGGGCCTCAGTTGCCGCGCCATTTTCACCGCTTCGGCGCCATCCGAGGCCTCGCCCAATACTTTCAGGTTCGGCTCCGCTTCCAGTAGTCTTCGGAGACCATCGCGGAAGATCGGATGGTCGTCGGCTATCACAATGCGAACCTGCGGTTGCTTCTTAAAGTTCATCGGAAACTTCTCCACCCTTCGGAACCTTGATTTCCAGGCGTGTTCCTAGTCCGGGATTTGATTCTACAGTGAGTTCCCCAGCAATTAAACGCACTCGTTCCTTGATGATCGTCGGACCCTTCCCCAACTGGTCCATTTCCTGAGCCGTCACGGAACCCGAGAAAGGAAAGCCGCGGCCATCATCTTCCATGGTCAAGCTCCACTCGGTGAGATTCGATCCGAGGCGCACCAGAGCGTGACGGGCCCGGCTGTGCTTGCGAATGTTGACCAACCCTTCCTGCACAATTCGTAGGAGCTCGCGGCAAACCTTGTCCGGCATATCCAGCTTTTCAATGTCGGTTACAAAACGCGCCGAAATTCCGGTCTCCCTTTCAAACCTCTCCACCGCGTCGGTGATGACACTCAAGAGTCTTCGCGAATCCACATCAATCGACTTCATCTGCTGCATCAATTCGCGCAGCTTCAGAACTTCCTCACGCAGCAGTCCCTGGATCCGGCCTAACTCGCTGCCCACCACTTCCGGAGTGGTCTCCGCCTGACGCTTCAGAACATCCACCTGCATCTCTACGGCGATCAGCGACTGCACTGCCCCATCGTGCAGTTCTCGGGCAAAACGAGCCCGCTCGGTTGCTCCAGCCCTGCGACGCAGCCGGTGCAGTAGATAAACGTTGTAAACCGCAGGCCCGACCTGGCGAAGCAAATCCAGCAGGAATCGCAGCTCTTCTTGCGTGTCCCCCTTCCATGACGGTTCAAATACGAAGACCCGGCCTCGCCATTCGGCGCCGAACAGAAAAGAAATCGTGATCACATACCGGAAGGGCTGCCGCTGCTTGAGCTCGGTCAGAGGCTCAGTTTGCGGCGATGACACTGGATTGCCCTCATGATCCAACGCAACCACGGACCAGCGGTCCCCTTCACTCGCCGCATAACAGACCTCGCCCGGGAAATCCTCCAGGTACATCTTGGCCTCCCGAGGGCCGGCATCTAACCACTTGAAATCGGGAGAGTCTTCCGCGCGATTGTCCAAGGCACCCAGGAACCTTCTCTGGCTATGGATCTCCTGCGCAGCAAACACCAACCGATGCGCGCCATACATGCTGACGATTTCACGGCCGATCTGCTGCAGAGTTCCAGTCAGCCCGGCATCTACCCGCACCTGGGCCAGCATACGGGTTACTCCAGCCTTCTCCGCTCGCAGGTGCTTCTGCTGCTCCGCCAGGTAGCCCAGCAGCAATCCCATCACCAGCAGATAAACCGAGAGCATGAACAGCCGCTTCGGCTCGAACTCGGTCGTATTCATCCGGAGGCCGGAAAAAATATGCCAGTGCAAACTCGCTCCGTGGGTGGCCAACACATGGAACAGCACGAAGCTCTCTGCCCATAGCAAGACCACTTCCGCTGCCGCCGTGGCCAGCGTCTCCCACAAACCCCAGCGGTAGGCCGCAGCGGTGAGCACGAAAACAAAGAACAGGATGAAGGGGCTTCTCGGACCGTCTCCAAATACAGAGATGAAGGCCGGCCACACGATGTCGGCCGCGTGCACCAGAAGACGAAACGACGCGGTCGACTCCTTTCGTCTGCGAAGCAGCATCAGCACCAGGATGCTGTTTCCCATGTAAAACCCCAGCAGCCCGTAGGCAGCAGGAGAATTACCCAGCTGGGTCGGGTCCATGCGGATCGCAACCAGCGCCGAAACCGCCAGGAAAACGCGCGCAGTGGCCAGCCATCGCTCCGTCCGGCGAACCTCGCTGGGATCGGCTGGAGCCTGTTGTCTGCCCAATAGTCTGTGGTTCCCTTCAATGCGCAATCGAGTCACTTCCGCGAGAGTGCCGATCTAAATAGAATTGTCTCGCATACTATTGATAAGAAAGATCGAGAGCAAGCAAAACTTTATGCGGGTCATCGCTCAGGCACCCTCGTTTTCAAGTTCCACCATGGCCCCTCGCATTCAAGAGATTACTTCAGTAACCAGGGCGTAGCCTGATCCCGGTTTAGAATGCCAGCGAGGTTGTATTTTGCGCGCATCTTCGAAGCTTTGGACTGCAGCCGTAGTGGCCTGCGTAGCGACCTTGAGCCTGGGCGCGCTTTTCCTCTCTCGTTCCTTTGCCCTCGGCGCGATGAGCGATTGGATTCAGTGCATCCTGCTTCTGTCCGGAACCCTCTCTCTTATCCCGAATGCAATACGGTCCCGCGGGCGTTTGCGCGTATTTTGGGCGCTGCTGGCTACCGGCGTGGCTTTCTGGTTCTCCTACCAGGCGATGTGGACCTATTACGAAGTATGGCTGCGCCAGGATGTGCCCGACCTGTGTGCCGGCGACATTGTGCTCTTTCTCCACATCGTACCCATGATGGCGGCACTGGCTCTGCGCCCAGACGCGCCGCACAGGGATTATTCTCCGCGTCTGCGCCGCCTCGATTTTGCCTTGATGATGTTCTGGTGGATGTATCTTTACATCTTCGCAGTCATGGCCTGGCAGTATGTCGTCGCCGATGTTACGGCCTACGACAATGATCTCAATCTGTTGTACCTGATCGAGAAGCTGGCATATCTCAGTGCGTTGTTTGTGGCCTGGAATAAGAGCAAGGGCAGATGGAAGATTCTCTACGCCAATCTATTCGGCGCCAGCCTTGTCTACGCCGCCAGTTCGTATCTCGCCAACTGGGCGCTCAGCCGCCAGGGTTACTACAGCGGCAGCCTCTACGATATTCCCCTGGCGGTTTCCATGGCGTGGATCACTGGAATCGGCCTGTGGTTGCCCGGGGATGAACCCCAACCCGATTCTCGCTCGAGCTCTCCATCTCATGGTATCTGGCTGGCGAGACTGGGCATGATCGCGGTGTTTTCTCTTCCGCTTTTTGCCGCCTGGGCTTTACTGGAACCCGGAATCCCTCCGCGCATCCGTTCCTTCCGCCTGATGCTCACGCTGGCGGCGGCGCTCGTCATGGGCATTATGGTTTTCGCCCGCCAGCGTTTGCTCGATGGCGAATTACGCCGCCTGCTCAAACAGGCGCGCGAGTCCTTCACCAACCTGAAGCGGCTGCAGGCACAGATCACGGAATCCGAAAAACTAGCCTCGATCGGGAAACTGGTAGGCGGCGCGGCCCACGAACTCAATAACCCCATCGCCGCCATGCTTGGGTACTCTGATCTGCTGATGAACACTCCCCTCAACTCGGAGCAGCAGGAACTGGCGGAGAAAATCGGCCAGCATGTTCGCCGTACCAGGTCCTTGGTGGCCAGCCTGCTCAGCTTCGCCAAGCAAGGTCCGGCGGCAATGGCTCCCGTAGATCTCAGGACGGTACTGCGAACCGCCGTCAAACTCTCGGAGCCCATGTGCCAGGCTCTCAAAATCGAAGTGGTCATTGAATTACCGGCGGAATTGCCCGCCGTCCTGGCAGACTCCAGTCAGTTGCTCCAGGTGTGCGTGCAAATCCTCAACAACGCGCTGCATGCTGCCGATCAGTTTGGCTGCCGCCGGCTCACGCTGGCTGCAAGGCATAAAGAGGGCATCGCTACCCTCGATTTTTTCGACGCTGTCCGCCCCGATCCGAGCGCGATCTTAAGTCCTATGACCGAAAACCACGCTGCGCCGCAGCTCCTGTCGGGCATGGGCCTCAGTGCGTGTCAGGGCATTCTGCAGCAGCATCGGGGAAGGATTTCCTGGCAGCACGGGCAGGAGACAGGCCTCATCATCCGGGTCGAGCTTCCGGTCATCCCTCCGGCACCGGGGAGATCCCTTGCAGCTGGGGTTCCTGTGATGTGGCAACCTCAACCGTTCGCTTAAGTTGGCCGCAAGCAGCGTAGATATCGCGACCTCGCGGACGCCGCACAAACGCTGGAACGCCAGCGTCCCGCAAAATCTTCTGAAACGCCGCTACTCGCTCCTCGCCGGGAGTGTTGAAGTCGATTCCTGGGCCCGCATTCAGGGCTATCAGATTTACTTTCGAGCGCAGCCCGCGCAGCAACTCGGCAACTTCTTTCGCATTTTCAGGACCATCGTTCACGCCTCCGAGCAGCACGTATTCGAAGGTGATCCACTCTCTTGTTCGCAAGGGAAAATCCCTCGCCGCCGCCATCAGCATCTCCAGATTCCACTTCTTGTTCAGCGGCATCAGCCGCGTGCGCAGCCCATCATTCGAAGCATTGAGTGAAATTGCCAGCTTGGGCCGGATCACTTCCGCACCAAAGTCGTGGAGGCGAGGCACAATCCCCGCAGTCGATACCGTCATTCGGCGCTCGGCGATGCCCACGCACTCTACCAGCAACCGCGCCGCCTTCACAAAATTCTCATAATTCAGAAATGGCTCGCCCATGCCCATGAAAACCAGATTGATACGATCCTCGGGCGGCGAAACCTGCTGATCGTTGAGAACCGCACAAACCTGGCCCACAATCTCTCCTGCGGTGAGATTGCGTTTCACCCCGAGTAGCGCGGTTAAACAGAACTGGCAGTCGACGGCGCAGCCCACCTGGCTGGAGATGCAAATCGTCGACCGACCGGAACCAACCCGGCTCCTGTTTTGGCGGGTGTGATTCCCGGTGGCGCGATCTTGGGCGGTTTCATCTGGAGAGTTGCGATTCTGGCTGGCGCAGCGCTTGAGCGCTGCCATTGGCCCATCCTTTTCGGAGCCGGCTTTAGCCCCTGCGATGACTTCGCCGCAGGTTTCAGCTTCCGCACCCGCTTCACTGCCGTCCCCGGCTTCACCCCCATCGCCCTGCGGCATCCACACGGTTTCGACGCTCTGACCATCGGCGAAGGCAATCAAGTACCGCACGGTGCCATCCTGAGAAACAAATTTGTTCTCGATGCGCGCCGCTCCGACGGTGACCCCGCTCTGCTCGAGCCACTCGCGAAACTCCACGGGCAGTGTGGAAATTTCCGCCAGCGTTTCCACTCGATCTCGATAGACCGCCTGCATGATCTGCTGGGCTCGATAGCTGGGCTCGCTGGCCTCGCTCACCAGGGCGGCGAGTTCCTCCCTTTCCATCCCGAGCAGCGACGATGCGGTGGATCCAGCCATTAAGCAGCTACACCTGAACCGATGAAATACCGTAACCTATTGATTCCACATGGCTAACTGCCTTATTCTCGCACACCGCGCGGTACCCTGCCAGATGTGTAAGAATAGTACGGACCTGGTGTGGAAGTTCCAACGATCTAACGTAGCAGCGTCCGACCCAGATATTGACATGGTAAAAGAAGTTCGCAACATTCGTCGTCAGGTCTTACCCCACGGCCTCACCGTGATCACCGAGCAGATGGAGCACATCCGCTCGGCTTCGATTGGCATTTGGCTCGAAACTGGCTCGCGTGACGAGACTCCGCAGGCCAACGGCATCTCCCATTTTATCGAGCATATGGTCTTCAAAGGCACCAAGCACCGCACCGCCGAAGAGATTGCCCGCCAGGTCGATTCCATCGGCGGCAACATGGACGCCTTCACCTCCAAGGAGTGTATCTGCTTCAACGTCAAGGTGCTCGACGAGAACGTTCCCGTCGCGCTCGAGATTCTTACCGATTTGGTTCTGCATCCCACCTTCACTGCCGAGGACATCTCCCGCGAGCGCGGCGTGATTCTCGAAGAGATCAAGATGGACGAAGACAATCCCGACTATCTCGTCCACGAGATCTTCACCCAGAACTTCTGGAAAGATCATCCTCTCGGCAAGCCCATCCTTGGCACCAAAGAAACGGTAAAGCGCTTCGAGCGCGAGGCCGTGCTTGAAACCTACAGCCACCGCTTTGCGCCCGGCAACATCATCGTGGCCGCCGCAGGGCACCTCGACCACGACCAGTTCGTTGATCTCGTGATCAAGCATTTTGAACACTTGAAGCCCGCACAGAACGGCTTCCATTCCGCCGAGCCCAAGATTGTTCCTCGCATCGTGCTGCGCAACAAGAAAGCGCTAGAACAAGTACAGCTCTGCATCGGCGTTCCTTCGCATCCCATTGCCCACGAGAAGCGCCATGCTGGCTACATCCTCAACACACTGCTTGGCGGAGGCATGAGCTCGCGCCTGTTCCAGAATATCCGCGAGCGTCAGGGCCTGGCCTACTCGATTTACAGCGACCTCAACCCTTACCGCGATACCGGATGTCTGGCCGTCTACGCCGGCACTTCGCTGGCCTCGGCGGCGAAAGTGGTGAGATCGGTGGTAAACGAGTTCCGCGATCTCAAAAATAAGCCCGTGCCGGAAGAAGAATTGCGCCGTTCCAAGGATCAGCTCAAAGGCAGCCTGATGCTCTCGCTCGAATCGAGCACGGCCCGCATGTCCAACCTGGCCCGCCAGGAAATGTACTTTGACCACTTCCAGGACCTCGACGAACTCATCGAGAAGATCGAAGCTGTGACCGTCGAAGATCTCCAGGCCCTCGCCCAGGAGTTCTTCAAGACGGAATCCATCGCCGTGACTGCCCTTGGGAACTTGAACGGACTAAAGATATCCCGCGATCAGCTAGCCTGTTGAAGGCACTCAAGCCTAAGTTGCCACACCTTTGAAAGGGCGCGGCCTCCAGTCGCGCCGTAAGGAATGAGAATTGCGGCGGCTTCAGCCGCTGGCGGTTACCTCCTTACATCTGGCGCTCTCCCTCGATCTAACTTTCTGACTCGCGGCACATCCCATCCCCGCAGGGGCAGACCCGCCGGAGAACACGATGAAAAAGTTTTCGGCAGTTTCGCGCTGGCTTGCATCTTGATGGCTTCCATGTCGGCCTTCACCCAGGATTCCATGAACACGACACTGCCCCGCAAGACACCATGGAAAAAGACGATTCGATGAAGAACGATTCCATGAAGAAGGACCAACGCAAGAACACCAAGAAGGCCAAGACTGCGAAGAAAGACACGATGAAGAGGGACGACAGCATGAAGCATGAAGAAAAAAGATGATATGAAGAAAGACGACCGTATAGAGAACGATCCGATGAAGCAGAACGAGTCGTCCGGGAATCGAGGCGCGGACCTCCAAGTCCGGGCCTCCCCTTCGGGCTTCCGCACTCGCATTATTCCCAAACTCAGCGGGGATTGCTCAGCAAGACGACATCACCCGTGACCTCGCCACGAGATAGCAGCAGGTGTTCTCCATCCTCCGTCCAGTTGAAGTCGAAGATTCGACCTACGGTGAATTTCGTCACCTGGCGGGGTGGTCCTCCGGAGAGGGGCTGATCCCAGACGTTGGTCACATCACCCTTGGTTAAGAGAT
>JBAUXO010000151.1:0-16768 GCA_049584315.1 Candidatus Sulfotelmatobacter sp. | reverse complement strand
TCGCTGGCGCCGACGCCGCACCTCGTGCGGCTTCGGCACGAGCTGGTTCGGCGCGGTTCGCCGGTGCATTCGGCGCAGGTCTCGCCGCCGTAACCGTCCGCGCCGGGACCACTGGAGCAATCGGTTTCCCCGCAGGAATCGGCTGCGTCGCCGCTGCCAGCGTCGGACGGCCATGATTTACTGAGGCGAACTGCTGCCGGTTCTGTGCCGCCTGCTGCCGCACCTGTATTTGCGTGGTCATCGGAGGAATGCGTTGTTCGTGCACCGCCGCAATCTCAGCGGGCAACGGCTGCCGCGTCGCCCCTCCCGGCCCGTTGTAGCTCACCCGGGTATTCGTGATGTTCACCGTAGTATTGTTGATCACTACCGTATTCGTGATCGTCCGGTTATAAACCTGAACGTTGTTCACGTTCACATTGTTCACCGCGCGGTTGTAATCGAAGCGATCTCCGTTCCAATACCCGCCCTGGTAGCCCACTCCCACGTAGCCAAATCCATAATTGATGCCGCCGTAATAGCCAATATGCCGACCCCAAAATCCATAGTGGTAGCGGTACCTGCCATCCGCGTAACCCCAATATCCTGGCGTCCATAAATACCCCATCTCCGGCGGGCGCGACCACGCCCCCGGCACCCAGTAATAACCCTCCGACGCGTAGCTCCAGTACCCGGGCGTCCAAATATATCCCTCGCCCGGGCACTCCGGCTGCGAATATTCCGGCAACGGCGGCGGCGGATCGGACGCCTGCAACTCTGGCTGCCCGTAATTCGCATCCTGCTCGTCGCTGTCATAATCGCTGTTCGCCTGGTCGCTGGGCGCAGCTGCCTGCGTGTCGCTCACCGGAGCCAGATTCTGTGACTGGTCGGGAGCCTGCGTCTGATCGGTCTGCGTCGGCTGATTTTGCGAGCTGTTCTCCGGAGGCTGGTTCTTGTTGCAGGCCGCAAATCCCACCGTCAGTGCCACGCAAGCCGCTGACATAATGATAAAACGCGATACTTTGTCGATCTCTTTTATGCTCATAAGTGTTTCCTGGTAATGCTAATTCGAGCATCGGTTGGATGCAGATTTTCTCGATCTCGTCGAGGTAAACTTGACGGTCCAAGCCTACCGGAAGAAGCTGTTGCCGGAAAGCGTCTTTTTTTTACATAAAAAAGTGGAGGAGAGTAGGGTGCCAGCCGCCTTGTGACCAAAAACGGGGCACCGCACAGACGGTCGTGATGTAACAGCCCTGGGGTGACTGCAACATTTGAGTGACGCAGGATTACCTGAATCATTTTGTCCAATAATCCGCGCCGACGAAGGTTCGTAGCCAGGCCACCACGAAACGGATACCCAAAATGCCACTCGCCGCGCGCGGAGCGGCCAGAATTCGTGGAGCAGCTATTGCGCCTTCTCAGTACTATTGCCAGACCGGCTCGCCAGCGGGCCTGGCTGACTTGGTTGTGCGCCGTTGACCACAGTCTTACCGGTCTGAGCGGCATCCGGTAGTCGAACCGCCGACCAGGTATATTTTGTGGAGCGAACGTTTTCTCCGTGCCAGTCATAGGCTCCGCCAACGCCGGGAATCTCAAATTTCCCGCTCATTTTCTCGCCGTCGAGCGTTCCTGTGAATACAATCGTATATGGCTTCGGGCCAGCAAAATCGAGGCGCAGCGATATGTTCGGGCCATCGACAGCGCCTGAGCCTTCGGAGAAGCCACTTTTCCTTCAAAGCTGCCAGTAAGCTTCGACTCAGTTTTCTGGAGCTCGATCGTATCCCGTTCGGTTCCCACGCTCGCCTCCCATGAGATCTGCCACTCGCCGGTTAGGTTCGCGGTCTTGGTCTGGGCGGCAAAAAGAACATGCGCCGCGAAGAACTGAGTAGTCCGAATTCCAACAAGTTTCGGGCGAACACTGGGCGATCACACGCCGAATGCATTGCGAAGGGCAGACTGACTTTCCCGCTCAGCAGGTGTTTTCAGGTCTGGTGCTGAGCCGGCAATTCGGGAACTGGGCTGTTGCCCGTGAACTTCGCACCAATGGTTTTCATAGGCGCGTCCCCCTCGAAAATGACTTCTATCGAAGAATCTCGTGGCCTCTTTATCCCACCTTTTGGACTGGTGCTTTCCAACAAAACAGACTAGGATTTCTGCGGTGCATCTTCCCCTGCTGGCAGTGCCGCAAGCTCCGCACCATAGCAGATATCTCTCAGGCCGGTTTGATCGCCTTGTTTCGAGGTCCGACGACGCACATTCTCAATCGCTCAACGAGTAAGACCTATCGGAGTGCGCTGCCGCCTGTCCTTTCCTTCTTGCTGCTGCCGCTATTTAGCGCATTATTGGCCGCCCAATCGCCATCAGCCGATTCTTCGCAGACCCAGGCTTCAACGAACCAAACCCAGTCCGACAACAATTCCGCCGAGATCGTTTCTCACGAGGAGGCGCCCACCTTCAAGGTCAACGTCAATCTCGTGTTGGTGCGTGTCGTTGTCCGCGATTCAAAAGGAAATCCCATCGGCAATCTACACAAGGAGGATTTTGCGCTTTTCGACAACCGGAAGCTCCAGGTGATCAGCCAGTTTTCCGCCGAACAGCCGGGCGCCGCGGTGGCGGCCATGCGGGTGCACCCGGAAAATCCTGCAGAGGAGCGGTCTGTCCCCACTCCGCCCCCGTCCATTCCGGAGCGCTATGTCGCGTATGTATTCGACGACATTCATATCCATTTTGGCGACTTGGCGCAAGTACGCAACGCCGCCGAGCGCCACATCGCGACCCTGCGCCCCACCGATCGAGCCGCTATTTTCTCCACCTCCGGCCAATCGGCCCTCGATTTCACAGATGACCACGCCCAGTTACATAGTGCTCTCCTTAGCCTTACGCCGCGCCCGATTGCAGAGAGCGGGCGCAGCAGCCCCAACGATTGCTCCCACATCACCTATTACATGGCTGACTTGATCGAAAACCAACACGATCCGCAGGCGGTGCAGATCGCCACGCAAGACGCGCTGCAGTGCACCTTCGCTGGCGACCCGAGATTTCTGACGGTCGCCGCGCAAATCGCCGATACAACTGCAAAACAGGTGCTGAATGAAGGCAGCCACGAAAGTCACGTCACGCTGACCGTTTTAAACGATATTGTTCGCCGCATGTCCGCCCTGCCCGGACAACGCAGTATAGTTCTGGTTTCTCCGGGATTTCTCACCCCACAGTTGGAATTCGAATACTGGCAAACGATCGACCGGGCGGTGCGCGCGCAGGTAACCATAGGGACTCTGGATGCCCGCGGCCTTTACGTGCCCGGGTTTGATGTAAGCCAGCCGGCGGCGCCAAGTCAGGCGTCCCAGGTTCTGCAGCAGCAGTATGACACTCAGGAAGCCGCCGCCGACTCCGATATTCTCGCCATACTCGCCGACGGGACAGGCGGAGTTTTTTTTAAAAACAGTAACGACTACGACGAAGGCTTCCGGCGCACCGCCTCGACTCCCGAATACTCCTACGTTCTTGGTTTCACTCCTCAGAACCTGAAACTCGACGGCAGCTTCCATAGCCTGAAAGTAACGCTCAAAAATCCGGAGAAGTTCGAAATCCAGGCGCGCCGTGGCTACTTTGCCCCCAAGCACGCCGCTGATCCGGCGCAGCAGGCCAAGCAGGAGATTGAAGGGGCAGTCTTCTCCCAGGAAGAAGTCCACGGCCTTCCCGTCGAACTCCAGACGCAATTCTTCAAGTCCAGCGATCTCGAGGCGAAACTCACCGTGCTCGCCCGCATCGATGTCCGGCGCCTGCACTTGCGGAAAGCGGAGGGGCGGAATTACGACGAGCTCACTGTGGTCTCGGCTCTTTTCAACGGAAATGGCAATCTCGTGCAGGGAATCGAAAAAAGGATCACGATGCACCTCAAGGATGAGACGCTCGAGAAGAAACTGAATTCAGGAATCACATTGAAAACAAGTTTCGATGTAAAACCGGGAAGTTATTTCGTGCGCCTGGTAGTACGCGACTCCGAAGCGCAATTATTATCCGCAGAGAACGACGCGGTACGAATTCCGTAGGCGGGAAAAAGGATTTTCCGAAGCGTGGCAAGGCGCGGGGGACAGAAAAGAAGTAGTAAGGAGTATCGTATGCGAATTCGTCGACGAATTTGTAATTTTGCAATGCTGTTGACCATTGGCGCATCGATTGTGCCGACTCGCGCCATCGCGCAGCAGCCCACTGAAGCATCCCCCGGCGAAGTTCCAGTCATCAAAGCACAAACGCGCCTGGTCCTCGTCGACACTGTAGTCACCGACAAAAGGGGCAACTACATCCGCAATCTCACGGCGAAAGACTTCAAGGTCTGGGAAGACAACAAGGAACAGGCAATCACCGGATTTTCCTTCGAAGACGAAACCGTCTCTTCCGCCGATTCCCGGAAGCGCTATCTGGTGCTGTTTTTCGACAACTCCACGATGGATAACGGCGATCAGCTCCGCGCCCGCGAAGCCGCCGCGAAATTCATCGACGCTAACTCCGCGCCGAACCATCTCATGGCGATCATCAACTTCGGTGGGACCGTCCAGATCGCTCAGAACTTCACTGCCGACCCTGAGCGCTTAAAGCAGGTGGTCAGCGGCATAAAATTCTCAAACGTTTCTCCCAACGCCCAGGCGCCCGTACAGGTTGCTTCGCTCGGTACTTCGCTGGGCATACCAGCCGGCGCGCCTAATCTCAGCAATGCCGAAGCGGATTTTGGAGTTCAGAGTGTCATGCTGGCCCTGCGGACGCTGGCCAAGGATCTTTCCACCGTTCCCGGCCGCAAAACCCTGATCATGTTGACGGCCGGTTTTCCGCTGACACCCGAGTACACCGCAGAGCTGACCGCCGTCATAGATGCCTGCAACAAAGCCAACGTCGCCATATATCCCATTGATGTCCGCGGCCTGGTCGCTTCCGCGCCCGGTGGCGGTGCGCGAATGCGAACGCCCAACCAGGGGCAAGCTGCATCGTACGTAGCAGCGACCCTCAGCCGTAACAATCCTCTCAACTCGTCCCGTCCACGTCTTATCTTCGTTTCGGCGGCTCTACCTCCCGAACCCGCGCAACACGGCGGCGGTGGAGGCAGTGGCGGTAGTGGAGGCAGCGGCGGTAGTGGAGGCAGTGGCGGTAGTGGAGGCAGTGGCGGTGGTGGAGGCAGTGGCGGTGGTGGAGGCGGAGGTCACGGCGGAGGAGGGGGCACTGGCACGGGTGGTGGCGGCACGGGTGGTGGCGGCCATAGTGGCGGAGGAACGGGTGGTAGTGGAAGTAGCGGCGGCCATGGCGGCGCCGGCGCGTCGGGCTACAACGGCTACAACGGATCAGTGAACCCCTATGCTGCACCTCGACAAATCGTCCCTCAGTTCCCGACCAGCGCCTCAACCAATCAGCAAGTCCTTTATGAATTAGCCGATGGTACCGGCGGTTTCGTCATCGTTAATACCAACGATCTGCTGGGCGGCCTCGAAAAAATCGCGAAAGATCAATCTCAGTACTACAGTCTCGGCTACAAGCCGCCCGAGTCCGCTGAGGGGAGCTGCCACACCATCCGCGTGAAGGTAGAGCGCAGCGGCACCGAGGTTCGCGCCCGCAGCGGATACTGCGACGTCCGCCCCCTCGATCTGCTCGCCGGCAAGCCCATCGAAAAAGATCTCGAAGCCCGCGCTTCGAGCGAAATGCCGGCGAATGTCGGCATTTCTGCGCAGGTGCCATTCTTCTACACGGCCCCCAACCTCGCCCGCGTCAATCTCGTTATAGACATTCCTGCTTCCGCAATCAAGTTTGAAAAAGAAAAGGGCAAACAGCACTCTAGCGTGAACGTGCTGGGCATCGCCTATCGTCCCGATAACTCGATCGCCGCCCGCTTCAGCGACACCGTCGATCTCGACTTCGAAGACAAGAAAGAACTGCAGAATTTCGAAAAAAAACCCTACCACTACGAAAATCAATTCGAGCTCGCATCCGGCCAATACAACTTGCGAGTGGTATTCAGCTCCGGCAGCGAAAGCTTCGGCAAGGTCGTGCTCCCGCTCACGATTGATTCCTACGACGGCAAAAAGTTCAGTCTAAGCTCGGTCGCCCTCAGTAATGACGTTCATCCAGCAACTGACTTGGCCACAGGACTCGACGCCGAACTGCTCGAAGACCGCAAACCGCTCATCGTTCGCGGCATGCAGATCGTGCCTTCGGCTTCCGACCACTTCCAGAAAACTGACAGCGCCGCATTGTACGTAGAACTGTATGCGCCGGCATTGCTAATTCCCAACCCACCTAAAGTCGGGGTCGAGATGATTGTGATCGATCGCAAAAGCGGCCAGCAGAAGTTGCACATCGGTGTCGCTGACACGGCAAAAGATATCCAACCCGGCAATCCCGTCATGCCGCTGGGCCTTAAATTGCCAATGAACTCACTGGCTGCCGGTTCTTACAAAGTACAAGTGCGGGGCGTGGATTCGACTGGCGGAGTAACCGACTTTCGTTCAGCCGACTTCGAACTGGAATAAACCAAAGCCTTGTCACTGCTCATTCGCGCAGGGAGCGGGTGAGTAGCAATTGGCGTGCACAGGGAGAGTTTGCAGCCCTGGTCACCCGAGAACCTGCTGTGCTAAAAAGAGTTCGACTTCTTCTTTGCGGGGCCATCGAAGGTTGAGCGCCGCGCCGCGTGAAGGCTCTGCTTCTGTTCTTCCTTTGTCCAGATCAGAGGGTAACTCGGGGATCGTTCACGTATCGTCCTGGTAGGTAAACCGGGGCAGAGTGGGTACCTATTCGGTCGCGAACTGATCCGACCTTCTGCCAGAGCCTCCAAGTCCTCTAATTTGCGGCTGTGAATTACGCGTCCGGAAAGTTCTCCTTGAGGTGGCGGTTCGGCTCAAGAATCATACGGTGGCGCGTATAGTCTAGGATCACCGTAAATCTCCTAAGCACTTCTGTACCTATCTTCCGCACATCGTCTGGGTTGCCCGAGCAACAAGCGGCAGTTGGGGCGTCCAACCGAAAGGGTCCAAGTTGTAGATATGACGCCCGGCCGAGCACTCCTTCGCCCGATTGCCCCAACCCGACTCCTGTCTTCACTTTGCGTACTGGAACCGTCGTTTTGAGAATCGTGGGATCATCCACGGCGTCGCCCGAGCCACTGTCGACCAGGAACTCTCCGGTCTCTGGTTTTACCCCTGGAACAGCGATGGTCCCCTCGATGTATGGCCATTTGCCGCGGAATTTGATTGGGAAAACCCCGCCCGGCCCCGAGTACGAAAACACCGCCGGATCGGCGATGGTCATCTTTCCAGCTGCATAATCGACGGAAATGACGTAACGGCTTATGAAGTCATAGCCCAAGAACCCATCCATACGATGATCCCCTTGCAGTGCGGTTAGGTCGGTCGTGTTGACGCGGTGCCCGGGGGAAATCAGTCCCGGCAGCTCGAATGTGACCGATTCAATAAAATTGACCGGCACAGTTCCCGCGCCAGCGCCGTGAACAGTGCCGCTCCCCGATGCTTGCAGCCCTAGGCGTTTCGCAACGCCGGTATCCAAGTAGCTGGACCCAGCTCCTGTATCCAAAGAAAACCAGAGATGTTCAGTTGAACCGGCGATTTGCAACTGGAAGAAGACGCCATCAAGGGTTAACTCGAATGGGATCACGGTGCGCTTAGCAGGGGAGGAAAAGTGGTAGGGCAGCGCGGGCGCAGCTTGCGCCGGGGTCTCTCCGGTGGATGTCTGCGCTTTAGAGTTAGCGTTCACCACGAGCAAAAGCACTACGACTGCGAAGCAGTGTTTTTTCATGTTTGACCTCTTCACCCTGAATACCGCGGTTAAGACTACATGGCGCACCGCTCTTCTTGGCATGGATAGTAGACATGTGGCATATTCACGACGTGAATATACGAGAATTGGATTTAAACCTGCTCGTCGGCTTTGAAGCCTTGATCATCGAAAGGAGTGTCAGCGGTGCCGCCCGTCGCGCCCGTTTGAGCCAACCCGCGATGAGCAACCTTCTCGCGCGCCTGCGGAAAACCTTCGAGGATCCTCTTTTCGAGAGAGCGGGGCAGCGCATGATTCCCACAGCACGCGCCCGGCAACTCGCCGCACCAATTGGTGACGCTTTGAATGTCATCAGAAAGGCGATCAGTGAGCGGCCCTCCTTCACTCCCTCCACCGCCGATGTCCGCTACACCATAGCCACTACGGACTACGCCGAAGTTGTGATCCTGCCGAATCTACTGCGCACGATTAAACGTTGCGCGCCCAAAATTGCGCTCCAGATGAAAAGGCTCAAAGGGATTTTTGATATGCCGGTCGCTGAACTGGATGCCTGTGACTTCGCCCTAGGGTTCTTTCCGCTGCCCCTGCCACCCGGAGGTGGGCTCAATGGGACGACATTGTTCCAAGAGCGATTTGTTGGAATCATAAGCAAACGACATCCCATGGCTCGCCAGAAGTTTGGCCTCCGCCAGTTTCTTTCGCTTGAGCACATCAGAGTGGACTACAGCGAGGAGGGACCTGGTTTGATAGGCGATGCCATACAGAAGATCGGTCATCGGCGAAAGGTTGGGCTCATCGTGCCTCATCTTGTGACTGTACCTTTCTTGACGGCGCATTCCGAGATGATGGGCATCGCCCCGCTGCGATTGGCTCGGACCTTGAGTCCCTCTCTGGGACTGCGGATAGTCGAGCTTCCGCTCGAAATGCCACCTCTGACCATGTCTCTTGTATGGCATGAGCGGCATCAGCAGGATGTTGCGCATCGCTGGTTTCGAGAATTTGTCCCTCAGAATACAACGTTTCCCTGACAAATATTACGGTGGGCACACACTCCAACATTGATGGATACAGTGTTAGTCGTCGAGTCTTCCGAGTATAACGGCTCTCGAAAGACGCGTCCGTGATCATCTTCTCCTGACTCCAGCACTGGATCGCGAGAATTAGACGACAAGCGAAGCGGATGTGAGAGTCCAAACTAAATTTCTTCCGCGCCCCGACTTCCTTGCGAAGAGATTCAGTTCAGTGCCGCAGATATTGATTCCTCTCTGCGCCTTACGGACCACTTTCGATCGGGCGCTGTGGGAATAGGGCGAAGTCCACCCTACGGGCTCTTGATTTCTATCAGGCTAACCCCAATCTCCTTGCGACCTCGCGTTGGTACCGACTCATTCTCAGCGTGGCGCCATTTTCAAGCAGCACCCGATGATGGCCGTGAAACCAGGCTTGGATTTCCTTGATACGCTGAATATTCACGATGGTGGAGCGATGTATCCGCAGGAACTCAGCCGGGTTGAGCTTCTCTTCAAGGCTGGTGAGGGTCTCGCGGAATTCGTGCTCGCGTTTGCCGACGTGAAGGCGTACGTAGTTGCCCTCAGCTTCGATCCAGTCGATGTCTTTGGTCGCGACAAATTGCACTCGTCCGTCCTTAGGAATCGCCAAACGGTCCGGGTAGGATTGGACTGTGGCAAGCCTCTCCAGGCGGGATATGATGCGGTGCACCTCGTCGTGCCTGAGCTCGCCAGCAATTCGCCGCTTGGCGCGAGTGAGAGCCCGCTCAAACCGATCTTTCCCGATCGGTTTCAGCAGATAGTCGATGGCGTTCGCGTCGAATGCGCGTAAGGCGTAACGGTCGTAAGCGGTCACGAAGATCGTGACTGGCATCTGGTTGGCGCCGATCTCGCTGAGCACCTGGAATCCGTCCATCTCCGGCATCTGGATGTCGAGGAAAACGAGATCAGGCTTTCTCTCACGAATCGCTCTGACAGCGGACTCCCCGTCGCCGCATTCGCCAATAACCTCCACGCCGGTGTGCTTGCCCAGGAAGCGTAGGATCGCGTGGCGGGCCAGTGGCTCGTCATCGACAAGCAACGCCAGGATGCTCATCGCGATGATTCCTCGACAAAGACCGGAGCCGATCGGAACGGAATGAAAAGTTCGGCGCAGACTCCGGTTGGTTCGAGGTTTCGTAGCACAAACTGCTGTCGGTTGCCATAGAGCTGCTCCAAACGTGCGCGCGTATTCGCCAGACCGACGCCGCGTTCTGGCAACCGTGCTGGCTTATCTTCGAGCGTACTGCTCAAATTGCGTACTTCCAGGTGGAGGAACTCGCCTTCTTGAAAGGCTTGGATGGAGACCGTATCGCTCCCCTTGTGCATGCCGATGCCATGACGAATCGCGTTTTCGACCAATGGTTGCAAAATCAGCGCAGGAACGATGCAATCACGCACGTCTTGGTCGATTGAAATCTCGAATCGAAGACGATCTCCGAAACGGCGGCCCTGGATTCCAATGTAAAGATCGAGAACTTCGAGTTCCCGATCCAGAGAGATTTCCTGGATGTGGGCTTCGTCGACCGACACGCGCAACAGTTCGCCGAGGCGAAGGAGAATGTCTTCGGCGCCATCGGGATCCTCATGGATCAGCATGGTGGCAGCCTGGAGGGTGTTGAACAGAAAATGGGGATGAATCTGCGCGCGCAGCATCTCCAAGTGGGTCGCAGCCAGCTGGGCTTCGAGTTTAGCGGAGCGCAGTTCCCGCTTTCGGGCCTCATCACGCATTTGGTAGATGTGCACAGCGCCCACAAGCATCCAGTACGTGAGCAGGCTGACCTGCGCATGACGGGTAAAGTAGTGCCGCAGCGCCTCGTGCACGGACAGATCATGATGCAGGCGCAGCTTGCCGAGCACCGCTTCCATGGATATCTCACCCACGACGAGTACAGAGCTGGCGCCGAGGTGCAGTGGGATAGCGCGTTTCCAAGTGGCAGCGTTAATCGGGTTATGATAGGCGAATTTCACTACTATGGGAGTAAGGACTCCCCAGGTGTAGCCCGACCACCAGAGATAATACCGGAACGGGTCGGCGTATCCGCGGGCTGCGTCATAGACAAACCACTGCGTCGCGAAAAGGAACACCACCGCCAACCAGCAGGCCGCGATCAACAACCCTTTGTTCCGCCCAACGACAAACTGGGAATCTGCCATAAAATTTTCAGGCTTTCCCCGCGATGCAACCAATGCTAAATCAAGACTCTGACGGGGAACAATCTTGGAGGCCGCATCTATAGAGTTCTCAAGAATTCGACCAAATCGTCGATCTCGCCCGGGTCTAACCTCTCCCTGAGCGCGGGCATCGTGCCTTTGCCATCCGCAATTGCCTGCCGTATCGCATGCGCAGAGTGCCCCGAACCTTCTCGTGGAACTCCATCCAAAGATGGTCCGACTTTGATTTCGCCAGGGCGTATGCTGTGGCAGACGGAGCACGATTTTCGAAAAATGGCAGCACCCCTGTCGCTGGACGCTTGCCCAGAGGCGCTTGGGGAGCCGGTCGCAAGCAGTGGAACAAGGACCATCACCAACGAATTAAAGAAAGCGATGGAGAGATATATGCGGGCCCCGTGTTTCATGAGGAAGTCCCCGTGGTCGCAGCTAGAGAGGCCGGATCGATCGGCAACCTACGAACTCGCTTTCCCGTGGCGGCGAACACAGCATTGGCCACGGCGGGGGCAAGGGGAGGAACGCCAGTTTCGCCCATGCCGCCAGGAGCTCCGTTGCTCGGCACGATGTGCACCTCGACGTCGGGTGCATCACTCATTCTCAGTACCTGATATCCATCAAAGTTGCCCTGCTCGACCGCTCCATCTTTAATGGTGATTTCGCCGTTGAGCACCGGCGTAAGCGCATAGTTAACGGCGCCCTCGGTCATGGCTTTTACCCCATCTGGGTTCACCGCAGTGCCACAATCAACAGCACTCACGATGCGCCGAACATGCACCGTGCCGTCTTTTTCCACCGAGACTTCAGCGACATGAGCGATGTAACTTCCGAATGAGCAACAACACGCAATGCCCCGCCCTTGCCCCACAGGGAGCGGGATTCCCCAACCCGACTTTTCCGCTGCCATTTGTAACACCGCCCGAAACCTTCGCGTTTCAAGCGGCGGATCATCTGGCCACATAACCCAGCGCAGCTTACGGTCCTCACGCAACAAGTTCATTCGAAACTCATACGGATCGCGGCCGGCGGCGTGTGCCAGTTCGTCCACAAAGCACTCTGTCGCGAAGCCATTAAATGAATGTTCCACGGACCGCCACCAGGCTCGAGGGACGGCAGAGTATACGGGAACATACTCCAAACGGACATTCGACGCACGGTAGGGGAGAACATCGGCGCCGCCCAACTCTTGTGACGCGACGTGCTTCGGGTCCTGCAATTTTTCTGGCGCTTCGAAGACCGGGCGAATGGGCGTAGAAACCACGCGGTGTAACCATGCCACGATATTGTTTTGGGCGTCCAAGCCACCCGACAAGCGATGGTAAGAGTACTGGCGATAAAAATCGTGCTGCATGTCATCTTCGCGTGTCCAAAGCAACTGCACGGGTTGCTTCATCTCCTGAGCGACTTGCCACGCTTCCGCCGGAAAGTCCCACTGATAGCGACGGCCGAACGATCCACCACAGAGAGTCATGTGGACCCTCACTTGCTTAAGCGGGAGCCCCGAAAGCAGAGCGATTTCCTCCTGCAGTCCGGCACCAATTTGAGTGGGAGACCAGACCTCGATGCCATCCTCACGCAAGTACATCGTGGTGTTCATTGGCTCCATGGTGGCATGGGCCTGAAACGGTAATTCGTAATGGGCTTCGACGTTCTTGCCATTCTCTTGCAGTGCTCTTACCGCGTCACCCTGGTTTACCGCTACGAAACTGGGGGGAGCCGCCGCTGACTCCTTAAGCTGCTTGCTGAGGGCGTCAGTTGTCTCGGATGCGTTTGGCCCCTTGTCCCAGGAGATCTTCAGTGCCCTCCGGCCCTGCATGGCCGACCACGTCGAGTCAGCTACGACGGCGACCCCGCCCGCGGTGTTGATGTTGCGTTCGAGCTTCGGGAGCAAGCCGAGGGGCGCAATCGGAAAAACGGCACGAACCCCCGGGACAGCCTTGGCCGCGCTAGCGTCAAAGCTCTGTAGCTTCCCACCAAACTGTGGACAGCGCGCGACTACGGCAAAGAGCATTTCAGGTACACGGACATCGATCCCAAACATCGCACTGCCATCCACTTTGCTGGGCAAATCGACCCGAGGAACTGGTTTACCGATGAAGCGGAATGCGGAAGGTGGTTTCAAAGGTATGCTCTCTGCTTTGGGCGCAGGCAGTTTCGCAGCCGTTTCCACCAGTTCGCCATACGTAAGCCGGCGTCCGCTCGGACCGTGCACCACCGTGTTGTTTTCGGCCCGGCAGTCCTTTTTCTCGACTCCCCACTTCTGCGCCGCCGCCGTGAGAAGCATCTCGCGCGCTTGAGCGCCCACCTTGCGGATGTAATCCCAGGCTGACCCGGTACCCCCGCTACCGCCGGTGGAGAGATTCTGATAGACCTCGGGAATGACGGGTGCCTGTTCCACACGAATGGTCGACCAGTCGGCTTCCAGTTCATCGGCCAGCATCATCGTGTCCACGGTGCGCGGGCCCTGGCCCATTTCCGGTATTTCGGTGAGCACGGTGATTTGGTTGTCGGGAGTTATTCGGATCCAGGCATTGGGCCGGAAAACCCGGCTGTCGGGAATGTCCTGACCTGATCCAGGCAGCGGCAAATAGAAGCCAAAAATCAAGGCAACACTGCCCTTTGCGGTTGTTTTCAGAAACTCACGTCGGTCGATTTCAATCTGGGTGGTCATGTCCATCTCCGGACTGCGAACGCTTTAGAACCTGGGGGTCGATGGGCAAATGCCGCACCCGCACTCCTGTCGCGGCGAAAACCGCATTCCCTACCGCAGGAGGCACGAGCATCGCTCCCAGTTCACCCACGCCACTCGGATCTTCGACGCTGGGCACGATATCAACCTCGATATCCAGCGCCTGATTGATTCGTAGCACCTGATAATCGTCGAAATTGCTCTGCCCGACTGCGCCATCCTTGATCGTGATCTCGCCGGTCAGCACGGCCGTGAGCGCAAAATTGATGGCCCCCTCAGTCACCGCTCGCACCCCGTCAGGGGGTTTACCTCGATGCCACAATCGACAGCGCTCACGACCCGGTGGACCTCGACCGTGCCGTCATCCTGCACGGCGACTTCGGTAACCAGGGCGCAGCAAGTGTCGCCCAAAAGACAGGCAATGCCGCGGCCTTGCGGCAAGGGCTTGCCCCAGCCCGCGCTTTCCGCCGCCAACTCCCACACGGCCCGAACTCGCGCCGTCTGAGGCGACTTGTCCATCAGCAGATCCATTCGAAATTGAAATGGCTTGCGATTGCTGGCAATTGGGTTTGAAGATCTTGTTTGGTCCGCCTGACGCCTGTTCCCGAACGGGTTTGCGTGTGGGTGGACAGAAGCCGAGAATGAGGGCTCGGGCAGTCTGAGTGCTCGTCCTCAGAAACTCACACCGGCTAACTTGCCTTCGAGGAATCATTAGGGGTTCTGTCCTGATGCGTGCTGGATCGCGCGGCGAATCCTCTGGTAGGTGGCGCAGCGGCAGATATTGCCGCTCATAGCTTCGTCGATTTGCCCCCGCGTCGGATGGGGAGTCTTGGCCAAAAAGGCCACAGCCTGCATGATTTGTCCTGACTGGCAGTAACCACACTGCGGTACCTGTTCGGCGATCCAGGCGCGCTGCACCGGATGGCTGCGATCCGGAGAGAGCCCTTCTATCGTCGTGATCTCTTTTGCTCCGACAGAACTAACTGGCGTTTGGCATGATCGCCGTGCCTCACCCTCCAGGTGTACCGTGCATGCGCCGCATAGTCCCATGCCGCAACCATACTTGGTGCCCGTGAACCCCAGGGTGTCGCGCAATACCCACAGCAGTGGCGTATCAGGTGGCAAATCGATTCGGTGCGACTTTCCATTTATTGTGATAGCTATCTTGCTCATAGATCACATTCGCGGCGGGAATTCATCCCTACGGTACCGTGACTTGTGTAAACGCCGAAACACGATTGGGACGAATCGTAGACTGCACGTGATCAACCGTAGCATTTCACCACTCGATTGCGCCGGGATGTTTCGGCCTGCACCCGTGCACGGATGTCCGCCAGCTTTATACGCGGCCATTCAGCACGGTCGTTTCCGAACCAACCAGTCCTGTGACGCACGGTTCTATGCGCGGGGCGCTACGGGTACTCAAGGTCGACCGCAAACAGCCCCGCACCGCTTTTGAGTGTCTGCATCTCGTCATCCAGCGAGCGAGTACCTTCCGGGTAGAGAATTAGATTGCCGTGCGTCCGCTGTAGAAACTCCTCGCACATCGCCAAATTTCGCCGGACCGACTTGTGTTGTGCTCGGCGATCGATCGGTATGACATTCATCGATCGAGAGGCTAAGAACCTCGCCGCGCTGCGCATTCGATCGGAAGACAGCGGGGGGAGAATGAGGCCATGTGGTAGGCGGTTTTGATTTCTTCGCCCGCGCGATCCTCTCTGGCCTAGCCTGCCGAAGCAGCGCGCGCTTGTGGTTTCTTGGTAATGGTGAAGTTCCGTGTGAGCCGCCTGATACCGAAGATCAGGCCGAACAGTACAAGCGTGACACCCGCGCCCATCGCGCTCCCGTCTTCCAAGCCTTCCCTATGCGCGGCAGCGGAATCAGCTTGAATTTGTTCCTGCAGACTCTTGATGTGAGCCTGCTCGTCGGTAGTCAGCTTCGTGAGATCAGCGACTTGCTGTTGTAAGGGCGCCGCTTCCAATTCGGCCTGACGGTCCGCGTAATTCTTGATCTTCTCACCTAGCCGTTGTGCCACGGCTTGGTTGTAGTTCCTCCACAGGTCTGCGCACGCACCGTTCCTGAGAATGATCACACAGGTCGGCTTCGGTGGGAGGGCAGTGGGTTCGGCGGGTGCCGCTGGCGACTGAGCGAATGAGAGCGCCGCGGCAAACACCAGCAATAGCCCGATCCTTTTCATGGTTCAACTCCTCGAACGGCGATGATTGATTGTTGCTAGCCGCGCAATCAGGGCACAAGATTACTAACGTAAGGCACAAGCGGGCGGCGTTGAGGTATCAGCCATCGACGTGGCGGTCATGATACCGCATAAAAAAATGGGTTCTCGCAGCTCACTTTATCAGTGAGAATCTGACGAAGGAGTATCTCGATGTCTTTCGTCCGCCGCTTCGTCTCCATCCTTGCGCTCGCAACGATATTGCTCACTTTGCTGTCCGCGCAGGCTCCGCAACAATCATCCCCTAGCCAACCAGCTCAGCAGCAACAGAAGTCTCAACCCAAATGCACAGATACTGGCACCTACAGGAATAGCAAAGGAGAGACAGTCAAGCGCCCTGAGAACTGCTCAGCAGCCCCTCAAGGCGCGACGGCACAATGCCGCGATGGAAGTTACAGTTTCAGCCAGAGCCGCAGAGGGACATGTTCACATCGCGGTGGCGTTGCCAAATGGCTTTGAATGATGCGATCAAAACGGGCGTGCGTTTCCGCACACCCGTTCCCCTTCGGAATTAACTCGACAGCCCCGCAAGGCGTCAATAGGGGAAGGCGCGGCCTTAGAGAACTGGAGAGTTCCGCGAGAGATTTACCCACGCTTACCACAATTGGCTTCAGTGGGGCAATTGAAGTGCTTCCTGTTCGTAATTCGTAACAATGTTTCTCTTACCAGGCACGGCGTTTCGGTTGTGTGGGCTTGTGGGCTCCCAACCTCTTTGTACGTCCGGCCTTACCGCGTGTAGAACTTTTTCAGCATGGTACCTAGATAATGCACAGAGATGAGGATTCGAACGGGCTTTCTGAGAAAGTCTGAAGGAAAAACCATTTGGAGACCCTGGAAATGCTGTTGTAGAACAGGGAGGCCGCGGAGTCGGTAGCTTCGCGA
>JBAUXO010000150.1:0-2336 GCA_049584315.1 Candidatus Sulfotelmatobacter sp. | reverse complement strand
CGCCTCTTCCTCGCTCATTCCGGCCTGTATATTGGCTTCCGCCTCGCGCGCCACGTAGTCTTCCAACTCTTCACGCAGCCTCTGATCGCCGCGCCGGCCAGTGACAAGATTGCGCAGACGGATCAGGCATCGATTGAGAGTCTTCACGCAAGATCCTCCGCTTTCACCTCGAAGAAGCGGGCAATGATTGCCGCCTTCTGCTCCCAGTCGTGCTTCTCGGTTTCGAGGAGCTTGCGACCCGCGCGTGTCAGCTTGTAGAACCGGGCACGACGGTTGTTTTCAGAGGGGCCCCATTCTGATGCAATCGCCCCTTCTTGCTCTAGTCTCAGGAGGACTGGATAAAGTGTTCCCTGATTGACAAAGAGGATATCTCCACTAATCTGCTCGATACGCCGGGCAATGCCATATCCGTGGAGTTCCCCCATGACATCTAGGGTCCTCAGCACCATCAGCGCCAGCGTTCCCGGTTGTACGTCCTTTTTCGCTTTCATAAAATCCGGTGTCGTCACCCCTTAAATTTTGGTTACCAACAGGAGCATCTCACAGTCCCATTGGGAAAACAACAGAACCGGTAAAAGGGACCAACAGTTCGAATCACCCATCCCTTGGCAGTTTCAGGTCACGATCCTGTGTACCGGGTGCTGCCTGCCATTAGGTGTAGTCGAGAAGTCCCTTGGTTCGCGCATTATCGCCGAAGCACTCATCGACGATTGGTAACGGGAAGCCGGCTTGTCGGAGTCGATCGCAGAAACTCCTGGATAACGGGCAACCCTTCCATAATCGGATAAGGGAAGGGTTGCCCGACTAACCGGACGGAGCCCGGAAACAACCCGTCATGAAGCGTCGTGTGGCCCGGAAACTGGGTCAAGGCGCCAGTGGTCAAGCTGGTCAGATCTGGGTCATGCCGCCATCGACGACCAGTTCGATGCCGGTGATATAGCTACTTTCGTCAGACGCGAGAAACGACACCACTTTGGCAATTTCGTCCAAGGTTCCGGTGCGACCGAGGGGTATATTGCCCACAACGCTGTCTGCGTACTGCTTGACTTGTTCTTCCGTCATCCCCAGCGAATTGCGATAGCCCGGTGAGGGAATTACGCCAGGACTAATAGCGTTCACGCGGATTTTGCGGTCTTTAAGATCCGTGGTGAAGGTACGCGCGAAAGAACGCACGGCGGCTTTGGATGCGCTGTAGACACTCATCGCGGGCGCTCCAGTACTGGCAACAATCGACGCATTCAGAATGACGGAGCTTCCATCCTTAAGGAGCGGAAGCGCCTTTTGCACGGTGAATAGTAGACCCTTGACGTTCGCGTTGAAAGTGTTGTCGAAGTGCTCTTCGGTGATTGCGGCGAGCGGGGAGAATTGTCCGGTGCCGGCGTTGGCGAATAGTATGTCGATGTGCCCCTTCTGCTGCTTCACGGTGGCATACAAGCGACCGAGATCCGCAAGATTTGAGACGTCGCCCTGAACTGCAGTAATACTCTTACCGATCTGCTTCACTGCTGCGTCGAGTTCGCTCTGACGGCGGCCTGTGATAAAGACGTACGCGCCCTCCGTGACGAAGCGTTGTGCCGTAGCAAGACCGATTCCGCTATTGCCTCCGGTGATAACTGCTACTTTTCCTTCCAGCTTACTCATGAGCTTTCTCCTATTTGATTTCCCATTTTTCCTGACATATTTCCGTACGCCTAGTACAGATGTCACTGAAGACTGAATGGTTACAATATTTGTACCGATAGGTATGGAAGAGGCATCATACGTAGGTATGGAACGGAACAAATCCACAAAACGAATGGGACGTCCCCGCACCTTCGATACCAACCGAGCGTTGGACCGCGCGCTGGTGGTGTTCTGGCGAAAGGGATATGAGGGCGCGTCTCTGTCGGACCTGACCAAAGCTGTGGGCGTCAATCGTCCGAGTCTGTATGCCGCCTTTGGCGACAAAGAAGCGCTGTTCCGCAAGGTGCTCGACCGTTACTTGAAGGGGCCGGCGGCCTACACCCAAGAGGCATTGAGGGAGCCGACCGCCCGCGCAGTCGTGGAACGATTGTTGCTGGGGGCTGCCGATTTGAACACAGCCCGGCGCAATCCCGGTGGGTGCCTCACGGTGCAAGGTGCGCTTGCGTGTGGCGAGGCGGCCGATTCCATCCGGCAGGAACTGACCGCCTGCCGCCTGGCGGGTGAAGCTGCAGTGCGCCGCCGTTTAGAGCGTGCGAAATCAGAAGGTGACCTACCGGCCAATGTGAACCCTGCTGATCTTGCTCGCTACATCGCGACGGTCCTCTACGGAATGGCAGTTCAGGCAGCGGGCGGCGCAAGCCGAAGTAAATTAC
>JBAUXO010000149.1:0-3321 GCA_049584315.1 Candidatus Sulfotelmatobacter sp. | reverse complement strand
TGCGCCCCTGAAACCAGCCCACAATCTTCCCTTGGGCAATGGCCTGCACCGTGCAGCCGATCAGATCCTCTTCCGCGAGCTTGTGGTACGTGCATCCGGCGGCCTCCAGGTCACGGAGGATCTCACTGTCGGAATACTCGGGCCCGTAATAAACGTGTCGCATCTCAAAGCACCGTGGTAGCTTCAACTCTTGATGCTGCACGTAGAGAGCCGCGCCAATCGAGGTTCCCGCGTCGTGCGCGGCCGGCTGTACGTAAACGTCCCGGAAGTTCGTCCGCTGGAAGATCATGCCGTTGGCCACGCAATTCAACGCCACGCCGCCGGCCAGGCAAAGCGCAGTCGCGCCCGTCTGCTTTTGGACAAAATTCAACAGGGCAAAGTAATTCTCCTCCAGCACCAGTTGCACGGAGGCTGCCAGGTCCATATCCCTCTGTCGGATCTCAGACCCAGTCGTGCGCGGATCGCCGAATTCCTCCACCATCTTGTGCGAAAACACTTCGCCCAGTACCGGCTCCCCGCCGTACCAAGTCATTTCCACGCCCTTACTGTGATGGGTGAAGTAATCCAGATCCAGCCGGCACTGATCTCTCTGGGTACAGACCACGCGCCGCACCTGTTCGACAAATCGGGGCTCGCCATAGGCGGAGAGACCCATCATCTTGTACTCGTCACCGTACTTGGGGAAGCCGAGGAATTGGGTGAACGCGGTATAGAAAACGCCCAGCGAATGCGGGAAGGAGACGGAGCCTCGTACTTCTATCTGATTGGCCTTCCCTACGCCCCACATGACGCTGCTGAAATCTCCAAAGCCGTCGATGGAGATGACGGCAGCCTCCTCAAAAGGCGACGAGAAAAAAGCGCTGGCCAGGTGCGCCCGGTGATGCTCGGCGAAGTGCACCTGTCGCGCCTGCTGTGACACAATCCCCTCTGCCGCAAGCACCTCGCCCACCTGTGCGATGCGCGCACTGTTGACGGCACGGGAAGTGAGGTTCAACCAGCGATGTGGCCGCAGCGCCGCCCGCACCAGTTTGTCCTTCAGATGAGCCTTGGGATTACGCGAAATCGCAATATGATCTGGTTGCGCCCCCTCGAGACATGCCTTTGCCGCAAGCAAGGGCAACCCCGCCCAGTGCTTGATGCGATTCAGCCGCTCCTCCTCGAGCGCCGCCACCAGTTGCCCGTCCCACAGCACCGCCGCCGACGCGTCGCCGTGGAACGCGTTAAGTCCGAGTATTTTCATTTTCGTTTCAATCCCATGCCGTTTTCAGGACAACCAAGATCGTGCTCCCTGAAACATGGCACCACGACCCGCGCGAACGAATAGTAGATCCGCGAACTTCTTCGTGAGCAACCCTGACCAGCATCCTCAAGTGACAAGCTTGATCGCGATCCAACATGGATAGGTCTGCCTCTTCCCCGAGCTGTCAAGCATGTCCATCTAACGGGAATCACTTCATTGCATATTCGATGAAAGGGAAAGGCGGTGGAATGGCTCGAATCCAAAGCCCCTCCCCTATCAGCAACCCGACGTACCATAGTGTCATTTCTAAATGCTATTACATGGGTCTTTGTCGCTGAACCCATCAAATGGATCTAATACCAGACGACTAGAAAGGTCCGCCATTTCGGGCTGCATTGCGACGAAGATCGCAGCGCCCAACTAAACTGGAGTTCGTCCAAAGACTGCTTCGTAGCCAGCAGTCTGTTCTATCGTTCAGGCTCAAAGATACCTTCTGGCGTCGTTAAATGGGTCCTTGCGGCATGGGCCTCACATTACCATGATGAAATTGCCGCTCGTTTCCATGTGTTCGTTGCGACGCACACGTACACATAGCCTGAGTCCCAAGCGATTTGCCCAGTTGTTCCCGTATCAGATGAGTTGGAAGGCGTGTGCGTAACCGTCTCTACTAGCGCTCCGGCCGTAAGGTTCGCGTCCACACTGTCATCTGCCGCCCTTACGTGTAATACCGGAGGACTTGACGCTCCACCCGGAAATAAACCAGGGTGAGAATTAGCATTATTTCCCCACGTCAAAGGCCGATAGAGAATGATATTACCGGTGACAGGATTATTGTTAGGGTCTACACCGCCAAACTGAGCAATTTGCTGCGTATTACCTCCCGGGTCAGTTCCGTAGATAGATATATGACCGCCGTGGTGCGTATCATCCCAGTTTTCATCTGTTTGGGAATAGATCGCAGCGGAACCAGCAAAGTATTTGGAACCATCCCATCCACCAAAGTTGATCCCACCGATACTATCCAACTCATATCCCGTGAACATAACTGGAGTCGGAGCTGTTTGCGTTCCGCGCGACTTGTAAAGGTTTAAATATGGCGCTCTGAAATCCTCATCGTTGTGAGTATAGAGATCAATGCCCCATGCATAATTATTATGGATTTCCAAAATATTCACTCGGGCAAGCGTACCCACCATCGTGAGCCCCCCGTTGCCTGAATCAGGGGCTGGATTCGCTCCTATTTCAAGGTTGCCATTTACATCTACAGATAAAGGAGAGTCTGAGAATGCGGTGGCACTCGACCGTACCGGGACCACACCATTTGTGGGGTTTATTCTGAGAGACGCACGTGGTGCTGCTGTTACGGTTCCCTCATTTCGTTCCCCCTGCCCCGTAATTACTGTCTGTGCATCTGCAAAATTGCACAAGACACATAACAATGCCGATAATGCAATTTTATTCATAGCTAATCCCTTTCAAATCAATGTTGTGAATCGCGTGCCATTTCTTATTTCATTCACGACCTAACGCCGGTTGAGGACGCTGCTTTGTGTGGAATCTCATCGGCTAATATTGCGTCGTATGCCGCCAGCATGAGATCCGAGACGCGTTTCCAGCCAAATTTGGCACTGACTAACGCACGGCCTTTGGCGCCCATCGACCGGAGCGTTTCGGGATCCAGAATTGTCGCCCGACGTAAACCTTCGGCGATGCCATCGACGGTGGCATCGACCCACCAGCCGCAGCCGCTCTCTCGAAGAATTGACCACGGTGCCCCGGTAGTGGTCAGGACTGGCAAGCCATGGGCAAGTGCTTCGGCAACAACGATCCCAAAACTTTCCGAATGGGTCGGGAGGACAAACAGCTCGGCGTCGAAAAAGGCAGACTTCTTCATTCCATATGCGAGAGGGCCCGTGAAGGAAACCACTTGTCCCAAGCCGGCAGAAGTCACTGCCTTTTCTATTTGCTTCTGGTGGCCTGCCTCATCGGGCCCTGCAATCCGCAAAATCCAACCCTCGGGCCGTGCACGTGCCCAAGCCTCAATTAACATCGGCAGGCCCTTGATCGGGTAGATTCGACCC
>JBAUXO010000148.1:0-1763 GCA_049584315.1 Candidatus Sulfotelmatobacter sp. | reverse complement strand
AACTCTCGTTATTGGAGATCCAGGCGCTGGGTAAAGACGAGCACATTACCATGCATCACTGCATTCAAGGTTGGTCAGGCATTGCACAGTGGGGAGGCGTGCCGATGAAGACGCTTGTCGAATTGGTCAAACCGAAGCCGTCAGCTAAGACAGTCGCTTTCTTCTCCTTTGGCGAAGGATTGTATGGTGGCGTGTATTACGACACGCAGAGCCTGGAGAACGTTCTGAAGCCGGAGTGCCTGCTTGCTTCTGAGATGAACGGCGCACCACTTACAGAAGAATATGGCGCTCCGCTTCGGCTGCGTGTTGAGAACCAACTCGGCTACAAGATGGTCAAGTGGATTGAACGAATAGAGTTCATCGAATCCGAGAAGCAAGTTGGCGAAGGCGAGGGCGGGACGAACGAAGACGATGAGTACTTCGATGAGCTTCCGAACATCTGATGGCCCATGCAAAGCACTGACTGGATTCAGGCGCTTCGTTCGAACATCAAGCAACGGGGCAGGTGTTTGAGCACTTGAGCATGCAGCCGCGTGAATCAAGAAAAGGAGCATCCCAGTCTGCCGAGATGTGCAGCGCGTGACTTTTGTCACATCCACATCGGTAGACGACATATAGGATGGCGCTGCGTACCACGATCAAGTATGCCGTGCGGCCATGCGATTGTGTCAGTTGGAGGCTTAAATGGATGTTCTTTCCGCAGTTACGGTCGAACTACCTTGCTCTCAATGCGGCACACGCTACCGGTTGACGCTCGAACAAATACGGATTACCCAAGCCCTGGGGCATGAAGGATGCCCCATTACCCATCAAAAGGATTGTGTGCCGATATTCCATTCACAGCTCTTCGGCAAGCACCTGCTTGATGACCTCCGGACCATATGGCAGCGTCTGGAAGAAACTGCGGCTGCGGTCGGAGGCACGATCACGCTGGGCGAGAAGGAAAGCTGCTGAGGAGGTTTCGGACAACATGATGACTCAAGCCAAAGCGCCGATCCGGCGGATCAGCCTCGATGAAGCAAAACAACGAATGAGGGACTTTGTCTTCGTGGACACGAGAAGCGCTGCAGCATTGCACAGGAACCCATACCGGGTGCCAGGCGCCGTTCAGATACCGATCAAAGAGTTGGATCAGCGTGTGAAGCAGTTGCCACACGACCGTACGCTTGTCACCTACTGCACCTGAAGCAGCGAGAAAACCAGCGCCCGGGTGGCGCGCGAGTTGATCGACCGCGGTTTTCGTGAAGTTTATCCGTTACGGGGTGGCCTGAAGGCATGGCAACGGGCCGGCTTGCCGGTCGAGCCCGTCAACGCTCCAGACTAACCAGGGGCACCGCAGTTCAATCTCAATATTCCAACGTCCGTTCCAAGGCGGTGACGATCTTTTCCACTGATGGCATGTAGAATTTCTCCAGAGGAGGAGACGCCGGAATCGCAGGGATGTCCGGAGCCGTGATCCGGGCAATCGGAGCGTCTAGACAGTCGAACGCTTCCTCGGCAATGATCGCTGAGACTTCTGCACCGATACCCAGCGTGCGGTTGGCCTCATGTATCACCACCACCCGGCTCGTCCTCGCCACAGATTCGAGCAACGTATCCTTGTCGAGGGGAGCAAGTGTACGGAGATCGATCACTTCCACTTCAGCACCCAGTTTCTTGTGAATCTCCTCAGCCGCTTGCAGCGTTAGTTGCAGCGTGTAACCGTGTGAAATGGCAGTGACATCGCGCCCCTTCCTCTTGATCGCGGCCTTCATGAGCGGGAC
>JBAUXO010000147.1:0-3245 GCA_049584315.1 Candidatus Sulfotelmatobacter sp. | reverse complement strand
GCCTCCTCTGGTTGAATTGGTTCTTGGCGAACCCAATCCAACGTATCAGGGGGCTCAGTCTTTCTCACACCTGGCGATACCTTCCGCTCGGTCAGCAGTTAGCCCGCGAATTTGGACAGCAATGATTTTATAGAGTTAAGGCTCAAGCGCGAGCTGGGAACTATATGGCTATCAAGCTCCAGATGCATAACCCTTCCCCTAGCGTAGGTGATTGGCGCTCACGCAGACTTGCGGGACGGCTTCGATCGGAAGCAAGAACACTGAGTAAAGAGCACTTTGACCACATAGCGCAAATCTTGTCTCAGACAGTCTTCATTTCACATGCCTCTGCCGATCATGACTTCATCACTGGTGGTGACAAGGGGCAGAAATACTCACGCGAATCGATTTGGTGGATCACGGGGGAGAAGTTTTGTGATCCGTTTTATCACAGTTTAAAAACGGGCGGCGCGACATCATATTTGCGACTTGTCGGGTCCGCTTTGGCCTCAGCTCGTCGAGTTCTCATCGTGTGGTCTCAAAACGCGCTTAGATCGGACTTTGTGCGTGCTGAGGTTATTATCGCGACCCGTGGAGACAAGAAAATAGGTGTTTTCCTAATGCCAAATGCACCACCGTTTCCCATTTCAGGAGTCGAACGGGTTCAAGACTACAACGCTCTAAGTGAGATGTCAGAGTCATGGAAATGACGTGAGTTGGCGATCCAATCCTAAGTTTTGCAATAGGGGGTTGGCGGAGGGTTCTTCGGTCTTAGGGTGCCTAAGTTGCGGGCCGCGAGGCCACGTCGGATCTGGCCTCTCCCGATCGTCCGTTTGTGCACGTCCTTTATCATTCGCTATTTGGATTGGCAAGGCTGCTCGGTCAATTGTCCGCGATCGCGAGCATTGGCTTAAGTGGAATGCTGCTCAATGGCATTCCTGGACCCTCGCGCGTCTGTGGGTACCTAACTCGCCGATTGTTGTGACTTCATCAGAAGATGAAAGTGCGCACGTAACGCCCTTACTGTGCGGTCAAAGGGATCTACCGAACCGTAGGACCGAGAAAGCATGACGCCGCCTTCCATCGTGGCCAAAACGTAGGTTGCAAGCGCCTCGATGTCTGTATCTGGGGGCAGAGTTGCGGCAAGAAGGCACTCACGGACTGCGTCAATCCATCCTTGAAAATTTTTGGCGATGAGTTTGTGTGCGGGACGATTCTCCGGATCGATTTCTAACGCGAGGCGTCCAAGCGGGCACCCATATTGCGCCTCAGTCATCAGGATACGTTCGCGGTAACCGGCAAGGATTGCGAAGATGCGCTCGATCGGTTTCGTGGTTGCGGCATATGCGGGTTCAACGATCATCGGATGCAACGCAACCAGGTAACCTTCGAGAACCTCCCGTAGCAACGCTTCCTTACTGTCAAAGAAGTGATAAAAGCTGCCCGAGTTCACTTTCGCGTGGGCTAGCAAGTCGGCCATCGAAGTTCCTGCAAAACCTCTTTCCCAGAACAGATACCGCGCGGACTCAACAAGCCGCTGGCGACTGGCGGGTCCGGTGGACTGGACCAGCACGGGCTTCTTCGCCGTGGAGGTCGAAACAACTTTCGCCATAAGAAATTCCCCATATTCGCAGAAGTACTTGACATGAGAGCTTACAATCAATTTACTTGAACGATCAACTAACTAGGAGCTGCTTGATATGAAAGCCCTTTTTCTCGCGGTACTCTTCGCAGCAGTCAGTACATCCCCTCAGCCTTCTCTGGCGGTGACTTCAGCGCCGGCCGCCAAATCCACACCTGCGCTGATGATCGAACTTTCGATTCCAGCCCCGCTGCATGAGGTCTGGGAAGCGTTCACGACAAAAGAAGGCTTGAGTACCTGGCTCACCCCCCGATGTGTCGGTCGAGCTCAAGCCTGGCGGGGACTGGTTGGTGAAATTTAACGGGAGCACCGGCGGCGGAACCATTGTGAGCTTCGTGCCAGAGGAGGAACTCGTCATCGACGCGCTCGCGCCGGATCGCTTTCCGCTCGTGCGTGCCGCGCGAACCCGCGCAGTGTTTACCTTCACAGCTAATGGGGACAGCACAGTGGTTCGACTATCGCAAACAGGCTGGCAGCGTGGTGCCGAATGGGACGCTGCTTACGAATACCTCGCCTCGGGCAATGCAGAAATGCTTGGCATGCTGCATCATCGCTTCGTTGCGGGACCCACCGACTGGCAAAAGATGATGGCACCTACCGCAGGAAAGCCTGCTAAATAACTGGACGGAGAGAAGCTATGAGTCATCATTTGAACTACTGGGCCGTCCTAACAGCGGCTGTCTCGGCATTTGCACTGGGTGGCCTTTGGTACAACGTTCTATCCACCCCATGGAAGAAGGCCAACAGCTTCAACAACGAGCCGCCACCGGGCAATCCTCTGAAGATCTTTGGCTTCAGTTTCATCTTTAGTTTGGTCATGTCGTTTGACCTAGCAAAGTTCCTGGATAGTCCAACGACCACAGCCGTGTGGGGTGCGACAGCTGGCTTCCTGGCAGGGTTTGGCTGGTGCTTCATGGGAATTGGCATCATCTCCCTGTTCGAGCGCAAGCCGTGGAGTTACGTGATGATCAATGGAGGCTATCTGACGGTGGCTCTCACGATCATGGGCTTAATTCTGGGCGCATGGCGCTGATTCAGGCCATGGTTGGCTTCCATGTTCCAATCATTACCACGTCGGTACCGACAAGTCCTAGTGTTGTATCAAAAGCGACCGCCGCAGATTCTGATGAGGCTACCAATTTTCTCCTCTGCGGTCGCTTCTGATACAACACCAAGACTTCTGGGGAGTCAGCGAGATTTCATTTGTCCGATTACAGACTTGTGGGCCGCGGCATAACGTCGCGGTAGGGACGATCATCTGCTGATCGCCCCCCGCACAGATCCGTACGAGCGCGTCTACGCATACGGCTCTTACAAAGGATGAGTGGCGTAGAAACGTGCATCGGGATAGGGGTGCAGAACGCGGGGTGGAGGAATCCACCTGTTCAAGACTGGGGTAAGACGTTCCCACGGCATCTGAGCGCGTTGGCTGCGGCGGATCAAAACACTCTGCCATAGCCTGCACACGCGGAGCTTAAAGATGCGCAACTGAGTCGTGTTCCCGGGAACAGCGTGGTATTGGTAATAACCCAGCACAACCTTCCCGAGCCATGCACCGACTTCGGCCATGCGATCATGCATCCGGAACGATGTTCTCCTTCGTCTGTGCCCTTCCCTCCCCAAC
>JBAUXO010000146.1:0-95054 GCA_049584315.1 Candidatus Sulfotelmatobacter sp. | reverse complement strand
GATTCCGGCGACAAGAGTTTTGAAAATGGCGAACGGCATTGTGACCTCGCACAGCTGAGGAATGGGGTGGGGCTGGATGTAAGTCACCACGCCCGCATCTCTCAGAGGGGCGAGGAGAATCTTTTTTTCTTGACACCCCCTTTCATAGGATGAGTGCTAAGGAGAATGCGCGAATAACAACGCGATACGGAGTCCGAGTTACTGAGATCGTGCAGAGGTGTTGCTCCGAGTGTAGAGCGTGCAAATATCTATTCTATTCGGTGCGCAAGGCTTGCATGGGATCCACACTGGCTGCTCTTCGCGCTGGAATGTAGGCTGCCCCTAGTCCGGTTGCCATCAGGAGCATGCTCGCCCCGGTGAGCGTCAACACGTCGGAAACCTTGACCCCAAAAAGAAGATCAGCCAGCATTCGGCCTGTGAAGAAGGAAACCATTAGTCCGATCGCTGAACCCACTAACAGGATCCAGCCTGCCTGACGCATAACCAGCCAGATCACCTGCTGCCGTTGAGCGCCCAAGGCAAATCGGATGCCCAACTCCTGAGTCCGTTGCGTCACTAGATACGCCAACAAACTATAGAGGCCGGCGACACACAGCAGGAGGGCCGACCCAGCGAAGATCTGCAGTAGTCGTGCGGTGATTCGCTGGTCGCCATAGGAGTCGTCGACGACTTGGTCCATGGTCGTAAACGTTGTGCCTGCCAACTCCGGGCGGGCACTGCGAAGGACTTCCCGCAGATCAGGAACGAAGGAGCCCGGACTCCTTTCGGTCCGAACGGCCAGGTTCATTGCGAGACCTTCCGCCACTCGGTAGAATCCGCTATCTGGCGTAATCTGCGGAATACAAACTTCGATTTCAGGTTGCGACTGCTCGACTGCAGACTCTTGCCGCTCGTCATCGAGCACACCGACGATATGTGCGGGCTTCTCATTCCCGTAACTGAGTAGCTCTTGGCCCACGATCTTTCCCGGCTGCCGGTTGTCTCCGAAGTACGCCCTTACGAACGCGCGATTTACCACCACGACCGGCGGGGAACCGGCAGTGTCTCCTTCGTTGAAGAACCTGCCCATCAACATGCGAAAGCCGAACACACGCTGGAGGCCGGGGCCGACAGCACGAAACTGAGCGACTAGGTCTTCTATTCGGAGAGACTCTGGATCGAGTTCGTCCGCAGCGAAGGTGAACAGTATCGGGAATCGCTTTCCCAACGGAACAGCAGTCGTGAGCGAGGCTGCCTGCACTCCCGGCATCCGTTCTACCCGCTCTACCAGTGGCTGGTACAACTCCGTCGTCATATTTCTTCCATCGAACTTATACGCCGGAATCAGCAGATCGGCTACGATCACATGATCTGTTCTGAAACCGAGAGAGACGTGCTTCAATGCAAAAATAGTACGTAATAGGAGCCCACAAGCGATCAGAAGCGCCAGTGACATCGCGACCTGACTGACAACCAATAATCCCCGGGCACGATGATGGATCCTCCCACCGCCCTGCACGCCACCCTGCCTGAGTAACGGATCGATCGACGTTTTCACCGCGACAAATGATGGCCAAACCGACGAAATCATTGCACTCAGCACGGTCAGACCGAGCAGACAGGAGATGAGCTTGATATTCGGCGTAGTCCCGACATGAACGTTGAACTGAGTAGCGAGTTCTCTTTCAAACACCGACAACGCCAAGAAAATCAGACCTAGCGCAAACAAAGAAGCGACGCCACTCAGAAGGAGTCCCTCCGCGAGCAGTTGCCGCGCGATTCGCCAATGGCTCGCACCGAGCGCGGCACGAACGGCGATCTCGCGTTGCCTCACGGCCGCTCGTGCCAGCGTGAGACTCGTCACGTTGACGCATGCAATCAGCCACAACACACCCGCGGCTGCGAGCAACACCAGCAATGCCTCTCTTAAATTGCCCTCCACCACCGATTCGCTATAGGCCTGCACCTCTACAGATGTGACATTTTCGCGGGCATGCGGATCGGTATATTGTTTCACCACCTCAGCCTGGATGACTGTCAGCTCCGCTTTGGCCGCATCAATGCCGAAACCATTTCTCAGTCGAGCGATGATTCGATACTCCGGAGTTGCATTCTTGATCCGGCTTTTGTCCGACTCTCCGAGCTCAATCGGGATCCATATCTGTGGCTTCTCGGGATTGAACGGGAATTGGAAACCGCGTGGCATGACTCCGATGACGGTGTACGAATTGCCGCTCAGCTTGATGACCTTGCCGAGAATGTTCGAGTCAGCGCCGAATCCATCTCGCCAAACGGCGTCACTCAACACTGCCATCTTGGTGTCGCCTTTGCGCACGAATTCCTCGATCGAATCTTTGAAATCGCGGCCCATCGCCGGCTCCACTCCAAGGGTCGCAAACAAGTTCGCGCTGACCTTGGGAGTGTTCACCTGCACTGGTCCGGAATTTCCCTCAAGAAAAGAGGTAGGTTTGTCGTTTGTGTGGAATGCGATACCCTGAAGGCTATGACTCCGCTCGCGCCACTGCTCTACATCCAGGAACGGAGCGCCAAACATCGAAGGTCCTTTCTTGCCGGCCTCTTTGATTTCGACTAGTTGTGCGGATGCGTGGTAGGGCAGTGGCCGCAGCAACACGCGGTCCACGACCGTAAACATGGCTGCGCTTACTCCGATACCAGTAGCCAATGTTGCGATCACTGTGATCGCAAATCCTGGCACCCTTCTCAGTTGTCGGAGAGAATGACTGAAGTCAGCGAAAATAGAGACTACTATCCGCAAGCCCAGCTTCACTCGTTGAAAATTGTAGCCTACCGGGGACGATTGTTGTTAACAGATGTCGGGCACAGAACCCGGATTGTTGGACAAAAGATGTCGATAGCTGGAGCCCCTGCATCCCCTGCAACAGGGAGCGTTGCAGGGGGCAGAGGAGTTGAGCGCTGATGTGCTTGCTGCTATCGAGGGCACTCCCTAAACTAAAGTGATACTCGCGGATGACATCGAGCGCGCAAAGGCTCGGCCGCTCGGGGGTGCCTGAATCAAGCACAGAACAGTCACGAGAAGCAGTTTGGGGATCATCGCTGTTGTCTCGTTGGTGAGTGCTCCCGTTCAGCCATTTTTTGGGCTCTGCGCATTCTACCGATGTTAAATCAAGCAATATCTTGGATGCAGGTCGGTCATGACTGGTGAAACATCTCGATATCGCTCATCAAGCAACAGTTTGAATCAACCATGTGGCGATGTAGGATGTAGGCGACGTAAAGAAAATCTAACGGAATTTACTGCGCCTCTCGCAACGATTCCAGCGCCTCCGCTTCCTCAACCTCGCGCTTTAGCATCTCCAGACGATAGCGCGCCCAGCAAACCGTCGCTCCGAGGCATGAGAAAGCAAGTAGATTGATTAGAAAGGCATGCAGCATGCGCGGATCGAGCGAGCCTCCCCCGCCAATCACTGGCTGCGGGTGTTGTGTGCGGAAAAACCAAATCGAGAAATAAACGAGCGGCATATCTAGCGCTCCGAAAATGGCTAACACTGCCGCCAGTTTGGCCGTCTGCGCGCCGTCGGAGAAGCGCCTTAGAACCAGATAGCTGACATAGATCAGCCACAAAACTAACGTCGTAGTGAGGCGAATATCCCAAGTCCACCATATGCCCCACGCTGGCCGCGCCCAGATTGGTCCAGTGACCAAGACGATGGCACAGAAAACGACGCCCACTTCCGCTGATGAGACAGCGAGGGCGTCAACTCTAGGGTTCTTTCGAAGGAGAAATGCGACCGACGTGACCAGGTTGACGAAAAACAGGCATCCGGCTGTCCACGCGCAAGGTGCGTGGTAGTAAAAAATGCGTTGCAAGTCGCCCATCGTGCGCTCCGTGGGAGCGACGATTAGGGCCTCATACGTTCCATAGGCCAGCAGCAGCGCCGTAAGAAAAGCGAGGATCGGGAAGACTTTTTTCATTCCGCCTGCAAAATCGTTTCGAATAATGCCAAACAAGCAGTAGTAAACACCACATCGTAGGTGACGAGCAAGACGGTCACTGTTGATAGCGTCAGCCATCTGTTTGCTGCACAGGTCAAGGTAATAGAAGCACTCATCAGACCCCAGCCGGGTTTTTGAGTGCAATGGATTGTGTCTATTGAAAAACTCACTCACCGAAAAATGGTCGAAAAACCTTTGCAATAGGAAGCCCTACAAACGACGATCTCCGCTTTGGTAGACATTTTCTGTCTCCGAAATTCCGGATATTTTGACAAAACAGGAGTTTTTCAACAGACACGCCTAATTTCAGCAGTTGACAATCCCGGATGATCTGCTTTGACAGACGATTTTCGAACTCTTCTAACTGTCTCGCCCCCTGGCGAGCTCAGAGGCACATCCCCCAATCGCAGATTCACTTCCGTCCGATGAAATCTGCCGCTCGCGAGGGAACACGGGCCTTGTACCCAAAGTACGGCAACACGCCGGGGTCGGCGCCGATCAAGGATCCGGCCAACCCCGCTCGCAACACATCTGGATGGCAGAAAATGTTCATCAGCAAGGCGTCGGAACTCGCGCACGTATCGAGTTCTTTCCATCGTCCCCGTTCGGTACGGCGCAGGGACCGCCACGCTTGTTGTGTAGACTTTCTGCCAGTCGTGCCTTCCACTCTGGCTTTGCGCGTATCGCCTGGTAGCTGCGCGAGAGAAAAGTTTCCGTGCCGCAGGTCGTGCTCGTCAGGTGCAAGGCAGACGATGGGAGCGCCGCCGTAGCCGAGGCAATGCGGCAATCCTTCACGCCGGGCATACGTCGGCGCACGGTGGGCCAGATCGCGACGGAGAGCAGCCGCAAAGTTCATGCGGATCAACGCCATTTCCGCAGCTGATTCCACGCCTGCACAAGCTCCTGGACGGCACGCGCTGGCGGAAAGGTGCGAGAGTTGATGATGGCGCACTCTCGATAGGCACGCTGATAAAACTCGCGTACACCATGTTCGCTGAGCACTGAAACCAACCGGCCAGTACCTCTGCGACCTCTGCGATGTCCTCCTTGACTTCCGGTCGAGCCGGGAGGAGAATTCCTGCATTCGGGCTGCCGTACGGTCCCCCCTTTGCCCGAGATGTTCAGGTTTTTGGGATCCCCGCGAAAAACTCAGGAAGGAATGCCAAGAGCCCACTTGTCATCGCATGCCTTCAACAGGGTTTTGTTTAAGGATTCTAAAGGAGGAACAAGTCATGAAGAGTTTCATCAAGCGCGTTTCGGTCGCGGGCCCGGCGGCCACGACAGTCGCATCAGTGGTACTTTTGCTGTTCGCTTCAACTAGCGCAATAGCTGCCATCGTCGTGGATCAGAATACGGCCATCGGTGCGCCATCGTGCACTGGAGCCCTAACCCAATACAACACGATTCAGTCCGCGGTAAGCGCGGCGCCGTCGGGGGCCACCATCGAGGTCTGCCCGGGAAGCTACGCCGAGCAGGTTACCATCGCAAGGCCGCTGACGCTGAAAGGCGTGACCGATACGACAGGCAATGCCGGCGCGGCGGTGGTCGTGGTACCGAGCACGTACACCAGCGGCCAGTTGACGCAGATCGACATTCAGGCGTCGGGCGTGACGCTGACTAACATCGGAGTCGATGGCACCAATACGCTGAGCAGCTGCGATTTTGGGCCAACCATCACCGGAATCCTGTTTGACACGAATTCGTCGGGAACCTTGAAGGACGTAGCGCTGAGAAACCACAACATCAGCAACGGCAGCGGCGGCTACTGCGGGAGCGGTACGCCCGTTCTATCGAACAGCGCGTCCAGTGTCACCATCACAGACTCGAGCGTCCGCAACTATGACTCGGTGGGCATCAACCTGACGACGACCAGCAGCGTGACTGTGAAAACGACGACGGTTGCTCCGGTCTATGAGGCGTCGAGCGAGAACTTCCCCAACTGCATCTATGCGAATGCCCCGACCGTGCAGGTGAGTTCCAACACAGTGAGCAGCTGTACCAGCGGAGTGTCTGTCACCACCACCGTGTCGGGCACCGTGTCGAACAACACAATCATCGGCTTCGGCACGTTCGAGACAGGCTTCGGTTTCATTTGCTTCCCGACCTGCACCGGGATCACGGTGTCGGGGAATCAGATCTTCAATACAGCAGTCGGCGCCACCATGAAGACGAGCGGTGAGACCGGCTCGATCGACTTCGAAAACAACAGTATCAACGGCACGGGGACTGCGGTGTACCTGTTCCTCCAGCCGAATAACACGGTGAGCAACAACACGATCACCGACGCCACGGTGGGCGTCTACGGTGTGACCGGCAACACCGTCACCGGGAACACCTACAGGACAGTCACCACGCTGACGCAACCCTGAGGCAATAGATCTCAGCGGTCTTCAGCCGCACCGGCAACCAGCGCATCCGCGCGCCGGTGGCGGCGAAGATCGCATTAGTCGGGACCGGAATGACCGGAGGCGGTCCCGGCTCGCGGCGGGGTTACATCTCTGCTCCCGTCAACTGGCGAAATATTTCTATTACACTCAGTGGCCCCAGCTCCACCCCCTGCCGCGCATGAATCGCTCAGTCTGTTGTCCGACTGTGGCAGCTACGACGTTAACGGCCCAGTAAATAGCGTGAGAACGCTGTGTTAAACTACGGCGCATGAATTCGCAAAAATCCTAGTCTGATAGCTAGTCTAGTACTCTGTCGTTCCAGCTGTGAAAAACCTTCAAAATGTGCGTAAACACTAGCGAATCCAGGATAATTGCAATCGCATGATTTATCCCATCGTGAAGTTCGGAAATCCTGTGCTCGAGAAGCCCGCCGAAAAAGTTACTGTCTTCGACGAAGAATTGAAGAAGCTGGTCGAGGACATGTTTGAGTCAATGTATGCAGCCCGGGGTGTGGGCCTGGCAGCGCCGCAAATCGGAATCTCGCGGCGCATCGCGGTGGTGGACGTGACCTTCAAGGACGATCCGGAGGCCAAACTGGTGCTCATTAATCCGGAAATTATCCATAAAGAGGGCCGCCACGCGCAAAGTGAGGGATGCTTGAGTATTCCCGATTTCCGTGAAAATGTGAGCCGCGCCCAAGTGGTCACCATCCGGGCCCAGGATTTGACGGGAAAAGTTTTCGAGAAGACGGGCGACGATTTACTGGCTCGAGCCTTCCAACACGAGACCGATCATCTGAACGGCAAGCTTTACATCAGCCACATTAGCGCCCTCAAACGCGACTTGATCAAGCGTAAGATTCGTAAGCTGGTCAAAGCGGGAGAATGGTAGGCAATTGAGTTATTGAGAGATTCCGTCAATACCATCGACCTTCGATGATTCGATCCCTCAAGCTTGTCTTTTGCGGTACGCCTCGTTTTGCTGTACCCACGCTCGACCGACTGGTCGAGGCTGGATTCCAAGTGTCTCTTGTGGTTACGCAGCCTGATCGGCCCAAAGGACGAGGCCTCGAGCTCGTCGCTTCTCCCGTGAAGCAACGCGCCGTGCAACTAGGGCTACCGATCACGCAGCCTGAAAGAATCAAGAACAATGGCGACTTCCGGGGTCGGCTCACCGATCTAAAACCCGACGCCATCATCGTGGTTGGCTACGGCCGCATCATTCCACCGTGGATGCTCGATCTCCCTGCGCTCGGCAACATCAACCTGCACGCTTCACTCTTGCCAAAATATCGTGGTGCCGCGCCCATCCAGTGGGCGATCGCAGGGGGGGAGACCATCACTGGCGTCACTACAATGAAGATTGATGCGGGACTCGATACGGGGGACATTCTTTTGCAGCAGGAACTTCCAATTGCGCCCGCCGAGACAGCGGAAACCCTGGCGCCGAAGTTGGCAGCTGTCGGAGCAGATTTGATGATTACGACTCTGCAGGGTATGCAGGCGGGCACGGTTCCTCCGCATCCCCAAGATCACTCCCAAGCCACGCTCGCACCGATCCTGAAAAAAGAAGATGGACTGATCGATTTCTCTCGCCCTGCAATGGAGATTCTGAACCGCCTGCGTGGTTTTCAACCCTGGCCGGGGGCGCACTCAAAATTTCGCGGCAAGAATCTACAAATATGGCAAGCAGCTTTATCTGATCATGCCCTGCGGTCGTCTGAACTGAAGGTGGAAGGCAATCGTGTACTGGTTGGATGCCGCGAGGGTACGGCGATCGAGATTTTGGACCTGCAGTTGGAAGGCAAGAAGCGGACGTCCGGCGCTGATTTTATTCGCGGCTATCGTCCGCTACCGGGCGAGAGACTCGGCTCGTAGAGGCGGACGAATTTCTCCTGCTCAAACGCCGCTTCCGTCATACTGGCCACAGTGAAACCGAAGACTCAACCCTCGCGATCCGCAGTGTCTCCCGCCCGTGCCGCCGCTTTCGACATCCTGCTTCGCGTCGAACGCGAGTCTTCCTACGCAGCCGAATTACTTCATTCCCGAACTTACTCCTCACTTACCACGATCGATCACTCCCTGACCACCGAACTCGTGATGGGCGTCCTACGCTGGCGATCGCTGCTGGACACTCTAATCGCCGAAGCCTCTGCGCAGCGACTCTCGAAACTCGATCTAGAAATTCTTATCGCACTGCGGTTAGCACTTTACCAATTCCGCTGGCTCAGCCGCGTACCAGCACGTGCCGCAATTAATGAGAGTGTGGAGGTCGTCAAACGGGCGCGAAAACGTTCGGCTGCGCCATTCGTCAATGCTGTCCTGCGCAAGCTGATAGGCGGACTTTCTCCCGGCCTCGAGGCCGGTCCGCCTGCCATCTACGGTGACTCCGCCGAGGCGCTTGCCGCCAGCAGTGCCCATCCACTGTGGCTCGTCGAACGCTGGATACAGGCCTATGGACTGGAGGCCACGCGCGACGTTTGCCGATACGATCAATGCCTACCGGTGACGGCGATTCGTCTTCGTCGGCCGGAAGCAGAAGAACAGCTCCGCAGCGAAGGAATCGAGTTGGCTCCCGGAGCGTTTCTCGCCTCGGCCCGCCAAGTTCGGCACGGAGATATTACGAAAACGTCCGCTTTCCGAGCGGGCCTGTGTGTTATTCAGGACGAAGCCTCCCAGCTCGTCGCAGCTCTGGTGGGGCAAGGTGCGCGCGTGCTCGATTGTTGCGCGGCGCCTGGCGGCAAGACTCTGGCCATGGCTGACGGTAATCGCGACGCCGACGTCGTTGCCGTCGAGCTTCACCTGCATCGCGCGCGGCTGCTGCGGAGACGAGTACGCGCGCACGACGCGAGCGTTCAGGCCGGCGTAAGCAACATCAACGTAGTCGCCGCCGATGCGCGGAATCTACCGTTCGGGGGAACCTTCGACCGCGTGCTCGCGGATGTGCCTTGCTCGGGCACAGGCACTTTGTCCCGAAATCCGGAAATCAAATGGCGGCTTACGCCTGAAGATTTACCCGACTTGCAGGTTCGCCAGTGTGGGATTCTCCGCGCGGCTACGGATCAAGTCGTTGCCCGAGGCCGGGTGATTTATTCCACCTGCTCACTGGAGCGAGAAGAGAACGAAGAGGTCGTCGAGGGCGCTCTGGCGGAGACTTCAGGATTTCGGGTCGTTGACTGCGGCGTCGAGCTTCAGCATCTTCAGCGACGTGGAGAGCTAGTCTGGAGCAACGTTTCTTCGCTCACGCGTGGCCCGTATCTCCGGACATTGCCTGGGGTTCATCCCTGCGATGGGTTCTTCGCCGCGATCTTGGAAAGGATCTGAGTGTGCCGGATCATCGGCTCGGAATTTAATGCGGGTCAGCGTACTTCAAAGTTCACTACCGCGCCGGCCAGGACTTTCTGTCCTGCGGGAGGATTCTGTACGACGATGATGCTGGCTGGCGATGGTTCAGGCGGCGCGTTAAAGGTGGACGGTGCTGGATTGTCCGCTGTCGTGATCGCCGGCGGCGGAGCAACGGTGACATTTCCTAGTTTGAAGCCTGCGTCCTGAAGGGTGCGGCTGGCGCTACCCAAGGGTTGTCCGACAAAAGCCGGCATCACATACGCTGGTGGATCGGGCGCCACCGAGACCAGCAGGCTGGTCTTAGGGGCTGCGACCTGACTGGCATTGGGCGGAGGGCTCTGCGCCAGCACTTGATCGGCAGGTATTCCGGGCAACTGCATCTCTGCAGTCGAGGCAAGGTCCAAGCCACGCCGGCGGATATTCCACTCAGCCGCGCGCTCGCTTTGTTTTGTGACGTCAGGAATTGCTACGCGCTGGGGTCCCAAGCTCTGCGCCACGCGCACCTGCCATCCCCGGCGTACCTTCGCTCCCGGCAGAGGCAGCTGTGACATGATTCGCCCCTCGGCAATGTGCGGGCTATAGTATTGGCGTTCGACTTCCAGTTGCAGTCCGAGGCCCGAAACCAAACGCCCGGCGTCGACCGGCGAGAGCCCAACGAGCGCCGGCACTTCGACTTCTTGTCCGTGAATTGCAAACCGCATTGCGGTCAACGCCGATCCCAGTGCTACTAACACCAGGGTCAGCGCCAGTATCGCAAAGCGGAGAAAAGGCTTCATCGCAATGTCCTGATAGCCGGCTCCAACGCCGGAATCCGTTTAATGCGTTTCATCTGCCCCCGGCAGGGTATCAGGGGTATCCACCTTTTGCGCCACGCCGCTGGGCATCTCCGGCGGCGGCTGGAACTGGCCGGGATCTTTTCCGGCCATGGCATCAGTCATGAAGTTCATCCAAATCGGCAGGGCGGCATGCGCGCCCGTTTCTTTGGCTCCGAGCGTTTTCTTTTCGTCGAAGCCCACCCAGACTCCGCAAGTCATGATCGGTGAAAATCCCACGAACCAGGCGTCGGTGAAATCATTGGTCGTGCCCGTTTTTCCAGCCACCGGGAAGGGCATTTTCGCCGCCGCAACTCCGGTCCCGTGCAGCACGACCTCGCGCAGCATGGCGGTCATGATTCTCGCGGTCCGCGCGCTGATCACATCTTTCACCTCCGGATAGTCCTCTTCCATCACGCGACCTTCGTAGTCAGTCACCTTGGTGATGTAACGCGGCGTGACCCGCACCCCGTCGTTGGGAAAAACGCTGTATGCCGAAGTCTGCTCCATCAGAGTGATTTCCGCTGAGCCGAGCGCTACCGGCAGATAGGGTGGAAGCTTGGCGGTGATTCCGAAGCGCTCGGCGGTTTCAATCACACTCTTGATGCCGACCTTGCTGGCTAGCTTCAGGGCTGGAATATTGCGAGACTGCGCCAGAGCCCGCCGCAACGTGATGATGCCTTCGAATTTTTCGTCGTAGTTGTGCGGCGAATAAGGCCCGGACCCAGTGTCGAAAGTGACCGGCTCATCCAAAATTGTATCGTCTGGGCTTCCACCCTTGTCGATCACAGTGGTGTAGACGTAGGGTTTGAAGGATGACCCCACTTGTCGTAACGCTTGGGTTACGCGGTCGAATTTCGATTCACTGAAGTCCCGTCCGCCGACCATGGCTTTGATTCCGCCCGTGGTGTTGTCAATCGCTACTAAACCTCCCTGCGCGCCGGAATTCTGTTCCAAACTCACGCGCGCCGCGCCATTCGGACTCAGCGAAATGATTCTTACGTAGCAGATATCTCCGGTTCTCAGCAAGTCCTGGATCTTGCTCCTGGTCCAAGCTACGTCGGCTTGCCCGATTGCGGCGGAGTAGCGCCCAAACTTCAAGGTTGCGATCCCGACTCCGGAGGAAGTCACCAGCGCGTGAACGTATCCATTCACTTCCGGTTCATCCTCCCAATCGGGATGCTCGTACTTGTCGATCGCGTTTCCCTCGACGATCACGTTCTCCAGATGCCCCTTCCATCCATGGCGGCGTTCGTAGGCGGCCAACCCGTCCAAGACCGCCCGGTTCGCCGACTTCTGCATATCGACGTCTAATGACGTATAAACTTTTAATCCGCCTTCGTGCACCTGGTCGGCCCCGTACTTGTTCTCCAAGTATCGCCGTATCTCTTCCACAAAGTATGGGGCCAGCGAGTTGGGATCGTGCAGCAGACGCAGACCGACCGGCGCCAAACGGGCTTCGGCCGCCTGGGCAGCTGTAATCTTTCCGTCCTCGAGCATGGCGTTGATCACCAGATTTCGACGCTTCATCGCTCGATCGGGATGATTGATCGGCGAATAGACTACCGGTCCCTTGGGTAGACCTGCCAGCAGCGTCGCTTCGGTGAGCGTAAGCTTTCGAGCTGGTTTGCTGAAGTAAAACTCCGATGCCGCTTCAAAGCCGTATACCCCGTGGCCCAGAAAGATCTGATTGGCGTACAGGGTGAAAATCTGTGACTTGGTGAAGCGCCGCTCAATCTGAATGGCCAGCATCGCCTCCTGCACCTTGCGATGGAACGAACGGTCGGGTGAAAGAAAGAGGTTGCGCGCCAATTGCATGGTCAAGGTGGATGCCCCCTGAACCCTGCCGCCGGACTCGATGTCGCGGTAGGCCGCCCCGATAATGCGCCAGAAATTAATTCCCGAATGCCGGTAGAAGTCTTTATCTTCGATGGATACCAAGGCTTCCCGCAACACCGGGGGAAAATCGTCGTAGCCAACCACGACTCGCCGTTGCAGTGCAAACGATCCGATCACCCGGCCGTGGTCGTCATACAATTCCGTGATCGAACTCGGCCGGTACGCTTCCAGTGCTTCGACTTGAGGCAAGTCTGTGGTGTAGACGAGCAGCAGACCGGCGGTCGCTCCTACCAAGGCGGAAACCAGCACCAGCAGGCCAAATAATACGCGGCCCACAAACTTCCGTCCGGCAATTTCTACCGGCGGAAGATCTTCGTAAAGAGACTTCATGGCGAGACACGTTTAGGATAGCAGGGCGTCAATTGCCTCGGTAGTCGCAAGGGCGACACGGAAGCGGTTGCTCCTGCGGGCATAAGACGGATCGCTCCGCAAACCTACCGTGACAAAAAGGAATCGCGCACCTTGCGGTGCGCGATGAAGTCGCAAAAAAATCTCGGGCCCAGCTAGCTGGATCGGCTCTTCAGCACTTCGACAGCCTTGTGCAGTTGATCATCCGGCGAATTCTTAGGTTTGTCATCTGGCTCTGTGGCCGTCGGCTCCTGGTCCTCATCATCAGAGAGCACGTTATCCGTGTCGTCTGCCACCAACACGTTGGGCGTTACCGAGCTGTCCTGAATGGCCTTCCCACTGGGCGAATAGTATTTCGCCACGGAGAGAATCAGAGCTCCTCCATCCGGCAGATCAATGGTTTTCTGCACCGATCCGTCGCCGAAGGTCTTGTCACCGACCACGTCGCCCCGGGCATTTTCCAGAATGGCGGCTGCCACAATCTCGGCCGCCCCGGCGGTCCCCTTGTTTACCAATACGGCAACGGGAAGGGAGGTCACAGCTTTAGCCGGATCCGCATTGAAGGCCTCTCGCGGAAACTTCTGACCCTGCAAATAGGTGATGGTGCCGTGGTTCAGAAAAAGATTCGCGGTGGCGACGCCTTCGCTCTCTTCACCTTCAGAGGTGTTCCGTAAGTCCAGGATCAGCTTCTTCGCTCCGGATTTTTCCAGGGTCCTAATCTTCGCTGCGATCTCCTGCGCCTTGCCCTTAGTCAAGGCATCCACTTTCACGTAGCCGATGCCATCTTCGAGCATCTTGTCCGAGACCGGAGGAATGCTGATCACGTCGCGCGTGATCACCATCTTCTGCGGCTCCGCTTTGCGAGCCCTTACGACCGAAAGATTTACTGTCGAGCCGGTCGTGCCGGCAAGCGCATCGCGAATCTCCGGCAAGGACATGTCGCGCGTACTCTGGCCCTCGATCGATTCGAAGATGTCCGTTGCTTCTATGCCTGCCTTATCTGCCGGTGACCCTGGCAGCACAGAGACTACGTCGGCGTAGCCAAACCGCTTGGAGACTGTTGCCCCGATTTCTCCCTTGGCTTCCGACTTGTGGGCCTTCAAGGCTTTGTAGGCCGCGGGGGTCAGATAGCTGGAGTTGGCATCGAGCGATTCGACTAGTCCATGCAAAGCCCCATCCGTCACTCTGGGAATGTTCGGATCTTCTACGTACTCGGTCTGTACCCGCGAGAGGACCTCGCTATAGACCTGCATCTGCCGGTAAGAACCGTCGTTCGAGGAGGCATGCACGCCGCCCAGGGAACCCACGACTACAAACAACAACACGGCAAAGGACGACAGCAAAATCGCAGCTTTAGTTTTCATGGACATCGAATTTTTCGTTTCTGGAAAAGGAGTTACTTCCCAACCGAACTGCTCCCATTATATCTGGTAAATGACCTTTTTCGACTGCTGGCTGTCCTGATTCCTCGAGTCGCGGTTCCCTCCCGGAAACCAGGTTCCCCCAAGGGATGAGACGATCCAGGCGCGAGTTTGTTATCAGCGGCCTACGCGGGCGGCTTGAAATTCAGGGTGATCGAACTCTGCACCGAAACAGCTCGGCCATTCAAAGAATAAGGTTTGAAGCGCCACTGTTTCACGGCATCGATGGCCGCCCGCGCGAACACCAGCGATCCTTGCAGAAATTTAGCATCCTGTACCGTGCCGTCACGTCCGATGAGCACTTGCAAAACTACGCTGCCAACCTGCTTGCCGGGTTTCGCCGCGTCTGGATATTCGGGGTCAACCTTCTGCGCCAGCAGGTCCCAGGCTGCGGATTCCGGCAGGTTCACCGGTTCAAACGATGACATTGCCGCCTCGACCGGCTTTGCCCCGCTCGCGTCCGGTGTCATGGAGGCGATCTGCGACCTCAGACTTGAGGGAATGGCCGAAGTGCTGACCGCCGGAACGGGATGCGGGGGCGCGGAAATCGGCACCGGCGGCGGGTTGAAGTGCTCGCCTGGTTGAGGAGTGGCCGATAGCACGGGGGTAGAATTCGGTTGCGACTGAACCGGTGGCGCGATGCTGCTGGGCGGTGCAACGGTCGCACCCGCTGCCGCGGTTTCAGTGCTCGCCGTCTGTCCCTGGATTGGGCTTTCCACAGCCTGCACCTGCCCGTTCTCGGCGGGTCCAACCTGCGGTTGATCCGTGGGGGGGGCCCCGGCCCCGTTGTCGCCTGCGAGCGCTTGCACGCTGTTTGAATCGTTCGTCTTTGCCGACTTCGCAGTGGGATCGATCACAGGAAGCACGCGAATCTGTGAGGGGTCGGTGGTGGCGTCCGGAATGTTCGCCGCGATTGGAAGCTTGTATTCCTCCCCCGCCGGACCAAAGCTTTCGTGCTGTGGTGCAGCCTGCGGTACTTGTGCGGGTGGTGGATTCAGCCAGCCGCCCCCTGCTCGCAAGGCACTCCGAGAGACAATTCGCAAGCCTTGGCGGGCTTGAGGCACCGCCACCACCCCCGCACAAGCGGCCGCGAGCAGGCCCGCCAAGAGAAGTTTGGGTAGCCTCGGGTTAACCGCATGAGCTGGCTCGGTCTCTTCCTCGGTTTCGCCCGCGATGTAGGCGAAAAGTGCAGCTTCATGACGCGCTTCCCGTTGCGCTTGCTCCGTGGGCGGATTTGTGTCCACTGGTGGGGACGCTGACGCTCCCGCCTGGTCCCCGTAGGAAAGCAACTCGTTTTTCGGAGAAGCATCCGAGGGAGGCAGTGGTGCGGACCTGGTCAGACGGGCCTGTAATGATGCCCAGCCGGTCAGTGCCGCTTGCGGATCGGCCGGCTCTGCGGCCGGAGATTCCACCACGGCAGACGCCATCGGTTCAAGCTCACTGAGAGCGTCCGGTTCGGAGGCGGCGGCTTGGTCCAGCGACTTCTGAACCTCTGAGTCCGTGTCGAATTGCGCTCCCGGTGCGGTGGTGCCCGATTGCAGAAATTCTCCTGCCCGAAATGCTTTCTCCGGCGCTTGGCTCACCGACGCCGGCGACGAAACCGATGCCGCCCCTGCGGACGCAGCCATCGCAGTACCGGCGGGCACTTGCAGCGCACTTGAAGTCTCAGCTGGTTGCGGTGCCGGGGCAGGCATCTTCAAGCGAAGCAACTCGCACGCCGTGCTCAACGTGTCCCGGACCTGCTCTAGGCGAATCGGTTTCAATAAAACCGAATTGGCTCCCGCCCGCAGCGCCTCGGGCCTGGCATTATCGTTCACGATGGCCAAAGTCAACGGACGCTGCGCCGCTCTTTGATCCCTCGCCGTCTTTAGCAGGAAGGTCGCCTCCGGCTGATCCTCCCAGTCGGTGATCACGATCTGGAACAACTGCGTTGTAACTCTCTCGACTGCATCTACGGCATTGCAGCAGTATTCTCCCTCGATCCCGAGATCAGTCAGAACCTGCCAGATCGGCTGGACCATCTCCTGGTTGGACGAAAATAAGAGACAGCGTAAGGGCATCCTAATCCAGACTAGGCAGCCCGCGTAACCTGGGCAAGTTACCGAGGTGGTCAATCATCGTGGATCGATCGGCCCACAGTACATGTCCATTCGGGCGACTCCGGCTCAAGTTGTCTATCTAGCTGAAAGGAAAGCAGAAGAACGTTGCCGGTGCGCTGGAATGCTGGGTCATTCCGGATCGGCAGATCCCATCGGAAGCGCGGATGTTGTCATCGTCGGGGCAGGCCATGCCTGCCTTGTTTTGCCAATCTTCCAGCGAATCCGAAAGGTGCATGGGCTGGACTATACGAGACCACGCCCGACCACCACCCAATTTTGGGTGATTCACGAAACGGCTGTGCTATAAGCGCGATATGGGATGGTGGGGCTTCACCTGCGCTCAGGAAATACCATAGAGACAACCATGGCTCTGCAGGAACAAAACTATTGGCTCAGGACTGCCGAAGTTCCGAAACCGAAGGCCGCCCGTCTTCCCGAAGGCGTGGATGTCGCCGTGATCGGCGCGGGTTTCACAGGTCTTTCCGCCGCCCGCACCCTGGCCAAGCGCGGCGCCAAGGTAGCCGTGCTGGAGGGTGAAACTATTGGCTGGGGTGCCAGTTCTCGCAATGGCGGCATGGTTTTGACCGGGATGAAGCTTGGGGTGAACAAGCTCATCGCCAGGTATGGAAGGGAGCTGACGCAACGGATGTATGCAGCCTCGCTGGCAACCATCGATTGCGTGGAAGAGATTGTCCGCGAAGAAGCCATCGATTGCGATTTCTCACGGTGTGGCCACCTCGAAGTAGCCTGCAAGCAAAAGCATTTTGACGACTACGCACGGCAGGCTGAAGTGATCGCGCGCGAGTTCAACCACCAGCTGCGGGTTGTGCAGAGAAATGAATTGAAGGCTGAGATTGGGTCGACCATTTACCACGGCGGCATGGTCGATGAAGTCAGCGCCGGCTTGAACCCGGCACAGTATGTAGCGGGTTTGGGCGAGTCCGCACTGAGAGCGGGCGCGGCAATCTTTGAGCACACTCGTGTGGAAAACCTGCAACGCGAGTTCCGGCAGGGCGAATCGGGATGGAAGATTATCACCCGGCAGGGGCGGCTGTGGGCGCGCGAAGTCTTCGTCGGCACCGGTGGGTACACGGGACGAGCTACCCCGGCGTTGCAAGGAAAAGTTATTCCTATCGGCTCATTCATCATTACAACCGAGGTTTTGCGGGAAGAGCTGGCAAACGAACTCAGCCCGCGCAATCGCATGATCTACGACTCGAAACATTATCTTTACTATTACAGGCTTACTCCCGACCGTCGCATGTTGTTTGGCGGACGCGCGGCATTCTTCCCGGAAAGCGACCAGACGATCCGCCGGAGCGCTGAAATTCTGCGCCGCGGCATGATCGACGTCTATCCTCAACTGCGCGACGCCAAAGTCGAGTATGTCTGGGGCGGCACGCTCGATTTCGCTTTCGACATCATGCCGCATGCCGGCCAGATCGATGGCATCTATTACGCGGTCGGGTACGCCGGACACGGCGTGGCTATGGCTACCTATCAAGGCCAGAAGATCGCGGAACTAATTTCTGGCGACACCCCGGAGAACCCATTCGTCGGCATTCCGTTCCCCGGGGCGCCGCTCGCCTTCTACAACGGGAAGCCGTGGTTTCTGCCCTTGGCGGGAATATGGTACAAGTTCCTGGATTGGGTAAGCTAGAATCCCCACATCCTCAGAATTCACAAATCGAATTCGCACCGCAATGATCTCCCCCTCGTTAGGACTACGCAGAATATTGCCGCGAAACTGCGAAGCACGCCAGCGAGGTGCATGATTTTGGCGCTTCGGGAAGGGACTAAAAGGAATTACGCCGCTCATCTCCCTGCTTTGAAAAGCGAGCTAATCGCTAGCGGGGTCGTACCGCGAAATAAACACACGGTCCCAGCAGCATCGCGATCGCGCCGCCGATCAAAGCGAAACGGTCACTTCCCAACAGGGCAACCAACGCCATGACCACCGGCGCAGCCACCACATAAAGCAATCCCGCTCGCCCGCCGGGAATGGCGAAGGCACGGGGCGTCTCCGGCCGAGTCTGGCGGAGTTTCCAGGCCGATAGAACCGTGAGCACCGTCGTCGCGGAACGCAGCCAGATGTATACCGAGATGAGCTGACCAAGGCTCTGCCACGCGAGCGCAGCGTAAATGACCGCCGACACGACTATGGCTGGCCAGGGCGTCCCATACCTCGAGTGCCGGCGCGTGAGGGCGGCGGGAAGATATCCATCTTCCGCCATAGCAAACGGCATGCGCGTCGTCGTTAGCACGGTGCTGTTGAGCAGCGCGACGTTGCCGACCATCGCTGCCAGCGTCATCCATGTACCCAGCCACGGTCCGCCGATCAGCTGGGCTGCGTGCGAGAAAAATCCGGTGTGCCAATTCTGCCATTCTCCAGCGGAAGCCAAGCCGGCGAACGTCGGCAGAAAGTACGCAGCAATTGAAAGCGGCACCACCAGCGCAAGAGCGCGCGGATAGTTCCGCTGCGGGTCCTCCACTTCCTCCGCTACGGTCGAGAGTTGTTCATACCCCGAATACAGCCACAGCCCCAGCGCCAATCCCACCCCGAAGATTTTGAAGGTTGGCTGATGCGGCGGGACCAAGGGGACGAAGGGATTGTGATGCCAGCTCATCAGCGCAATCACAATCATCGTCATCACGGGTATGAAAATGAACATCTCAAGCGCGGTCGCGACCTTGCCTACCATCTGAATCCCGCGCACGTTGATCCACGTAATCACCGCGATCAGAGCAGCGGAGACGAGGTAGTGCTTCCATCCCGTGATCGCGGGAAAGTAATAGACCAGGTAATCGGTGAAGAGAACCGCGTAGGCTCCGCCCAACAGGAACGACGCTGACCAGTTCCACCATCCTGCCAGGAATCCCCAGAAGTTGCCGAAGGCCGCGCGCGTCCAGCGGTAGAACCCCCCCTCGACCGGCATGGCCGTGGTGAGTTCCGCCGACACCAGCGAGACCGGGATGCACCAGAAAAACGGGAGCACCAGCAGGTAGATCAGTGTCATGCCCGGACCTGAGGTGGTCACCATGTCCTCAAGCCCGAACGGCCCGCCCGTTGTGTAGGAAAACATCACGAAGACGAGATAGAAGAGTCCGGCTTTGCGGAGAGCAGAAGCGGGGTTGTTCGAGGTAGTCAAGAAGTTGTGATCGCGACGCGACTATGCCGCGAGTACTCCCGAGAGCGCCCCTTCCAGTTCCAGCAGCTTTCGCTTTAAGTCGAGACCGCCGCCGTAGCCGCAGAGGTTGCCGTCAGAGGCAATCACACGATGGCACGGGACTGCAATGGCGATCGGGTTGCGATTGTTGGCCATGCCCACGGCGCGAAACGCCTTCGGCTTGCCGACGGCGCGGGCAATGTCCGAGTAACTGCGCGTCTCTCCGTAGGGAATCGCCAGCAGGGCGCGCCAGCAGGCAAGCTGGAAATCCGTGCCGCGAAGATCGAGTGGAAAGCTGAACTCACGCCGGTTGCCGGCAAGGTATGCTTCCAACTCGCGGAGGTAAGGTCGCATCGCGCCAGGGGAGTCCGCGAACGCGAAAGCATTCTTCTCTTCCCGAAGATGGCGTGGGTTGGGGCGAATCGTTTGCTGTCCAGGCAATCGGACATCGAACTCCAGAGCGACCAGTCCCTGGCCAGAAGCCGCTAGAAACAAAGGCCCAATCGCTGACTCCATGTTGGTGCAGTGAAGAGTTTCCATAAGAATTGAAAACCTCCGGCAGTACACCACAATATCAGACGATTCGCGGTTTGCGACTCGTCCTCCGACTCGATGGCCGATAGTGTCCGAAACCTGAATTTCAAACCCAAGGTCGGCCGCCCGGAGTGTCGCCCAGAGTTGACAGAAAGCGAGTTTTCGCCCACAGTGTGTGCGGCGTGCTTATGGTTCTATCCCTGTCCCCAGTGAAGAAGGGTCTGCTGGTTGCCGTCGCCGTGGTATTGGCGCCGGTGCTGCTGGGGGGAGTTGTGGTTTTCGCCGCCGGGGACTGGCGGCAGATCGGGGCTACTCCTGGAGGCGATCAAGTTCTGGTCAGTTCGGTCACCGCGCAGAAGAATGGCTTGCGCACTGCCTGGATTCGCGTGGAATATAAAGAGCCCGCCAAGCTCCCTCAAGGTGGTCCCTTCGTCGAACTGCGGGCACGAGTTCACTTCAATTGCACCAGCGGTACGGCGGCGCCGAACTCGGTATGGTTCTACTCGCGCGACCACAGTGGAAAACTTGTGGTCAGCAAGAAGAGCCACCGCGACGATCAATTCGGTCAACCTCCGGAGGGCGACTTCGGCGAACTCGCAAGAGACTACGTTTGTAAGCAGAAGTAGTTGAATCTGGTCTCTCCGGCCGAGATTTCCACAGGTCAGCGCACTCCTCTGGCACCTCGGTAATCTGACAACCACTTCCATCGAGGGCGCTTCCGGCATATTCTGATAACGAATACGCAGCTGGCAGCAGCCGCTTTACTCACCTCGGTATGGATTCACTGCGTCTTTATTCACTGATGGTTGTGGGCAGCGCCGTTGGTCTCGGCGCCTACGCGTTTTTGCGGCGTAAGCCGAAGAGCGAGGCAGATCTAGAGCGCGAACGCCGCACCTGGCTGGACGGCATTGGCCGGATCACGGATGGCACGGTGATCGATGTACAGGAATTGACCCCGAATGACGGCCATCACAACGCCGTGTTCCTTATTTACAAGTATGACGTTGCCGGCGTGTCCTACGAATGTTCTCAGGACGTAACCTATTTGCGCCAGTGGATCAACTTGCATTCCTGCCGGCTGGGGTTACCCACGTCGGTGAAGTACGATCCGCACAATCCGGGGAACTCTCTGGTCGTCTCAGAGAGCTGGATGGGACTGAGACAGTAACTGGTCCGTGGTGGGCGATCAGTCCTCCAGTGAAAGCCTAGCGTGCGGAGGTTACTGGCCACGTATTCCGAATCACTGACCGCTGCGTTTCAGATCTGATAGTCGTCTTGGAAAAGCTCCTGGGGAGAGATATTCGGGGTCGAGCTTGCGTCATCGATGGTGAGGCAAGGCTCGGCGCCCGGCATTTCGTGGGAGTGCTGCTGGAACCGCTCACGCAATTCGTGTATCTCCGTGGCTAATTTGATAATCACATCCGACAAGGGATCGCGGATGTCTTTGGGATCGGTGATGACTACACGTTTGCCGTCGCGCAGAACGATGTGCCCCGGCACTCCGACGATGGTGGAATTTGGGGGCACGTTGCGAAGGACGACCGAGCCCGCGCCTACTCGGCAGTTGTCTCCAATCGTGATGTTGCCGAGTAGCTTGGCGCCGGAGCCAATCGAAATATTGTTTCCCAGCGTGGGGTGGCGCTTGCCCTTCTCCTTGCCGGTTCCACCCAGCGTTACCCCTTGATAAAGCGTGACATCGTCGCCCACGATGGCGGTCTCACCGATCACCGTGCCCATGCCGTGGTCGATGAATAGACGCCGTCCGATCTCCGCGCCAGGATGAATCTCGATCCCGGTTAAAAGGCGGGCTACCTGGGAAACGAATCTGGCGAGAAAGCGCAGGCCATGGCGCCACAGCCACTGGCTCAAGTGATGCGCCCACACCGCGTGCAGACCGGGATAGCAGATCAGCACTTCCAAGTAGGAACGAGCGGCCGGATCCGAATCGAATACCGCAGCCACATCCTCGCGCATGGAATGGAAGAAGCTGACCATGTTATGGATGAACGTAGACTAGCGAGGACGAATAGTGCAAGCGAGAACTGGGGTCGGCTAGCTGCCGGTCTGGAAACCGCCGCTCTGGGCGAGGGTAAGACGAAGATATTTATAAGGATTGACCGGCGTGTCGTTAATGCGAACCTCGTAGTGGAGGTGCGGTCCTGTAGACCGTCCGCTGAGGCCAACATAACCGATGGTATCGCCCCGATGCACGTGCTGACCGGGGGTGACGGCGAAGCCGGAAAGATGGCCGTAACGGGTGGAGATTCCGTGGCCGTGATCGATCATGAGGGCCTTACCGTACCCGCCCATGAAATCGGCGAACGTGACGACGCCATCGGCGGGGGCGATGATCGGGTGGCCGTAATTGCTGCTGATATCTACGCCGCTGTGAAATGCCCCCTCGCCGTTGAACGGATCGATGCGCTCACCGAAGCTTCCCGTAACTTGGCCTTCAACCGGCCAAAGATTCGGAGCCGCGTTGGCGCGATACCAATCGGCCGTGGTGGCGTTGCGCGTCATTCCCAGGCTGATGCCTACCGTGGCGTCGCCGGTGAGAGCGGACGAGCGCAGGGCGCTGAGTTGATCGAGCGAAGAGCTGACATCGGCGTCTTGAATCTGTTGCTGGGACGCGGTAACCAGCGTCGGCTGCGATTTCAATCCATAAAGAGCCGAGACCTCACTGGCGATTGAGCCCAGGGATGCGACCTGAACGTCGCGCTCCTTGGCAACCTCTTCCAGCTTGGAATAACGATCCTTCAGCTGCTCTTTTTCGGTGCGCAGCTCGTTATAGCGGGAAACCTTCATCAGCATGCGCGTGTAGGAACTGGCGATCCCCGTAAGGCTGAGAAAGCCGATGGCCGCGCCGACCACGAATACATACAAGTAATGGACGGGGATGGAAATCTTACGTAACTGACCGTCGTCTCCCCGGGCCACGAAAAGTATGTAGAAGCGTTTTTGCAAATGCAGTCCTTCTTCCGTTTTGAATGATCAGTGCCGGAACGCCGGGCAAAGCCTGACAAAATGCCGGTTCGCACAACCTGACTGTTCCGGGTTCACGCGCTCCCATCTTGGGAATGGAATTAGCACGTCCTGCCCGCCTACCGGAACCAACGACCAAGTCTCAGATACTGTACTTGTCTGCAATTCCTATGGAGTGCAGAACTTAGCTCGGCCAGAGATCTCAAGAATGACTGGTAAAAGGTAACAAACTAGGTTCCCCCTGTCAACGGGAGCGGACTGCATTAATTGTTACTTAAGGGGGGTAATCATAACTCGTCCTGGGACGAGTTACGCAAGGGCCAACGTGACAACCGCGATTGACCCTAGGGCGATTCATGTATTTTGGGAGCGTTGTCGATGCGTCCCTTATATTGGATGTCGTGGTGATCGCGGAAAAGCGTTTGATCGCACAGATCCGTCGCCGGGTGGGGGTCAGGATCAATCCGGTGGTGCGGACTGGAATGGGGGATGACTGTGCCATCCTGCGCCTCCTGAAGGTCCGCGGCCAGCAACAGGACACCCTGATCACGACCGACTTCTCCCTCGAAGGAATGCACTTCCGCCGCGACTGGCACTCGCCGGAGTCAGTCGGCCAGCGCTGTCTTACCCGAGGGTTGAGTGACATCGCGGCCATGGGCGGGCAGCCGGTCGCGGCATTTCTTTCGCTGGCCTTGCCACGCGCCTTGCCGCAAAATTGGGTGAGCCGCTTCATCGGCGGGTTGATTGGACTGGCGGAGAAGTATGGTGTGCCCCTCGCGGGTGGTGATACAGCGGAGTCGCCCGATGGAATTCTCGCCGACATTATTGTTGTGGGTACCGCGCCCAAGGGAAGAGCAATCTTGCGCTCGGGGGCGCGCCCCGGTGACCGGATTTATGTGAGCGGGGAACTGGGCGGATCCGCCGCTGCCGTGCGGCTGATGCAAAAGACAAAGACGAGGAAGAAGAAATCCATGCTGAATCCGCGGGATTACCCTCGCCATTTTTTCCCCGAGCCGCGGATCGCACTCGGCCGGGTTCTGCGCGAGAAGGCTCTGGCCTCCGCGATGATCGACACCAGCGACGGCCTCTCCAGCGATCTCGCTCACATCTGTCAAGAAAGTGGGGTCGGAGCCGAAATTCTGGGGGAAGCCGTCCCCCTCGCCAGCGTCGGCAAGCCTTCTCGGGAAGTCGATCTCGAGCTTGCTCTGCACGGCGGGGAGGACTACGAGTTGCTCTTCACGGCTCGCCCCGGCAGGCGGGTTCCGTCGAGCATCGCGGGAGTTTCCATCACTCACATTGGCCGCATCACGTCCGGGCGAACCACATTTCTGATGAACCGGTCCGGTTCGCGGCGCGAAGTCAAGCCCCTAGGCTGGGAACACTTCCACAAGCCATGGGTACCTTAGTTACCTGGTAATCATCCATGTCTATACCTTCGTGCGAAAAACAGTACTAGAGTAGGGGCATGTCGTTCTCCCAAGTCGCCTCCCTTCGCGTCTTGCTCGTGGTGCTGGCGATCACCGCAGCTTCCGCCAAGCTTTCCGCGGAGAAGAAACCGCCCCCGCCGCCCCCGGCTCATGCCAAGAGTCCGGTGCCTGCGGTCACCGATGAGTATGTGCACAAGGAGTTTGGCGAGAACTGCTCGGTACTGGGCGGACCGCCACAATTTGTGGGGGACCTTGACGGCGACGGCGTAGACGACCTGGTGATCGCTGCACGCTGCAAGAATCCTATGGCCGACCAGGCCGAGTATGGCTTTCATGTGACCGATCCCTACGACAGCTTCCTCGGGTTCGGCGACGTCAAAGTCACGTCCACATTTGCTTCGGACGAGCCGGAGCGTAAGGGCGTATGTCTGCTGATTGTCCATGGCGTTGGTTCCGAAGCCTGGCGGTCGGACAAGGAAAAGCCAAAGTTCCTGCTGATCAACCTGCCTTTCAAAACCCTGTCCGTGAAAAGACTAACCCTCAAGAAGAAGACGGTGCTGGGAATCTACATGGAAGAACAAGGCGAAGGCGAAGCGACCTCCTCGGTCGTTTTCTGGGACGGCAAGAAGTATCGCTATCAGATATTGGGCTCGGACATGGAGTAGCTTCTTCCAGGAAGCCCCTTTACTGGGTTTGCGAAAGCCCCGCCGTCCGGCGGGCTGACCTGCGGCCGCCGCATTGAGGGCGACCGGATGCGCTGCGCTCACCTCACACCTGATTCCCCTGCACCCGCTATAATCCTCCCGCTATGAATATTGAAGAAAAAATTGCAGAGCTGAAACAGCGCAATCAACTCGCCGAAGAAGGGGGAGGTGCGAAGCGCCGCGAGCGCCAACACAAAGAAGGCAAGATGTCGGCGCGGGAGCGCATCGAGTTTCTGCTCGACGAAGGCACCTTCGAAGAGACCGACAAGCTGGTCACGCACCGCTGCAGCGATTTCGGTATGGCCGAGCAAAAGTCTTACGGCGACGGCTTTGTCACCGGCTACGGCCACATCGAAGGGCGCCTGGTTTACGTCTTCGCGCAGGATTTTACGGTCTTCGGCGGATCGCTCTCGGAGACCAACGCCGGGAAGATCGTTAAGATCATGGATCTCGCGGCGAAGATGGGCGCACCCGTGATTGGATTGAACGACTCCGGCGGCGCGCGCATTCAGGAAGGCGTAATGTCGCTCGCGGGATATGCCGACATTTTTCTGCGCAACACTTTGTACAGCGGAGTGGTACCTCAGATTTCCGCGATCATGGGCCCCTGCGCGGGCGGCGCGGTGTATTCGCCGGCGATCACCGATTTCGTCCTGATGGTCGACAAGACTTCCTATATGTTCATCACCGGGCCGGATGTGATCAAAACCGTCACCCACGAAGATGTCACCAAAGATCAGCTCGGCGGCGCCATGACCCACAACGAGACTTCTGGAGTGGCGCATTTTCTGGCGCACGGCGATGCCGAATGCCTTTCCATGGTGCGCGAGTTGTTGAGTTTTATGCCCTCCAACAACCTGGACGATCCGCCGCGCAAGCCATGCCATGATCCGCTCGACCGCGCCGATGCGGCACTCGACAAAATTGTTCCCGCGCAATCGAATCTGCCATATGACATGAAGGATGTGATCCACGCGGTGGTTGACGACGCTTATTTCTTCGAAGTGCAGGAGCATTACGCGAAAAATATTGTCGTGGGGTTCGCGCGTCTGGACGGCCGCTCGATCGGCGTCGTGGCCAACCAACCCGCCATGCTTGCCGGCACGCTCGATATCAACGCGTCGGTCAAGGGCGCTCGCTTCGTTCGCTTCTGTGACTGTTTCAATATTCCTCTGGTTACCTTCGAAGATGTTCCCGGATTCCTCCCCGGCACCGCGCAGGAATACGGCGGCATCATCAAGCACGGAGCGAAGCTGCTCTACGCCTTCGCCGAAGCCACGGTCCCCAAGGTTACCGTGATCACGCGTAAAGCGTACGGTGGCGCCTATTGCGTGATGGCCTCCAAGCACATCCGCACCGACGTGAATTATGCGTGGCCCACGGCGGAGATCGCCGTCATGGGCCCTGAGGGCGCGGTCGATATCGTCTTCAAGCGCGAACTCGATGGCGCGCGAAATGACCAAGAGCGGCAAAAACTGCGCCAGAGCAAAATCGACGAATTCCGCGACCGCTTCGCCAGCCCCTATGTCGCAGCCGATCGCGGCTTCGTCGATGCCATCATCCAGCCTCGCGAGACCCGCAAGAAGCTGATTCAGGCCTTGACGATGCTGGAGGCCAAACGCGACAAAAACCCGCCGAAGAAGCACGGGAACATACCGCTGTAGCGACGGGGGGAGAACATTAGAATGAAGAGCCAACCCGCCGGCAGGTTTCGCGCCCGGAGCGCGGGCCAGGATCGCCTTTTCCAACCAACCGACGTTTGTCTTTTAATCCTCTCGGGCGTATATTAGGAAACTGAGAACTGTTGTGTAGTACCGGCATTTGGCGAAGCACACCAGTGGGCGCAAGCCCACTTTTTCGTTGCAGGGAAGTACGCCTGCGCGAGCTGGATTCTAAGTTATTGGCTGCATGGCACTTGAGCTTGATCGCGTACGAGAGATGGCGGAGCGGATAGCCGCCTCCAGCGGGCTGGAGGTAATCGAGATTGAGTTTCACGGTAGTGGCAACGCCCGCCTGCTGCGCGTGTATTTGGACAAACCCGGAGCTGCCGCTGGTGATCCGCTGGCGGGAGTAACGCACGGAGATTGTGCCAACTTCAGTCGCGAATTTGGCACCGTCCTCGATGTCGAGGATGTGATGCCGGGCAGCTACACCCTGGAAGTTTCGTCGCCGGGATTGGACCGGAAGCTTACGAAGGCGTCGGACTTTGAGCGCTTCGTCGGCAGCCGAGTGAAGCTGACGACAAGGCAGCCGCTGAACAACAACCGGCATTTCGAAGGACGGCTCGAAAGTTTTCGCGAAGGGCAACTGACCCTGGACCTGAGCGTCGCGAGCAAGAAGTCGCGCAAGAAACAGAAAGAAACGACGGCCGCGCACGGACAGAAGATTGGGATTGAGTTGGCCAATGTGGAGAAGGCGAACCTGGTGCCGGAGATTTGAATGCAGGTCTCAGGTACCAGGTGTTAGGTCTTCGGGTTTGCCTAGGACCTGCGACCTAGGACCGGAAGCTTGATGACGGAATATTTTTATGGCGAGTGAGCTTTACAACACGATCGACGCGTTGAGCCGAGAAAAGGGAATTGATCCGCAGATTGTAGTGACTGCGGTGGAAGACGCCATTGTCATGGCCACGCGCAAGTACTACAAGTCGCAGGAAAATCTGCGCGCCGAACTGGATAAGGAAACCGGCAAGATCAATGCTTACGCGGTGAAAACAGTAGTCGAGACGCCGGAGCAAGTAGAAGATCCGCAACTCCAGATCACTCTGGAGGACGCGCGCAAGGCGGATCCCACCCTGGAAGTGGGCGGAGAGTTGCGCATTCCGAAGGTCACGGAAGGGATTCTCGGGCGCATTGCGGCGCAACTCGCGAAGCAGGTGATTTTTCAGAAAGTGCGCGAGGCAGAACGCGACACCGTTTACAACGAATACATCGGACGCGTGGGCGAAGTGGTGAACGCGACGGTGAAGCGCGTGGAAGGTCCCGATGTGATTTTCGACATCGGCAAGGCGGAAGCGCGCATGCCGCGCAAGGAACAGTCGCGCCTGGAATCGTTCGCCATCGGCGAGCGGGTGCGGGTGGTGATTGCGCGGGTGGAGAAAGCCTCAAAAGGGCCGGGCGTGGTGGTGTCTCGCGCTGTGCCGGATCTGGTGCAGCACCTGTTCCAGACCGAGGTGCCGGAGATTTATGACGGCACCGTGGTGATCCGCGCTATCGCGCGCGAAGCCGGCGAGCGCACCAAGATCGCCGTCATGTCCAAGGATAAAGACGTCGATGCTGTGGGCGCCTGCGTGGGCATGAAGGGCATGCGGGTGCAATCGATCATCCGCGAACTGCACGGAGAAAAGATCGACATCATCGAGTATCACGAAGACGCGGTTACTTTCGCCGAGAAGGCGTTGCAGCCCGCGAAAGTCAGCAAGGTCACGGTGGTGGATTCCGGAGGCAAGCATCTGGAAGTGGTGGTCGATGACAGCCAGCTTTCCCTTGCCATCGGCAAGAAGGGGCAAAACGTTCGCCTGGCCGCGAAGTTGCTGGGCTGGAAGATCGACATCAAGAGCGAAGAAGAGAAGCGCCAGGAAGTTGAGCAGCAGATGTCGGCCATGGTCCCGCAGACGGCCACGCCGCTGGAAAGCGTGCCCGGCCTGGGAGATGGGCTGGTGGAGAAGTTGAGTGCCGCGGGTGTGACCACGGTCGAGGCGCTGGCCGACATGACTCCCGAGCAGCTTGAGGCGATAGAGGGTATCGGCCCCAAGACGGTAGAAAAAATCAGCCTGGCGGTGAATAATTACTTTGCCAGCCTGGAGCCGGGTGCCGCGGTCGAGGGTGACGCTGCGGAAGGCGAACTCGCCGCGGGGACCTCTGCGGCAGTGGACGAGGGAAGTTCCGAGCAAGTGCCGGCGACCGCGGAAGGGGCCTCCGGCGAATCCCCGGTGGAAGCCGGCGGCGAAACCCCAGACGAGAACCAAGGGCAGGCCGGGAATTCCAAAGAGCCGTCTGCTGCGGAAGCGGAATCCGCTTCCGAAACTAGAGAGTAATGATGACACGCTGGAATATCGCAGGCGTGGGATCGAAGAAATTGACTCCGTGAGGTCCGAATGAAGACCTAACTACAACACGGAGAGATGAAAGGCCGGATGAGTAAGGTTCGAATCAACGATCTTGCTAGAGAGCTGGAAGTCAAGAGCAAAGCTATTCTGGATACGCTACCGCTAGTCGGGGTGACCGAGAAGAAGACGCATTCCAGTTCTCTGGAAGAGCATGAAGCGGAAAAGGTGCGCCTATACCTCCGTTCCGCCGCGGAAGGCTCGTCCCCGGCGGGCAAATCCAGTTCGCGCCCGGCCCGCGGCGAAGATGAAATAAAAACGAAAATTGATTTGTCGCACATCTCGCGTCCCGGAGATGTGCTGAAGGCAATTACCCAGAAGAAGGAAGCCGTGGCTCCGGTTGCGCCGCGTCTGCCGGTGAGTCATGCGCCGGTGGCCCCTCCTCCTGTAGAAAAACCTGTGGTCGCGCCTCCCGCTGCGGTGAGCCGGCCCACAACAGTCGCTCCTCCAGTAGTAAAACCGGCGGGGGAACCGCCTGCAGTTCCGGTGAGCCTAGCTCCGCCGGCTCCGGTGGTTTCAAGACCCGCAGTAGTACAGCCTCCGCTGGAATCAGCGCCGGCCCAGTCTTCGCCGCTGGTCGCACCCCCGGCGCGTTCGGCCGCGCCCTCTGCAGTGATTCCTCCTGTGCCAGCAGCGCCGCCAACAATTTCTGCGAGCGCTCCGCCTCCGGCTCCAGTGGCAAAGCCGGTACCTCCGCCCGCGCCAGCCCCGCGCATGATTGTTCCGCAAACCGGTCCGCGACCCGTGTATAAGGCGCCGGTGCGTCCAACTCCGCCGCCGGTGCAGCCTGGAGTTCCCATCGGCGGCGCAATGCGCGCCGCGCCAGGACGTCCCGTCCCCGGCCAGCCGATTTTTCAACGACGTCCGCCCATGCCGGGGCCGGGCGGAGGTCCGCCGCGTCCACCGCTTCGTCCCGGCGAACGACGGCCCATGCATCCCACCCGGCAAGCTCCCGCGGGTGCGCGTCCTCTCGGGGTTGGTCCAGCTCTTCCCCCTCCCGGCACAACCCGGCCCGGCAGCCGTCCCGGTGGTCCTGCGCGCCGTCCCGGCCAACGCTATGTTCCCCGCGGTGTGAAGGAAGGCCCGATGAAGGGGTACACGCCACCGCCGCGCATGGTGGTGTCGAATGAGCCCCAGCCGATCACCCGCAGCATCACGATCACCGAAGGCATCAGCGTAAAAGATCTGGCGGAGAAGCTCGACATCCGCGCCAAGGATCTGATTTCGCGTCTATTGTCGAAAGGCGTATTCGCCACCATCAACCAGACGCTGGACGCAGAACTGGCCAGCGAAATGGCACGCTTCTTCGGCGCAGATACGAACGTGATCACGTTCGAAGAGCAGACCGCGAAAGAGATTGATGCGGCAGCCGCCGGCGAAGAGGCCGCGCCTGAAACTGGAATTCGTCCGCCCGTGGTCACGATCATGGGCCACGTCGATCATGGCAAAACCACCTTGCTCGACTCGATTCGCCTGACCAACGTGGCGGAAGGCGAAGCGGGAGGGATCACGCAGCATATCGGAGCCTACAAGGTGCGGATTACCGATAAGGAATCACCCGCGTTCGGACGCGAGATTGTTTTCCTCGATACTCCGGGCCACGAGGCTTTCACGCGCATGCGTTCTCGCGGGGCGAAGGCGACGGACATCGTCGTGCTGGTTGTGGCCGCCGATGATGGCGTCATGCCGCAGACTCTCGAAGCGATCGACCACGCGCACGCCGCCGAAGTGCCCATTATTGTAGCCGTGAACAAGATTGACAAACCGGACGCCTTGCCCGATCGCGTGAAGAAACAGCTTGCGGACCGCGGACTGGTGCCAGAAGAGTGGGGCGGCAAGACGGTGTTCGTCGACGTCTCGGCGAAGAAGAAAACAAATCTGAATCTGCTGATGGAAATGATCTGCCTGGTGGCCGATCTGGGCGAACTGAAGGCGACTCCGGAGCGCGCCGCGACCGGCGTGGTGCTCGAAGCCAAACTGGATCGTGGACGCGGTCCCGTCGCCACCGTTCTGGTGCAGAACGGAACGCTGAATGCCGGCGACAATTTTGTAGTCGGCAACGTGTATGGCAAAGTGCGCGCGATGTTTGACGACCGCGGCGCACAGTTGAAGACGGCCCCGCCCTCCACCCCGGTGGAAATTATCGGAATGGAATCGTTGCCGCAGGCCGGCGATCAATTTGTGGTTGTGGCCGATCGCGACAAGGCGCGCGGCATTTCCGAATATCGCGAACAAAAGTCTCGCGAAGCTGCGCTCGCCAAGAGTTCCCGTGTATCGCTGGAGGGATTGGCGGAGCAGATCAAGGCCGCTGGCACGAAAGAATTGAACGTGATTCTCAAAGGCGACGTGCAGGGCTCGGTGGAAGTCATCACCGACTTGCTCACGAAACTTTCGAATGACAGGGTTCGCCTGAAGCTGCTGCGCTCAGGCGTAGGAGCGATTACCGAAACCGATGTTCTCCTGGCCTCCGCGTCCAACGCGATCATCATCGGATTCAACGTGCGCCCGGAGCGCAAGGCGCAGGAAATTGCGGAGCAGGAAAAGGTTGACATCCGCCTGCACTCGATCATTTACGAATTGCAGGATGAGATCAAACGCGCGATGAGCGGCTTGCTCGAGCCCACCTTCAAGGAGCATTATCAGGGCCGCGCCGAAGTGCTCAACGTTTTCCGCATCCCGAAAGTTGGAACCGTCGCCGGTTGCCGGGTGAGCGATGGCCTGATCAAGCGCGATTCCGAAGTTCGCCTGCTGCGGGACAATGTGCAGGTTTTCAAAGGCAAGGTGGGATCGCTGCGGCGCTTTAAGGACGATGCCAGCCAGGTCACGAACGGCATGGAGTGCGGCATCTCGATCTCCAACTACGGCGACATCAAGATCGGCGATGTGATTGAGGCCTTCGCCACCGAGAGAATTGCCGCGGAAGTCATCGCCTAGGAGGTTCTCAGTTCTCGGTTCTCAGTCCTCGACTCGGCGTTCTTGCTGAGAACGGACAACTGGGAACTGAGAACTGAATGCCCATCGCGTTTCTTACCCTCGAACTCCACATCGAAGCAGCGCAATCGCTCAAGGACAAGCGGCAGGTGTTGCGCAGTCTGAAAGACCGCTTGCGCTCTAGCTTCAACGTCTCCGTCGCCGAACTCGATCCCAGCGACCTGTGGAATCGCGCCACCCTTGGCGTGGTTAGCGTCTCCGACTCGCGCGACTATCTCGATGGACTCATGAAAAATGTGGAGCGTCAGGCCACGCGCATTGCGAACAACCACGGCGCCGATGTTGCCGACTCCTTCGTCGAATACTTGTAGAATCTGTGTCGAAAACCGACCCGCCCAGAACTACGACCGGATGCTCGGGCTATCCCATTGTTACCTCTGTACTTACCTCGACCACTCTTTTGTGCGCGACAATAGCACCAGGGAGCCAACACGGGTGGCCAATTTTCTGATATTCTCATGCGTTTTACTTCGAGGTGAGCAGTGGAAAAGCGGGGGCTGAAATATCATCGCGGGCGGTTGGGCGAGGCCTTGCGCGAGGAAATCGAAACGCTGGTGGAAGGAGAACTGGCTGATCCGCGCATAGGACTCGTGGGGGTGACTGCGGTCCACGTCGCCGACGATGGCCGGTCCGCGCAGGTTCTGGTGGATGTAGATGGCGACGATCGAGAAGCGGAACGCAGTCTCGAGGGCCTGCTGGCGGCCAAACAATACATACGGCATGAGCTGGTGGAGCGTCTGCGGCTGCGACGCGCGCCCGAATTATCTTTCCGGCTGGACCGCTCGGAGCGGGAAAAAGCGCGAGTGGAAGAACTATTGGCGCGGGCAAAGAAGAGAATCAAATCGCATACCAAGCCCGGTGCGGAAAAGGTATAGCCATGTTGCGGGACGTTCTCGAACAAATCGAGCAGCGTGACCGGTTTGTGCTCACTTCGCACGCCCGACCCGATGGCGACGCCATTGGATCGGCGCTGGCGTGCTGGCAGATTCTGCGAGCCATGGGCAAGCAGGCCGATGTCGTGCTGCGCGACGGCGTCCCGCGAATTTATCGTGCCCTGCCTTTTGCCGACCAGGTGCTGCAAGCCAATCGCGTGGGGGGAAATTATGAAGCCGCAATTATCCTGGAATGCGACAGCGTCAACCGCACCCGCCTCGAGGGTCTGGAGGATCGCTTCCTGATCAACATCGATCACCACGTCAGCGGACGCCCTTTCGCGCACGTGAACTGGATCGATCCCCATGCCGTTGCCACCGGAGAAATGGTTTTTCGCCTGGCTCGTGAAGCTGGGACGCCATTCTCTCCGGAGATGGCGACTTGCCTTTACACCGCGCTGATGACCGATACCGGGTCCTTCATGTTTCAAGGAACGAACGAACATACCTTCGCACTGGCACGCGAACTGGTGCTCGCCGGCGCGGACCCATCCCATTGCGCGCGCAATATTTATTTTGCCCATTCGGTGGCCAAGATGAGGCTGCTGGGAGAAGCGCTGCGTAATCTCAACACCGAAGGCGACGTCGGCTGGACCTGGGTAACGCAGGAGCAAATGGAAGGCTGCGGAGCGAAGGAAGAAGACTGCGAGGGTCTGGTGAATTACGTCCTCTCCATCGGAGAAGTCGAAGTGGCAGCGTTCTTCCGCGAGCTTCCCGATGGGCGATTGCGCTTGAGTCTGCGCAGCAAGGGAAAACTCGATGTAGCGAGGGTGGCCGAGGGTTTCGGAGGCGGCGGCCATGAATGCGCGAGCGGTTGTTCCCTCGATGGTCCACTGGCCCAGGGCGTCCATCTGGTTCTGAAATCACTTCGTCGCGGTTCTTTCGTACAATAAAAGTTACGAGCTCTCTTTCCCACTGATACCCGCGGGTCCCGGAACCTCATCTGCATGACGAATCGAACACGTACCGACTCGCTGTTGCTCGCGGGATTCTGTGCGTTCTTGTTTTTCTATGGTTTGGGACAGTTCGGTCTGATCGGAGCTGACGAGCCGCGATACGCGCAGGTAGCGCGCGAAATGCTGGAACGTCACGACTGGATCACGCCCGTCCTGGGCGGACAGCCCTGGCTGGAAAAGCCGCCCCTCTATTACTGGCAGGCCATGCTGGCTTACCGCATCTTCGGCGTCAGCGATTGGGCGGCGCGGCTGCCTTCGGCGCTCGATGCCACTGTTCTGGTTCTGGCGGTGTACTTCTTTGTCCGCCGCTTCCGACCGGGCTTCGAACTTGACGTCGCGTTGATGGCAGCGTCATCGACCGGGATCGTCGGCTACGCTCGCGCCGCCTCCACCGACATGCCGTTGGCCGCGGCTTTCACTTTGGGCATGCTCAGCTGGTGGTCCTGGTGCGAAAGTGGAAAGAAAAGTTACCTGGCCGTCTTTTATGGCTTTATGGCTCTAGGAACTTTGGCAAAAGGTCCGGTTGCTTCCTTTCTCGCCATCGCGGTCATCGTCCTTTACGCTGCTGCGGTTCGCCAACTGCGACTCGTAATGAAAACCCTGTGGCTGCCGGGAATTGTTTTGTTTTGCCTCGTCGCCCTGCCGTGGTATGTCGCAGTCGAGGCGCGCAATCCGGAATTCTTCCGCCAGTTTATTATTGAGCATAATCTCGGCCGATTCTCAAAGAACCTTTATCACCATACCGAGCCATTCTGGTATTACCTGCCCATAACGGCTTTGGCGCTCCTTCCGTGGACGGTTTTCGCGATCACTGCTTTCGGGCAGTCGATCAGTAAATGGCGGGTCTCTCGAAAATCGATTCCTGACACGCCGGAAGGTCGCAAAACCCACTTCGCTATTTTCGCGTGCTGCTGGCTGGTTGTACCGGTGGCATTTTTTTCCATCTCGCAATCGAAACTTCCGGGATACGTTCTTCCCGCGATTCCTGCCGGAGCCCTGCTATTAGCGGATTACCTGCGCGAGCATCTTGAAGACAGTGAAGACCACCGAACCCCGCTCTTGCTCGTCATTTCGCACTCACTCTGCGCCGCGGCTCCAATTGTTCCAGGGCTGTTGATTGCATACCTGATCACGCAGCATCGTCTGCCCGGTGGCCAGCCCATGCTGGTCGCTCTCGCCCTCGCGTTTGTACTCTGTGCCGGAATTGCGCTCACCCTCGTGCGTAAGAATGGTTTGCGCATGCTGCGCTTCGTCACTCTGATCCCCGTCGTGCTTACGGTCGGAGCCGTGCAGAAACTGGGTTCTGTGGCGATCGACCAAACCCTCTCGGCACGGCCCCTGGCCCGTGAGATCGCCGATATCGAAACCCATCCGCTGCCGCTTGCGGTTTACCATGTTTCCCGAGAACTCGAGTACGGCCTCACGTTCTACCGCAACCACCTCACTTTCAACTACGACTGGGGGAGTGTTCCACCGGAAGAGCATCTACTGGTGTCTCCGGAGAATTCGCAGGCGGAAATTGCGAAGCGGGTCGCGGGGCGGAAAGTCTCTTATCTTGGCCACTATGCTCCGCAGGGTGTGGACTATTACTGGGTTGCTGCGGCCGGGACAAATTCTCCGCGCTGACTCGCACCGGTTAGGATTGCCGCTTTGTGTTCCGCCGGTTTGCCTCGCGTCTTCGAACCCACTAAACTCGGAGTTCTGCCATCGCGAACGAAGCCGGAATGCTGGGCTGACTTTGCAGGAGCCCCGTGGAGATTCTCGACCTCAGACATTTTTCCTCTGTGGATCTGCGTCCCCTGCTCGACGATGAGGGTCGAGTCTGGGCGAGCTTGCTTTCATGGGACTACACCGGTTCGGCGGAGATGATCCTGCGCTATGTGGACGCCAAAATCCTTCCCGGCTACGCCGCCATCGAACGCGGCCGCATTTTCGGCTACACCTTTTTTGTGTATGAAGGCAGCAAGGGAGTAGTCGGCGATCTGTTCGTCGCGAACGGCAGCCGTCTGTCCAACGCGCGCGAGGTAGAACTCAGGCTGCTGACGCATGTGATCGAAACCCTGCAGCAATCTCCCGGAATTCACCGCGTGGAAGCGCAGCTGCTGGCGCACGAATCGGGAAGCGTCGCGCGGCCCTTCCTTGATCAGGGATTTCAGCGCCATCCGCGCCTGTTCATGGTTCTCGAGCTAGGCGAGACTGCGCCAGTCGTTCCGCCTACTCATGCGGAGGTTGAAATCCGCCGCTGGACCGAAGCCGATTACCAGCCTGCCGCGGCGGTAATTACGGCAGCCTATCGCGGACATGTCGACGCCCAGATCAACGACCAGTACCACACTCTCGGCGGATCGCTGCGCTTCCTGAATAATATTGTGCGCTTTCCGGGATGCGGATTGTTCGATGCGGAATCGTCCTTCGCTGCCGTGGATCGCAAGGCCAAGAACTTGATCGGACTGATTCTCTGTTCGCGCGTGCGCGGCGACGTGGGCCACGTGACGCAAGTGTGCGTCCTTCCCGAATATCGTTCACGCGGTATTGGTGAATCACTTCTGGCCGCGACCGTGGGCAGTCTTCGCAAGCGCGGCTTTTCGATGCTGTCGCTGACCGTAACCGAAGCCAATGCGCGCGCGGTCGCCCTCTACCGCCGGCTCAATTTTGAGTCGAAGAGGATATTTGATGCGTTCGTGTGGGAAGGATGAGACCACCCGCTAAGGGCTATCGCCGTATCACCCACATGGCCCACCCCGCCACCAGAAGGCCACCGAGGAACATCACAAAACAGTAGAGACCGTAGCGAACCATATCGCGAGTGCTCTCGCGATGCGTGATGCCGAAGACGATGGACGCAAAAAACGCAAACACAAAGGCTGCACTGAAGTGAGTGAGTTGAACGGTCATTGCTTTTTCCCGATGGCGATATGGTAGGCGTCTGCGACCGCAATGAAGTTCAGCAAGCCGGCGACGATCATAAACTTGGTTCCGTAATCCGCAATCGCGAAAGCGATCGCTCCCTGGCCTCCGTTCAGGGCGAGGGTCGTGATGTACATCCCGCCCGCACCCAGGTCGCCGATGAATCCAAGAATATCGAGAATGTCACCCCCATTGGCCTTGTAGATGTGCCCCTGCATCAGCAAGCCGAGCACGAACAAGGCTCCGATCGAGACCAGCAGCAAAAGACCCCGAATCCAGCGCTTTTGAATAAGGTGACCCGCGCCCGGTATGAGCCATCCCACCGCCGGAGCCAGGACTGACATCAGGGTCGCGGGCTGTGCCGGTTCAACAGTTTTGGTTTTCGCTGCAGTTGAATTTGCCATCAGATGATTACGATCTCGCGTTGAATCTTGCCAGTCACTTCCGCCGACTTCGGTCGAACCAGCATATTGACTTCGCTACGCACTCCGAACTCCGGCAGGTAAATTCCGGGCTCGATCGAGAAGCAAGAATTGGGAAGAAGCTGGCGCTCGTCGTGAATCTCCAGATCGTCCATATTGGCTCCATTCGAATGGACGTCAGTGCCGATGGAATGTCCCGTGCGATGAATAAAATATTCGCCGTACCCCTTCTGCTTGATGTGGTTGCGCGTGGCCCGATCTACTTCCCATCCTGCGATCCGGTGTCCGGCGGCGATCGCATCCGTTACCGTCTTTACTCCGGCATCACGCGCATCGCGCACAATCTCAAAAACGTCACGCATGCGTGGGGATGGAGGGGAGCCGACAAAGCCCATCCAAGTGATGTCATAGTAAACCGCATCGGGAACATCTTTCTTGCCCCACACGTCGAGCAAGACCAGATCGCCCTCGCGAATCGAAACCGGATGATCGGCGCGCGGCTCATAGTGCGGATTCCCCGCGTTCGCATTGACCGCGACAATCGGCGGATCATCGGTGAGCAAGTTCTCGCGGCGAAACGCTTCCATGAACCACTGCTGGATTTCATGTTCCGTAGTTCCACCATTGCGCGCTCGCTTCCCGATTTCCTTGAAAGCCGCCGCCACAATCGAATCCACGCTATCGCGCGCGGCAAAGTGCGTTTTGATTTGTTCCTCGCTCCAGGTTGCTTCAAACTGCGCGACCAGGTCAGCGGAACTGACCACGTTCTTTCCCAAGCCGCGCAGCATTTCGATCGTCCCGCCATCGACCAGAGAAATGGTGAAGACACTATTGTTGGGCGAATACTGCATTGCGAGGTCGCGATGGGGAGCGAGCACCGACTTGAGGCTATCGAACAATTCCTGCCATCCGGAATACTGGCGTTTGCTGCCGGGCAGAGTATCGAGATGTCCGGCTTCGATCTTGTGCACCAGTTTCGCGGGCTCGCCCTGCGCCGGGATCAGGTAAAACCAGCGCCGTGTTACCATCAGGCTCGCGGGCAGTCGCAGCACACGATAGGCGATCGGATCGCGATGGTGGTGATCGTAAAACAACCACCCGTCGATGTTGCGTTCGCGCAGCGCAGATTGGATCGCGGCCAGGTCCATGAGCAAACTTCTATTGTAAACAATGCAATTGATTTGGGCGAATCCGGTACCACTCAGATGGCAAGGATCCGCTTCCTCGTCGCTCGCGGCAGGGTCTCGCATGCGGTGCGCAGCACCAGGCGCGTAGCCCTTCCACGAATCTTCGTCAGATATCGAACCGTTTGCTTTCGATCAAACTTTGCCGTCTCGCGCAGCAGCCAGCCTAGCCCTTTCTGCACCATGTCATCTTGGTCGGAAAGTAGCAGGTCGGAGAGCCGGGTGATTTCAGAGAAGAACAGCTTAACGCGGGCGCCACGCACCAGAGCCACGCAGGCTGCCCTCCGGCGCCAGCGTTTCGGCGACTTCGCCCACCGGAAAACGATTCTTGCACGATGGGGTTTGGACAAGATCATGGGAGCGATAAGGTCATGTACCAGGGCATCGTGATCGGCCCAACTGCTGATGCGGTCAAGCCAGGAATCGAACAGCTTGAATTCTTTTTCGCCCAACTCGCGATCGAGTCCCTCCAGCAGAAATACCGCGGCAACCTTTTCTTCCAGCACTGAGCCGGAAAACAGCTGATCGGCAACCTCGACCAGGAAATCGAGACCGTGATCCTTCCGAACTTGGCGCCGAAGGTCTACCGCCGCTCGACGTAAGTCCGCCGTATACCATCCCCGCGATTTGATTGCTTCTTGGAAGAACCACTGCACGCCCACCGCGTGCTCGGCGGAACCGCCGTCTCTCAGCGCACCCCGAATCTGAGCCGCCACCTCGGCTGCGCTGTGCTTTGATGGCACTGCCTTAGAGCGGTCTGTCGAACGCTTAGGCATGGCGTCACCTCCTACTTTGCCGCGGTAGTGACTCTGAAATATCTGTCATACACCCAAAGCATCGCAGTCGTAACCACACCGAGGGTGGTCACGGTCCACCAGATGCGCTCCGGCTGGTGCATAACTTCCCCGTAGTGATGCATGAGAGTGCCGCCGAACCATCCGCCGATCAGCGACCCGATCCCGATCGGCAAAAATGCGAAACCCATGTAGGTACCCTGCTGTCCCGGGGGCGCGAGTAACGCAATGTATTCGTAGTAGCGCGGCTGCTGAATGATTTCGCCCAAGGCGAGAACCAACAGGGAAAACACCGCCCCCCAGATCGTCGGGCGGAGTGCGAGTATCAACCAGGAAACTGACGTGATCAGAGTCCCGAGAATGACTGCCTGAAACGCCGCAATCTTGCGCGTCAGAAGATTGATCACAAGGGTAAGGCAGATCACGGTTAGGCCATCGGTAACCAGAATGATTTCGACATCGGCATGGGGATTGATGTAGCCATGAATGTATCCTGGCAGGCTGATGTACTGCTGCCAGAACACGACCCAGTAGCCCGTGAACAGCACGAGGAACCACATAAACCGGCTGATGCCGGCCAGCGTCAGCACGAGCAGTACGGCCCAAATCCACCCCGGCAGGTTGTACGCGGGGTAGATCCAGAGGGCGATGCGGAGTAGTAGAGCGACCATGAGCACGGGGAGAACCAGCCGGTAGTTGCCGACGACTACGCAGAAATTCCGCGCCACGGTGGCAATCGAAGGTGGGGGGGCGTCCCCAGGTTTGCGCGGCTCGCGGAAGAAGAACAGGACCACAAAGAACATCGCGAATACGCTGAGCGCGGCCACCCGATACACGCTCTCGACGCCCAGGTGACGATGCGCCCACGACGCGTAGTAAGGGCCAAACGCACCCCCAATGTTGACCATCGTGTAGTAAATCGAATAGCCAATCGAGCGCACATTCGGCTTAGAGGCGCGGGCGGTGGTGCCGACCACCGATGGCTTGACCAGCGCAATGCCGAGTGCGGGCAGAATGAGAATGCCTCCGACAAATAATTCGAGCGGTACGGAGTTGCGTACCGGAGCCAGCCAGGATGCGGCGATCGAGCCAATCAGAAAATACGCAGCCGCCAGGATGAGATACGCGATCGAAAGCGCGCGCCGGAACCCCAGTCGGTCGGCGGCAGCGCCGCCGAAGATGGCGAGGAACCAAACCATTCCACCGAATATTCCGGTCAGCGTTCCAGTCTGCTCGGCGGAGAAATTCAGTTTTTCCTGCAGATAGAGAGCGAGCGAAGCAAAGGCCCCATAGTAAGAAAGACGCTCAAAGATCTCGCTGAGATTAGCGATCCAGAATGGCTGCTCGAACCCGGTGCGAATCTCCTCGAAACGTTCGGAAAAACTCAAGTGGGACTCCCTGATGACGTGTGCGGCACGGGCGCTCGGGCCCGCACCTTTTTGCCGGGTTCACCTTTGCCTGGTTCACCCGGCTGCTGCCGCCTCGATCGCGATGCGTTTGCCGACTCCCTCGAATGAAAGTCCGGCCACACGAATCACCTGGTTACGACCGGTCTGGCCGGAGGCAATGGTAACGGAAGAGAGCGGTAGCTTCAAAAGCTTTGCGAAGAATTTGACGCAAGCCTGGTCAGCTTTGCCATCCATCGGTGGCGTTGTGAGAGAAAGTTTGCGTGCATCCCCGAGCTCACCGGAGATTGCGTTTTTTTCGGCGCGGGGATAGACCTTGACCGCAATCGTCAGGCTTCCTTTCGGCTCCTGGATGGGAATCAAGCGTTTTTCCCCAGCGAGAATGCGCTCTCGACCAGCAATAAGGCCGTCAGCCCTGGCACTTGCGGGTTGTCAAGAGTGCGCGACTTTCCGATGCTCGCCATCAGGGCGATCCCGAACACCAGCATGATCACATTCGCCGCGACACAAAACAGCTTGAGTCCTCTCACTCCCGGGCGGTTGCCAATGCGCAGGAGGTTCAGCATCGCGGCGAATAACAAAGCCAGACACGTCCCGAAGATCCAGATCCTACCGGTGTAGGTTCTCGGCACCAGCAGAGAATTCGCCATGGCCAGGACGAAAAGGGTGGCCGCACAAAGCCGGTCGAGAAACTTCATCGGTCCTCTTCGTCTTCCTCTCTGCTTAAGGTTTTGTCCGGGCCCCGAAGATTGCCGTTCCGATGCGCACGCAAGTCGATCCTTCTTCAATCGCGATTTCAAAATCGTGCGACATGCCCATGGAAAGCTGATCCATCCCGACGGCTGCGAGCTTACGCGCTGCAATCCTATCGCGCAACTCGCGGAGCCGGCGGAAATAGGGGCGCGCATTTTCGGGATTTTCGGGGAATGGAGGTACCGTCATCAATCCCCGGAATACCAAAGCGTCCAGGCGGGGCGCGGCCTGCAGCAACTCCTCCAGTTCACCAGAATCAGGCGAGACCCCGCTTTTCGCCGCTTCGCCGCCAACGTTGATTTCGAGAAGCACTTCCAGCTCCTTGCTCAGGTTGCGGGCGGCTGCAGCAAGTTTCTCCGCCAACTTCAGCGAGTCCACCGAATCCACGCAACCGAATAGTTCCACCGTCTTCGCGGCCTTATTGGTTTGCAGATGCCCGATCATGTGCCACTCGGCGTCCTCGAGGTCCGCAAGCGCCGCCATCTTGCCGGCAAACTCCTGAACGCGATTTTCCCCGAATACTCGTAGCCCCGCGCCGTAAGCTTCGCGGATCCCGTCCGGCGGCTGAGTCTTGCTGACCGCCATCAAAGTAATTTCGTCGGGAGAGCGCCCAGTACGTCGCGCTGCGGCTGTGATGCGCTCGTGGATATGGTCAATATTTTCAGCGATCGACACTGAATTGATTTAAACACAGAGGAACCCGGGGAGCCCATCACGGCAAGGCCTCGATTTTGCCTCAACTTACATGATGGCTGTGGGCGGTGCGGGTTCGTCCGGACTGCCGGCATTCGCCAGTGGCAACCGTATCATCACCAGGATCAGCACCAGCAACGCCGCCAGGGCTACCCAGAACGAAGGCGTCCAGTGGACGAGCGTCACATCTTTCCCGGACCCCACCAATCCTGCAATCACCAGCCCGCACAAGGCCTCGCCCGCGATCAGTCCGGAGGCGGTCAGCACGCCGGAGTTTTCGACCCGCGCCTTCTGCGCGTCGTTATAGCCGCGGCGGTCGCGCAGCTTGTCGGTGACCCAGCGGATCACGCCGCCCACGAAGATGGCAAACGTCGTCCCCAGCGGCAAATACATTCCGACTGCGAACAGCATTACGCTCTTCACTTCGATCATGATCATGGCAAGACCCAGCAGAATTCCGACAATCACCAGGGGCCAGGCCATGTCCCCGCCCACGATGCCCTTGGAGAGCATCGCCATCAATCCCGCCTGCGGAGCCGGGAGCGCCGCACTGCCGAAGTGGTATGCCTTGTCGAGCACGGCCAGCGGGAAGAACAACACCAGCGATGCCACCACGACGCCGAACAGATCGCCGATCTGCATTTTTGAAGGCGTGCCTCCGAGGATGTGACCCACCTTCAAATCCTGAAGCATCTCGCCCGCGACGGCGGACGACACGCAAACCACAGCCGCAACTCCGAGCACCGCCGCCACGCCTCCGGTTCCAGACACACCCAGCGCCACCATCAACAGCGCGGCAATCACCAGCGTGCACAGTGTGAGCCCGGATACGGGATTGTTCGACGAGCCGATCAGGCCCACCAGATTCCCCGACACTGCGGCAAAAAAGAAACCCAGAACAATCATAACCAACGCCGCCACCACGGAAGCCGTGATGACCTGCGAGCTCGACAGATTTCCCGCGCTGCCGATGAAATAGTAGTAAAGCCCGATCATGGCTAGGAATACCACCCCCACTCCGGCAAAAACCGCTTTCGACGGAAGGTCGCGATCGGTTCGATTTGTGGCCGCGTGCGCCGCGGCCGATTTCTTCAGGTCCGAGACCGCACGCGCCATACCCGCGCCCAGTTGCTTGCGCATTTTGAACAATGTGTAGGAGGCCCCCACCAGCATGCCGCCTACCGCAATCGGTCGCACGATCGAGTAGTAGATGGCCCCCGCCAGCAGCGGCCAGGCCAGCGTTTGTCCGGCGGGTTGGGCCGCCTGAATGTACGGGCCAACCGTGAAGGTTAGAAGCGGGACCAGCAGCCCCCAAGCCAAAACGCCTCCGGCAAAATTGAGCGCAGCCAAGCGCGGGCCAATGATGTAGCCCACACCCAGATACGCTGGACTGATATCGGGTGCAGTGAGCAGCGTTGCTCCTCCGGTGAGCGTGGTCGCGACGTTGGGATTCGTGCCAGTGCGCAGCAACAACTTCTTGCCCAGCGCACTGATGGTCACCGGAAACGTATTGTTAGCGGAAAAAACATTGACCGCCCCCAGCAGGTACATGAATCCACCAAAACCCATGTTGGCAAAAAGAATCTTCGCAGCCTTGGCGCCTTGCTGGCCCGCTTTGTGGATTTCCGAGGCGGCCACCGATTCCGGATAGGGGAGGTCGGGGTCTTCCACCATTACGCGTCGCAAAAGGGTCACAAAAAGTATCCCGAGCGTGCCGCCGATCACCATCAGGGCTACCGAGTTCCAATATTTTTGTCGAGTCAACCCCGGCCACAATCCGGCCATCACAAATGCTGGGATGGTGAAGACGGCTCCGGCGGCCACCGATTCGCCGATCGAGCCGACGGTTCGCGCAATGTTCTCTTCGAGCAGTGAGCCTTTCATCAACCGCAACAACGCCATCCCGATCACTGCCGCCGGGTATGTGGCCGCAATCGTCATCCCGGCTTTCAGCCCGAGATAGGCATTCGCCGACCCGAGAATCGCCGTCATCACCAGCCCGATCAGCAATGCACGGAAGGTGAACTCCTTCATTTCCATGTTTTCGGGAACGTACGGTGTGTGCTTCTTCTGGACTGGTGGGGCGACCGTGCTCATGGGCGAGATCCTCGCAGAATGGGATAAGTCCCTAGGCTCGAACTTTATATGCAAAACACCGGAACGGCGCACGTTAGCACGCGGGCAGGCTGCTTTACAAGTGTGGGGCGGGGTCCAGCGGGGTCCAGAATGGTAATACCAGGACGCTGGCGTTATCCGTGCAACCCGACTTGGGATAAAATAGCAGTAATTGGTCGTTCACCCCTTCGTAGTCTGGTTATTCCGAGGTGCAGTGTGACACGTTACTCCTCCGACCAGTTCTGGTTTCAGAAGCATTTCGAATTTCACTGCGACGATTGTGGCTGCGACACCGGCTTTCGTTCCCGGCGCCGCACCTTTTCCGAACGCTATCTGCTTCCGATCTTTCTGCTGCAGCCGGTACGCTGCGCGGAGTGTTTTCGGAGGAACTATCGTTTTATTTTTGTTCCGGTGCGGGAGCGGCTGTCGGACGTGACCGGGAAGCAGCCGGCCGCGGCGGTTTCAGGTCACGACACTCGCAAGGTTGCCTAGTGGGCCGGACGCCGCTATACTGGCGATACGCGGGCAACGCGGAAGCGCCCCATTTTTCGTGGGCATCACGGAGGCCGTCTTCAGCAGTAGTGGAGACCGAATTCGGGCTATCCAGGCCAAAGCCGCAGTGGCAGGGGCTTCTATTGCTTTTGCAGTCAGTCGATCCTGGTTTGACCAAGCTTGGCGTGGTCGAGTTTCTGTTCCAGTCGCGGAAGGTCTTTTCTCCGATCTGTTTCCCTCCGATTGCCGCATAAGCGGCGAGCCTCCAGTACACATCTCCCGGCTTCCCGTCTGCCAGGGGTGTCTTGACGCCTTGCATCGCGCCGTGGCTGGAGTCGGCTTCGTTTGCGGCGAGCGCTTGGGTTCGTCCTACGTCCTCTCCGTGTCTGACGGCGAGCCTCGATGTGGTCTATGCCGTCTGATCGCCCGCGTCTTGGCGCGCGCCGTGGCATTTGGCAGCGAGCTTGCCTTCAGCAGGTGGCGATTCGGTTGTCCGGTGGACGCGTCCGAGGCGTCGTCCGGGGTACAAGAGACTCGCGTGGCTCGGGCGGTCGGCATCTAAGTTAGGCGTATCCGGCGGACGATTCGGCTTCCGGTGTAAAGGGCGCGATTGCAGTGCAAGAGAAAATGAGGACGGTCTGGTAGGAGACAAGCGAGTATCATGTCAGCCAGGAAGGAAGCCGACGGAGGACTGACAGGCAGGCACGCCGCCGGTCTGTTTGCCGGGACGGCCGTGCACCGCGACAGCAACGGTCACGCGCTGCACGCGCCCGTGCTCGTCCTGAACGCCTCGTATGAGCCCATCAATGTTTGCGCCGCCCGCCGCGCCCTGGTCCTGGTGCTCAAGGGCGTGGCCATGACGGAAGAAGAGAATGGACACTTCCTGCATGCCGCGCGCATCGCCATGCGCGTGCCCTCGGTCATTCGACTCCTGGAATACCGCCGCATCCCGCACCAGAGCCGCGCGCTCTCGCGGAAAAATATTCTGCTGCGCGACCGCAACACCTGCCAGTATTGTGCCACCGTGCTGCCTTCCGGCGAACTGACCCTCGACCACGTCATTCCCCGTTCTCGAGGAGGTTCATCTACCTGGGAGAATCTTGTGGCCTGCTGCCACACTTGCAACCGCCGCAAGGGCAATCAGTTCCCCGCTGAAGCCGGAATGAAGCTGATGCGCGAACCGCGCGCCTTCAACCTCCACACCAGCCGACACATCATGCGATTGATGGGCCGGTCGGACGATAAGTGGAGAAAGTATCTTTTCTACTGAGCTTTCCAAGGTTTCAAAGCTTTCAGGCTGCTTGCAACTTTGAAACCTCGCTACTGCGGCTTCTTCTGATCTGGATTCGGATTCTGGTCCGGCGGCGATTTCTGATCTTTCTGGTCCGCCTTCGGAACTTCCTGGCCGTTATACAGAATCCTCACATTCGATCCAAACCGTTTGTAGTCCTCGTACTTCACAATCTCGCGAATGTGAATATCGCCGGTGTTGAAGTGCAGCGTGTCGTCGGCCCGAGTGTAGGTCGGAAACCAGTATTTGTTGTCGATCTGCTGCCGCCAGGTGGTGAACTTCGGGTAAAGGTGCTCTTGCTTTCCTTTCCTCTTGGTATCTTTTATCTCCGGGACGGCCTGCCCATAGGTCTTCACGATCTGGAAATCCTGGTCGTCGACCCAGATGCGGCCCTGGAAGTAACGCTTCTTCCCCACGATCTCCTTGGGCGCGATGTCGAAAACATAGCAGCGCAACTGATCTTCCTGCTGCTGGCCCACATAAAGAATGTTGTATTCCGGTACCTCTTCCGTGGTCAGCACGAAGGGCAGTCGGTTGCGGAAATCCTGGACGTCGCCTTCGTCGAGGGACAATCCTCCCTGTTCCAGCGACGACTGCGGCGCGAACACGACGTTCTCGATGCGATGTCCCTTGTCGTCGTAAAGCACGTCGAACACTTCGTGATATTCCCCGGTGACCGTGTCGCCGTCGCGCGTCTGAACCTTGATGTCCTGCCGGTAGGTGTACTGGTCGCGCGCTTCCTTAAACAGTTTTTCCTTTGCCGCAAAGTGCGTGATGATCTCGTCGGGGGTGACGCCCTTCGGGGCGGCATTTTCCAGGGGGCCTTCCTGCGCCGTTGCGGGTGCAGCCAGCAAGGCGCATACAACGAAGGCAGCAAGGGACAGAAGAATGCGGTGCGGCCGGTTCATGAACCTATTTTATCGAATAATGGATCGATGGAGTTGGGAGGAGGCAAATTCCCCCAATTTCGTACGCCTCGGCCGAGTGCCATGGCGAACGACGACCGCGGCGACCCTCCCCCGACCCCTCTCCGCTCAGTGAGGCCGGGGGTAGGGCGCTGCAGTTCTGCCGTTACCTTGGATGCCATATCAATCAGGGGGTTGCCGTCGCAAGAATTGGGAGATTGGTGTCGACCAGTAGGTCACCGCCCCAACCGGCAACGGCCCGGAAGCTGGCAGCTAGAAGCCAGAAGTGGTTGCCTGCTACACTCAACGGTTTGCCGAGGAGGTCCCTTCATGCGCCGTCTTTTTCTTTTCCTTCTGGTTCTTGCCTTCACTTTTCCCGCCTTTACCCAGGCCAAACATCCTTTCACTTTCGAAGACATGATGAAACTGAAGCGTGTGGGCGAGCCCGAAGTTTCGCCCGACGGCAAGTGGGTGATTTTCAGCGTGGTCGATGTTGATCTTGAATCCGATACGAAGACGCCGCACATCTGGATGGTGCCCGCCTCTGGTGGTCAAGAGCGTGAAATCATCGCTGATCAGGATGCAGACCGCCCGCGCTGGGCGCCGGATGGGAAGCGGTTTGCGTTTATCTCTACCAAGCAGGCCGGATCGCAGGTTTGGGTCGCGGATTTCGATGGTACCGCTGCCACCGTGAGCCGAACGAAGAGGCTCACCGATCTGGCCACCGAGGCCAGCGGCGAACTCTGGTCACCTGACGGCAACAACATTCTGTTTACGTCGGACGTTTATCCCGAATGCGACGTTGAGCTCGCCAACGTAGTCGAGTGCAATGCGAAACGGCAGAAAGAGGTGGATCAGTCGAAGGTGAAGGCTCTGATCTTCACTCACCTCCTGTATCGCCACTGGAACGCATACAAGGAGGGTAAGCGAACACACATCTTCGTCACTCAGGTAGAGGAGCAACAGCACGGCAACGAGATGGTTGGTCATTTCAACGCTCCCCACGACCTCACGCCGGGCGACTACGATGCTCCTGTGTTCTCGCTCGGCGGGCAGGATGACTACGCCTTCTCCCCCGACGGGCAGGAGATTTGTTACACCTCGAATCACGACAGGAATCCGGCGGCTTCCACCAACAACGATCTCTGGATCGTCCCGGTCAGCGGAGGCCCGGCTGGATCTGTCCAAGCCAAGAACATCACCGCCGACAATCCCGCCAGCGACTCGACGCCACTCTATTCGCCCGATGGCCGCTACATCGCCTACCGGGCCCAGCAGCGTCCGGGATACGAGAGCGACCGCTTCCGATTGATGCTGTACGACCGCAAGACGGGCGAGAAGAAGGATCTGACCGAGAATTTCGGTCAATGGGTTGGAACTTACGCATGGTCGCCTGATTCGAAAGTGATTTACTTCAGCGCCGGAGAAGGCGGATCCCAGCCGCTGTTCAGGGTTGGGCTGGAGGATCTCGTGGTGGTTCGAGTGATGGCCGGAACCTACGATGATCTTGACTTCGCCCCCGACGGGAGAACCCTGGCGCTTACCCAGAATTCAATCGCTTTCCCCATCCGCATCGAGGTAGTAAGCACTGGGATCGTAGAGGGACGTTGGGCGCAGATCATGGGCAATTATCCCAAAGGCACCAAGCGGATTAACCTTACCGGCTTTGAGCCCCGTACTCTTGCCGATCCCGATGCAGAGATCCTTTCTCGAGTCTCCATGTCTCCGATCGAATCCTTCTATTTCACCGGTGCTCACGACGACAAAGTCGAAGGCTTCCTGATCAAGCCGCCGGATTTCGACGCAAGCCAGAAATATCCCGTAAAATTCCTCATCCACGGCGGGCCGGAGGGCGCCTGGGGAGACGACTGGAGCTACCGCTGGAATCCCGAACTGTTCGCCGCCAACGGATACGTGGTCATCATGATCAACTTCCACGGCTCGACCGGCTACGGGCAGAAATTCATCGACGCCATCAACGGCGACTGGGGTGGCGCTCCGTTGGAAGACCTGATGAAGGGCCTCGACTATGCGGAGAGGACTTACCCGTTCATCGATAAAGGCCGCGAGTGCGCGCTGGGCGCCAGCTACGGCGGATACGCCATCAACTGGATCCTCGGCCACAGCGACCGCTTCAAGTGCCTGGTTTCGCACGACGGCATGTTCAACGCGGAATCCGCCTGGGGCACCACCGAGGAACTGTGGTTCAACGACTGGGAGTTCAAAGGCACTCCCTACGACAACCGCGCCGGCTACGAAAAGTGGTCGCCGCACCAGTACGCGAAAAATTTCAAGACGCCAACGCTGGTCATCCACGGCCAGAAAGACTACCGGCTGGACGTGAGCGAAGGCTTGCAGCTCTTCACCACCCTGCAGATGGAAGGCGTGCCATCAAAGATGCTGTATTTCCCCGACGAAGGCCACTGGGTATTGAAGCCGCAAAACTCGCAGCTCTGGTATAAAACGGTCAACGACTGGGTCGAGCAGTGGACGAAGAAATAGTCAGCTTGACGGTGTACATCAGTACGCATGAGTCAGCAGGCAGATCGTGCCATCCCCGGCGCTGGTCCGCCGGACCCGGGCAAACGCTTAAAGGGCAGCGGCGACGTGGTACGGCACGTCCCCAACATCCCGGTGATCGTGCTCAGCAGCCTCAGCGAAAAGAATCGGCAAGAACTGATTGAAGCCGCCGCCGAGGATTACCTCGAGAAGAATTCCCCCGATGCCGGGGGGTGAAATGTGTTGCCGAAAATACTCGAGAATCTGATCTGCCGCATCAACCGCAAACGCGGAGTGGGTTGCCGCGAGGTCTCAGTTCGCAACCCGTGAAAAACGCGCGTCCCTCGGATGAGACGGGTCCCGCGCAAAGAACGGACGGGGAAGAAACTCTTCCTATCGGCCGCGCTGGGCGTGCTCTTGGGCGCTAAGATTCGCGCCGGCCAGCAGCAGCAACCCCGAAAGGAATGCCCAGAACATCAGGCTCACCGACAGTGCGAACGGCCCATAAACTTCCGCAAAATTCAGCCAGGGCAGCGCCAGAATGTAGCCATACTTCAAAGCCTCCGACAACAACCCCATGATCAGCGCCGTTGGCAGCACCGCGCGCGCCGGAACCTTTCCGTTGGGCAGCAGCCAGTAAATCAGAAAGAAAATGGCTATGCTGGCGGCAATGGCGAACAGCTTCATCACCATAAAACCCACCAGGCGGATAAATCCACCGCCGTGACCGCGCAGTAAAAACTCCAGCAAAGCCACGTTGCCCGCCGTCATGGCAATGGAGAGCAATGACAGCACTCCGCACCCGAAGGCCAGCCCCAGTGAGATCAGCTGATTGCCGAAATACGAGCGGTTATTCGGAAAGCGCCAGATCCGGTTGAGCGCCACTTCGAGGGGCATGAACACGCCGGAAGACGTCACCAACAAGATGATCAGTGAAGCCACTTGCACGCTGTGGCGGCTGTTCACCATTGCGTTGAGGTTGCGGATAACGAACTCCTGCCCTGTGGGCAGGTAGTCACGGAGCAACTCCACTACCACGTCGTACATTACCCGGGAATGGAAAACCCGCCGGATGAGCGTCATCAGTAGGACGACGAAAGGAAAAAACGAAAGGATCGAGTTGGCCGCCACCGAAAAGGCAAAAGTGTGCACATCGGTGCGCAGCAGGTACTTCACGGTGGAGCTCATCACCCCGGCGGGCTGCGTGCGGCGGGGGCCGGCCGGCCGGCCTGGAGCGCTTCCCTCGGGTCGAGCAACGGTAGTTGTGGTCTGATCGGGCACGGGCGTTACCCTAATCCTACCAAGGGTTTGCCCGCCTGTCGGCAGGCGCTGAAAAACCAAAGTTTGAGCCCCCGGGAAGAGCCGTTTCTTATACCTCGTTAAAGTTTTGGATATGACCGCAGGTTATCTTTAAGCCTTGCCCTCTAATTCTTCTTGTCAAACGATTTAGTAGTGCTTATTATCGTGTGCTCATTGTCCGGTGCGTACCGGGCGGTGAGTGTGTTAGGCAGGTTGACGTCTTGCGTAGGGCCGTAGAAACAGCGTCGATGGTCCAAGGCTCCGAAAGTTCGCGCCGCAATGTCTTTACGCGGCGTTAACCCGAGGAGTCTTTTGCTTTGGGGCGATTTCTTTAGCACTACCGGGCGCGGCCGAGTTCCACCGTTTTTCTTGAGGGGGCGTTCTGGTTCGCTGGGACAACAATGCTGGAGATTCGGGGAACAATTCTTCACGATAGTGAAAGGAGTTTTTCCGTGAGAGAGAAGGGAACAGTGAAGTGGTTCAACGGGGCGAAGGGATATGGATTCATCCAGCGCTCCACGGGGGAGGACGTTTTCGTACATTTCTCCGCGATTCAGGAGAACGGCTACCGCTCGCTCAACGAGGGCGAGACCGTGGAGTTCGATCTGCTGAAAGGTCCCAAAGGCTTTCAAGCGGGCAACGTCGTCCGCGCCTAGCCGCGATCATTGTGGATGGCTGACCCTCCCGCTCCCAGCGGGAGGGTTAATTATTTTGCGCGATCACACTCCACCCTCAAGGGTGCCCCCGTCCAAGCTTTTCGCTTCGGCGGGGATTTTTCTGTGCCAGCCATGCCGCCAGAATTGCAGAGACCGACGACTGGATCGTATGCCAGAGGCTTCCGGTGGTGCTGTAGACCGCAATCGAGTTCTGAGAAGAGTTGGAGATTCTTCAGGGGGCAGCTTTTGCCGGGTGCCTGCCGGACAGAACTTGATGGAACACCCTCGAGAGTGGGGTTTGACCGGGTATACCGTGGATAAAACGAAAATCGCGGAGCCACCGTGCTTCCATCAAACACACGCCAGATTATTTCACCCAGAAATCCGTGTTGAAGACGAACCTCACCGCACTTCCAGTGACACCAAATCCCCATCCGACAAGCCGCCCGGCTTGTAGTTCACCGACACCGAGCGATCACTCCAGGTGCACGAGAAAGTATTGGTGCCGATCAGCAGCAGGGACTTGTAGTCAGCGGTGCGCAGCTTCAGAGTCGTTCCACCGGCCGCAACTGTGAGAATGGCGGCGGGAAACTGAGAGCAATCCACTCTTAGCAGCTGCCCCTGAAGAAATTTGGCCGCGCGCCTATCGCCCACTCCAGCGTTTTGTGTCGCCTGTTCCGCGGCCTTACGTTTTGCGGCATCCTGCTCCAGCACGTCAAAGGGCGAACTCTGTGGAGACAATTTCGGAGCCGTCGAGGCTGTCGACAGGCCATACTTCTGTTCGTTGGTCAGCCGGGCTAGCTGCTCGCGCGCCTCCGCCGCTACCAGCGAATTGCCGCTCGTCTTCAACCGCTCCAGCAACGCCCGCGCCGCTTCCCACTTCTTGCCCTCAATATAGATTTCCGCCAAGTGGTAGACATACTCCTGATTGCGCGGACTGAGTTCGATCGCCGCACGCTCCGCCTGCATGGCCGCGATCGACCCACCGCCCTCCTTCCGCGCCATCGCCATCAAGTCGTAGGCATCGGCGAACTCCGGATACCAATCGAGCACCGCCCGCAGATCTTGCATCATGTTCGGCAGTCCCGCAATGTCGGTATGCTTGGCCTTGGCGATGCGGTATTTCAGCACGGCCAGGTAGTAGCGGATCCACATGTCGTGCTGGTCGAGGATCGCCGCGTCGCTAAGCTCTTCCGCCGCCGCATCGAACTCTCCGTGTTGCAGGTGATCCCAGGCCAGGGCCCGATGGGCAATCTCATTGCCCACAGCTGCCACGAGCGGCGCGTCGTAAATATTTTCCCTCGTGGCTTTCCTCTCGACGGGTTTTCCAGAAGGATTGGTTTCGGGGACCGTGGCCAGGGCTTGCAATTCCTGCAGCCCGAGGTTGCGGCGTTCCGGAATTCTTGTCATTACCTCAGCAGCCAATGCCTTGGCATCGTTCTCGCGCATCGGTCTGGAGATGATTGCGCTGTCATTCGGTCCCACCGGCGCGGGAAAGTGGTAGACCTGCCGCGGATCGGCCGTGGCATCTTTCTGCTTCGAGGCGTCGAGAGCCGTGAACAGCGGGGTCAGCGAGTGAAAGTAGTCTTTTACCGCCTTGCCGAATTGATCGGGCGTCAGCCCGTAGGCCTTCTGAATGGCTTCTTCTACCGGCAGGTGCTGGTTCTCGACCAGATCAAAGTAGGTGCCGGTCTCGGGTAGCTTCTTCTCGTGCAGCAGGTAGTGCACCGTGATCCAGGACTGGGCGTAATACAGCGTGTGGTGCGTGCCTTCCACATAGGTGGAAGTGTCATGCTTCAAAGTAAGCAGGTCGGGCAGCGCCAACCACACCTGACCGCCGAGCAGTTCGGTGAAGGACCTCGGGGGACTACTAATCTCGCGCGGATTGCCCAACAGATCTCCGGTGAAGATGGAGTTGAGTTCGGGATCGCCGCCAATCTCCACCTGCTGGTTATCGACGCGGAGGGAACTGAAATATTCCGCCAGGCCTTCGTCGAACCATCCCTCGACCGGAGGATAGTTGTAGTTCATGAGCAAGTGCGCAAAGTCGTGGGCGACGGCCCGCCAAGGTTCGACTTCAAACAAATTCAGTACGATAAAATTCTGATCTTCGCTGGGGACGAAGAAGCCCGGAACGCCGATCGGCTGACCCTGCTTCAGCGGCGCACCCTGGTAATAATTCTTGTCGTTCTTGAAGGCGAGAATCGTCAATGGCAGCGGTTCGTTCAGCCGATCCTTCATCAGCAGGAGGGCGAACACCGCGCGCATCTGCTCAAACCGCAGCGCAACTTCCTTGCCCCTTTTTTCCCCGGCATCGGTAATTACCGTGAAATGCGTAGAATGAACCTCCAGCCATGGCGACGGCTCTGCCGCAGGCGCGGATATCGTTAGAACGCCGAGAAGCATCACAGTAAACAGTGAAACCGGGATGGGACGAATACGGGTCATGCGCACCAGCGGCGCGGGCAATACCGAAATGCTAACACGGAGGGACTGGGGAAGCGCGGCCGTTGCATTCGGTTTCATCATTGCTGTCCCGGGAGACAGATGGAAGTTAAAATACCGCCGATCGATTCGCCATTGCAGGTTCACACGGCCGACCCTATGGGAAAAACAACGTAGGAGTAATGTCCTTGCGCAGCCCCGACCGTCCTCCGATCCACTACCTGTATAAGTCCCTCCATGTTCGTCTGACCATCAGGGATTGGGCGCTTTTGCTAAGCATCCTTCTTGCCGGTAGCGGTCCCTGCGCCGAGTTCGGTTTTGGCCAGGTCCCACAGTCGGAAAAGCAATCGAATGTTGTTCGCGGCACGGTGGTAAACGCTGCCACCCACGAACCCATCGGCCGCGCTCTCGTCTATTCTCCCGACAATCGCTTTGCAACCCTGACCGACGGCGAGGGTCATTTCGAATTTACTTTGCCCAAAGTCGTAGGCGAGAACGAGGCAGGCCCTTCTTCATCCGAGTACGCTCGAACTCCCATCTGGCTCATGGCGCGCAAGCCGGGGTTTCTGGACGACCGTGGTGAGACGGGCCCAGGGGTGATCCTCCCCGGCAAAGAGGTGACCATCTTCTTAATGCCTGAGGGAGTTATCGAGGGGCGAGTCACTTTTTCCGCCACCGAGCCAGCCCACGGCTTGCATGTGGAGATCGTTTCTCGGCAGGTGACGGAGGGCATGCCCGGCTGGCGGCCAAGCGGTTCAGCCAGCACGAATTCGAATGGCGAGTTCCGTTTTTCTGACCTCCGGCCTGGCTCTTATAAGTTGTTAACCCACGAATGGATGGACAACGATCCCGTCACCGCAACTCCCGACAGTCAACTCTACGGCTTCCCGCCCATGTATTACCCAAGCGCCACCGACTTTGCCTCGGCATCCACGATTCAGCTTGTGGCCGGTCAAACTTTGCAGGCGGATCTGGCTTTAATCCGCCAAGCCTACTATGCCGTAAGAATTCCGGTGGTCAATACGGAACCGAACGGCGGAATGAATATTACCGTGTCGCCGCAAGGGCAACGCGGCCCCGGCTATTCCCTGGGCTACAACCCCACGAGGCAAACTATCGAGGGCCAGCTGCCCAATGGAAAATATCTTGTAGAAGCAAGCGTGTATGGCCCGAACGCTGCCAGCGGTTCCGTGAATATCGCCGTGGCTGGAGCGTCAGTGAATGGTCCCGGCATGGTACTCATTCGAAACAATTCGATCAGCGTGAAGGTTAGAGAACAGTTCACTTCGAACGATGGTCCTCGCTCCGGATCGTGGAGCGATGGGAGGCATACCTTTGCCTTGCATGGGCCCCGGCTTGATATCAGCGTGAGGGCCGACCCTCTAGATGAGTTTGGACAAAGAGGCAGCGCGTCGATTCGTCAGCCCACCGGTCCGAACGATGACTCGTTAGTCCTCGAAAATCTGGCGCCGGGACGGTACTGGCTGCGGCTATATCCTACTCGCGGCTATGTGGCATCGGCGACGATGGGCGGCATGGATCTGCTGCGCGAGCCTTTGGTCGTGGTGCCCGGCGCGAGTACGCCGATCGACATCACCATGCGGGATGATAACGCGGAGCTCGAAGGCAATTTGCTTGGTGTCCCTGCCAATGCCGCCAGCTCAACCCCGCGTGCCCATATATACTGCATCCCCTTACCGGACGGCCCAGGCCAGTTTCTGGATCTCTCGGCGTCTTCCGATGGAAGGTTCGATTCTCGAATGGTGGCGCCGGGGGCTTATCGCGTAGTTGCTTTCGGCAGCCCGCAACACGACTTGCCTTACCGCGACTCCGAAGCGATGAAACTTTACGAAACCAAGGGCCAGGTGGTCCAGTTTTCTCCCGGACAGAAAGTAAACTTGCAGCTACAGATCGTTTCCGGCAGCGAGTAGGCGAGAAAAAATGATGACGTGCCCCATTGCCATTCGCCCCCTCTGCGGAATGATGATGGCTCTCGTTTTGCTCGGAGGGCGATCCTGGGCTGCGCCGCAGCTTGCGAGTCCGCCCTCCGCAACCATCCCTTCCGGTCGCTATCGAATCGCCGGAACCGTCGTGAGCAAAGCGGACAGCCGGCCTCTCGTCCGTTCGCGAGTAACCATTCGGGACGCGAAGGATCCCAGCAGGTTTGAGTTTGTGATCACTTCCGAGGACGGCAAATATGAATTCACCGGGCTGCCTGCGGGGAAGTATTCGCTGACCGGAGCCAAACGCGGATTTATTTCGGCTAGCTACGAACAGCACGATGAGTTTTCCACTGCGATTGTGACCGGCGCGGGCATTGACACCGAAAACCTGGTGCTCCGCCTCGCGCCCGACGCTGTAATCACCGGCAAGGTTCTGGACGAAGCTGGAGACCCGGTTCGTCAAGCAACGGTGACGTTGTATTATGACGACCACAGCAGCGGCGTCGATCGGGTCTATCAGTTCCGTAGCGCCCAAACGGACGATCTAGGAGAGTATGAACTGACTCCGCTCAGGCCCGGCACTTACTTCCTCGCGGCCAGCGGCAAACCGTGGTATGCCGTGCATCCTCCCTCAGCCACGGTTAATTCAGAATCCAATGGACAAGAAACTCCGGCAATCGATCGATCTCTCGATGTTGCCTATCCTGTGACTTATTACCCGGACGTGACCGAGGCAGACAGTGCGCTGCCTATCCCAATTCGGGGTGGCGAACGCGTGGAGGCGGATTTCCACCTGAATCCCGTTCCGTCTCTCCGCCTCCTTTTTCACGCGCCGGATGACGGCACCCACACCTTTTTCGTTCCGCAGCTTCAGCAGCCCGCTTTCGACGGTTACACCTCTGTTCAGACTAGTGTCATCGTTACGGCATCGCCAGGCGTTGTGGAAGTGACGGGCATACCCGCAGGCCGTTACAACGTTAGCATCCATGGACCGGAGTCGACTCTCCAGATGAGCGGAGTCGATCTCACGAAAGATGGAGAGGAGGTCGACATCTCCAAGGGAGAGGTCTCGAGCAGTGTGAAATTTTCGATTCAGATTGCCGGAGAAGCTGGACCTCCTCCCCAACTTACGGTCGGACTGCGATCAGGAAGTAGAGTGGTTGGTGCGTCTCAGACGGATTCCAAGGGCGAGGCGGAACTCCAGCAGATCGCTGTTGGGAAGTATGAAGTTGTGGTGTGGGGTCCCGGGAAAAGCTATTCCGTGGCACGCATGTCAGCACAAGGCGCCGAGGTTTCAGGGCACGCTGTTTCGGTGGCGGCGGGTTCTTCTCCCTCGCTATCGCTTTTCGTGGTGACCGGCAACACCGACATTCAGGGGACCGTGGTGAAGGCGGGGAAGGGTTTTGCAGGTGCGATGGTGGTTCTCGTGCCGAAAACTCCAGAGGTGGACCGCGATCTCTTCCGCCGCGATCAAAGCGACCTGGACGGCTCATTCCTTTTGCATGCCGTGATTCCCGGTGACTATACGCTCTTGGCGATCGAGAACGGTTGGGACCTGGACTGGTCACAACCCGGCGTCATAGCGGCGTACTTGAAGCAGGGACGAAAAATCGCCGTCAGCAACCAAGACGGCCGGCCCAGGAACGTGCCGGACGCCGTCGAAGTCCAATCGAAGTAACTTCAAGAACATCACGGTCGCTACCGGCTGACACCAACCTGGCGCCGCGCTATGCTTCTAGCATGCACAAACGAAGCTTGAGAGCGGCCTGTCTCTGTGTGCTATTGTGCGTTCCCGCACTATTGGCCCAACAGTCGGCCTCCCTGCCGGTTAACATCCGCGTGACCGACCAAAGCGGGGCGGCTATCCCGCGCGCACAGATCCGCCTTGTGCCGCCTCCCGAAACCGCTCCCGCAAAGCTCGAAACCGACGATCATGGCCAGCTTTCAGTCAGCGTGAAAGCCGGCGGCTATAGCCTCTCTGTTTCTGCCCAGGGATTCACAAAGGACACTCGGCACATCGATATCGGCCAGGGTAGCGCCAGCCAGGTGGTGCAAGTGGTCCTTCAGGTCGCCGCGGGTGGCGGAGCGCTCGTTTACGGTTCTGACGCGCTGCTAATCAGCGCCGGTTCCGACCATGCGCCCGTGCCCTTCACGCCTGCGGATTTTCACGCCTTGCCGCACGTCACGATCACAGTCCACAACGGCCATACCAACGCTTCCGAAACCTATTCCGGCGTTCCCCTCGCCACTTTGCTGGCGAAGGTTAACGCTCCCCTCGGCAAAGAGCTTCATGGAGAAGCGATGACCAGCTACCTCGTCGCCACCGGCTCTGACGGCTATTCTGTGATTCTCTCTCTGGCGGAGGTCGACCCCAGCTTCCATGAAGGTCAGGTGCTGGTAGTTGACGCGCGCGACAGCCAGCCGCTCGGGAACTACGGCCCGTTCCAGCTGATCGTCTCGGATGACAAGCGGCCCGCGCGCTGGGTCCACAATCTCACTTCCATCACCCTGCAACACGCCCGCTGAGTATTTCGAGGCAGGATGAACATCCGGGCGAGTCTAAGTTCGTGGTTACTTCAACCCCAGCCCGCCGTTGAAGTGCTGAATTACTCCGTAGCACTCACAGGCAGCGGCTTCCAGGCTCTTGCGATTTAATATTTTCACCGTACCGCGCAGGTTTTCAATCAGACCGGCATCCTCGAGAACAGCCGCCGCCAGACTCACGCTGGGCCGCCCAGTACCCAGCATTTGCGCCAGAAATTCGTGGGTCAGCGGAAGCAATTTGGAGTCTACGCGGTCCTGGCACATGAGCAGCCAGCGCACCAGCCGTTGCTCGGTCTCATGCAACCGGTTGCAGGCGGCGAGTTGCGCAACCTGCATTCCCTGCATCAGGGCGAAGCGGCTCAGTTCGGATCGCAGGGCCGGAGTACACGGCAAGATGCCTTGAAAAACCCGTGACCGGATCCGTACCCCGCTGCCTGCCATTTGCATGATGGCCCGAAACATTTCCCGCCGCAGCCCCACCGTCAACGACATCCCCACCATGCCTTCTTTACCGACGATGCCGACTTCGACGCTTCTCCCGTCTCCGCTGAGCGCCACCAGCGAGGTCATGCCTTCATTCAGAAAATATGTGAATTCGAGCTTCTCTCCCGGCTCATGCAGGATGTGGTGCTGCGGTAAATCCGCCGCCTCCAGATGAGGACGCAGCAGGTCGTACTCCTCGTCCGGCAGCGATAACAGGATTATATTGCTAACCGCTTTCCCGGATGCGTCGGAACGAGCGCCAGGTTGCAGTGGAGCAGGCTTGGTCGGTCTTGTCAGCGTTCTAAGAATATGTTTTCCTTCCCCGGGCACGGTCAACTCCATTGGATGCGTCGGGCATGTTGAGTCCGCCCGGGAGACCCTGTAATCCTGGCCCTGATCTCATGTATTTTCAGGGAAAATTGAGAGGCGAATGTACAGAGAAAATATCGCAAAGTTCTCTACCGCAAGGTGGCGTCACGCCACCTGCTTTCTTTATTTCTTTTCTTCGCCGCGGGACGAGAGTCAGAATCCAGCTGCGAGCTAGCAGTCGCCGCGGTCGTCTGGCTTCGCGCCGGAGAGTCGTTGCTCCTTGGCACTGAGGATGCGATTCAATTCCTTCACCAGTTCAAGGAACTTCTGTCGATCCTGCTCCACTGCAATCAGCGTGCACAACTCGTGAATGTGGTCATTCTCCGCCTTGTTCATAGTGAAACCGGGAGTATTACGAATTTGCACGATGCGTGTATGTTCGATGTCGAACAATGTTCGAATCGCGAAATTTCGGGTTCGCCGCCCGGTCGACGTCAGACGTGACGGGAGTTATGCTGGGTCAAAGTTGTGAACTGGAGGGAACGCATTGCGAAAAGGTAAGTTGGATAGACGCCGGTTATTACTGGGTGGGCAGGGCAAACTGGGAGTGGCGCATCCAGGTGCGGGGAGATGAACTGAGGGCGAGTGGAGACTTCTCAGTCGCCGCCGGCATGGTTCTCTGTAGGCACCAGAATAAGCTGCGCAGGTGCTTCCGTCGACGGTTGCTGCCCCCGGCCGTTCGGTGCCTGCCTGCGTAGCGGGGGTTGCGCTGGAACTGGCGGCCTGGCGATCGCAAGGATGGGCGGCAGTATGGCCGGGTGGACGCTGGATGCTTGTCACCGGAGGCGAGATAGATAACCGAGATCATTCCGTTTTCCTTGGATGGAATGGATAGGTTTATCGCAAACCGTTTAGGTTCGCCCCGCCGAGTCTTCTTTGGGAGTCTTGAACTCGGGCAGTGCCCACTGGTCATTGGACCGATCGACAGAAGCGCTTGATGAGGGCGATTGAGGTGGATGGATCGCAAGAGTGCGGTCAGCCCGAGTAGGCATTCTCGTTGATGTCAACCGATACCTGTCAGGGATATACCGGGTGTCGGTCAGTGGCCGGATCCGGCATCGCCATGGGGAGCAAACGGGAGATGTCAGTCCGAATGTCAGAAGGACCGCAATGAATTTACTGGAGTTAGGGGAAGCACGGGATAAGCGGCTGACCCGGCATTTAGTCGCCGCTGGCGTGGTTCTGCGTAGGCACCAAAACCAGCCGCGCACGAGCTTCGACGGGCCGTTGTTGCGACGCTCGGCCGCAAGCCTGCAGGATGCCTATAACCGCGGCGTAGGCCGCGATAACGCCAATCCCGACCGAAGCCACCACGGTAACGCAGAGAATCAGAGGCATGAAAAGCGAAATCACGATCAACCACCCTATCTGTTTGCCGTTATAAATTGCAGTATTCAGATGCCGCCGGATCCTTTTTCGTCTATGCGGCACCTTCAATCTACCTTCGTTGACGCCCTCCGCTATTGACGACTAAGATACGGAGTAGAGCTGCGCACCCCTAATCTCGAACAGTTCTGTAGGGCTTTCTAGATTACGGAAGGGCTATCCAGCCCAAACTAATGGCCATCACCAAGATTTCGGTGCGCGGAGCGCGCCAGCACAACCTTAAAAACATCGACGTGGAGATTCCGCGCAACACTCTTACGGTTGTGACCGGACTCAGCGGCTCGGGCAAGTCCTCGCTCGCCTTCGATACCATCTATGCTGAGGGTCAGCGGCGTTATGTGGAGACCCTCTCCACCTACGCCCGTCAGTTTCTCGACCAGATGGAACGCCCGGATGTTGATGCAATTGATGGACTTAGCCCTTCCATCTCGATCGAGCAAAAGACCACCAGCCGCAGCCCTCGCTCGACCGTCGGCACCATCACAGAGATCTACGACTATCTTCGTCTCCTGTTCGCCTCGATTGGGGTCCCGCATTGCCCCAAGTGTGGGCGCCCCATCAGCCGCCAGTCGGCGGAGCAGATTGTCCAACGCGTGATGGTTCTCACTCCCGAAGATCGCGTCATGGTTCTGGCCCCGATCGTGCGCGGTCGCAAGGGCGAGTTCAAGAAGGAGATGGAGACCCTGCTCAAACACGGCTACACTCGCGCCCGCGTCGACGGCGAATTGGTGAACCTGGAGGATGACCTCAATCTCGATAAGCGGAAGAACCACACCATCGAAGTGCTGGTCGACCGTCTGTTGGTGAAGCCCGGCATCGAGCATCGCCTGGAAATGTCGGTCGGGCTGGCGATGAAGTTGGCCGGGGGCTTGGTTCAAGTGGCCGTGGTCGGAGGCGATGAGCAACTCTACTCCGAAAAGCTGGCTTGTCCGGATTGCGGCATCAGCGTGCCCCAACTCGAGCCGCGCTCGTTTTCCTTCAACAGCATGTATGGGGCCTGCCCCGAATGCCACGGCCTCGGCAGCCGCTACGATTTCGATCCCGCAAAAGTGATCACCGACTGGTCGAAGCCCTTGCTCGATGGCGGCCTCGGGCCCGGCTCGGCTTCGCAGGGCCTGATCCACAGCTTGCAAGTGACAGCCGCAGCCCATGGCATCAATCTCAATATGCCGTTCGAAAAGTTTCCCGAGAAAATTCAGGACCTGCTCTTGAATGGTGAATCGGGCCGCGGCAAAACCGGCTTCCGCGGAATTTTCGGATACCTGAAGCAGAATCTCGAAGAGTCGACTTCTGAAGGTTATCGCGACTGGCTGATGGATCATATGTCCGCGACCGAATGCCCCGCGTGCCGAAGCAAGCGTCTGCGACCGGAAAGCCTGGCTGTGAAAGTAAACGGCATGTCGATCGCGGACTTCACGGCGCTGCCCATCTCCCGTGCGCTCGACGTCGCCCGGAGTATCAAACTTGCCGGCCGCGAAGAAAAGATTGCCGGCCGCGTCATGCATGAAGTGGTCGAGCGGCTGCAATTTCTGAATGCGGTCGGACTAAACTACATCTCGCTCGACCGCTCGGCCGCGACCCTTTCCGGGGGTGAAGGCCAGCGCATCCGTCTGGCCACACAGATCGGCTCCAAGCTGCGCGGTGTGCTCTACGTGCTCGATGAGCCTTCCATCGGCCTTCACCATCGCGACAACGCGCGCCTGCTGACTGCGCTCGAAGATCTCCGCGATCTGGGCAACACCGTGCTGGTCGTCGAGCACGACGAAGAAACCATTCGCCGTGCCGACTACGTCGTCGATCTCGGCCCCGGCGCTGGACGCCACGGCGGGAGCCTTGTCGCCCATGGAACTCCCGAAGAAATCATGCGTGAGCCAAACTCTCTGACCGGCTTGTACATCTCCGGCAAAATCCAAATCGAGATGCGTCCCGAACGCCGCGAGAAAAACGGCGCCGGGCTTACGATTCTGGGCGCGAAAGAAAACAACCTCAAGAATCTCGATGTAACCTTTCCCCTCGGTGTGATGACGGTCGTCACCGGAGTCTCCGGCTCCGGCAAATCCACCTTGGTCAACGACATTCTTTATCGCGCGCTCGCCCGCCAGCTCTACCGTTCGCGCGAAAAATCCGGTGAGCACAAAGCCGTCGTGGGTGCGGAGCATATCGATAAGGTCATTCGCATCGATCAATCGCCGATCGGCCGCACCCCGCGCTCGAATCCCGCAACCTACACCGGGGTGTTTACGGCGATTCGCGACCTCTACGCCATGCTGCCCGAATCGCGTGAGCGCGGCTACAAAGCCGGACGCTTTTCCTTCAACGTTTCCGGCGGACGTTGCGAAGCCTGCCAGGGCGAAGGCCAGCGCCGGATCGAAATGAATTTTCTCCCCGATGTCTACGTCCTCTGCGAGGTCTGTGGCGGACGCCGCTACAACCACGAAACTCTGGCGGTAAAGTACAACGGCAACTCCATCGCCGACCTGCTGGAGATGCCTGTTTCCGATGCCCTGCCGATTCTGGAAAACATTCCGCAGGTCAAGCAAAAGCTGCAAACCCTGGTCGATGTCGGTCTCGGCTACATTCATCTCGGTCAATCCGCCGTCACGCTCTCCGGCGGCGAAGCCCAGCGCATCAAGCTGGGCCGCGAGTTGAGCAAGCGCCAGACCGGCAAAACTCTTTACCTGCTCGACGAGCCCACCACCGGTCTACACTTCGATGACGTCAGAAAGTTGCTCGACGTGCTGCACCGGTTGACCGACCTGGGCAATTCGATCATCATCATCGAACACAATCTGGACGTGATCCGGAATGCCGACTGGCTCATCGACCTCGGTCCCGAGGGTGGCGAAGAAGGCGGTCGCATCGTAGCCCAAGGCACCCCGGAACAGGTGGTGCGGGTGAAGAAGTCGTACACGGGGCAGGCATTGGCGGGATATCTTGCAGGCAACGGGAAGCGGAGCGCGTGATGATACGGTGAAAACCGACAGCCTCACGCTGGCGCGAGAATCGACTCACCAACTAGCTTTGCAAGGGCACGGCTTTAGTCGTGCTGGAAGACTGCAAAATGAGTGCGGGCTTTAGCCCTGAAGAAATCGATACCAGGCGCACGATTGAAGAAAGGTTCTTTCTGTCATCGCCCGACAACCCGCAGCCCGACCCGCCCTCGCTACCCAGCGAGCCCCAGATGTCGGCTCCGCCAATCACCTACTCATTTCCTCCGCCCACCGCCACGCCGTCCCGCGTCCCCAAGGCCGGCGAGAACCCTGTCTGGAGCGGCTGGGACGTTCTCGTCATCGCCATCCTCACGCTCGGTATTCTCTTCGTCGTCCAACTGGTAATCGTCCTCGCCGCACGCCAGTTCACCGATCCGCATCGCAGTTGGATCGAAGTCGAGCAGAAGCCGGTACTCGCGCTGCTGGCGGAGTTGGTGGCCTACATTGCCGTAGCGCTCTATATGTTTCTCCTGGTGGAGGGGAAATATCACGCACGCTTCTGGCAAGCCATCCGCTGGAATTGGCCGGACGTGGCTGGGCTGGGTATTTTCGGCGTGGGCGTTCTGATGCTGGGCTTCGACGCGCTAGGCCGGTTTCTGCCCATGCCCAAGACCACGCCCTTCGATCAATTTTTCGAGCATCCCATGGATGCCTATCTCACCGTGGCCTTCGCTGTCACGCTCGGACCCCTCATGGAAGAACTGTTCTTCCGTGGATTCCTGTATCCCGTGATCGCCCGCCGCATGGGAGTCGCCTGGGGAATCATTCTTACCGCACTGCCCTTCGGCCTCATGCACTACGCGCAATATCGTTCCTGGTCGGCCGTGCTGATCATTATTATGGTCGGCGTCGTGCTCACCACAGTGCGCGCCGTGACTAAATCAGTGGCCTCGAGCTTTCTGGCTCACGTCGGCTACAACGGAACCCTTATGGTGTTTGCCGCAATCGCGACCGACGGTTTCCGTCACATGGAAAAGGCGGGCGTCCTGATTGCACGGTTCTGATTGTGCGGCGCGGGCGCTCCCCCGCCCACGACTGCTGGCAGCCTACAGAGCCGCGTTTGCACCATCACGCCAGTGACAATTGGGCGCCGTCGCCATCGCCACCCGCGAAGGCGATAACGGCTCCCGCGACCTGCTGGTGACCCTGCTCAAGGACGAAGAAGAGCACGTCGACTTCCTTGAAGCCCAGATGCACCAGATCAAGGAACTTGGCTACGAGCGCTGCCTCGCGCAGCAAGTGGGCGAGCACCAGGAAGAATAGAAAAAGAAGTATCGACCGAAGGCGGGCCATCCAGGTATCAGGTTTGAAAGAGGAAGATAGCTTTCGTCTTTCCCTTCCGTCGTTCCCTCCGAATTGTGCAGTCTTTTTCCGCGAATTTTTCCGTGGACATCCATAACCTCTGGTCCCGAGATTCGTCCAACCGTGGGGTGACATCGTCCGGCAACGGACAAGGTAAAATGCGGCCGGTCCCGATTTCAGTAAGGAGACCTTCCTTTGATCCGTAGCCATGGGAAAGAACTATCTTTGCGAGTCGGTTTGATTGCAGGCTCGATTTTGGCTTTTGTACTCTGCGAACCAGACGCCGGAGCGCAGAAGAACCTTCCAACCATGTCCGACCAAACGCCGGTAACCACAACGTCCACCGGCGAAAGCGGGATCATCCGATTGACGGTGCGCGGAGAGAACGAGGCCAGCCTCGACCGCCAGTCCGTGATAAGGCTCTACAGCCATCCCAAGAACGCAGCTACCTGGCAGACTACAACCGAAAAGTCAAAAGCGGCCTTTGTCGGTCTGGGCCTCGGGCAGTATGACGTTCAGGTGAGCGCAGTGGGCTACGTTACCATCGAGAAAAAAGTGGAGATCGTATATGCACAGCAAAACATTGAATTGGATATCGTCCTCCATCCCGACCCCTCGGCGGTCGACTTGAAAGCGCCTTTCGAGGATTTGCCGCAGAAGGCTCGCAGAGAGGCCAAGCGGGCGGTGGTCGCGCTCAAATCCGGAAACCTCAAGGACGCACAAAAGCATCTCGACAGAGCCTACGCGGCATCGCCTTCCAGTTCCGAAACCAACTTTCTTTTCGGATATTTGAATTTCCAGCGGGGAGCGCTCGACGCGGCGGAGGCCTATCTGCAGCATGCGGCGACCAGCGATCCCCGCAACATTCAGGCGCTCCTCCTGCTAGGCCGAGTGCAGTTTCGGCGTTCGGATTTCCGGGGCGCACAAAAGACCCTGGACCAAGCGCTATCCCCGGACCCCAGCTCCTGGCCGGCACACAATCTCCTGGCTGAGGTCTACTTGAAAGAGAAGGAGTACGAAAAAGCTCTGAAGGAAGCTCGGTTCGCGCTCGACAATGGCAAAGGCGAACGAAGTGCAGCGTTGCTCGTGCTGGGTCAAGCGCTGGCGAATCTCGGGCGGGATGAGGAGGGAATCCTGCGCCTCAAAGCTTTTCTCGAAGCCACGCCAGAGAGCCCGGCTGCGCCCCAATTGCGCGCTTTGGTCCGTGAGCTGGAGAAGCGCGCCGCAGCCCACAACGAGCAGCCGGACAAGATGCAGCTTGCAGTATCCTCTCCGGCGAGCGCGGACCTCGCGCTTGACGATTCGCCACCATCCCTGCCAGACAATCTCTGGCAACCGGCGGAGATTGATGACAAGAAGCCGGCTGTGGCTGCCGATTTGGCTTGCCCTTACGACCACGTAATCGAGATGTCAGGGGAGCGCGTGAAGCAGCTGGTTGACGATGTTGCCCGCTTCGCCGCGATCGAAGATCTGGTGCATGAACAGCTTGACGTCACGGGCAATCCCCTGAGCAAGGAAACTCGAAAATTTGACTATGTCGCAGCGATCTCCAAGGTGTCGCCGGGTTTCCTGGAGGTTAAGGAATATCGCGATCAGAGGTATGGGACCACCGATCTGCCGGACGGCATTGCGACTCAAGGTTTCGTGGCACTCGCGCTCGTTTTCCATCCGGAAATGCGTGAAAACTTCCAGATGACTTGCGAAGGGTTAGGTGAGTGGCGGGGGCAAGCAACTTGGTTAGTGCATTTCCGGCAACGGGATGATCGGCCGAGCCGAATTGAGAGCTACAAAGTCGGCGGGCAGGTGTACCCGATTCGGCTCAAGGGCCGTGCGTGGATTACAGCCGACAACTTTCAAATTGTGAGGGTCGAATCGGAATTGGTGAGCCCCATACCCCAAATCCGACTTCGAACCGAGCATCAGATCGCCGAATATGGACCGGTAGGATTTCCCAAGAAGAGTGTCGAACTCTGGCTTCCCAAAAGTGCGGAAATCTATATCGACTTTCGTCGGCACCGCTACTATCGTCGCCACAGTTACGATCATTACATGTTGTTCGCCACCGATTCGGAGGACAAGCCTGATCTGACCAAGTACCAGTCCCCTGATCTGCAGGCAAGACCCGCCCAAGTCGAGCCGTCTGGCGTCGTGCATTGACGCCACTCACTTCACGGTGACCGTCAACAACTGAGCTCCCGACACCACATAGTCCAGCGGCGCCGTCGCCGTTTCGTCCACGTTCGACTCTCCACTGACAATCATCTCCTGATTCCCGCGCATGCCATCCATCACGTTCATGATGGAGATTGGCAGCGTGGGCATGACTTTGTCGGCGACGCGCGCTTCCGGGTCGGCCTCCAGTAACGAGACGTAAACACGGTTATTGGAGTGCTCTTTATTGAGCAGCGAAATCGTAGACGCGAGATCAAGTTTTCGTCCGAAAGCGGCGTTTGAGCGCCCCAGGTGATCGAGCGTATCGCCGTCGCTCACCAGAATCCGTAATGTTCCCTTGCTCGCGGAAGTCGGAATCTTCACCGGAATCTGCTGCACAATGCGTTCTCCGCGGTAAGGCGCCAGCACAGTCTCCAGCATAATCTCTTCGCCAGGACGGGCTTCGGTCACATCCGTGCGGGCGCTCTCCAGCCGCGCCCAACGTCGTTCGCGGACCAAGTCAAAATCAAGCTTCACTCCTGCCACTGCGGCGGCGCTATAAGGATTATCGTAGATCCGCTCGAAGCGCTCGCCCAGAGAAATCGCGGCCTGCATTGCCGCGGGCTGCGCACTCTCTCCCGGCGCAAACATGTTGCGCATTGTGACCTCAGGAAATCCCTTGACCCCAATGCTTCCCGTAAGCCGGTACGTAATCTCTTCGCCGAACTCGTTCACTCCGTGCAGCGCGTTGAACACCGTCACCATCAGCGCGACCGGGGTCAGCTTGGGATTATTCAGCACCTCGTAATGAAACTGCTTCACGCCCGTGCCGCTATGAATGCTCAATGTGACCGGAATCATCTCGGGATGCCGGTTGAACACGCCCATGATCCCGGTATGGCGATCCTGCACAAACGTTCCCACCGGCTCGGTGGTGTTCACAATCTTGAAGGCGTTCAGCGGCGAGGCTAGTGTAGCCAGAACTTCTGCCTTATTCATCGGCAGATCGACGGAGCCAAACTGCAACAGCGGATGTCCGCATGCCAGCAATCGCTGCGGATCCACGTAGGTCACGGTGCACGTGGCCTCAATGTCCATGTCGCCGCGCACTAGAATTGCGCTGATCGCCGATCCCGCTACAACTGGTTCCGGTTGCTTATCGTCGCTCACCGATCCCGCCCCCATCACCGGTACGATTCCAGCCGATCCCAGTTGCCCGGCAAAGAGCTGAATGGCTTGTTCCGAGAATCCGTTGAACACCAGCGGGGTTTCGATTGGCTTCAGATAATTCGCGTAACCGCTCCCTGGGGCATCTTCGACCGAACCCGGCAGCGCGGAAATTTCACCCGGCGCTCCCGTTTTTCCGGCAACGTTGTTCAGAGACGGTTTCACCGCAGCGCTTTCTTCCGCTGGCGAACGATCCAGCGCATTGATCTCCAGCATGTCGGCGATCGGGGTCACTCCGGCAATCGGCTCTTTCGAGAACTCCCCGATGCGAAACGCGAGCGCCCCCGCCAGCTTGCCATCCAGGTACACCGGACTCCCGCTCATGCCCGCGACCACGCCCGTATACTCCACCTTCTGTCCGTGCAGTCGGACCAGGATCACGTCGCCCTTTGGCCCATTCACGTTATGCAGTACGCCCAGCACTTCCACTTCCATGGCCTCCGGCTTGACCCCTTCAAAAACCGTGTAGGCCACGCCGCGCATCCCGGCATGAATCTGGCTGACGGGAATCGTAGGCGGATTGGGCGCCGAATCAGACTTCTGCGCCGAAACCAGCGAGGGGAAAGACAGGCAAACAATGAGGAAAGCAAAAACTGATTTTTTCATGAACTGAGCCCGGCAGGACCGCGTGAGCCCTGCTCTATTAGGTTAGACTTCGCCAGATTGTAAGTCGTTGCCAGGAGGGGAACAAGGCGAGCCGGGCAAAACATCCCAATCGCGAATCCCTGCGTCTATACTAGCACAGGGGCATTTCGCTCCCAACGCTGTATTTTCTTCCTCGGGGTTCCTATGTTGGACGATTTCTTAGCTACAAACCGCCGCTCAGGCCGGCTGAGCTTCACCATGTGGAGGCTGGCACTGGCCTTCTCGCTCACCATGCTTTTTGCCGTTTCCCCAGCCTCGGCCCAAGACCAAACCCAAACTCCGCCGCAAACGAACGACAACGGTAAGCCCAAGCAGGACGCCCCGGCTGAGGCTGGTGGTCCCAGCGGCGACATCGGGCCTTACGCGATTCCCAAGAAGAATCCCGACGAGGCGCCCCCGCCGCCCCCGCCGCCTACACCGAAGAAGGTCGAAGGCCTACCGGATTATTCCATCAAAGTGAACTCGCCCCTGGTGAATGTCGACGTATTGGTTACCACAAAGACCGGTGAATTCGTCCCCGGCTTAAAGAAAGAGAATTTCCGCCTGTTTGAAGACGGTGCGGTCCAGACCATCAACACCTTCAATGTTTCCAAGGCCCCCATCACCGCCGTGCTGCTGGTCGAATACGCCTCCACCAATTATGCCTTCATGATCCAGGCCCTACAGGCTTCTTACGCCTTTGCCAACACGCTTCAAAAGGACGACTGGATTGCGGTTGCCTACTACGACATGCAGCCCCACATCCTGGTTGATTTCACCCAGGACAAGAGGGCGGTTTACGGAGCGCTGAACCAATTGCGCATCCCCGGATTCGCCGAGACCAACTTGTTTGACGCCTTGTATGACACGCTCGACCGTCTCGACCGAGTCGAAGGCAAGAAATACGTCATTCTGGTGACCACCGGAGTGGACACTTTTAGCAAACTCACACTGGACAAGATCACCAAGAAGATAAAGGATACGAAGGACGTAACCATCTTTCCGGTCAGCGTGGGATGGATCATCCGAGAAATGTATGAGGCTCGCGGTCGCTCCGCGCCTCACGGCATGGGCATACCCGTCAGCAATATGGATTACCTGCAAGCCGATAACGAAATGCGCACCTTCGCCGCGATGACTGGTGGCCGCGCGTACTTCCCCCGCTTCGAGGGGGAGATGCCGGAGTTGTTCCGCGACATCTCCAACGACATCCGCAATCAATATTCGATCACCTACCGTCCCACCAACGACAAACTTGACGGCACCTACCGCAAGCTGAAAGTGCAGGTCGTCGCCCCCGATGGTGGCCCACTCAAGGTGAAAGACCAGAAAGGCAAAGAACAGAAAATCGACGTCGTCGCCCGCGACGGCTACACCGCCAAGCACTCGGTGGACTAGCAAAGTGTGATCGTCCTTGCGGTTCTCGGTCTGGTTCTGGGAAACATGGAGTTCAAGTCTCCGCTTCCCGGCGTTTTCCCGCCTGTTTGGTTTACAATTGCTTGTTCCGCGCACTCATCTTCATTCATGCAGTCCTGGAGGAATCGATGAAGCTCACCCCTGGAAAACTTGCCGGTCTCAGAAAAGTTTCGAACGAGCACGGTGTGATCGCGGCCGCAGCGATGGATCAACGCGGCTCGCTGCAAAAATCGCTGGGCAAAGAAAAAGGCGGAGAGGTCAGTGACGCCATGATGGAGGAATTTAAAACCCTGGTGACCGAGGTGCTGACGCCGCACGCCAGCGCTATCCTCCTCGATCCCGAGTGGGGACTGCCCGCCTCCAAACGCCGCGCCAAGAACGCCGGCCTGCTCCTGGCCTATGAAAAAACCGGCTACGACAAGACCGGTCCGGGACGCCTGGGTGATCTGCTCGATCATTGGTCGGCCCGACGTCTGAAAGAAGCCGGCGCGGATTGCGTAAAAATTCTGCTCTACTACACCCCTTTCGATCCCAAGGAAGTGAACGACAAAAAACACGCCTGGGTCGAGCGCATCGGCGACGAGTGCCGTGCCAACGACATTCCCTACTTCCTCGAGTTTGTCGGCTATGACGAAGGTGCTGACGAAAAAGGTTTGGACTACGCCAAAAAAAAGCCGCACATTGTCACCGAGAGCATGCGCGAGTTCAGCAAAGACCGCTACGGCGTGGATGTTCTTAAGGTCGAGGTGCCGGTAAACATGAAGTTTGTCGAAGGCACAAAATCATTCGGTGGCCAGAAAGCCTATACGAAAAAAGAAGCCATCGACCTCTTCCACCAGGCGGCGAACGTCGCCACCAAGCCGTTCATCTATCTTTCTGCTGGAGTCAGCAACGCCGAATTCAGCGAGACGCTCGAACTCGCCGGCGAGTCGGGAGTGAAGTTCAACGGCGTCCTCTGTGGCCGGGCTACGTGGAAAGATGGAATTCCCATCTACGCCAAACAGGGCGCAGCTGCCTTCCGCAAATGGCTCGAGACCGAAGGCGTGAAAAACATCAACAACGTCAACGGCAAACTCACGGCCGCAACTTCCTGGCACTCAATCTACGGCGTCGAGCCAGTTCTGGCCAACGCGTAAGTTTTGCTCATGTGGCGCGGGTACTCTTGTCCGCGCTTTTTCTTGACTGACAGCTAACGGGCTGAAAATCTCTGTCAGTGCGCGTGAAACAGAGTCTCCAGCAGAAAAAACGTTCCCGCGCCCACAAAGACCAGAAGCGCCATCTTCATCGTCGGCTCCTTATTCACCTCGGGCACCAAATCTGAAGCCGCCACATAAATAGTAACGCCTGCCGCAAGCGGTAACCCCGCGCTCACGTGATGGCGAAATACGGCCATGGTGAGAACGCCGGCCAGCGTCGCTCCGCCAAGAATCACGGATGCGAACCATGCCGTCCCACGGCTGCGTCCACTGGCCAGCATCACCGAGCTCACCGTGAAGCCTTCAGGAATCTTATGCAGGAAGATCGCGAGGAAAATAAGCCAGCCCAGAGCATTCGAAACGAGAAACCCTGAGGCGATCGCGATGCCGTCAAAAAAAGTGTGAATGATGAGTCCTAGCAGCACCGAGTAGCCCTTGTGCGAATGAATGAATTCATCCTGGTGCGTCTCCTCGCCGAAGTGGAAGTGAGGAGTGACGGTGTGCTCGAAGAAGTGAATGATCAGATAACCCAACAGAATTAAGAAAGACGCGCTGCGCCCGCGCAGCTCCAGGCTCTCCGGAACCATCTCGATCAGGGCCGTGGCGAGCATAAATCCCGCGCCCAGCGCGACAAAGTAGCGCAAATACCGCCGCTCCCAATTGCGCTGCACAATAATAGCCCCGCCAAACACGTTAGCCCCGGCTGCCGTGAGGCCGAGGAGAATGCTGGTGGCAATGGGATGCATATGGCGATGGTACCGAGTACGGACTAATGACTCTTTGCGGATGCTGTCTGCTTCTCCAATTCGGAAAGAAACGCTTGTTCCCGGTCGGCCACGTAGTTTCTATAGCCGTCCGGATCAATGTATGGGTATGCCCCGCCGGCGCTCAATTTTGCGTACTTCGCTTCCATCCCGTAATAACCGCCATGAGCCCCCAAGAAGACGTCGCAGGGGAGCGACTTGAGCACGCGAAATCCGCGTGCGTAATCGTCGGCGATCTCGGGATAGCGCGGGTTATTCACCAGTTTGTATCCCGGATTGACGTTAGGGCTGCCCACGATCACAACCTCGTAAGTATTGCCCGCGTCGCGCACTCTCAAGGTCCAGGTGGTGCAGCCCCGGGTATGTCCGGCGGTCTTGTGAGCTGTCAGTCTGGTATCGCCGAGTTTTACTTCGTCACCATCGTGAAGCACCCGATCCACCCTGGTCGCCGGATACCATAGGGTTGGATCGTCGCCGTACTGGAAGTCGCTCTTGCCACCGGACTCGACGACGCTCACGTCCCCATCCATGACCATGTATTGGGCGCCGGTCCGCTCTTTCACCTCGGCGCTGCCTCCATCGTGGTCGAAGTGAGCATGGCTGATCAGCAAGATTTTCACGTCACTAAAACGAAACCCCAACTTTTCAATGTTCTCGCGAATAAGCGGGACTGAAGTTTTCAGATTGCTGTTGATCAGAATATGTCCGCTGCCTGTCGTGATCAGGTACGAGGCCAGTCCCCGGCTGCCGACGTAGTAGATGTTGCCGATCATGCGATGCGGGGGGAAGGGTTCACTCCAGTCGGCGGAACCAGGTAGGGAGGCATTCGCTTGGGTGACGTCGCTGTGCGCAGGCCGAGCCGGTACAGAGTTCGTTTGCGCGAACAGGCCGACGGCGAACACCAAGACGGAAGCAAACGAAATTAGGCGGGGGAGCATACGCAGAAGAGTATACGGCGGTACAGCGCCTGTCTTTTAAAACCTGAGTTGCGGTGCACGAACCTATCACCTACAGATTCGTTCGATTCGCAACTATCCGCTATGCCTTATGTGCATGACATCCCCATCCTGCACAATGTAGTCCTTGCCTTCGAGTCGCAGGGTACCCTTGGCGCGCGCGTTCGCTTCGGAGCCGGCTTCGAGCAACTGATCCCAGCGAATCGTCTCCGCCCGGATGAAATGTTTTTCCAGATCCGAATGGATCGCTCCCGCCGCTTCCTGCGCCCGCGAATGCGCCGGAACCTGCCACGCGCGGCATTCGTCTTCGCCGGCGGTAAAAAACGAAATCAGTCCGAGCAGCTTATAGGTCGTCCGAATCAGCCGCACCAGCCCGCTCTCCGTGAGCCCGTAGCTGGAAAGAAAGTCAGCGGCATCCGCGTCGCTCATCTCGGCCAGTTCGGCTTCCACCTTGCCGCAGATCGCCGTTGCCGCGGCATTCGGCCGCGCCGCCATTTCCGTCAGCTTGTACGTCGTCACTGCCTGCTCAAGCTCTTTCCCCAGCTCTGTTGACTCGCCGATGTTGAGCACATAGAAAATCGGTTTTTCGCTCAGAAACATGAACCCCTTGATGCGCTTCTTGTCCTCGACGCTCATGCCCATTTCGCGCAACGGCTTGTCCGATTCCACCTGCGTTTTGGCTCGCTTCAGCAACTCGAATTCTTTTTCGAGCTCCGCCGTCTTCATCTTCTTCAGATCTTTTTCCAGCCGCTCCAACCGCTTTTCGATCTGCCCCAGATCGCTCACCAGAAGATCGAATTCCACATTCTTGATGTCCTTGAGCGGATCGATTTCTCCTGCCTGCGGCACCGAAGGATCGTCAAACACCCGCACCACGTGCGCCAGTGCATCCACGTTGCGCAGGTGAGCCGCGTAAGCGCTATCTTTCAGCGCCTCCTGCCCAATCGCGCCCACATCCACATATTCCACCGACGTGTGGGTGAGCTTCTTCGGGTTGTAAAGCGCTGCCAGTCGGTCCAGTCGGTCATCCGGAACCTTGGCCACTCCAATATGCGCCTCGCGCGGATTCGCCCGTGCCTGGTCCGAAAGATGGGTTTTGGTCAATATCCGAAACAATGATGTCTTGCCCACCTGCGGCAGGCCGATGATTCCAGTTTTCATAAGGGAAGCTTCTAGCTCCTAGCTTCGAGCGAAACGGTGATGAGAACAGCGTGGCTACGCACAGTGCGCTCCAACATTCATCGAACAACGTTTCAGGATAAATGATCGAGGAGGTAAATGCCCAACCGATGCAGGAGGGTTTGGGCCAGAAGTTAGTAGCCGGCGGCTAGAAGCTCCGCGCAGTCAAATACACCACCGCCAACCCCAACAGCAACACCGCGCCTTCCACGCGGGTTGACCACACATGCAGCGCATCAAACTGCACCCGCTCGGGATTGTCAATCGGCACCGCTCTTACTTCGCCCAAGGACGCACGCAAGGCGTCCATGCGCGGAATGATGCCGAACTGCGAGATTAAGGTGAGTGTCAGCATCAGGCAGAGTAGCACGTGCCGCGCCGCAAACCAATGCGCAGTTCCATCAGTGAGACGGCTGTAAAGCAGGGAACTGCCCAGAAAAACAATTCCAGAAAAGATAGCGATCCAGTGCAACTTCCCTAAGGCGCGCCCGACGACATTCCCGGCAAGATGGGATGTGGGCAAAACAGAAAACGCGGTAGGCGCCAGCACGAACGCAAAAAAGATGAGTCCGCCAATCCAGCAGACAAGTGACAACAGCATAAGAAATCGCAGGAAAGACATAGCGAAAAATTATATCGTTACCCGGCGCGTTACCGGACAGGGCCAGACGGCCGAGCAATCCCAGTCGGTTTGTGTCGCCGGACTCTGGCAACGAGGCAGGGAAGACGAGAATTGCGTTAAACCAAACCCGTCCCCAAGGGAATAGCCAGTCTGGAACCGGAGGGCGCCGGCGCGGAAGAGGCCTTGTGGGCGTGTATGAGCGTTGCACCTAAGATTTTTGCCGTTCCCAGCGACGGAGAATTCCGGCTTGCCACTCAACCTGGACAACCGGGCCCGTGGAGTTGAGGCTCGGCCAGAAAGCACTTTTCGTCCCACCGGCCCGTAACAGCCCTGGCGGCGACAAGTCGCGAGTCGTAGCCCATCGCCATTCGTTGATGCCAGGTCCATAGCGAGAAGTCCTAGCCATCGCCGGCCTTTCTCATTTCGAATTCCTCCGGCGGCTGCCGGATCGTCCCGCTTTCCAAGTACCCGTTCGTCCTGGCGGCCAAGGGGAACGCCCCAAGGGATCATGGATTGATTCGCGCTCGACGGATAAAGGCTGGCTGACCGATCGGCCATGGCGGACGAACTCCTCGCCGTCGATCAAACCGACGCGAACCGCACGCCCCTCCGCATCCTAAGATTCTGGAATGATTTCCGCCATCATCACGAACGATCAAATTGTCTCACGCGAAGGAAGGCAGCGAAGGAACCTGCAAACAGAAACTGGCCACTGCTCCTACACCGGCACAGGAACATTCGCCACAATCTCGCGCAGCACCTGATCGGCCTGCTCCGACCTTTTCACGGTCGAGGCATACTGCCCGTTGACCACCACGCGGTGGGCGAAGACGGGTACGGCGAGCGGCTTGAAATCCTCCGGAGTGCAGAAGCTGCGACCATCGAGAAACGCCATAGCCTGCGCTGCTCGATAAAGTGCCTGCGCCCCTCGGGGCGAAACTCCCAGTGACAGATATTCCGACTCCCGCGTGCGTCGCACAATCTCCAGCGCGTAGGTCGCCAGCGATTCATCCACGCGAATCTGCTTTACGGTCTCCTGCATTTCCAGCACGTCCGCGCCGGTGAGCGCGGGACGCAAGTCCTGCAAGTGTGCCGCTCCGGCCTCGGATCGCAGAATAACCCGTTCCGCCGCCGCGTCAGGGTATCCCATTCGCACCCGCATCAGGAACCGGTCCAACTGCGACTCCGGCAGCGGATACGTCCCATGATGCTCCACCGGATTCTGGGTCGCGATCACCAGAAACGGCTGCGGCAACTCGTAAGAATGCGCATCGACCGTAACCTGGCCCTCGTTCATCGCCTCGAGCAGCGCCGACTGCGTCTTCGGCGTCGTCCGGTTGATTTCATCCGCCAGAAGCACGTTGGTAAACACGGGGCCGCGCTTGAACTCGAATTCTTGCTCCATCGCCGAATACACGGAGATTCCCAGCACGTCGGATGGGAGCATGTCGCTGGTAAATTGCACCCGCTGAAACGTGCAATCGATGGCGCGGGCGAGGGCCTGTCCCAGCGTAGTTTTGCCGACACCGGGCACGCCTTCAATCAGCAAATGCCCGCGGGCAAAAATGCTGACCAGGGCGAGCCGGACCACATCGTCTTTCCCGCGAATGACGCGGCGAAGAGATTTTTCCAACTCGGCGGCTTTGTGGGATATGGCAATAGCAGTCTCAGGCGGCATTGGATGGATTCTACTATCTGGCATGCAGGCGACGGCGTTACCGATGTCACAGACCGGCTGTCAGCTAAATCTAGAACGCACCACTCAGTAGCATCTTGCACCGGTTCAAGCTGAGAGCAGATAGCTGACAGCGCTACTGCATGAACTCCGCCGGTCGGCCGGTCAGCCGCTCGATCCTTTTCGCAATCGGAGGATGGGTCGAAAACAGGTTTCCAAAGTTCATTCCCAGCAGCGGCTGGATAATAAATAAGTGCGCTGTCGAAGGCGACGCCGCCATCGGTACCTGCCGCGAATAAGCGTCGAGCTTTTGCAGTGCGCTCGCCAGCGCGTACGGATTCCCCGTAAAATGCGCTCCCGTGGCGTCCGCCTGATATTCCCGCGACCGCGAGACTGCCAGCTGAATCAAACTTGCCGCGATGGGAGCGACAATCAGCATGACCAGTCCCGCCAGCCCTCCGCCTCCGCGGTCCTCGCGCTCGCCGCGCCCGAAGCCGCCGAAAATCATCGCCCAGCGGCCCATGCTGGCCAGCATGGTAATCGCGCCTGCAATGGTCGCCGCGACCGAGCTGATCAGGATGTCACGATTGTTCACGTGCCCCAATTCATGCGCCAGCACGCCTTCCAGCTCCTCATCGTTCAGCAGCCCCAGAATTCCGTGAGTCACGGCTACCGATGCGTGCTTCGGATTACGGCCGGTGGCAAACGCATTCGGCGACTCCGTCGGGATGACATAAATCTTCGGCATCGGCAGCCCAATCTTCTGTGTCAGCCGCTCCACAATCTCGTAAGCCCGCGGCAACTCCTCGCGCGTCACCGGCTGCGCCCGGTACATGGCCAGCGCAATCTTGTCCGAATAGAAATAGGAGACGAAGTTCATCACCACGGCGAGGCCGAGCGCCAGCAGCATCCCATTCTGCCCGCCAAAGGCTCGCCCGATAAACATCAGCAGCAGGGTTAACGCCGTCAGCAAAAACGCGGTCTTGAATGTGTTTCCCATAATCGATCTCACCTGATTGGATGTTACGCCCTTGGGGCGGATGCAGGGGGCGTGTCGGGAGAAGCAGATGCGGATTGGTGTACCCCTCCCCTGATCTATTGCAATCCTAGGTTGGCAGGAACTTGCGAAAAGATCGAAGCTCCTAAATCTGCGATAGTTCGCGGGCAAAATGTTGAAAACACAACAGTTGTAGGTGTCTAGTTCAGCGTTCCGCCCATCCTCGCGGGGGATGATCGGCTCCTCGGGCGGTGGCGGCGACGAACTTCAGGCGGGAGAGGATCTCAATTAGCTTTTGTTTTTGTTCCGTGCCCGCAGCAGCGGGCTGCCCCAAGCGCTCGCGGCTAACAGAGCTCCGAACAGAATGACGGCGTCGATACTGGACCGCCCTGCGGCCGACCAGTAAACGTCTCGCAGGTTCAGCCAGAGAGCGAATTCGTCAAGCGTGAGGGCTGAACCCACGCCGTAGAGGATCGACATCAAACGACTCAACAGAATCGAGGAATCGTCTTCCCCGGTGCCGATATCCGCAAGCCATCCATAGCCGACGAAGAGGAGGATGAGAATTCCGAAGACCAGATGGTGAATGTGGCGGCCACTCGGCTGGATGATGAAATGGAACGGCGGAATATGGTGTTCGATGGCATAAACCACGGCGCGGACTCCGGCGAAGGTCAGAAAGAAACTGACAGAAGCCACGAACAGACGACGCCGGGGCCGGTCCGGAATGCGTTCATGGAGAACGCCACCGAATGGGGTGCCTTGCAGCAGCAACAAGAAGAAAGCTGTTCCCGCGATCGCAAGCAGCAGTATGAACCAGGAGTAGGCCATTGGGGATATCGAGTTCCTAGTACCGAGGGAATCGTGTTGCCCGATACTCGCTACTAGGTACTCGCGCCTTCCAACTGCGAGGGCTATGCTTTCTGGGCTTCTCGTTTTAGCGCCCGGTCCAAGGTCTGGTCGAGAGCGGATTTGGCTTTCTCGTATTCCGCTTGCGAGATCAGGCCCTGCTTGCGCTCGACTTCAAGCTGGAAGAGTTCTTCCTTGATTCCCTCCATCAGCATAGAGGCCGGACGCGTGACAGGACTGCGACCGATGCCGACTACAGCGACTTCGGCGGGCGCGTAATCGTCTTCTTCCTGCACGGCGGCTGGCATGGAAGAGCCAACCGGTTGGCGGGTCAGAGCGCGCGCCGCAGATTGTTGCCGGGAGGCTACGTACACGCCGCCGATGATCAGGACCGCGGCGAAGCCTCCGAGGATTTGCCAGCGATATTTCTGCAGCGGATCGGGAGCATCGATCGGCGGACCAAGTCCTCCACCGGGACGGTTGCTGGACTGCGCGCCGGGCGCGCCAGCGGAACTTTGTCCGCCTTCGCCCGTGCCCTGAGAGCCGCTCTCCTGGCCGGTCTCCAGTGTACCTTCACCGGAGATTTTGAACGCAAGGTTTTGGCCGGGCGCCGTGTTGGAGGCGACTTGCACGCTGGCATCGGGTTCGTTCGGATAATTGATCAGTTTGAATCCCGCCGAACTGGCGGCCGCGGTGAATTGCATCGCCTTGGGCAGCATGACCACAAAGTGCTCCAGGGGATAGATCGATTTGGGATCGATATTGGCGCTGCCACTATAAGGAAGCTGATAGGTGACCTCGAAGCGTGTCAGTCCTGGCCGCAGGGGAAAGATGAAGGAGTAGCGATTCTTCTCGCCTTCGGGCACGGGAGCGGACTTCAGCGGATTGCCGCCTTCGGTTGTGGCGGTGGCGGAATCGTCGATCACTTGTGCACCGTCGGGAACGTAGAACTCGAGATTGCGTTCGTTCATCTGGGTGCGCGGCGGGCTGGAGGTGTTCTGCACTCCAAATTCGCGGGTCACGGCAATCTGGCCCTGAGCGGCCTGGACGCGCATGATGTCGGCGACCACCTGAATGCCGTCGACTTTCTTCCCGACGTCATATACTTCGATCGCCACCGACGTGGTCCCCGGAGGCGCCATGCGGTGATAGGTAACATCCTGATGGATGGCGCGAATTAAGTGCGGAGCTTGCGCGTCGTCGAGCTTGAAACTGAATTGTCCCTTGGCGTCGGCCTTGGTGCGGCCGGATTCTTCCATGCCCTGGCCGAGCTTGAACATTACGACTTCGTCGCCAGCGGCGGGCTTGCCCGTGGTGGAGTTCTTCACGCTGCCGGTGAGAGTTTGGGCGGAGGCGAAGGCCGCGAGAAGTAGGACGAATGCTGAGGCCAACAACGCCTTTCTGCTACCCGCTTGCCGGGACGCCAAGAGGAATCGAGGATAGAACTCTCGGCTGAGGTGCAGAATTTTGCGTGCGGGATAGGAATCCTTCGACTGCGTGACTGCTTCGCTTCGCGAAGCAGTCACTTCGCTTACGATGACCGCGTGGGTTGGGTTCAAGATCTTTTTCCTTTTTGTGCTTGAGTTCGTTCCAGGCGGTCGATCTCAGCCAGGATGGTGGCGGCTTCATCGTGCAAGAAAGACTTCAACGAAGCGTAGTCGACATCGGGTACCTTGCCGGCTTTGTATTCGAAGTTGAGATCGCGGAGATTTTCGTAGACTGCCTCCTTGCGCTCGCGGAGATAACCGACGCGGGTTTTCTCCGGGCCAAGGAAGAGTCGTCCGGGAAGATAGAAAACATAATAAAGAGACGCGACGAGGAGCATCAGGCAGAGAGGAATCCAGGTCATAGATCAGTCTCCTTGCGCGCCTGGTCGCGGAATTGTTCGAGTTCGGCGCCACCGATGGGCCTCAGGCCGTCGGCGATCGCGGGAGGGGGACGATTTCGCCAGGCGCGAATCACGAGCACGATCAAGCCGAAACCGAGAATCAGAGCGGCCAACGGCATGATATAGGCAGCACGGTCGAAGCCTCTCGTGGTGGGAGCGGCGAGTACCGTGGGCCCGTACTTTTGCACGAAGCCCTGCTCGACCAAGCTGTCGCTATCTCCGCGCGTGAGCGATGCCATGAGCTCGTTGCGCATGCCATCGGAAGCGGGGCAGCCGACGTGATTGCATTCCAAAAGAATCTGATTGCATCCGCAGATGCACATCAACTGGTGGCCGAGTTCGGAGAAGCGCGTGGCGGGATCCCCGGCACCGAGCAATACGAAGACGGCGGCGGACAGAACGAGGGCCTGCGCGGCTCTGCTGCTGCGCGTACCGAGTCTCGAGAGCGAACTCAAAGGGCTGGACATCAGTCTCCTGTGACCATGGGCCGAGCATGGGCGGGTTCCAGGCGGGCGGGAGCGGGAACTCGGACGGGCGCGGGCGCATTCGGGATCAGCGCGAGCACAGTTCCAATCAGCATGATCCAAACGCCCATCCAAATCCACATCACCAGGGCATTCAGATGTGCCCGTAGAATGGGACGACCGTTATCCGGATTTACTCCCTCGAATACCACGTAGAGATCCTCATTCAGGCCGGAACGAATGTCAGGCATGGTGGAGGTCTGCTGGCTGGCATGGTAGAAGCGGCGCACCGGGGTCATGGTATCGATCTGCTTGCCGCCCTTGTAAACGTCGAGCATCGCCCACTGGCTGTAATAGTTGGGGTTGTCGTCCTCGGTGGAGGAGCGGCAGATCAGCGTGTAGGCGCCGATGGTCATCTTGTCGCCGCTTTTCATCTCCATCTCTTTGTCCAGATTGAAAGCGGCTCCGGCGAAACCGATGATCACCACCACGACGCCGAAGTGGACGATGTATCCGCCGTAGCGGCGGGTGTTGCGGTGCGTAAGTTGCACCATCGAGGCGAACATGCCTTGACCGGTGTGTTTGGAGATGACGCGGCCGCCGCGGTAGAACTCGCTGGCCACGGTAAGCGTCACCAACACCGAGAGCGCGATGGCCATCAGCGAATAAAAATAGGAGATATCCTTCCAAGGTCTCAGGCCGAAGGCCGATCCCCAGCTTTGCGGCGTGACCATCAGGAAAATGGCGACCACGATGGCGCCGATCGCCGGCCACATGAAGTTGCGCTTCAGGCTTTCGAGCGAAGTTTTGCGCCACGCCAGCAGCGGACCGACGGCGGTGAGGATCAGGAGCAGCAAAGCCACCGGGATGGCGACGCGGTTATAGAAGGGGGCGCCGACTGTCACTTTGTTGCCCTGCACCAGTTCGGAAATTTTCGGGAACCAAGTGCCCCAGAGTACGGTGAAGCAAAGCAGAACGAAAAGCAAATTGTTGAACAGGAAACTGGACTCGCGCGAGACCAGCGATTCGAGCTTGTGCTCGCTGCGCAGGTGAGACTTGTTCTTGAAAAAGAAGAAGACGAAGACGATCAGGGTGATGACGAGAAACCAGGCAAACCAATCGCCGATGGAAGATTGAGCGAAGGCGTGGACGGAGCTGATGATGCCGCTGCGCGTGAGGAAAGTTCCGAGGATGGCCAGCCAGAACGTGGCGAAAACCAGCCACATGTTCCACATCTTCAGCATGCCGCGTTTTTCCTGCATCATCACCGAGTGCAAAAAGGCGGTGCCGGTGAGCCAGGGCATGAGCGAAGCGTTCTCGACGGGGTCCCATCCCCAGTAGCCACCCCAGCCGAGAACGGAGTAGGCCCAGTGAGCGCCGAGAAAAACTCCGCAGGTGAGGAAAGCCCAGGTGACCATGGTCCAGCGCCGGGTAATATGGATCCACTTCTCGCCGGGATACTTCATAATGAGCGCGCCCAGCGCGAAGGCGAAAGGTATGGTGAAGCCGACATAGCCGAGATAGAGCATGGGCGGATGGATCACCATCTCGGGATATTGGAGCAGAGGGTTCAGACCGTTGCCGTCGGCGGGAATGGTTCCTTGCACGATGGCGAAAGGATGAGCGGCGAAATTCAGCAGCAAAAGAAAGAAAATCTGCACGCCGGATAGAACCACCGAGGCGTAGGCGAACAGGCGCGGGTCGGTTTTGTAGCGCAAGCGCAACACAAACCCGTAGGCGGCGAGCAACAGCGACCAGAACAGCAGAGAACCTTCCTGGCCGGACCAGAGCACTGCAAACTTATATGGACCGGGCAGATCGCGATTGCTATGGTGGAGAATGTAGGCGATGGAGAAATCGTCGCGGAAGGCGCAGATGACCAGAACCACAGACGCAAAAAGAACGGCGGCGAAAGTGACAATGCCGGCGCGACGAGCGGTTTCGCCGATGCGCTCCGAACCCTGGCGGAGAGTGGTGAGAAACCAGCCGTCTTCTCGGGCAGCCGTACCGCGACCGCCGACGGTTGCGCCCGCCAGTTGCAAGGACGTCCGGTTCTGGAAAGCTAACGCGATGATCCCGGCGACCAACGAGTAAACGCTCAACGCCAAAGCGAGGAGAAGTGCAAAACTGCCTATTTCCGCCATGTGCGGGAAACCCCGGCCTATTTTTTCAGAAACGCCCCGGCGAGGCAACCGTCAAGGGCGATTGCCTGGATGCCCTGTCTCCGGAGCAAGGCATCAGGAACATTGGCGCCGGCCACCCACGATCGGATCGACGCTAGGCGCGAACTCCAACCTGCGATATTCGGCCACAGAACTACCAATGGGGGGCGTAGCCACGGTTCGGCCCCCCCGGCGTAGATAAGTTCATGAAGCAGCTAAGCGCTCTGCTGATGGTAGCGCCGCGTCACTTCGCGTTCCGCAGCAAGCCAATCCTCGGCCTCGCTGCCCGATCCGGCTCCGCGTTCCTGGTAGAGTTCGTAAGCGCGGCGGCGGATCTCGTCCTCCAAGTTAATCGGAACCACATTCTTGCGCGGTTCGGTCTTGCGGAGTTCGAACTTCTTTGGCTCCGTCGCTACTCTGGACTGAGGAGTAACTTTGGATTCCGGCGTGCTTCCCATAGGTGCCACTTCCGGTGCTGCGACTGGATTTACATCGGGTACGCTGGCGGGGCTGCCGACGCCAGTTTGCTCTTTGCTTGTACGATTGGACTTGCCGCCTGAGGTAGATCTTGTTCTCGCCATATTCGGATACTCCTTACAGATACCTAAGTTGAGGAATGAATTGAATTGTTGAGCGAACCACATACACTTTGCCCGCCAATTTATTATGAGGGGGACAGCGATTGAATGTTTGAACCCAGTATAAACCTCCTGAGGCTGTGGAAAGTGATTTCGGGGGAAGAAATTGGAATTGGCCGCTTTGCTATGATCGCGGCTTTGCGGATGGTGCTAACGTTTAGGGGTTAGGACGGACGATTCTGAGATTTGTTGTCCTTTTTATGGTGGATTGGCGGTCGGTAATTGTGAGACCGTTTCGGCAAATCGTTCGCCGACAAACCAGACTGTCAAGGCAACACGAAATGGACCTTGATTCGGGTTTGAAACTGCACCGCGTGGCCGTTTTGTACAAAGGGTACGAAACGCCACTGGCGAACCGCATCGGATGCGGCGGTTGTCAGCATGGAGTTGCCGCTAATCACACTAAGTTGTTGCACCGCACCATCCTTGCCCACTTGGGCTTCCAAGACGACACGGCCTTGAATGTGTTGTTGCCTTGCCGCCTCTGGATACTCTGGTTCAACCTGCTGGAGTAGTCGGGCGTTTGCTTTTCCCGGGGAACCCGGCACCGGATCCGTCGCCAACGGCTCGCCGGGCGCACGAGACGGATCCGGATTGGTCTCTCCGGATTTGGGGCTGGAGGGACCGACATTTGCCGATGCTTTCAGCGGAAAGATGACTTTTCTGCCTTGATAAATTACCAAGGTGTCGGAGGGCGTTTCGGGGCTTCTGGTCTTTGCGTGGATTGGAGGCTTAGGGCTTGGATCGGCGCGCCTATTCTCCCCGGATTGGGCAGGATCCGGTGTTGCCGTGACCCGTAGCGTCGGACGTGCCTTCACTGCCTGGGAGACAGAACCAGCACCTGCCGGTGCTTGTCTGTCTGCAGTTCCCCGCCACGCAACTCGGCCGAGCATCCATAGCAGCAGCAAGACCACAGCAATCACCACATTGACCAGCCACGGCACCCAAGGATCACGGGAAGGGAATTGGGCAGCCTCCACTTCGGGCGGGCGGACCCGGAAAGACGGAAAGTCCGCATCCATGCTCTCGGCAGCGGTTCGCGGCTCCTCCCCTGGCGGGGGCGTTGACAGTCCGGAATTTGCATTCAAAGGTACACCCGGTTCCGGAGCGCTCTCTGCCATGGTGGCACGGCCAACCATTTCCTCTCCGCGCAGCAGAGGGATTGCCGCCGAGCGGGCATTTGTTGCCGGGCGCGCGTGTTCGACAATGTGATTGAGCACATGCTCGAGCTCCCCGCTAGTGATCAAGCGTTCGGCTTCGACAATGGCAGAGAGTGACTGACTATCCATGTGACTGTGCTGCACCGTAAACGCGCTCTCCAACAGGGTCTGGAGAAATTCCCGATCGACGGTGGAATAGTTAGTCATACCAGAGTGCTGCGATTCTGCGGCTGCAGAACTGGGTGGGGCTTAGGCGAGCGAGCGGACGAACCAGTTTCGCGGCCAGCAGTGGGAGTCTCTCACCGAGCGAGTGCACTGTCAATAGGGCAGTTTGCAGGCTTTCGCCCCGCAGCCGCGAAGAGTCTTGCTACCGGCGTGGATGGAACAACATATGAATTGAGGGTTGCGTTTCACCCTGACGACCGCTCCTTTGCAGACCCGAACCCTCGGTCTGATCTTCGCAAGGAGCCGTCAGCCCGTTTGCAAGGTGCGTGGCGGAAGGATGCGTTGAAACAGTCTAGGGTATGACCCTACGCCCCCAATCCCTTTGCCTACCTGTTTACGGAGCAGAAGAGGGGGAGCGTTCGACGGCACGAATCTCCGCCAAAGAATGGATGACGGCTTGTGCGGCTTGCGGCTTAGGCTCTAAAATCGAAGTCAAAGGCAAACCGTACGATCCAGGTGTTTGAGGAGCTTACGTTGCATGACCTGCGACGCTCCGCTCGGGAATCTCATCAAACGCTGGCGTGCGGGAGCGAGTCGCAATGCAGATTACAGGGCATAAAACCCGTTCCGTGTTCGACCGCTGTCACATCGTTTCGTCTGTCGATGTCACCAATGCAATGCAGGCTGTCGAGGCTGCGACCTTAGCGACTTCCAAACAATGCAAGACGCTCGACGCTGAGGTTCGCAAGCCCCGTGCGTAGTGAAAGAATGGTGAAAAGGCCTTCACGCAGTACCCGTAAGTCATTGATGGCGCTATCGTCTAGGGGTTAGGACGGAAGATTCTCAATCTTCAAACCCGGGTTCGATTCCCGGTAGCGCTACCAACTCTCTCCTGCTATCTCATGCTATTTCCTGCACTTGCTGCTCACCTCTTGAACTGCTCGAAACACGTCTTATCAGTTTGTGTGGCACAGTAGTGGCAAGTAGGGGGCACAATTTAGGCACAGTCCGAGCGGACTCTAAAGAATAATCGAGGCGATTCGCTTTGGAATGACGTCTGAGAGAGATCTCAACTTCACCTGCTCCTTCATTCTCCCGTACAAGTGTTTTGAGGAGTCAGGGGCCCTGGGGGTTCTAGTGCCGACTAGCACGTGGAAGAAATGGTCGCTGTTAGGGCGCACCCGGTCACCCCGTGCACCGATGGCTGACGAATCAGTTGGGTCTCGGATTCAGCTCATGCTGTTTTTGCACGAATCTATCCGCGAGGCACTAGGCGCGAAGGGATCATGTGATGCCCAGCCGGATGCTTTGCAACTCCCTTTCATGGATAGAAGAAAGTCTGGCGGAGAGGTAGGGATTCGAACCCCCGGTACAGGTGTTAGCCCGTACAACGGTTTAGCAAAGCATCGGGCGTCGTTCCTCCTGAGTGTATTCAATCACTTGACACGCTCTGAGTTCTTCTGAGTCGTGCAGAATCTGCCTCACAATCACCTTAACTGACACCCAATGTGGCACCCAAAACATATCGAAACGATGGCCTGCATGATTGTAGAACGATTCGTCGGGAGGTTAAGAAGTGCCTGACAAAGAATCGTATTATCGCAGACTTAGAAAACTTCTCGTCCTGGACACCACTCGAGACAGACTACGTTTTACTAATTAGCTCCTCCGGCGGAACTTGTACAGTCAGGCCCGCGCGAGCGCGCTCATGACGACCAGCAACAGCGAACCAAGGAGCAGCGCACCGCTGCCCAGCAGCAGGATTTCGCTAAACAGGTCGGGTTTCATTAAATCTGCGCGGAGCATTTCACTTCTCCAATTCGGACAAACGCCCTGACAAGGTGCCCTCCACTGGAAGGCGAAGCGGTTGCGGATTGCGGCGGATAAACATCCGGTAATGGCCCGCTAATCACCTTGTCCGGGCAAGTCCCGCTTTAAGAATGCAGGTAGGTCGCCTGGTTTGGCGGACAATCTTCTATTCTTAAGCCACTGATAGCTTGGCTCATTCCCTCGCGAAATACTGTGCAGAATGGCTCACTTTCGCCAGTTCGCCCGCGCCTGCAATATCTGCACGATGTGGTTGCAGTGATGTTGCGGTTTATCCTTTGTAGTCACGGAGTCGCACGCCGGGACGGAAATTCTGCCGACGACATCCGCCGAGAACGACATTCTAACCGTCGCCGAGGTTGCCGAACGCATAGTGCGCACTGGTTTCAAGTGGGCATAGTTTAAGTCATCGCTTCCTCCTGAGGAGAGAAAACCCAATGAGTTGAGGCTACATTCCGGCAGGGAATTTGGTCGTTGCCAAAGACAAAACTCAGAAGGCTTCGTGGAAATCGCCAGTGATCTCCGCCAAGCCCGTTTCTGAAGGCGGAGGACCTGAAGCTCGGTCGGCACGTCGCCCTGAAGTTCCTTCCCGACGAACTCGCCCACGATGCACAGACTCTCAGCCGCTTCCAGCGGGAGGCCAAAGCCGCGTCCTCCTTGAACCACCCGAACATCCGCACGATCTACGAGATTGACGATGCCGATAGGCGAACCTTCATCGCTATGGAACTGCTGGAAGGCCAGACACTCGGGCACCGCATCGCCGGCAAGCCGCTGGAGATCGAAACGGTGCTCGATCTGGGTATTCAGATCGCCGACGCTCTCGACGCCGCACACTCGAAGGGCATAGTCCACCGCGACATCAAGCCTGCGAACATCTTCGTGACGAATAGAGGTCAGGCGAAGATTCTCGATTTCGGGCTGGCCAAGGTCACTCTGAAGCCGGAGAGCGTTGGCATGAGTGCCGCGACCATCGAGTCCGAGGAGCATCTCACGAGTCCCGGCAGTGCGCTGGGGACGGTTGCCTATATGTCACCACTTTATTGACGGCACTACATGGTTGGGCAGGGATGGCATTCGCCCACACTCCGAAGTAACTTTCCCGACTCCGTCCGCTCCAGTAAAAAAGGAGTTGGAGGGGGACGCTGATGAACATTGAAGTAATGAAAGTTGAACCCGACAAATGGGTCGCATTGAACAGTGACTTAGACCCCAGGGTTCCCCACGAACCGTTGGTCACTGGAAAAACAGAGAAAGAATGCCTACAAAACCTCGACCAGTGGATAAGGGATAGAACAGACCAACTGACACCCAGCGACTTGCCCGCGAAAGAAGGAGGTTGGTGATGGCGGGAAGAAAGAAGCAGCGACTCGTAAACCTTAGCGAAGGTATTCGGCTGGTCATCACCGACCACGGCCTGGATTACGGGAACCGCTTCACAGCGGACGTTTATGCGGCTGATGGGAAGTGCTACGGATCACTGGGCACCGGAAGTAACTCTGACGAGGACCCCGAGGCGCGGGTAGAACACTTCGCTGCCGAATATGATCTGTGCATTTTGAAAGCCCTGTCGGCGCCGGGAAGTGAACCCGCTGGCACACAGCCAGCCTGTTGTAATCAGGCGTGGGTGTTGAAAAAGTCGAGTTTCCTCTCGAACAGTCAAGATTTGGGGGATAGTAAATGTCTAGAAAATTAAGAAAGTGGCGCTGCAACCACTCATAAGGTATCGACGACGACTGCTGCTCCACCTGCCGCAGGATAGACGTAATCTACAGCTTCCAACAGGACAACAACAGTGGCAAAAATCGTCCCGTCAAGCCGCCAGATGCAGCCAGTTAGAGCCGGATAAAAGCGGTCATCCCGGGCGCGAGTATGCAGCGACCATGCAGTCCGAAAATCGAGTGACGAGAAGTCATGACAAATCAATCGCTTACGGACGCAAGATTTCATCAGACAGTTGTGTAGACCGCCTCATTCCGTGAGCGTACTCGAACTTTGCGTCATAAAGTGGATGCCAGAGGGTCGATGCCGCTCGGGCGTGGCTGACATCTTCAAGTAGAGCAAGGCGAAGCCTATGAACATAGTGGGCTCGACCACCGAAACGGCGATTATCGACGCCACTGTCAGAACCCACGGAAACCATGAAGGCAATGGGACGGAGACGCGAACAAATGATGCCAGCCAGAAAGGGCACATTCCTGCAACGTATCCCCCGATTAAGGATTTCGCCAAGAGTGCCGCAAGCGTCATCCATTTTCCTTGAGTTAATTCATCGCTACGAAGCATCGCTTGGCCGACCCTGCAATCATCCAAAACAACTGCTGGTACGGCCAATGAGAAGCGTGAGACAACTAGAATTGCCAAGCCTCCAAGCACGTATGAAACCACGAAAATGAGAAAGCGAGACAGGTGCACTTGGAATCGCCGGAATACCCAGAACACGCCCGTCGCAAACACCCCAGACACAGTCACTGCCACGAAGACCGTGACGAGAAGCAGCAAGGATAGGAATAAGAACGTGCCCAACCGTTCGCGAAGGTTCAAAAACGGATGCCACGCTGACGGAGCAAATCCGGCTCCCTTTTCCTCGACGGCAATGCAAATGGCACCAAATGAAAATGAAAAAGCCATCCAGCTCACAAGATATTCGGAAAAGGTGGTAAGCCATAGCTCCGCAATCTCGCTTCGATGCGAGAGCATTTCAACGCCTCGCGGAAGATGGCGCGCAATCTCCTGAATTTCATTGCGACCTGTGATGAGTGCGACAGTGCTGATAATCACGGCGGGGGCGGTGATTTTGAAGTACAACAAAAAATCAGTGTGATACGTCCGAAGAGCTTCCGCTACAAAATCACCGACACCTTGCCGCTCACCCCGCTGCAATCTTTGGCTAACGGTGACATGACCAGCATCATGCCCGTCGCCATCGCTTTGAGTCGCCCCGGAATCGTCTGCGATGCTGATTTGGCGTCTGGACAGTTCGCCTCGGAGGGCGAGACGTGCCTCAGTTGTGAGGTGTTCTGGGGCAGCGGCCAACTGAATGAGTTCGCCGTCGCTCTTGGTTTGGTAATACTCAGAGAGGTGTGGAATCTGCATCGCTCGGAATGCTAGTTCATTTTCAAGCAATAGGCGAGCCTCTTTGCTGCCTCTTTGCTGCACGGCAACGCTTCGCGGGAGCACTGACGGCTGCGCCACTGACGGGCCATTGGCTTCGCCAGCAAATCAATCGTTCTCGCCGCCCTCACTCTTTTTAAGGGCTTACGGTCGGACCCGACGCCTCTGAGTCGTACTCAGGGCATCTCATTCGGCAGTTGTTGTACTCCACTTTGTGCAATCAGCCGCTTGCGTGCATTGAATGTCACACAGCTACGGGAACTCGACAAGACGCTGGTTATTCAGGACAACGACAAGCCGGTGGCTGTGCTCCTGAAGTACGAGCACTTTCTGGCAATGCAAGAGAAGATATTAGAAAGCGAGGGACAATGAGCGACAAACCGGAGCAGTTTGACTGGGTTACGGGACTTGCTGCGTGCTCAGTAGATGTGTTTGAGCGATTGCACCTACAGGTCAAAGCTGACGTGGAAACTCGCGATGCAATGCGAGCAAAACCGAGGGACCAGCATTATGCCTTCGGCTTTGTTTCGAATGGTAGAGAGTTTTCAGCCTTCGTGCGAGGTCACAAAATCAGCGGGTCCGTTATCTTCAGTCTCGACATGCCCTCGCAGAGCATTAAGGTGCGAAATGAAAAGACGTGTTGCTGTTCGATGCGACTACAACCATAAACGATGAAGGGGAATGTCGACTGAAGGTGAAAGGCCAAGAGCGGGAGTTGTGGCAGGCGCGAAAAATGGCCTTAGAAGGCTTGCTGTTTGGAGCGTATTGAGTGCTACTTGCCTTCCGTAGATTCGCGCACGATCCGCAATGCGTTCTGACTGTTGTCCAGAGGCTTGCAGGCGTGTGCGTAGAACTGCTTTGCAATGTCGAGTTGCCTAGCTTCGCCATATTGCTTTTCGACTGGGCATCGAAATAGATTCTGTCGAGTATTTTTCGGTTCAGCCTCAAAAGGTATACCGGGCAGACTAGCAAGTTCGGAAATTTCGTATCAATGGAATCACTCGATTGCGGCTGCTGCGGGAGACCCCTTTTTGACCACCAACTTGCAAGTCGAAGAAAAACAATCAGTAGGGACAGTTCTCGGTTTTCCTATGCTCATTGACCCTGTGCCGTTCACCCTCCTATGATTCCTGCCAATGGGCATATCCACCCAGCTTGTCGGACAGACCATCTCGCACTACCGCGTCCTCGAAATGCTGGGCGGCGGCGGGATGGGAGTGGTCTACAAGGCAGAGGACATAAAGCTGCATCGCTTCGTCGCCCTGAAATTCCTGCCCGATGAAGTAGCCAAGGACGCCCAAGCTCTTGCCCGCTTCCAACGCGAAGCGCAAGCGGCGTCTGCGTTGAACCACCCGAACATCTGCACGATCTACGAGATTGACGACCAGCACGGCGAGGCGTTTATTGCGATGGAGTTCTTGGACGGGCTGACGCTGAAGCACCGAATCGGCGGGAAGCCGATGGAAAGCGAGGAGGTGCTATCGCTGGGCATCGACATCGCCGACGCACTCGATGCGGCACACTCTGCGGGTATTGTCCACCGCGACATCAAACCGGCGAACATTTTCGTGACTAAGCGTGGGCACGCCAAGATTCTGGATTTTGGATTGGCAAAGGTGACGCCCGTCCCAAACAAGTTGGGCGAGGCTGGGGTGACAGCCACTTCGACCGTGGCGCTAGAAGAACGCTTGACTAGCCCCGGTCAAGCGGTTGGAACCATCGCCTACATGTCCCCGGAACAAGTTCGCGCCAAAGAACTGGATGCACGCACAGACTTGTTCTCATTCGGTGCGGTTCTGTACGAAATGGCGACTGGCGCGTTGCCTTTCCGTGGCGAGAGTTCTGGCGTCATCTTCAAAACCATTCTGGACGGGACGCCCACGCCAGCCGTGCGGCTGAACCCCGACCTTCCGCCCAAATTAGAAGACATCATCAACAAGTGTCTGGAGAAAGACAGAAACCTTCGCTACCAACATGCTGCCGACATACGCACCGATCTGCAACGGCTGAAGCGGGATGCTGAGTCGGCGCGAGTGCCATTGCCGCAGTCAGTAACTCCGTCGAAAAAGTGGTCACGTTGGCTTGCCGTTGCCTCCGGGATCGCCGTCGTCGCCATTCTTGTCGTGATCGGTGCCAGATGGAAGGGTTCCAGTCCCGCATTGCATACAACGCTGTCACAGGTGACATTTGCCGAGGGAGTTGAGGAGTATCCTGCATGGTCTCCAAACGGCAAGGCGCTCCTCTACACAGGCGAGGCTGGGAAGATCAGAAAGATTTTCCGCAAGGACTTGAGTTCCGGTCAGGACTCCCAACTGACGCACGGAGATTTTGACGAACTCCAGCCCACGTGGTCGCCGGACGAAAAACAGATTGCGCTCGTCCGTGCCCGCCAACCCGGCGTCAAGCTACAGCCGGGCGACGTTTTCGGACAATTCCAAGATGGGGATGTTTGGGTGCTCGACCTCGCTTCCGGCGAAGAAAGCAAGCTGGTCGAGAACGCCTTCAACCCTGCGTACTCGCCCGATGGGCGGCGCATCGCCGTGGATGCGTCGTGGGCGGGGCCGCGCCGCATCTGGCTGCTCGACCGCCAAGGTCACAATCCCCAGCAGGTCACGACGGACACAAGCGAGGAGGTTGCCCACCTCGCGCCTGCTTGGTCACCCGATGGCAGGAAGATCGTCTTCCAGAATCGTGCGGGAACGAAGTTCGACATTCGCCTAGTGAGCCTCGACTCAAAGCAGATGAACTGGATCACGAACGACTTCTTCACAAACATACGTCCGTCATGGTCGCCATCGGGCAGGTTCATCTATTTCTCCTCGTACCGAAGCGGAGGCATTAACATCTGGCGAGCGCCAGTTAACGCGGACGGAGCACTAAGCGGCTCGTTGCAGCAGGTGACCACTGGAGCCGGGCAGGACGTTGAGGTTGCCGTCTCGCCTGATGGCAAGCGCCTCGCCTACGCAACGCTGCGCCAAAACGCCGATATTTGGAGGCTTCCGGTCTCCCCGCAAACCGGACTTCCAAGCGGGACGCCGGAGGCGGTGATCAGCACGACACGAGAGGACAGCAGGGCGCATGGTCGCCAGACAACAACATGATCGCCTTCAACTCCGACCGCGCCGGGGATATGAACATCTGGCTGTTCGCCTTCGCTGACTCAACCACACGGCAAGTTACGACCGGACTCGGAGGCGATTTCCAACCGAACTGGTCTCCTGACGAAAAAAAGCTCGCTTTCTTCTCTTCCCGTTCGGGAAGCCCCAACATCTGGGAGGTCGAGATCGCCAGCGGGACTCTGAACCGCCTGACGTCGAATTCCAGTGTGAACTTGAACCCCTTCTACTCGCCGGACGCAAGACTTATCGCCTACCAGTCCGACGAGAGCGGTCGGCTTGAGGTCTGGGTCATGAATGCTGACGGCAGCAACCAGCGTCGGCTGACTAATGTCGGGATAACGGGGCACTTCATGCGCTGGGTTTCCGATGGATCGGGCATCGTTTTCCGCTGTACGTGCAGCGGAAAGCCTGCAACGATGAAGGTGTCCGTCAGCGGAGGCAACCCGCAACCGTTTGCCGAAACGATGATGGGCGGCTCGCACATGTCGTTCTCGCCTGATCGCACGCTCATCATGGATGTCGTGGGTCACAGGGTGCTCTGGGTGTCGCCAACCAACGGAGGCAAGCCAGAAAAAGTCTACGAATTTCCCGACTCTAACGTGAGGATCGACTACCCAGTCTGGTCGCCGGACGGCAAGTGGGTGATGTTCGACCGCTTCCGTCCGGAGGGAGGCGACATCTGGGCTATTAGCGGCGTGGAATAACCAAGACTTACCTACCTGAAGCAAGCCAAAGCCGAGTACGCGAGATTGCAATAGCTATCGTTCGCTCGCAGCCCGGTTCAATCCCGAAGGTTCCAGAAAGAACCTGTGAGTCCGACGCTAGCAAGCAGCGCCTCGGTTTCTTCCAATGTGTGGCGTCTCCATTCGGGTCTTAGCTTGTCTTTGTACCAGCCGTAGGCGAGCTGCCAGCCTTGCTCTGGGGTAAGGGTTGCACCGCGCTTGATGTCACGACTCTGGCACCAACGATCAATGTGCTCTTCCCCACGGAAGAGGAGCATCGTGCTTCAGGTGTAGCCAATGTTGTCCCACCAATGATGGGCGGGAACAGCAAAGTGAATGATTCCCTCGCTGCGAGTTAGCCTCCCCGCTTTAATCTCCAGCAACATTGGCTCGCCACAATCACCACAGGCTGCGCGGATCAGGGCGTCTGCACCGAGTGCCGCCACGATGCCGAGCGCGTCCCAAATGCAGATGCCCCAATAGGACTTTCCACTTGTTTGAACTCGAAAAGCAGAAGGGACGGCGCAGAACGGATTTGCCGCCCAGATGTTGCCATCATTTGGCGCGAGAATCAGGACTTTACCCGCAGCAAGGCGCCGTAGTGCCTCTTCCACTTCGGACTGGGGTCGTCCGAGAGCAGCAGCGATGTCACGCGGTTGCGGCACCCGCGCTGTATCGGCAGTCTGACGAAAAACAAAAAGGCGAATCTCACGTATCAACGCCTCGGATATGTCGGATGTTTGAGCCATCGGCGCTCCAACTAATCGAGCATAGGTGGGTTGATTCTACGGCTCGAAGGAGAGAGTTTCCAGCGCAGTGCGCGAAGCGGTGTCCGGTGTTGACTTCGCGGTGGAGTGTATGAGCCGTGCCACTTCTTCAGTCATCGCCATTACAATTTGCAGTATGGCAGGTCGAGAGTGTTATCACTGCAAGCAGTGGATCGAGGATGGAGAAGAGCACGACTGTTGGACGACCACTGAAGCGGCTCTGACGCGGGAACTCTCCGACGATCTGCGGGATGCTTGGGAACGGCTGCGCGAGACAGCCGTTTCCTTCGGCGATCAACGGATTTACGCTTCGCACAAGTCAATCATGTTCTCGCGCAAGTCCTGCTACTTCTTCGTGCGTCCCAAGCGGAATCTTCTCGAACTCTGCGTTTTCCTCGGTCGCACGCTAAAGGCTCCTCAAGTGCGACGAAG